>CAYSMK010000034.1:0-56240 GCA_964432205.1 uncultured Geobacter sp. | reverse complement strand
GAAAAGTCCTTGCCGGCTGCGGTTTGTTATGCCTTCAGATAGCCAAAGACGAGAGAAAAGGGGGCAGAGAAATCTCGCCCCCTTTTCTTATTGTATTTCTCGGAAATAACTATCTGGTTACGGTGATCGTGGAACTGGCACTATTTCCTGCAGCATCATAAGCCTTGGTCATTATTGCGTGTTGGCCTCTGGCGACATTCCGCAGGTTCCAGTTATAGGTGAGAGATCCGGAAGCGGAGGAGGTTTTCAGTATCCCGTCGATGTAAAGTTCGCTGCGAACCACGCCGACATTGTCCGATGCCGCAACCTTGATGCTCACCGACTTGAGGGTGGCGACAGAGGCACCGTTTGCCGGCGAGGTGATGGCAACTGACGGGGCTGCCGTGTCCTTGAAATTGCTGGCTGTTACGGCGACGGTTGCGGAGGAGCCGACATTACTAGCGGCATCATAGGCCCTTGCTTCCAGTTGGTAGCTGCCATCGGGGTTTTGGGTGCTATCCCAAAGGAAACTGTACGGCTCGGTGGTATCTGATGCAAGGAGAGAGCCGTTCAGGTAGAGTTCAACCTTGGTTACCCCGACGTTGTCGGTGGCCGTGACATTCACTACCGTAGAGCCACTGACCGATGTTCCTGCAGCAGGTGATGCGATGGAAACTGTCGGGGCGAGTGTGTCGGGTTGGGGTACCAATGTCTGGGCGGCCAGGAGGCTCTTGGCCACATTGATGCGGCCGTTTCCGAAATACTGGTCGAATCCGGCGGTGCCGAGGTCATCGGCATTCTGGAGGATGATCTCCTTCACCTGTTGGTTGGTCAGGGCCGGGTTCACCGAAAGGATAAGAGCCGCCAAGCCTGTCGTAAGGGGGGACGAGAATGAGGTGCCGTTCCAGGCGCCGTACCCGCCGCCTCTGTTGGTGGTGTAGATATACGAACCAGGGGCGGAAACGGTGATCCAGTTTCCATAGCTGGAGAAGCTCGAACGGTTATCATTTGAGTCTGTCGAGGCAACGGCAATGGCATTGATGCAGGCTGCAGGATAGTATGGTGTCGATGTCCCGTTATTCATGGCACTGGCGAAGACGAGAGCTCCCTTGCTCCAGGCATAGGTTACGGCGTTCTGCAGTGTCGAAGATGCGCTGGAACCGCCGATGCTGACGTTTATGACTCGTACCCCGTGATCAGCCGCGTAGATAATCGCGCTGGCGATGTTGCTGTAGCTGGCGTAGTCAGTGGCATCAAGCACTACCAACGGCATGATCGGATTATTCCAGGCGAGGCCGGATACCCCAACTCCGTTGTTGGAGATCGCTGCCGCCGTGCCGGCAACAGCAGTGCCATGGCCTAGCACGTCATGGGTATCGGTAGTTCCGTTTAAAAAGTTGTAGCCGGGGAGCAGTTTGCCTGCGAGGTCGGGGTGGGAAGGGTCAACACCGGAATCAACGATGGCGATGTCGACAACGCTCGAGCCAGTGGTAATATCCCACCCCTGGGGTGCCGAAACCTTTGACAGGTGCCATTGCGAGGTATAGGAGGGGTCGTTGGGAATGCTGCCACCAGCAGCCAGGAAGTTCTCTTCAACGAACTTCACATGAGGGTTGTTGGCAAGCGCATTCTTGACTTTCTGGATGGACTGTGGAGGCACTTTGATTCGTTTGACGCGGATGGGGACAATTTCATCAGCTTCGTTGCCGCCGTGTCCCATTACGATGGCATGGGCCTTTTCGTGGGGAACGCCGGCAACGAACTGCACGAGCAGTTCATCCACGACGAATTTTGCCGGGGCGGTGCTTGCCTGGGATTGTTGGGCGGTGAAAATGGTGAGACCGGCGAGAAGAACTGCTGAGAGGATGTTGCGGGATGGTGCTTTCATGTCTACCTCCATGTGCTTTCCAGGTGCCTTAAAAAACAGGGCACCGGAGAAAGTAGGGCGGTAGACCCTGTCTCTTCGGCAACCCGGCTATCCTGCCTTTTGTGCAGGACCCGTGGCTTTGTGTCCCCCGGTTACCCGAGGTTTACCCGTTCGGAAACAGCTTGATTTGTTATTGCGTTATAATCTTACGGCATGGCTCCGAAAAAGCTTTGTGTCGTTTATCACATTTTGGTCAGACGCAGAAAGATTTTCTTAGGAGGATTTTCCTGCCGGGAAGGATTTCTATGGTGCCGTTCTGCGCCAAGCGAGTCATGAGCCGGCTGACAGTCTCCCGGGAAAGGGAGACGAATTCGGCGATTTCCTGATGGGTGAGCCGCATGGTCAGGATGATGCCACGCTGATCCCGCACGCCATGACGTTCAGCCATGTGACGTAACAGGGCAACAACTCTTTCCTCGGCGTTGCCCGAGCTCTGCACCCTCTGCATGAGCCATGAATCGCGCAGTCGGCCACAGAGGAAGGTGATGATCTGTCGGCTGATCGCCGGGTCGGCCAGGAAGAGTGCGTGAAAATCAACCTTGCTGATCAGGGCCAGGGAGGTCTCCTCAAGGGCAATGACGGTTGCCGGTGAGGTCTGACCATCCAGAATCCCCATCTCGCCGAAAAAATCGCCTTTCTTGTGAATGGCCAGGATCGATTCCTTGCCTTTGTCGCTCGACTGTACCACCTTCACTGTGCCGGCAGTGATGATGTACATGTACCGGTCGGTCTCATCGGCCTGGAGGATGACCTGATTCCTCGAGAAGTGGCGGGTCTTGATACAGCTGGCAAGTTCATTCAGCTGTTCGGCCGGGAGATGCTGCAGAAAAGGAAGATATGCCAGCGGTTGCCTGTTCGGTTTGCCGATCGGCTTCATGGGCGTGTGCTCCTAAACTGCAAAGGCAAGTTCCGCCATCCATGCGTCGAAGATGACGGTTTTTTCGGCTCCGAACCGGCCGATCTCCTGGCGGACCTTGGCAACCGTTTTCTCCGTCACAATCTGGCCGGGTTTCTTCGAATAGAACAGATCCGCGAAACAGACGATCCGCTCCTCGCCGGTTGTTGGTGCCATGTCCCGGTGGGGAAGGGGGAGCCCCTGGAGAGCGATGTCGGCGGCGGTCAGCCCCACCCCGATGTGCCGTTCGCAGACCAGGGCATGGCGCGGCAGCCCTTCTGCTTCAAGGATTTCCCTTCCCAGGATGCCGTGAAGGATATAGGGATGAGGACCGTGGCAGCCGATGCCGGGTGCATCGGTGCGGCAGATGCCGATGTCGTGGAGAAGAGCTGCTTCTTCGATGAATACGAGATCGAGTGACTGTGGTGCGGGATGACTGCGGGCCAGTTGTAACGCCTTGTTGGCCACGCAGCGGCTATGCTCAAGGACGATCCCGCGCGCGCCATCTTCGGGGAAATATTTGTGCAGCAGGGAAATTGGGTCCAATGTACTGCTCCATTCTCATATCATACCATTTGCATACTAGCCGTCCGGTGCAGACCTGTCAACATCACTGCGCGGTGAGATCCTTGACCGCTCAGGCCTGATGGAGTATGGTAGAAAACCATTTTATAGGAGCCTGCCATGTCCCGCCCTACCTGGGATGAATATTTCATGGAGATAACCCATCTGGTGGCCCGCCGCTCGACCTGCCTGCGCCGGCAGGTAGGGGCCGTGCTGGTGAAGGACAAGAACATCCTGTCCACCGGCTATAACGGTGCGCCGTCCGGGGTGGCCCACTGTCTGGACGTGGGATGCCTGCGGGAGCAGATGGGAATTCCCTCCGGGGAGCGGCACGAACTGTGCCGGGGGCTGCATGCCGAGCAGAACGCCATCATCCAGGCGGCCAAGCACGGGACCAATATTAACGGCGCAACCCTTTACTGCACTACCATGCCGTGCATCATCTGCTCGAAGATGCTCATCAATGCCGGCATCAGGCGGATCGTGTACGAGACCGGTTATCCTGACCAACTGGCCGCCAGCATGATCGCAGAATCCGGGGTGGCAGTCGAACCGTTCGTACCCGCGCCGCCGGAGGAGGCCATCCCGTGAAGTGTCCGTTCTGCGCCCTTCCTGACAGCAAGGTGGTGGACTCGCGACCGGAAAAGGACGGCTCGGCCATCCGTCGGCGCCGTGAGTGCGAGTCGTGCGGCAAGCGGTTCACTACCCATGAGCGGATCGAAGAGATGCTTCCCCTGGTGCAGAAGAAGGATGGTCGCCGTGAGCCGTTCGACCGGCTCAAGGTGATTGCCGGCATCAAGAAGGCGTGCGAGAAGCGGCCCGTATCGGTGGAGTCCATCGAAAAAATGGTGGATCGCCTGGAGAGCCGTCTCCAGGAAAGCAGCGAGCGGGAGATTCCCAGCACCACTATTGGCGCCTGGGTCATGAAGGAGCTCCACGACGCGGATGAGGTGGCCTATGTCCGCTTCGCCTCGGTGTACCGTTCTTTCAAGGATATCAACGAATTCATGGTGGAGCTCCAGGAGTTGCTGAAAAAGTGAGTGTCGCCATCCAGCACGAGCGGCTGATGCGCAGGGCGCTGACCCTGGCGCGCAAAGGGGTGGGGCGGACTTCGCCGAACCCGGCGGTAGGCTGTGTGATTGTCCGTGATGGTGTGATCGTGGGGGAGGGGTGGCACCGAAAGGCCGGCACTCCCCATGCGGAGATCCATGCCCTGCGGATGGCCGGTGATCTGGCCCATGGCGCGGATGTGTATGTGACCCTTGAGCCGTGCGCCCACTTCGGCCGCACCCCTCCCTGTGCCGATGCCCTGGTGGCAGCCGGGGTGGGCCGGGTGTTTGTCGCCATGGTCGATCCCAACCCCAAGGTGGCCGGCAAGGGGGTGGCGATCCTGCGAAAGGCCGGCATTGCCGTGACTGTAGATATCTGCGAGCGGGAGAGCCGGCTCCTGAACGAGCCATTCGTAAAGCATGTGACCACCGGATTGCCGTTTGTCATCCTGAAGAGCGCCCTGACCCTTGACGGCAAGACCGCTACAGCCAGCGGTGACTCCCGCTGGATAACCGGCGAGCGGTCCCGCCGGCTGGTCCACCGCCTCCGGGACCGGGTGGATGCCATCATGGTGGGGGTTGGCACAGTCCTGGCCGACGATCCCCAGTTAACGGTACGGCACCTGCGGGGGCGTGATCCACTTCGGGTGGTCGTCGATTCCGGTCTCCGGATGCCTGTGGATGCCCGGATGCTGGCCCAGGCGTCCAGCAGCGGGACGGTCATAGCCACGACAGTGGACGCTGGCGACAGGGGAGTTGCACTCCGTTGTCGCGGTGCTGAACTGCTCGTCTGTCGGGAGCGGGACGGCCGGGTCGACCTTGCCGATCTGCTTCGGAAACTTGGCAACCGGGGGGTACAGTCGGTTCTCCTGGAAGGCGGGGCAACACTGGCTGGTGAGTTTGTCCGCCAGGGGCTGGTCGACAAGGTGATGTTTTTTTATGCGTCCAAGATCGTGGCCGGCGAGGGACGCGGACTCTTTACCGGCAGGGGAGCAGAGATGATGGCCGACGCTATTTCGTTGAGCGATGTGACTCTCGCCAGGATCGGCGATGATTTTCTTGTCACCGGATATCCGGAGCACCGATGTTTACCGGCTTGATTGAAGATGTAGGCAAGATGGTACGGCTCCAGCGTGCCGGGAGCGCTGCCCGGCTCACGGTAACGACCGCTCTGCCGTGTGGCGAGATCGCCATGGGGGACTCGGTGGCGGTGAATGGCGCCTGCCTTACGGTGGTGGCAAAGGGTGCCGGCGAGCTCACCTTCGACGTGTCACCCGAGAGCCTGGACCGGACAACCCTTGGCGGGCTCGTTGCTAGCGCACCGGCCAACCTGGAGCGGGCGCTGAAGGTAGGTGACCGTTTGGGTGGGCACCTGGTCAGCGGTCACATCGACACCGTTGCCACGGTTGTGGGGGTACGCGAGGTCTCCGGCAACCTGGTGATAACCTTCCAACTGCCTCCCCAGCATGCCCGCTATATAGTGGAAAAGGGGTCGGTGGCCATTGACGGGATCAGTCTGACGGTGAATGCCGTGAGTAACGACGGTTTCAGCGTCAATATCATTCCCCTTACTGCAGCCAAGACGACGCTCCAGTTTGTCCGGCCGGGTTTCAAAGTCAATATCGAGACCGACATCATTGGCAAGTATGTGGAGCGGCTCCTGACGGGCCATCAGCCGGCCGGCCGCGCGGGGCTGACCCTGGAGAGCCTGGCGGCCAACGGGTTCGTCTGACGGTGCGGTTAAATCGGGTAGGTTTTCCGGTTTTACCGGTCCCCAGTCCCTAGTTCCTGGTTTTGCCCTTTGCCTATTTCCGCTATTTCTGGTATAGAACCCTGATCCCCTTGAAGGGGTACGAAATTCATAAGGATTGGTGATCGACAGTGCCTGTTGCAACCATTGAAGAAGCCATAGAGGATATCCGTCAGGGGAAAATAGTCATCCTGGTGGACGATGAAGACCGGGAAAACGAAGGGGATCTGACCATGGCGGCCGAAGCGGTCACGCCCGAGGCGATCAACTTCATGGCCAAATACGGGCGGGGGCTGATCTGCCTGACCCTTACGCCGGAGACCTGTGACCGGCTCCGCCTCAACCCGATGGTTGCCAACAACACCTCTTCCTTCGGCACCGCCTTCACCGTCTCCATCGAGGCGAAGAAAGGGGTATCGACCGGCATTTCGGCCGCTGACCGTGCCCACACCATTCTGACCGCCGTGGCCCCGGAGACGCGGGCAGAGGATCTGGCCCGGCCCGGTCATATTTTCCCGCTGCGGGCCCGCAGTGGCGGCGTACTGGTGCGGACCGGCCAGACCGAGGGGTCGGTGGACCTGGCCCGGCTGGCTGGGCTGACGCCGGCCGGCGTGATCTGCGAGATCATGAACGACGACGGGACCATGGCCCGGATGCCCGAACTGCGGGTGTTCGCCAAGGAGCATGGTCTGAAGATCTGTACCGTTGCCGACCTGGTTGCCTACCGGATGCGCACCGAAACCCTGGTGCAGCGGTCTGTCGAAGCGACCATGCCGACACTGTACGGCGGAGATTTCAAGGCGATTGCCTTTGACAACCAGGTGGACAATCTGGAGCATATCGCCCTCGTCAAGGGTGATGTTGCCGGTGACGAGCCGGTGCTGGTGCGGGTCCATTCCGAGTGCCTTACCGGCGATGTCTTCGGCAGCTGCCGCTGCGACTGCGGCGAGCAGTTGCAGAGTGCCATGGCCATGATCGAGCGGGAAGGGAAAGGTGTCATCCTCTACATGCGTCAGGAGGGGCGTGGCATCGGCCTGGTAAACAAGCTGAAGGCCTATGTGCTCCAGGATGAGGGAAAGGATACCGTGGAGGCCAACCTGGAGCTCGGTTTCAAGGCCGATCTGCGGGATTACGGCATCGGTGCCCAGATCCTCGTGAACCTCGGTCTGAAGAATATCCGTCTCTTGACCAACAATCCGAAAAAGGTCATCGGTCTGGAAGGTTACGGCATCAATATCGTGGACCGGGTGCAGATCGAGGTGCAACCCAATAGCTGCAATCTGCGCTATCTGCAGACGAAGCGCGACAAGATGGGGCACCTGCTCGAGAACGTGGACGTCTGTGAGACGCCTGGCGAAAATATCTAAATACATTCAGGTTTGGAGGGATTATGCCCGTATACCATGATGCAAAACTTGATGCCACCGGCCTCCGCGTCGGTATTGTCGTCAGCCGCTTCAACGGTTTCATTGCCGAACGTCTCCTGGAAGGGGCGCTCGATGCCCTTATTCGTCACGGCGCTGCGGACGGCGACATTGCTGTCGTGCGCGTGCCCGGTGCCTTTGAGATCCCGCTGGTAGCGCAGAAACTGGCGGTGGCCGGGAAGTACGATGCCATTATCTGTCTCGGGGCAGTGATCCGTGGGTCGACCCCCCATTTCGACTATGTTGCTGCCGAAGTATCCAAGGGTGTTGCGCAGGTGTCGCTCAAGACCGGGGTGCCGGTCGCGTTTGGCGTACTCACCACGGACAGCATCGAACAGGCCGTTGAGCGGGCCGGCACCAAGGCCGGGAATAAGGGATTCGACGCGGCCATGACCGCCATCGAAACCGCCAACCTGCTCAAGGTCGTTTAGGGTGGGTGCGCGCCGCGAAGGGCGGGAGCAGGCCCTCCAGATTCTCTATGGCATGGAACTGAACCCGGTATCGGTGCCTCAGGCGCTTCGCCACTTCCGGGAGGGGTCCCGCGGCTCGGAGGCTTCACGCGTTTTTGCTGAAGAGCTGGTGCTCGGCGTTGCCGAACATAAGGCGGAGCTCGACGCCGCCATCGAGGAAAAGTCCACCAACTGGACCGTGCCGAGGATGGCCAAGATAGACCTGAATATCCTGCGGCTGGCCGTGTTCGAGCTGCTCTTCCGTCCCGACATCCCTGCCAACGTGACCATCAACGAGGCCATTGAAATTGCCAAGAAGTTCGGGACCGAAGATTCCCCGGCCTTCATCAACGGCATACTTGACCAGTTCGCCGGTGAGAAGGCTGTCCCCGGTCAACCATCACCGTAACGTGCGAGGAACAATGAAGCCAATCACCCTGGGACTTATCGGATTCGGTACCATCGGTACCGGTGTTGTCAAGCTACTGCAGAAGAACGGCTCCCTGATCGAGGAAAAGCTGGGCGCCCGTCTGATGCTGAAAAAGATTGCCGATCTGGACATAACCACCGATCGGGGGGTAAGCGTACCGGACGGTGTGCTCACGACCAATGCCAACGAACTGCTGAACGATCCCGAGATCGACGTGGTCATCGAGCTGATCGGCGGCTACGAACCGGCCCGGAGCTTTGTCCTGAAGGCCATTGGCAACGGCAAGCACATAGTTACCGCCAACAAGGCGCTCCTTGCGGTCCATGGCGAGGAGATCTACCAGGCTGCGGCCGATCGGGGGGTAGAGGTCCTCTACGAGGCGGCTGTCGGTGGCGGCATTCCGGTTCTTTCCGCCATCAAGGGGAACATGGCAGCCAACAATTTCAGCACGGTACTGGGGATTCTCAACGGCACCTGCAACTACATCCTGACCAGGATGACCCGGGAAGGGGCTGATTTTGCCGATGTCTTGAAGACGGCACAAGAGTTGGGGTATGCCGAGGCCGACCCTACCTTCGACATCGAGGGGGTCGATACGGCGCACAAGCTGTCACTCCTGGTTTCCCTCTGCTTCGGCACCAGGGTGAAGTTCGATGAGATACATACCGAGGGGATCACGGGGATTTCCGCCATCGATGTCAATTTTGCCCGGGAATTCGGCTACAAGATCAAGCTGCTTGCCATTGGCAAGCGTGACGGCGACCGGATCGAGGCGCGGGTCCATCCGACCATGATCCCGCTGAATTACCCGCTTGCCGATGTGGACGGCGTTTTCAACGCCATCCGCCTGGCCGGTGATTTCGTCGGTCCGGTCATGCTCTACGGCCGCGGTGCCGGGATGGAGCCGACAGCGAGCGCCGTGGTAGGAGACCTGATCGACATCGGCCGTAATATCATGGCTGGCATCGGTCAACGGGTGGCGTCCCGCGGCTTCCATGAATCGTCGGTCAAGAGCCTGGAAATCAAGCCGATCGGCGAGTCGGTCAGCAAATACTATCTGCGATTCAGCGCTGCCGACCGCCCCGGGGTTCTGGCCAGGATTGCCGGAGCTCTCGGCACACACAGCATCAGTATCGAATCGATGATCCAGACCGCCAGAAGTTCCAGCGAGACGGTCCCGATCGTGATCATGACCCATGAGGCCCGTGAACAGGACGTGCGGCTGGCCCTGGCGGAGATCGACTCCTTTGACGTTATCAGGGAGCAGACCAAGCTGATCAGGATCGAGGACAATCTGGACTGATAGCGTCAGGAAGCGTACAAAAGAAACGGCAGGGCGTGTAGCGCACCCTGCCGTTTCTTTTTGCTGCGCAGGTGTAGGTGATCAGCTGGGATCAGCAGCCATGCCGGGAGTGATAGAGGGGATCTCAAAGGCGGACTTTCGCAGATAGGCAGCATAGCAGACCATTTGGGTGCCAAGGGCGATCAGGGAGATGGCGGAGAAAAAGACGACGAATTCCATTGTTACCTCCTTTGTTGGCCGTTATGGGTTGGCTGATGAATCTGTTTGGCGATCATTTTGCGTAAGTCATGCCAGCTTGGCTTAAGAGATGTTAAGGTCACGGTTTTTAGTTGTTTTTTGTGTTTTTTCCGCAGGCAGGATGCTGTCTGTAACCTCGGACATTCGTTCGCAAGCCTAATTCATTATTCCTTTCCCGTTTTGGCACCCTGATCACTGTTGACGATGTTCCATGAAGCAAAAAAAATGTCTATGTTGCTGAAATAGCCTACTCTTGTGACAATTGAAGCTGACGAATGGCAAAATACGGTGAAATGGCGAACATCGTTTGGTTGATGTGTAAACTTTCGCGGAACAATGGTGTGGGTTGAGTGAAACGCGGGAAGAGGGCAGTGATCACCACAAGAAGAGGCAAGGTGCCATGGGCATCCTGCCTCTTCTTGTGGTGCCCGGAGTAAGCGTGTTCAAGCGTGGTGATGAAGTTCCATCCCCGATTCTGCACGGGGCGTCCGGTCATGTGTTTTCAGATAGTCGAAATAGCAGAATAATTGGATAGCATGAGCGATTGCTGCGCTCAAGAAGATGAAGATAAGGTATTCCATATATCCTCCCCCGAAATAGCCCTCCTTTTGCCTTATATGTCGTCCTGTATGCTTATAAAATAACACGTTGTGGGTACAAGTCAAAGTGGTGGGCGAGGGGCTTGTGAACTGCCTCCCGGCGGGATCAGTTCGCCGAAATGGTGAACGGAACTGTAGGTGGGAGAGGGGGTGGGCGGGACCGTTGAACTGAAACGGCTGACGTACACCAGGTAACGGATGCCGAACTGTTGGGCGGTGAAGAGGTTTCGCTCGCTGTCCTCACCCAGGAGGGTATGTTCTGGTTGATACGGGATCATTCTCTGCAGGGCTCCCCAAAAGGCGAGGTCCTCTTTGGGAAGTCCCACTTCATGGGCCGAAACGATGCTGGTGAAGTAGGGGCCAAGGCGGGTTGTGCGCATCTTCAGGTCCAGGGTTTTACTGTGGGCGTTGGTAACCAGATGGACCTGTTTGCCGTGATGGCGGAGAAAGAGGAGGAATTCGACGACAAAGGGATGGACCGCTATGAGGTGATCCACTTCCCTTTTGAGCAGGGGGATGTCAAGACCAAGGCGGTCGGACCAGTAGTCCAGGTCGGTCCAGTTGAGGGTGTTTTCCTGGGAGCGGAAGAGAGCATACAGCTGTTCCTTGGCCACGGCCAGGGGGAGGGCGTGCTTTGCGGCATAGGTCTTCGGGACATGCTCCAGCCAGAAGTGGTCGTCGAAATGGCGGTCGAGGAGCGTGCCGTCCATGTCCAGGAGGACGGTGTCAATGTCGTTCCAGTCGAGATGCATGGTGAGAGATGTAGCATAAATCCGTCTTTTTTTCCTCCTTCAAAATCCGCTTTATTCCTTCTGGGACCGATTTTTTGACCAGCGGCTCATCGATCGATGACTGCGCTGTTGATCGCTGGCTTATCGGTAAGAGAGTCGGGAAGCCGGACTATCCTGTTCATGTAGCTGCAAATGTAATCAACTACCTGCCCCGACAAAAGCGGAAAGAAGTATAACCGCCAGTCCGGAGCCAAAATTCAACCAGACTAGATTGAGAGATAACTTCTGAATCCTCACTTTTTCACCATCCGATTGGGTCTTGGCAATACGGGGTGCCAGTACCTTGCCCCGGAAGAAATGCACCCCTGCCATGAGCAGGAACAAAAGGAGCTTGAGCAGCATTGCTGTTCCATACCCGCCTTTTAAGACCTCACCGGAAATGTTGCCGTTAATCGCCATGAGGAATATACCGCTGAGGATTAAGAATAGTATGGCAAGGTTTGCCATGGGAGTGAACCTTCTGGTAACTTCTCCCATCAGCCCCCCGGCTTCTCCGCGTAGCACTTGCTTTGCAGATGGAATGGCGATCAGCAGGATGAAGGCGATTCCCCCCAACCAAATGATGGTAGCAGTCAAATGAAACCACATAAGCGCAACCGTCAGCAATTCTTTCATTTTTTTCCCTCCTTGAGGACTCGATAGGGGGGAGGCGGGAAACCTGCCTCCCGACTTCACCTGCCTACTTCTTGACCGGCGGCGTGCAGCCGCAGCCGCACATGCTTTGCGGCTTGTTCGCTTCCGGCTTCTCGTTCGTCTCTTTCTTGTTTTCTGTCATTGTTATCACCTCCTTCCTGTATAAGTTCATGCAAATACACTAATATATATGGCAAATAAAAAAGGCCTTTTGTTATTGGCACATATTTTCTCCGCCACTGCCACCGCATCCGCATGTACAGACCCGGTTGAGCCGTTGTCTGCATTTTTCCAAGACCTCGCGGTTCAATGAGTAGTAAATCCAGTACCCCTGCCTTTCGTCCTTGACCAGCCCCGCCGACTTCAGAACCCGCAGGTGCTGGGAGATCGCCGACTGTGTTACCCCAAGAGTCTCGGCAATGGCGTTGACGCTCATCGGCTCCTTCTTGAGAAGTTCGATGATCTCGATCCGCTTGTCCACGGAGAGAATTTTGAAAAGCTCGGCTGCTTCTTTCATGGGGAACCTTATAAGTAAGTGCTTAAATGCTAAAATACTAAAATCCAGACCAATGTCAAGCAATTTTACCGAAAGGAAATTATCACCGTATTTCCAATTGACTTCTCAGTTGACCATAGGTATTAGGATATTCGAATATGCTCTGGGAGGCGTAATGGACGCTGATACTGTACAAAAGAGTGCCGATTTGCTTAAAGCCCTTGCGCATCCGACCCGTTTGCAGATTGTCATGGAACTGCTCAAGGGCACAAAGTGCGTAACCGACATCCAAGAGATTCTGCCTGCATCCCAGGCCAACATCTCTCAGCATTTGACCGTGCTGCGGAATGTCCGTCTGGTAGACTTTGCCCAGGATGGTTCCCTGCGTTGTTATTATGTCAGTCGTCCCAGGCTGGCATCTGCTGTTATTGAGCTGCTTGCCGAAGATGAGCCGGCGATTCGCAAATCCAAGGATGACTTGGACCGTGAAAAAAACACAACAGGGGGTAGCTGTTGTGGCCGGTAACGATTGCGTACCTCTCCTTGATCGCAACTATACTGACGAGCCGGTATTCCTACCCGGCAATATGCTTGAATCAGCCAGAATCCAGAAAAGTCTGCCTCCCTTGATTGTGCCGGAAGGCTGTCTACTGGACTTTGACGGTGAGCTGGTGGACTTTCTGGCGGCAAACGGCAAGATGAAATTGGAGCCTGCCTGGCCCTGTTTCCATACCCGTCTCTACCTCTGGCATGTCGACGGCTCAGAATACGGAATTATTGGCGGTACCGTTGGCGCATCATTCGCGGTGCTTGTGGCAGAAGAACTCTTCGCCCTGGGCTGCAAGGCACTTGTCACGATATCCTCGGCAGGCCTGATTGCCGAAAATCTCCAGCCTCCCATGTTTCTGCTGATTGACAAGGCGTTGCGAGACGAAGGAACAAGTTATCACTATCTCCCCCCGCAACGATTCGCGCTGGCGTCGCCTTCCCATGTGGCAGCTGTTGCCAGGCGGTTACACGAAGGCGCCGTGCAATTCAGTCAGGGGAGCTCCTGGACTACCGACGCTCCGTTCCGTGAAACATCAGAGCTCATCGCGGCAAGGCGAGAAGAAGGGATCATTGCAGTTGAAATGGAGGCGGCTGCCTTGCTGGCAATGGCGGAAGCTCTTGATAAACGTGTCATATGCCTTGCCCATATCACGAATGCCATGGCCACACGATCTGATGACTTTGAAAAAGGGGGCGACGATGGCAACGAGGCAGCCCTGAAGGTCTGCGCCATGTCGCTTGCAGCCGTTCTTGAACATGAAAAGGAGAAACCATGAAAGTCCGTGACAGCGGCATGCCCGATGAAGAGATGTGGATCGGTTTTTTCGATCCGGCCAAGGTTCTGGCAGTGTTAGGCCTCGATCGTGGGGTACAGGATCTGGTGGAATTCGGTTGCGGATATGGAACCTTTACCCTGGCAGCCGCAGGAATTGCTGCGGGAACAGTTCATGCTCTGGACATCGAGCCTGAGATGGTGGAAGTAGTCCGGCAAAAATGCGACGAAGCCGGCATTGCCAATGTGCGGTCAGAGGTGCGCGATTTTGTGGCCGAAGGAACCGGGCTTGCCGACAACTCCATGGACGCTGCCCTGCTCTTCAACATCCTGCATCACGAAGAGCCGGTCGCCTTGATGAAAGAGGCCCTCCGCGTACTCAAGCCGAACGGCATGCTGGCCGTCATTCACTGGAACTACGATCCCACTACGCCACGTGGTCCGGCCATGGAGATTCGCCCCCGACCGGAACAGTGCATCGAATGGGGCAGAAAAGCCGGATTCCGTTTCCACGAACGGAACCGCTACTACCTCCCACCGTACCACTACGGGTTGCTCTTCAAGAAACCCTTCACCTGATGAGACGTTTACTGCCCGTGAGGCAGCCGAGAACCAGGCCGCAACTAGAGAAAGGGAGACCAACGTGAAGGTAGGAATCATTCGTTGTCAGTTGACTGAGGATATGTGCCCCGGCAGCACCGATTTCAAGGTTGCCCGGGAAGGGACATTGGCCTTCGAGCAGACCGGGCCGGTGGAGATTGTCGGTTTCCTCTCGTGCGGTGGCTGCTCAGGCAAGAGAGCCGTCACCAGGGCCAAGATGATGGTTGACCGGGGGGCAGAGGCAATCGTGTTCGCCTCCTGCATGAAGAACGGCAACCCCATTGGGTATCCTTGCCCGCATTTTGCAGCCATCAAAGAGGCTGTAGAGAAAAGGCTCGGGGCAGACACGAAGATCATCGACTGGACCCACTGAGATTCGGCCATGACCTATGCCGACTTGCAGGAGGCACTTCGGGTCCTTGGGTTGGGGGAGCGGGCAACCCTCAAGGAGATCAAGGCTCGGCATCGGGAGTCGGTAAAACGCCACCACCCGGATGCTGGCAATTCGGATGAACCGGAGACGATCCGTCAGGTGAACACCGCCTATCAGGTGTTACAGGAGTATGTTTCCGGGTATCGCTTCTCCTTTTCCGAGGAGGAGTTTTACGAGCAGAACCCGGAAGAGCGGATACGGAGGCAATTCGCAGACGATCCGCTCTGGGGGAAGGGATAACATGCCCGCAGAAGAGATCATCCGCCTTGCCTTTTTCTTCGGCGTCCTAGCGATTGTTGCCGTCTGGGAGGTCATTGCTCCCCGTCGCGCGCTGACCGACAGCAAGGGACGACGCTGGGTTGCCAATCTTTCCCTGGTGGTGATCGATACCGCTGTGGTGCGTTTTTTGCTGCCAGTTCTCCCGGTCGGCTTGGCGTTCATGGCTCAGGAACGTGGTTGGGGCATACTGAATAACATCATCTTGCTGAACTGGATCAAGATAGCCCTGGCTGTTGTTGCCCTCGACTTCATCATTTATCTGCAGCATGTGCTTTTCCACTTTCTTCCGATCCTCTGGCGTCTCCATCGGATGCACCACACGGACCTTGATGTAGACGTCACTACCGGCAATCGTTTTCATCCCATCGAAATAGTCATATCCGTCGGGATCAAACTGGCGTCAGTGGCCCTGATCGGGCCTCCGGCCTTGGCGGTTATCATTTTCGAGGTGGTACTGAATGCGACATCCCAATTCAACCACGGCAATATTCGGATTCCAGCACCAGTGGATCAATGGCTGCGGACTGTCGTGGTAACTCCAGACATGCATCGGGTCCATCATTCGGTAATCCCTCGCGAGACGAACAGCAACTTCGGCTTCAATCTTCCTTGGTGGGATCGTCTGTGCGGCACTTACCGTCCACAGCCTGAACAAGGGCACACAGAGATGAGTATAGGTCTCAAAGAGTTCCGGGACCCGGCGATGTTGAGCCTTCCACGATTGCTCATTCAGCCGTTTGTTCCTAAGTCGATGTAGTCGTCAAGTGCATGGCAAAGCACTAGCGGTTTCCTGAGGCTAGCAGGTCAATTTAGACATTGACAGGGTAAGTGGTGAGCAACTATTATCACGATTGAATGATTGCTCAACTATCGAGGTTATGAATGCCCGAAAGCGCCATCTGCACTGTCAACCTGATTAACGAGGCCAGGGTTGCTGCCGTCAGGCATGCCATGCCCAGGGAAGAGATTCTATTCCGGCTGGCAGAAACTTTCCGGGTGCTCGGTGACCCTACCAGGGTCCGTATCCTCCACGCCCTTTCCCTCGAAGAGCTCTGCGTCTGCGACATTGCCAGTCTCCTTGGGACCACCAAGTCGGCGGTCTCCCATCAGTTGAGGCTGCTCCGTTCCCTGCGGGTGGTCAGGTACCGGAAGGCCGGCCGGATCGTCTACTATGCGCTGGATGACAGTCATGTGGGGAATCTGCTCCGCGAGGGGCTCAGCCATATTATGTCACAAGGAGTTACTGCATGATCCGAAAGATCAGCGCTGCCTTCGCCGGCGGCGCTTTGGGTGGTTTCGTCGATAGTTTCAATATCTGGTTCATGGGCAAGGCGGGCATCAGCGATCTGCTCGGGTTGTCCATGAAGCCCGAGTTCACCGCCCCCTGGCTCTACCAGCGGATGATTTGGGGCGGCATCTGGATGCTCCTGCTCCTGTTGCCGCTGCTGCGGGACAAGGTGCTCCTGCGCGGCTGCCTCTTCAGTCTTCTCCCGTCGGCAATGATGCTCTTTCTGGTGCTGCCGGGGATGGGTAAAGGCATGCTGGGACTCGGATTCGGCGCTGTTACGCCGCTTGTCGTGATCGGTCTGAACTGTATATACGGGATGGTGGCGTCCCTCTGGTACCGGGAGGGTACTGCCTGATATGGAACAGATCGAACGTGACAAGCTCCTTGTCCGGGCCAATCTGCTGGCACTGCTCACGATCGGATACAATTTCGTGGAAGGGATCGTCTCCATGGCGTTGGGGGCTAGCGACGAGACCCTGGCCCTGTTCGGTTTCGGGGTCGATTCTTTCATCGAGGTCATCTCGGCGGTCGGCATCTGGCACATGATCCGTCGCATCAGGCTGAACAGCGGCGAAACGCGGGATGTCTTCGAGCAGAGAGCCCTTCGGATCACCGGCAGTGCCTTCTACCTCCTGACAGCCGGACTGGTTGCCACGGCGATCCTGAACATGGTCTTGCAGCATCGCCCGGTAACGACGTTCTGGGGCATCGTCGTCTCAGTGGTCTCCATTTCGTTCATGTGGCTCCTGATTCATCACAAGACCAGAGTCGGCAAGGCGTTGAACTCCCCGGCCATCCTGGCCGATGTAGCCTGCTCGAAGACCTGCGTGTACCTCTCGATAGTCCTGTTGGTGGCAAGCGTCGGTTTTCAGCTGACCGGCATCGGTAGCCTCGACGCCCTGGGTGCGCTGCTGATCGCCTGGCTTAGCTGGAAAGAGGGCAGGGAAGCCTTTGGCAAGGCCGCCGGCATGTCTTGTTCCTGCAGTTGTAACAGTAATTCCCAATAGGTTCTTGACAGGTTGGAGAGAGTCGGACATTATCCAAAAACGTTCATGCGAAAAAAATTCCCTCTACAAATTGTCACGTGGGTTCTCCTGATCATGACGCTGAGTCTCACGATCAATTGTGTGCATAATAGCGCTCATGCCATGGAGAGTCATTTGACGGCAGGCGACCGAGCATCGCACGTTGAAATGTCCGCACCTCACCAGTGCCCTTGTTCCCCCCATGAACAACACAATGATTACGATGGCTGCGACACCTGCTCGAACTGCGCCTGTCATGCGTCTCTGACCATTCAACAGTTTCAGCTCAGGTATAACCCCATGATTTTGGACCTGAGCACGTCTCACCCATTCAAGCATCTCCCCGAAGTCTTTCTCTCCAAGTTTATTCCCCCGCAAAACAACGCCTGAAACGCCTCGACGGGAGTAGTTCGTCCTCATCCCGGGACAACTTTCCCTCGAGTTGCGTCCAAAACCGCTTCGATCCTTTCATATACAACTGAATAAGGAGGTTATTCCATTGGGAACAACTGTATTTGCACGGGGAGCCTTGCTCCTGGTGTCCGTTATCGTATCTGTCTTTTCATCAAGCCTAGTGTGTGCCGAGGAACAAGTACTATCGCTGCCCCAGGTAATCGAGTTTTCACTACAGAATAATGGCGATCTCAAGGCGCTACGCGAAGAAAAAGGCATCCGTGATGCCGGTAAGGTCAGGGCTGGTCTCCTGCCTAACCCGACGCTCGATCTTGAGGCCGGCACCGGCGCCCTGACCGGCAGCAGTAGCGAAAACAGCCTGGCTCTTGGCCTGTCGCAGGAATTTTTCCTGGCCGGCAAGCGGGACAAGCGGCTGACCATCGCTGAACGTGAGCTTGATATGTACCGCTGGCAACTGGCAGACCGGGAGCGCCTGCTTCGTGATGAAGTGAAGACAGCATTCTATGACGCCTTGTTGGCAAAAGAGCGGGTGGCCCTGGCTGATCGTTCAATCGCGCTCAATAAGCAACTTCTCGATGTAACCAAAGAGCGTCTGGCAGCCGGGGACATCCCTGAGTTGGAGATGAATCTGGTGAAGGTCGAACTGGCACGGAGTGAAGGCGCCAGGATCGACGTGGCGAAAGTCATGCTGCAGAACCAGTCAAGGCTCTGGACCCTGATGGGGCTCTCCATCGGCAATCAACCCGTAATCTCCGGAAAACTCAATTCTGATATCTCCATGGCAAAATCGCCAGCCGATCTGAAGCAGCTTGCCATGGGCAATCGTCCCGATATCAAGGCATTGGAAGCTGAAAAAGGCCGGGGTGAGGCCGATATCACCCTTGCCCAGGCCGAAAGCGTTCCCAATCTCACGGCAGGTCTGGTGCTTAGGCGCGACGCCTCATCCATTGAGGTCGGCGGCGTTGAGGGTAAAGATACCGACTATATCATTGGCTTGAAGCTATCTATGCCCATTCCCGTCTTTGACAGGAATCAGGCCGGCATCCAGGAAGCCAGGGCCAAGCGAAGCAGCAGCGAGAGCCGTTTTACCGCTATTACCAGAAACGTGGAACGGGAAGTCGAGACCGCCTACGTCAGTTACCAGAATGCCACGACGGTACTCTCCCTTTATAAGGCCGACATCATCCCCCAACTTGAGGAAAACCTGAAACTTACCCAGGAAGCCTATCGTCTTGGTGAGGTGGGCATTCTTGCCGTCATCCAGGAACAGAAAAAATTCTTCGAGGTCAGCGACGGTTACCTGACCGCTCTCCATGACCGGCAGACAGCCTTCGTCAAACTCGAATCATCAGTGGCAACAGAACTTACCGGAGGTGTGCAGTGAAGAAAAAGGCAATCATTATCGGACTTATCCTGACAGTCGCTTTAGGCGGCGGCATGTACTACCGCACTCTGCAAAAAGGTGGTGGCGCGGAGCATGCCGAAAAGAATGAAGCCGGCCACAAGGATGAAAAGCCGGGAGAACACGATGAACATAAGGAAAAGAAGGAAGGCCATGAAGGGCACGACGAGCATGGCGAAGAAGGCAAGGTCAAAATGACCGCAGAGGTACAGAAACAGAATGGCGTGGCTGTGGCTCCTGCAAAGAAACAGCGGTTGGCCGGGCTGATCAGCGCTACCGGCAAAGTCGAGGCCAACGCCGACAAGATCGCCCATGTGTCGCCGCGCATCTCCGGCAAGATTGTCAACGTCAAGGGCTCTCTTGGTGACAGTGTCGCTGCCGGACAGCAACTGGCAACTCTGGACAGCGTCGAACTGGGCGAAGCGCTGAACCGCTATCACCAGTCAAAGACCAAATTCGCTCTGGCCCAGTCCAACATGGACCGGATAAAAATCCTGGTTGAGAAGAAGATTGCGGCCAGAAAGGACATTCTTCAGGCTGAAACCGACTACAAGACCGCCCAGACTGAACTGCATACCGATGAAGAGCGGCTTTCCCTCTACGGGGTTGCACTGTCCGAACTCAAGGGGGATGACCACAAAAAACCGTTCCTGCCGGTACGCTCACCCATCGGCGGGATTATTACCGAGAAACACGCCATCGTCGGCGAATTGGCCGACCCCTCCAAAAGTCTCTACACCATTGCCGATCTTTCTTCGGTCTGGATTCTAGTCGATATCAATGAAAAGGACTTGGCCAAGGTACATCCTGGGCAGACTGCAGCCGTTATTGTCGGTGCTTTCCCCGACTTGAAGCTGAGGGGGAGAATCACCTATATCGCCGACCTGGTGGATCAGACGACGCGCACCGTCAGGGCGCGGGTCGAGGTTGCCAATCCGGGACGCAAACTGAAGCCGGAGATGTTCGCCACCATTGAACTGGCGCTGGCTGCCGATGCCCCGCCGGTGCTGGCGGTTCCCGAAGATGCCATTCAGGAGCTGGATGGGAAGAAGGTGGTTTTTGTCGTGGAGGAGAAAGACGAATTCGCCGCACGCCCGGTACAACCCGGACGTTCCGCCAATGGTCTGGTTGAGATCGTATCAGGGCTCAAGGAGGGTGAAAACTATGCCATCAAAGGATCGTTCATTCTCAAGTCGGAAGTGAAGAAAGGTGAAATGACGGATGAGCATGGCCACGGCGAGTGACAGGGTAGCTTCATAACTCCCCCTGTCCCCCTCTTAAGAGGGGGAACGACTCCAGAGAGTTCAGTAACTTCACCTTCATTCACTTCTCCGCGTCCCTCCCTTTAAGCTAAGGGGAGGACAGGTGGGGTTATGAGTGTGAAGGTTCACTACCGACAAACTAAAGCGAGGTTCCGATGCTGGAAAAATTAATAGCCTATACATTGCGGCAGAAAGGGATGGTCATATTCCTGGCGCTGCTGATTATTGCCTTCGGATCGTACTCATACCTGAAACTGCCGATTGATGCCTTCCCGGATGTCACCAACATTCAGGTCGAAGTCGTCAGCCATGCCGATGGCCTGTCGGCAATCGAGATTGAACGGAACGTAACCTATCCGATTGAAATGTCCATGCGTGGCCTGCCGGACATCGAACAGATGCGCTCAGTGACCAAGTTCGGCCTGTCGATAGTCACCATTGTCTTTAAGGATAATGTGGACATCTACTTCGCCCGGCAACTGGTGTTCGAGCGGCTGGCCGAGGCGCGGGAGAAGGTGCCAAAAGGGGTTGAAGTGGCCATGGGGCCGATCGGCACCGCCATGGGGGAGATCTACCAGTATACCCTGGAAGGGCAGATGCCGGCTGACCCGGAGCAGAAGATGGCCTACCTGACCAACCTGAGAACCATTCAGGAGTGGATTGTCACTCCGCAACTGAAGAGCGTTCCCGGAGTTAACGAAATCAACTCATTCGGCGGCTACTTCAAGCAGTATCAGGTGCTGGTGGCGCCGGAGAAACTGGTGAAGTACGGCATTACCGTGGCCGATGTCTATTCGGCCATCGGTAATAACAACGAAAACGTCGGCGGCAACCTCCTCGAACGGGGTACGGACCAGTACATCGTCCGTGGCGTCGGTCTGATCAAGGATGTCAACGATATCGAAAATATCGTCCTGAAATCGGCAGGAGGTACTCCGACCTACATCCGCGACGTGGCCCAGGTCAAGATCGGCGAAGCGGTCCGCATGGGCGCCGCCATGAAGGACGGCAAGGATGAATGCGTCGGCGGCATCGTCATGATGCTGCGTGGTGAAAACAGCCGCGACGTCGTGCGCCGCGTCGCCGCAAGAGTCAAGGAAATGAACGAAAACAATGTGCTGCCGGAAGGGATCAAGCTGGTTCCCTATTATGACCGCAGCGACATTGTCAAGGCAAGCGTCGGCACCGTCAACAAGGCGCTGATTGAAGGCTCCATCCTGGTCCTGATCGTACTCTACCTGCTGCTGAACAGCATCCGCGGCAGCATCGTCGTCCTTATCGCGTTGCCGCTGTCGCTCCTGGCAACGTTTATCGTGATGAAACTTACCGGGATCACCGCCAACCTGATGTCCCTGGGCGGTCTTGCCATTTCCATCGGTATGATCATTGATACCACCATTATCCAGGTCGAGAATGTCCAGCGCCATCTGAGCGAAGAAGGCGGGAAACACCCCCAACTGTTGACCGTGCTCAAAGCCGTCATGGAAGTCCGGAAACCGAGTATCTTCGGCGAGCTGATCATCGCCCTGACCTTCATCCCGATCCTCTCCCTCGAAGGGATCGAAGGGAAGATGTTCGGCCCGTTGGCGATCACCGTTGCCATCGCGCTGCTGGCATCCCTGTTCCTCTCCGTATTTGTCATCCCGGTGCTCTGCATCATTTTCCTGAAGCCACATCCGGAAAAAGAGAGCTTCATCATGAAGCACGCCACCAGGCTCTATCTGCCGCTGCTCAATTATGCCATGAAGACAAAGCGGGTGGTGTTAAGCGTTGCCGCAATTCTCCTGGTTGTTTCACTCTTCCTGGTAACAAAGCTGGGGACGGAATTCATCCCGACCATGGATGAAGGGTCGTTTGACATGGATGTTTCCCTGCTCCCCGGTGTCTCCCTGGCCAAGGCAATGGAGGTAAACCAGCGAGCCGCCGCAAAACTGAAGGAATTTCAGGAACTGGATACGGTTGTCGGGCGCACCGGGCAGACCGGGGTTGCCCTCGATACCCGTGGCTCGGACAAGACCGGCTATGTGGGGATATTCAAGCCGAAGAGCGAATGGAAACGGGATATCACCAAAGAAGAAGTCACCAACGAGATGCGAAAAGCTCTGGGATCGATAGCGGGGATACAGGTCGGTTTCAGCCAACCGATCCAGTGCCGCATTGATGAACTGGTGGCCGGCACCCGTGCCCAGCTGATTCTCAAGCTGTTTGGTGAAGATATTGACATAATGCGAGAAAAATCGGCGGAAATTGCGCGGGTCCTCTCCACAGTCCGGGGCGGAACCGATCTGGCTGCAGAAAAGGTTTCGGGGCAACCCTACCTGACCGTCAACATCGACCGGGCGAAAATTGCCCGTTACGGGCTGAACATAAGCGATGTGCAAAATGTCATTGAAATTGCCGTGGCCGGGAAATCAGCCTCCAAGTTCTATGAAGAAAACCGCAGTTTCGATATCACCGTGCGCTTGCCGGAGGAAAAGCGCAACTCACTTGAGGCGATCAAGAACCTGATGATTACCACGAAAACCGGCATCAATGTGCCGCTGGAACAGCTGGCCGAAGTAAAGATGATCGAAGGGCCGGCGCAGATCAGCCGTCAGGACGGTGTGCGCCGGATCGGCATCGAGATGAACATCACCGGCCGGGACATCGGCGGTTTCGTTGCCGAGGCCAAGCAGAAGATCAAGGAGCAGGTCAAGCTGCCGCCGGGCTATTACCTCACCTGGGGCGGGCAGTTCGAGAACCAACAGCGGGCCATGAAAAAACTGATGATCATCGGGCCGGTGGCAATCGGCCTGATCCTGCTGCTGTTGTACGTCACGTTCCGCTCGATCCGGCTGGCGCTGCTGGTCATCTCCAATTTGCCATTCGCCCTGATCGGCGGGGTCTTTGCGCTCTTCGTCTCCGGGCAATATTTGTCAGTGCCGGCGTCAGTCGGGTTTGTCGTGCTGTTCGGCGTTGCCGTATTGAACGGCCTGGTCCTGGTGTCGCGTATCTCGCAGCTGCGTGATGAAGGGCTTGAACTGGATGAGGCGATCAGAAAAGGGACCGTTGACCGTTTGCGGCCGGTAATGATGACCGCATCCATTGCGATTTTCAGCCTGATACCGATGCTGCTGGCCGGCGGGGCCGGATCTGAAATACAGAAACCGCTGGCAACCGTGGTTGTTGGCGGTCTGGTGACCTCTACCCTGCTGACGCTGCTGATTATTCCATCGGTGTACAGCTGGTTTGAGAAGAGAAAAGTCGAGGAAGAGATGTAAGGGAGGCTCCCTTCGACTCCGCTCAGGGAGCATTTGTGCGCTGAGCGGAGTCGAAGCGCTTTCCCAGAAGTTACTCCCCTGACATTGCGTCGTGGGGCGCTAATAACGAAGATTATGATAGGGAGAATCATATGAAAGAGATAAAAGCAATCATTCGACCAGGAAAACTGCTGGAAGTGACCGAGGAACTTCATGCAATTGAAGGATTGCCAGGGGTAACGGTATCGGAAATAAAGGGATTCGGCAAAGGCAAGGCCAAAAATGCAAAAGATGCCGTTGTGTATGAGATGGTTAAATTCATCCCTCGGATCCAACTTGAAGTCGTTGTTTCTGACGATATGGTCGCAGAGATTGTTAACGTGATTCAGAAATATGCCCATACCGGCAATACCGGCGACGGCAAGATATTTGTGTCTACGGTTGATGATGTCGTGAAGATACGGACCAACGAAAGAGGCCCTGGCGCCGTCTAACCCGAAGGAGATTGCTCAATGAAGCAAGTAATCGCCTACATCAAGCCATCTGCCCTTGAACTGGTCACGGAAGGTCTCAGAAATGTGGAAGGACTGACCGGGATGAGTGCAATGGAAAACAACGGTTTCGGTCGCGGTAAAGGTGCAAACTGTAAAAGAGTAGACAGCCAGATCAACCGTTTCAGTAGAAATGTTCGCATTGAGATCATGGTTACCGACGCCATTGTCTGGAATGTGGTGGACACCATCCGTCAGCAGGCATGGACCGGTGAGAAGGGCGAAGGGAAGATCTACGTCCTGGACGTGGTTGAGGCGGTGCGAGTTAGGACCAACGAACGCGGCGAGGCGGCAGTTTGACCCGAAAGGAGCTAATGATGAAAAAGACCAGTCTGTTATTAATGCTGTCACTCATGATTTTGAGTGGTTGTGCGGAAAGCTCAGCGTTGATCAAGGCGAGCAGCACCAGTTTGCGCACCGATGTTTTTGATGAATTGACAAATGGTGCGACCGCACCACAAGGGTATGTTGATTTGCGCATAACAGCCACTTTCAAGACCCATAAACCAGGCATCTATTCCTCAAAGGATATTCACGGGACTCCGAACTACAAGCTGCTGTTGAATATTGACGGCCAGGCTGTGATGTTACAAGGAAGACTGCAAAAGGAAAACAGTGAACCGATGAAACTTGTGGACCCGGAAGCAGGTGACGGTATCAGGTACCGTTTCAGCAAGAATCTCCGTCTGAAGTCCGGCCTCCACAAGGTGGTCGTTGCTCTTCTCGATGACGAAGTTGCCGTTGCGAGGGAAATTACCCTGAGAGAGGGCGATCGCAACAGCCTGGTGGTGGAGCCCATATACAGCACAAAACCGGGTAAGAGGCGTCCGGGAATGTACAGCACTACCAGTTTTACTGAAGGTATCAGGTCGCTGAGACTAATGTTGAATGGCAAGGAAATTTAGGACGCTTGGGAGGGGAAATGGATTCCTCAACAACTTCAGAAACCTTCGTGAAGCGTAGGCGACTTACCGTGGCTGAATTGTCAGGAAGTGTCATTGAGTCGCCAGTCAATTCACAAGATTCTGCTTAAATACAACCTCAACCGTCCTGCCATGCGCAAAGCATGGCAGGCTAAACAAAAGGAGATGAGCCCATGAAAAAAATCACCGTATCAATTTGCGCTGTTGCTGTCGCATTGGTTGCTGTTCCGGTATTTGCTTCTGTGCCACCAGAGGGGAAAGACGACTGTCTCCTGTATGGCAAGAATTGCCCTAACGTGATTGATAGCTTGCCGGAACGGATAGCAAAATTGAATAAGGAAATTGCAAAAGGTGAAAAGGTCTACACGTCTGAAGAGTTGAACAAACTCAAGCGTAAGCTGAAAGAAGACAACGAGACAATGAGGGTGTTGCAGAAGCCATGAAGATAACCAAACTATTGGCAGGTGCCGTTTCAGTCCTGAGCATGACAAAAAAAGGCTCTTAAACAAAAGGCGTAACGTCAGGACATTTCATGGTGATTATGTACAAGGCTGAAATACTGCCAGCAGTGGCAAGAAAATGCGTGTCTTTAATGGCAGTCATTTCATGTTTGCTTGCCTTGAACGTCATTCTGTCCCCAGCAGTCGGTAACGCCGCTTCAGGACAGGCAGACCAGGTTTTTGACAAAGCTTTTTTGCAGTCGGTCAAGGATGTGCTGACATATGAACAGCTTGTCAAAATAGTAGGCGTCCAGGGAAAGAAAGTCGGCAGCAACTCCCTCAAGATACCCGGTGACAAATATCACTGGAATGGCCGGGAACACTCTTCTTTCAACATTCGAGTAAACGCCGGCAAGGTGATTGATGCCAATGTCGTAACGCCAGACGGCCGCATTATCTCGCTCGATAAATCTCTCGAAGGCAGTGGTGAAGTACATGATCTTGGAAAATAATTCGGCATTATCCTGAGGAGGTGCCCCATGAGACGATGTAGCATATATATGGTGCTGGCCATGCTGGTGATAGTGGCGCTATGCAACTACTCTTTTGCCCTTGAAGAAAAGACGGTAAACGGGACGATTATCCATGACAGTTCGAATTCGAAGTTAATCACGAATTTTGTCGAAGATGTCGTGTCCCTCCTGCCGCCGGATATGGCTCAGACGCTTGAACCGTATCTTGATACATTAAACAGGGAAGCAAACTTCGCTATCCGTGACGATTATTGGCGCAGAAATGTTATCAGCAAAGACGATTTCAAATCGCGCCTCGAAGCGATTTCAACCAAGGACGGCAACGCGCTTGCCAGCCAACTTGGCGGCAATGTCAAGCACATCTTTGAAATTGCCCTTCGACCAAATGGCGCGGATATCATGGGCGACGGTTTGAAAAAGAATTTGCGCGAAGTACCGAACCGCTGGAAAAACGGCAAATTTACAGTGGTCTACGAAGGGTATGGCGGGCGTTCACTCGATGCAATACTTGAAACGCTGTATGAGTACAATAAACGCGAAAAGACAGCATTGTATCCGGAGCTTGTCAAAACTACCGCAGACATGTGGAGTGCCATCTGGCAAAAAAACGGCGGGAAGATGCAGTTGGTGGTGAAGACATTCGTGTGAAAGCCGGCGGATATGAATTTCCGTAAACCATCCGGCAGTTACGCGCCCCCCTCGCAGGTAACGTGGTGATGAATTTAAACTGCTTAAAAGCATGTTGCATCCTTGTGGTTTGCTTTTTTCTCAGTGTGCAGGCTTTTGCCCGTGTTCTGCCACATGGATCTGTCGATGACGTTAAACAGGCTACATGCGAATCTGCATACCTGCCCTGCAATGACTGTCCGTGTGATGATGGGCATGGGGGTCGCGAGTGTGATTCATCGTGTTCATGCTGCTGCGGTTCTGCATTTTCACTCCCGGTAATTTTTACTTCTGTCCCTTCCCCGGCAGTGATTATCTATACTGCGGTTGAACCTCAATTATTGATGCCTCAAGTCTACTTCCCGATATTTGTTCCTCCTCAAAATAGCTCCTGGTCGTAAGTCCCGACACCATGCCGAAGTGGAACAACATACGCATGATAAATCCTTCGATCATGTATCCGCGTGAAGGCGTTATGCAAGCAGGCGGTCTGTTGAAACCTTATAGCCAAGGAGCAATCTCGTGACATCAAGTACAAAATCAGCATCCCAATCTATCTGGGATTTTTTCTGTTCGCTCAAGCTGACCATGTTTACCCTCATTACACTGGCGGTGCTCTCAATCATCGGAACGGTCATTCCACAAGGTACACCGCCGCCCGAGTATTTGCAGACCATCAGCCAGAACAAGCTGAAGCTTTACAAAAGTCTCGGCTTCTTTGACATGTACCACTCATGGTGGTTTATCCTCCTGCTCTCCTTACTTTCTCTGAATCTGATCGCCTGCTCCATCAAGCGACTCCCCGGCATCTGGAAAACGATCACCCGTCCGGCGACGGTCATGGATGATGGTCTGGAGAATACGCTGTCCAACCTTACTTCAATCATGACATCAGGGAACGCTGTCACACTCAAGGACAGGGTTGCCGCTATCCTGAAGGCGGAATTTGCCGAGCCTACAATTACTGAAACAGACGGGGCTTACCATCTGTTCGCCCAGAAAACACCCTGGTCCCGGCTGGCCGTGTATGCCGTTCACCTGAGTGTGCTCGTCATATTCATCGGAGCTATCATCGGCTCCCTGTTCGGCTACAAGGGGTTCGTCAACATTCCTGAGGGGGAGAGTGTCGGCAAGGTCATGTCGCGCTCCGAAAAGGAAATCGACCTCGGCTTTGCGGTGCGCTGTGAGAAGTTCAGTGTCTCTCATTACCCGAACGGTGCCCCCAAGGAATTCAAGAGCATCCTGACGGTGCTGGAAAACGGACAACCGGTGGCGGGCTATGACCGGGTGCCGGTCATCGTTAACGATCCACTCAACTACAAGGGGATAACCTTTTACCAGTCCAGTTATGGAAAATATGGAGAGCACGAATTCACCGTCAGTGATCCGGATGGCAGCAATCCACAACCGTTGAAGATTCAAAGTAACGGATCGGCAAAGCTGCCCGATGGCAGCGGCATCTGTCTGCAGGAGACGACCCCGGACATCTCCCGGTTCCAATCGGGCATGAGCGGTCCGGCGGCTCAGGTTGAGGTGCATCTGGCGAATGGCGAGAACAAGACTTTCATCGTCTATTCCAACAATCCGGCAATGAACAGGATGAATCTTCCCTATACCGGCGGAAAACTTATCCAGTACCGGGGGGGAGAAGAGTTCATGTATACAGGCCTGCAGGTGGCCAAGGACCCGGGCGTCTGGGTGGTCTGGATCGGCTGCATCCTGATGATTGTGGGAATTTACATCGCCTTCTTCATGGCACACCGGCGCATCTGGGTGCGAGTCGAGAATGGAACAGTAACCATCGGGGGCAATAGCAGCAAGAATCAGGGAGGATTTCAGCTGTTCATGGAGCAACTGGTGATAAAGCTCAAAAAGCAGCTCCCGTTGGAGGATAACAAATGACCAGTTCATCATTGTTCAATATAACCACCTTTGCCTATCTGCTTTCCATGCTCGGCTTCTTTGCCTTTGCCGTCAGCCGGATCAAGGCCCTTGGCACGGCAGCCAGCGCCTTGGCCTATGGCGGTCTACTTGCGCAAACAGTTGCCATCGGCCTTCGCTGGAAGGAGTCCTACGCTCTCGGCATCGGCCATGCGCCGCTGTCGAATCTCTATGAGTCGGTGGTTTTTTTCTCCTGGACGATTGTTCTCATCTATGGCCTGCTCGATCTCAAGTACCGTTATCGGGTTATCGGCGCTTTCGTCATGCCGTTCGCTCTTTTGGGTATGGCATGGGGACAGCTCAGCCTTGACAGCGGCATACAGCCCCTTGTCCCGGCTCTGCAGAGCAATTGGCTCACCTATCACGTCATAACCTGTTTCCTGGGATATGCAGCCTTCGCCGTGGCCTGTGGCATCTCCATCATGTACCTGATCCGTGAAAAACATGAAAAATCAGCCCCTGACAACGAACAGAGCATTGTCGCCACGTTTCCGGCCGGCAGGGTGCTCGACGACCTGAACTACAAGTCCATCATGATCGGCTTTCCGCTCCTGACCCTGGGTATAGTCACCGGCGCCGCCTGGGCCAACTATGCCTGGGGGACTTACTGGAGCTGGGACCCGAAGGAAACCTGGTCGCTGATCGTCTGGTTCGTCTATGCGGCCTTCCTCCATGCCCGCATCACCCGCGGCTGGGCCGGGCATAGGGCGGCCTGGCTGTCGATTATCGGATTTGCCGCAACCATCTTCTGTTATCTCGGGGTGAATCTGTTTCTGTCAGGGCTTCACAGCTATGGTGGGTAACACTGACCGGTGATTTGATCATTGCATGGATTGTCCTGAGCAGGACGTTAAAAGGCTCGTTCAGATTCTGCCGAATAAAAAGGACTATCGATGACCCCGCAACACGGAACCCTTGAACTGAATATTACCGGACTGGATTGTCCCAACTGTGCCAATCACCTGGAAAGCATTTTGAAAGGCACTACAGGTGTAACCAAAGTAACAACGCTGCTTGCGGAGCGAACAGCCATCATTCTTTACGATCCGGCTAAAACAACACCAGATCAAATTCGCGAAGGAATTGAAGAGGCCGGATATACCGTTGTATCCGGGGAAAAAGAAGAGTCCGGGATTGAGACGGCACCCGCTACTCAGGAAATGGCGATTGACAATTGGTGGGGGAATGACAATCCATCGACGACTATTTTCGATGCCAGAAATGAGCCCGACATCGGACTTGTCCTGCTTGAACCATTCAGTAATAAACGGATTTCATGGCAATAAACCAGATGCGGAGGCTTCACAATGTATGTTGATGATTGGCGTCACTCGCACGTTTTTGACGAGGGCAACCCTCTGGCTGAAAGAAACACGCGATGGGCTGTTGCGCTTACAGCAATCATGATGGTTGCCGAAATTATCGGCGGCTGGATGTTCAATTCGATGTCTCTTCTGGCGGACGGCTGGCACATGAGTTCGCATGCCCTGGCATTAGGGCTATCAGTACTGGCGTACGGAACCGCACGGCGGTTCGCTCATGACACCCGTTTTGCTTTTGGTACCTGGAAGATTGAGGTGCTTGGCGGCTATACAAGCGCTCTCTTGCTGGTATTGGTTGCTGGGCTGATGCTCTACCAGTCTGTCGAGCGCCTGATTTCTCCAACGACCATTCATTATAACCAGGCTATCGCCATAGCCTCTGTCGGCCTATTGGTCAATCTTGCCTGCGCCTGGCTACTCAAGGATGATCATGGTCACGATCATCACGATCACGAAACGCCTGACCACCATCATCATGACCTGAACCAGCGGTCCGCATATCTTCACGTTGTAGCCGATGCAGCAACTTCGGTGCTCGCCATCTTGGCGTTGACGGGGGGTAAACTCTGGGGAGCAAACTGGTTGGACCCGGTTATGGGAATTGTAGGTGCCGGACTGGTCGCGGTGTGGGCCTATGGCCTGTTGCGTGATACAGGGAGAGTTTTGCTTGATGCTGAGATGAATGCTCCTATCGTGACGGAAATCAGAGAGGCAATTGTGGCTAGTCCGATCAGTGCCCATATCAGCGATTTGCATGTGTGGCGAGTCGGCAAGGGCAAATACGCCTGCATTCTTTCACTCGTAACCAAGGATAACGTAGACCCGGATTACTTCAAGCGTCAATTAAGCATACACGAAGAACTGATTCACCTTTCAGTGGAAGTAAATCGTTATGGGATATAGACCTTGACACGAGTTGCAACAATAATTAATGTGCACCATTAGCTTCGCATCGACTAAGAAATGGGACTTGAATCGGTTTGAACCGGAATTTCAGAAAAATCATTGCATTGACCCTTGTAGCGGTGATGGTCTGTTTTTCCATCAATACCGTCTTTTCTGTTGCACATGAGATTGAAGAAGCAGGATTTACCACTCCGCATAAAATCACGATCGGTTTCTTGCATGTCGAAACTTCCGGCCATTGTCCGGCTTGCCCCACTAACGACCATCCCAGCACCGATCATGACCATTTCAGTTGCGATCACCACACCAATATTTCATTGACTACTCAAACTATTTATCGCCTTCCTACATCGATTGAACTGCCACACGTCAACTCTGAAGGGTTTCAGTTCATCCCCGAAGTCTATCTGGACAAATTCATCCCGCCGCAAAACCTCGTCTGAAAGGCTGATACGCTACTCGTGCGTCCGCAATAGCGCTCTGTCTGCGTCATTGTGCGTATAGTTACGTTCAGCTCCCTGTTCTATCGTCACTCAATATCCATAATTGTGTCAGTAGGACTGGTTGCTGTCCATGATTGCAGCGAAATCTCTGCATGCGCATTCCTAGTTGATAACCGGGGGAGGCATAAGAGGCTTTTGGTACATCTGCGCCAAATGGATAGTAATCACGTCATACCTCAATGCAACAAGGGAGGAACAATTGAAGCAGGCATTTCTTATACGATTAACATCTGTCGCTGTTATGGCGGCAGTTATTGGTGTTGCAACTGCGCCACTCCAGGCGGAGGAGAAAGCCGTTACTCTGCAGGAAATCATGGCAATTGCCAGGGAGAACAACGGTGATCTGAAGGCACTCCGCGAAGAGGCAGGAGTTGGCGAGGCCGGGAAAATCAAGGCTGGTCTTTATCCCAATCCGGTGCTGGATCTGGAAGGTGCAACCGGAGCCCTTACCGGCAGTTCGTCCGAGAACCGCGCATCCATCGGAATAACCCAGGAATTTTTAATCGGTGGCAAGCGAAATAAACGGCTAGCCGTAGCTGAGGCTGAACTGGTGAGGTTCGGCACCCGGATCAAGGATGCGGAACGTCTGCTGATGCTGGAGGTGAAAACCGGATTCTACGACCTTCCCTCTTGTGGAAAGCCGCCTTGAGCTCACACACAAGTCTCAGGAACTGAACAATCAACTTCTGCAGATAACCAAAGAGCGACTGGCCGCTGGTGATATTGCGGAACTGGACGTAAACCTGGCCAGGGTGGAAGCCGCCCGCAGTGAAGGAAGAAAGGTCGAAGCAGAGCGCGAACTTGTCCCTGCGCGTCAGCGACTGCTGGCTTTTATGGGTTTGCCGGCCTTGACAGGCCTGAAAATTGCCGGCTCTCCGGATACGAAACCGTTAGTTGCAAATCCAGCGGAACTCAAGGTGCTGGCTCTGGAAAATCGCCCCGATCTGCAAATCGTGGCAGCTGAAAAAAACAAAGGGGAGGCGGAGCTTACCCTGGCTCAGGCTGATAAGGTACCCAACATGACTGCGGGGATTGTCTTCAGCCGTGAAAGCTCGTTGACCACAATCGGAGGTCAGGATGACAGGTCCACCGACTATCTGATCGGCCTGAAGCTCTCAGTCCCGATTCCGTACTTTGACCGGAACCAGGCCGGCATAATAGAAGCCCAGACAAGAAAAAACAGCGCTGAAATTCGTCATGCATTTGTCCGGCAGAACATTGAGCGAGAGGTGGAGGCGGCCCATGCAAGACTTGTCTCTGTGAGAAAATCGGCGGACATCTATGCCAAGGAGATACTGCCGCAACTCACCGAAAACCTGAAACTGGTCCAGGAGGCTTATCGCTTGGGTGAGATTGGAATTCTTGCGGTGATCGAGGAGCAGAAGAATTTTGTCGAGGTGAATGACGGTTATCTCATCGCGCTTTACAACTGGAACATTGCTGCCGCAAAACTGGATGCTGCCGTGGGAGCTGACTTGAAGAATAGTGACGGAGGAAATAAATGAGCATCTATAAAACTGCCTTGAAATACATTGGTATATTGCTGGTTCTGCTTTTCACGCTGACCGGCTGCAATCAAAAGAAACAGGCCCCCGCAGCCGCAGCTGGAGACAAGGCCGAACCGATCCGGGTTACCGCTTATTCCGCTAAAAGCGAGCTGTTCATGGAGTATGACCCGCCGGTGGTCGGAGAAAAGACGGGCTTTCTTGTCCATCTTACCAGGCTGAGTGATTTCAAACCGGTCACTGAAGGTGGATTGAAACTTGTATTCAATCCTGCAACTGGTGAGCCTGAAACATTCAGCCTGCCTGCTCCTACTCGGAATGGGATTTACAAAATTGAGGCTGCACTTGGCAAACCGGGAAAATATTCACTAAAGTTGATCACCGACGGGAAGGGATTTGACGATGTGATTACGGTGTCCGAAGTACTGGCTTTGAATAAAGGTGAGAAACCGTCCGATGGACATGCCGGCGGTGGCGGTGCAATTGCGTATCTGAAGGAACAGCAGTGGGTGGTGGACTTCATGGTGGCCCAACCGGTCAAGAAAGATATGGGCAGCTTCGTTACCACAACGGGTGAACTGGTGCCGATATCGAACGCCGAGGCAACGGTTGCAGCACCTCTATCCGGTCTCATTTCGACGACAAAACAATTGCCATTCATAGGCAAGAAGGTGGCAAAGGGTGAAGTGGTAGCACTGATCGACCCACCGGTCAGACCCGAAGGCGGGATCGGACAGTTGGGAGCGGCCTATGCCGGAGCAAAAAATCAGGTTGCACTTGCGCAAAAGGAGTACGACCGGGCTAAACGGCTTCATGAAGCAAAAATCGCCCCCCTTAAGCGGGTCGAGGAAGCGGAGTTGGCTCTTGCTACCGCCCGTGCGGCCTTGGAACCCCTGGAAAAGGCGATGGACACTGTAAAGAGAGAGGGAGATGGCCGTATTGCGGTTAGAGCGCCGGTAAGCGGTACGGTGGTAGAAGTATCTGCCGGTGCCGGCAAGGGAGTGGAAGCGGGACAGCCTATCCTGAGGATTGTTAACACCGGTACCCTTTGGCTTAAGGCCAATCTTCCCGCGAACGAGATCGGCGCTGCCGGAAGGTCGATAAATGCTTCTTTCACCGTTGCCGGTCTGACTGAAGAATTCAACCCATCGCGGTTGGTGTCGGTCGGCGACATGCTCGACCCCCAAACCAGAACCATTCCGGTCCTGTTTGAGGTACCTAATCCCTCAGGTCGCCTTAAAGTTGGACTGTTCGCTAATGTCGCCATCCGGACCGGCTCTGTTGCCGGGGCACTTGCTGTACCCAAGGAGGCATTGATTGAAGACGAGGCCCGCTGGTTCGTCTTTATCCAATCGTCGGGCGAGGCCTTTGACCGGCGGGAGGTAAAGATCGGCGTTGAAGATGGCGGCTTTGTCCAAGTCACCAACGGTCTCAAGGGGGACGAGCGGGTGGTGACCCGCGGCGCCTATTACGTCAAACAGGCCGAGTCCGCTGCCAAGGGCGGCGCTGACCAGGGTCATGCCCATTAAGGAGGGTTTGCATGCTTGATAAAATAATTCGCCTGGCCCTGGAAAACCGGCTGATCGTCGTTGTGGCGTCACTGCTGGTGCTGGTGGTCGGGACCTATATAACAATGAAGATGCCGGTGGATGTACTGCCGGACCTGACCGCTCCGACGGTCACCATCATCACCGAGGCCCACGGCATGGCCACGGAAGAGGTTGAGTCGGTCGTCACCTATCCCATTGAAAGCGCCGTAAATGGCTCAAGCGGCGTGCGCCGGGTCCGTTCCTATACCGTAGCCGGTCTTTCCACTGTTTGGGTCGAGTTTAACTGGGGGACCGATATCTACAAAGCTCGCCAGGTTGTCAACGAAAAGCTGCAATCCCTGGCCGGCGTCCTGCCAACTGATGCTATCCCCCAACTGGCACCGATCTCCTCGATTATGGGAGAGATCATGCATGTTGCCTTGGTCAGCGACAAGCATACAACCATGGAATTGAAGGAAACCGCAGACTTCGTCGTACGCAAGCGGCTCTTGGCGGTGCCGGGAGTTTCGCAGGTATCCAACATCGGCGGCGACACCCGCCAGTACCAAGCAGAGCTTGACCCGCAACGCCTGCAAGCCTTCGGTGTTACAGTGGGCCAAGTGATTGCGGCCCTTAAGGGGGCCAATGAAAATTTTGCCGCCGGTGTCATGAAAAAGACCGGCCAAGAGTACATGATCCGTGGTGTGGGGAGGGTCCGAACCATCTCCGATCTTGAGCAGGTTGTGGTGGCTACCAGGGAGGGCGTGCCGATCCTGGTTCGTGATGTTGCCCGGGTTGTTATCGGCCCGGCCTTTCGGTACGGCGACGCTTCGGCCAACGGCAAGCCAGGTGTGGTGATTTCGATTCAGAAACATCCAACCGCAAATACCCTTGAGCTTACCAAACGCCTGGAAGGGAAGCTTGCGGAACTGCAGAAGAGTCTGCCGTCCGGCATGAAGTTGGAGACCGATATCTTCCGGCAGTCCGATTTTATTGAGCGGGCCATCGACAACATCAAAAAGGTGCTGACCGAGGGGGCGCTGCTGGTTATCGTCATCCTCTTCCTTTTCCTGGGCAATGTGCGAACTACTTTTATATCCATTGTTGCTATGCCGCTATCTCTGCTTTTCGCCATCTTTGCTCTCAGGATTTTCGACATATCCATTAACACCATGACCCTGGGTGGAATGGCTATTGCCATCGGTGTCATTGTTGACGACGCCATCATCGATGTTGAGAACGTCTTCCGGCGGCTGCGTGAAAACCGCCTGAAACTGGAAAGCACACAATCTCCTTCGCTCAAGGTGATCTTCGATGCTTCAAAAGAGATCCGCGCCTCCATTGTCAATGCTACCATGATCATTCTCATGGTCTTCTTACCGCTCTTTTTCCTCTCCGGGGTCGAAGGACGGCTGTTGCGGCCGCTCGGCATTTCTTACATGGTATCTATCGGGGCATCGCTAATAGTCGCCCTGACCGTCACCCCGGCCCTCTGCTCATACCTGTTGCCACGGGCCAAATGTCTTGAGCGTGAAGAAGAGAGTGTCGTGGTCCGCTGGCTCCAGCGCCTTTATCGCCCCATGCTCACCCTGGCGGCTACCCGACCGAAACTGGTAATAACCGGATCGGTGGTTGCTTTCGCTTTGGCCATGATACCACTTGCCATGACAGGCCGTTCCTTTCTGCCAGCCTTCAACGAAGGGGCTTTGACAGTCGTTGTCGTCACCTCGGCGGGAACTTCACTTGAACAATCAGCGGCAATCGCCCTGAATGTGGAAAAGACATTGCTGGCCCATCCCAATATCAAGAAGACCGCCCGCCGAACTGGGCGGGGTGACATGGACGAGCACGGCAAGGCGGCCAGCATGACCGAGATCGAGGCCAAGCTGGATATGAAGGATCGCAAGCTCGGTGATGTCATGGCGGAGCTGCGTAAGTCAATGGCCGGCTTGCCAGCAACCATTACCTTCGGTCAGCCGATAGGTCACCGGATCGATCACATGCTCTCCGGCACCATGGCCAATATTGCCATCAAGGTCTACGGCCCTGAGCTTTTCAGACTACGGAGTACTGCTGAAGAGATCAGGGGTGCCATAGCCGATGTTTCCGGACTGGCTGACTTGTCGGTGGAACAGCAAAAGGACATTCCCCAAATCCGGATCGTCCCCGACCGGGCGCAAATGGCCCGCTACAATCTCACCATGTCAGGAGTGGCAGAGGCAATGGAGGCTGCCACCGCCGGAATGGCCGTGACACGTACCGTGGAAGGAGATCGGGGGTTCGATGTAGTGGTGAAGTTTCCCGATACGGCTCGCGACAGTACCGGCAGCATCGAAAGCGTCCTGATCGACACCCCGACCGGGGTCAAAATTCCCCTTTCTGCCGTGGCTAAGGTCGTTTCTGCCAAGGGGCCTAACACCATCACCAGGGAAAATGTTCAGCGCAAAATTGTTGTTCAGGCGAATGTGGCTGGGCGTGATCTGCGCAGTGTCTTTGAGGATGTTCGAACCGGCATAGAGCAGAAGGTCAAGCTCCCTGAGGGATATTATGTAGAATATGGCGGGCAGTTTGAAAGTGAGGCCGAGGCAACCAGGACAATCGGCCTTTTGAGCATGGTTTCCGTGCTCTTCATCATTCTGATCCTCTACATTGAATTCCGCTGCTTCAGGGATGCTCTCCTGGTTATGGTCAACCTGCCGCTCGCCTTTATCGGTGGCATCATCGCCGTATATTTTACTTCCAAGGTCATTAGCGTCGCTTCGCTGGTTGGATTTATCACCCTGTTTGGCATTGCAACACGAAATGGCATTCTGCTTATCTCCCACTACAAACACCTGATGGAAGAGGAGGGGAAAACCCTGCAGGAGGCCGTTATGCAGGGCTCTACGGAACGGCTCAGGCCCGTCATCATGACGGCGCTGGCAGCAGGACTGGCTCTGGTGCCATTTGCCATTGCCGCCGACAAGCCGGGGAACGAGATTCTCTCCCCCCTGGCAATTGTAATTCTCGGCGGACTACTTTCCTCTACCGTGCTCAATATGGTGGTGCTACCGTCTCTGTATCTGAAGTTCGGAAAGGTGAAGCAAGCGGAATAGAATAAATCGGCAATGAGCGCATGCCCCGCTGTTTTTGGCGGGGTATGCGCTGCTACCAGTGTGAGTCTTTTGAAGAAATTGACATCTGGCGAGTGACTGAAACGCTCAGGCATCTTGTAAAACTGACGTGGATGAGTATGATGAAACAACAATTTCATCGAGATACAATCATAAGGACACCATAGGATGCAATACCCTTCCACTATTAATTTAATAGGTTGCTGAAAAGATGGCACGGGTGTTGGCCGCCTTGTAACCGTAAAATTAATCTCGATAGCTGAACAGGATCAGCATGCTCTAGATACTGGCAAATAAACTGGGATATTGAGGCTAAACTGACTTATACGATTTGATGCCAAGGAGTGCTTCATGAAGGTTCGTGACAGCGGCATGCCTGATGAGGAGATGTGGGCGGGGTTTTTTGAGCCGGAAAAAGTTCTGGCAGTTTTCGGCCTTGATCGAGGCGTTAGCCATGGAGATTCGTCCCCGGCCGGAACAGTGCATGGAGTGGGGGCGAGCAGCCGGATTCCATTTCAACGACATGGACCGCTACGACCTGCCGCCATACCATTACGGGCTGCTCTTCCGGAAACCCTTTGATTGATGGGGCTCCTTTGTGATGCCCTGGAGGAATGCCTCACTGTAAATGACGATTACATGCTCGTTCAGATTCCGCCGAATGAAAAGGACTATCGATGACACAACCTCACGCAACCCTTGAACTGAATATTACCGGATTGGATTGCCCGAGCTGCGCCGGGCATCTGGAAACCGTCATAAAAGGAATTACTGGTGTTACCAAGGTGACCATGCTGCTTGTTGAGCAGCAGGCGGTTATTCTTTACGACCCGGTGAGAACAACACCGGCGGCGATCCGTGAAAAGATCGAAGACGCCGGATATGCAGTAATAGCCAGTGACGAAGAAGAATCTGTTGAGACAGCCAGCGCTCCACCGCTTCAGCCCGGAATAACGCCGGGGCGTCAGGACAAACTGCATATCGAAAACATGGACTGTCCGACCGAGGAGGCGTTGATACGCAACAAATTGAAAGGCTTCCCCGGAGTAACGGGACTCGAATTCAACCTGTTGCAGCGCATCCTGACCGTTTCCCATAACCTGCCGTCGCTGGAGCCGGTGGAAGCAGCCCTGAAAACCATCGGCATGAAGGTCGTAACGGCGGAGGCCAGGGAGGAATTGCCCGAAGAGGAAAAGACCAACTGGTGGCCGTTGATTGTCTCGGGAATTGCTGCGCTGAGCGCGGAAATCATCGAGATGTTGAGCACGGGCCATCACTGGCTGACGCTGCTCCTGGCGCTCATTGCTATTCTGACCGGCGGGCTGGAAACCTACAAAAAAGGATGGATTGCCCTGCGTAACCGCAACCTGAACATGAACGCCCTCATGTCCATTGCCGTGACCGGCGCCCTGTGCATCGGCCAATGGCCGGAAGCGGCCATGGTTATGTTCCTCTTCGCCCTTGCCGAACTGATCGAGGTTAAATCCCTCGATCGAGCGCGTAACGCTATCAGGGGACTGATGGCCATGGCTCCTGAAAGCGCCACGGTGCAGCTTGCAAATGGCACGTGGAACGAGGTTCCGGCCAAGGATGTTGCTCTTGGAAGCATCGTTCGAGTCAAACCTGGGGAGCGCATCGCCCTGGACGGCGAGGTAATCGAAGGAAATTCGACCGTCGATCAGGCTCCGATCACCGGCGAAAGCCTGCCAATTGAGAAGAGTCCAGGAGATCCGGTCTTTGCCGGCACTATCAATCAGGCCGGATCTTTCCAGTTCAAGGTCACGGCACTGGCGACCAATTCAACGCTCACCCGCATTATCCATGCCGTCGAGGCGGCACAGGGGAGCCGTGCGCCGACCCAGCGCTTCGTCGACCAGTTCGCCCGGGTCTATACTCCGGCGGTGTTTGCCGTGGCCCTGGCCATGGCGGTCATCCCGCCGCTGGCTTTCGGCGGAGCATGGCTGGAGTGGGTGTACAAGGCACTGGTGCTGCTGGTCATTGCCTGCCCCTGCGCCCTGGTGATCTCAACTCCGGTTACCATTGTCAGCGGCCTTGCCGCTGCCGCACGGCACGGCATCCTGATCAAGGGCGGGGTATATCTGGAAGAAGGGCGCAAGCTTGCCTGGCTGGCTTTGGATAAGACCGGCACCATCACCCATGGCAAACCGGCGCAGACCGACTTTGACCCTTTGACCGGAATTGACTCACTGGAAGTACGTTGTCTTGCTGCAAGTCTGGCCATCCGCTCCGATCATCCGGTGTCGCATGCCATAGCTGTCGCCGCGCAGTCTGACGGGATTATCACTAAGGATGTCACAGATTTTTCTGCCCTGATAAGTCGTGGCGTTACCGGTCGAATCGGAGACCGTGAATACTTCCTTGGTAATTCCCGTCTCATGACGGAGAATGGTTTTCAGGAATCCGGCTTGACTAACATGATAGCTTCACTGGAACGACAGGGTAAAAGTGTTGTTCTGTTAGCTGATAAAACACATCCGCTGGCGCTGTTCGGTGTCGCTGACACGATCAAGGAATCCAGCCGTGATGCCATAGCTGAACTGCACCGACTGGGTGTTCGCACCATGATGCTCTCGGGTGATAACCAGCACACTGCCGAAGCTATCGCCCGAAAAGTGGGCATTGATGAAGTAAGAGCCGGCTTGTTGCCGGAAGACAAACTGAAAATCATTGAAACATTGCAAGGGAATGGCGGCACCGTCGGCATGGTTGGCGACGGCATCAATGACGCGCCGGCTCTGGCGCGTGCCGATGTGGGATTCGCCATGGGCGCTGCCGGTACGGATACCGCCATCGAGACGGCTGATGTGGCACTGATGGACGACGACTTGCGCAAAGTGGCTCTTTTCGTACAACTCTCCCGGACCACTTCGGCGATTCTCAAGCAGAACATAACCCTGGCATTGGGGGTCAAGGCGGTTTTCCTCGGGCTCACGATTCTGGGTCACGCCACCATGTGGATGGCGGTATTCGCCGACATGGGAGCGAGTTTGATTGTCGTCGGCAATGGCTTGCGATTGTTGCGCAAGTGAACAATATCTTAATGTTGTGACTCCATCGAGCAATGATATGCGGACAAACCCGTTTAGAATAATCTGCGCAATTGTTCTACTCTGCTTCGTTACGATGTTTTCAGGGGTAACCCTCATTGTCACTGCGGAATCTCCCGTAAAACTTGAAGCAGTCAACAATAATCATTGCAACCCCGACGGAGCGCAAAGCTGTCCGCTCCCCTGCACCACTCCCGTCTGTCCTTTATGCGTGTGCGCTATTGCCGATACTGTTCACCCGGTTGAAATACAGACCAGCTTCCAGATAGTTGAGTTAGAATGCCCGGATGTTGCGCAGTCGATTCCAGACCCGTATGTGGTCGAGATTTTTCATCCTCCGAGACAGAAAATGGTACGACGTTCATGAGACAGATTGTTTAGCTCGACGAAATTCGAATTAACACTATTTTCAAGGAGAATACGATGAAAAATAAAGTTATGGCGTTGATACTTGTTGCAGCAGTTTTGGCTTTTGGTGGTGTGGCGTTGGCCGAAACCGGTCAGGCAAACGTGAAGGCAATCAGTGCCGATACGTTGAATATATTCAGGCAAAATACTGCAGATCTCAGGGAGCAGCTTAAGGTCAAGGATCTAGAGCTGCGTGGGCTCTATGCATATGATGGTATTGATATTCGGCGAGTGGATGAACTTGAAGGGGATATAAAGGGAATCAAAGCAAAGATAAGGTCCGTTGCAGCAAACATGAATCTTGAGTCCTGTAACTGTCTGTAGTCGTTAATAAACTGGTGAGAGGGGACTCTATGGTTCCCTCTCACGCATTCTTGACTGTCATTGAAAATTTTGAATGGATCGCTGCTCATCCGACGTTTTATTTGAAAATCAAACAGAGAAAAGGCCGCCTACGTTTTCGTATGGCGGCCTTTTTAATATGCAATGCGAAAAATTAGAATACGAAACCCAAGGTTATCTGGAACTTGTCGTTATCCAGCGCTTTTTCACCAGCTGCGCGGTTGTCGTTGTAGAACTGGTAGTCTGCTTTAACTGCCACTGACGGAACTGGCTTGAACGAGAGGCCTACTGTTGTGTATTCCCTGTCATATTTGCCGCTTGCGTTACTTACTCCCTCTTGGGGATTAATGCGTGAGTAGCGCGCAAAAAGTAGTGCATCAGCCTCGGCCAGCTTGCCCGTTTTCATACTCTGCGGCATGACGTGATAGGCCCCCTCGACCCAGTAGCCTGACATGGTATTGCCAATTTTTCCTTTACTGGCATCTGTACCGAGGGAGTTCGGGTCATCCTGATAGATCTGCACGTACTCACCTGCCAACTCCAGATCGTTGATACGGTACTTGCCGTCGAATGCGGCGATGGTGGTGTACGCAGTGCCGGTCTTCGCCGAGTTGCCGGTATAGAAGGATAAATTGGTATAGAGGTTTGTGATGGGGTTGACTTCCAGCCGTCCAGCAACCGCCTTGTTCCGGTTGATGTCCGCATCCATGTCCTGGCGGCCGTTGCGGATACCGCTCTCGGCGGAGAACTTTGAGCCGTCAAGACCATTCAGAACAAGAAGTTCGTAGTTAACCTTGTGTCCCAGCGCACCGTGAATGCCGGCTCCCATTTCACGCCAGGTGGAAGGAATCAAAATACGATCCAGGTCGGGACGTTCGGTGGAATTGAAGTTGGTCGGCTCATGGTTGGCATTGATGCCGCCGAGCGGCACCAGAAGCACACCGGCCTTGATGTTGAAGGGACTTGCGATTTTGAAGTCAAGAAATGCCTGCTCAACCGGAATCTTTCCGTTCTTGCCGTCGCCGCCATGCTCCCACTCCAACTCGGAGTAAAAATTGACCCAGTCACTGAGCTCCGAAGTAACGTAGAGTACGATGCGATGCGGATCAAAAACACTTTCTCCCTTGCCATTGCCGTTTTCCCGCCGAAAGATGTAATCGAGTTCGCCGTAGCCGCCAAAAGTTGTTTTGTCCAGAATCCTGCTCATAGCCCGTGCTTGAGGTTTTACGTTAAAAGTTGATTCCTTGGCAGCATCCCTTTTTAATGCCTTTACTTCGCTAGCAAGCTCATGCACCTGCTTTTGCAGGTCATCCTCTGTGGCAGCTCTCGATTGGGCGGCGGCCATAGCCAGGATGGTAATGGCTGCAAATAATGTGAACGGTCTCTTCATTTCTTGCTCCTCCTATGTGGTGTAGTTTTCGAGTGTCAGGAATACCCGATGTGAATGTGAATGTCGTTTTCAAGAGATGGTTGTTAAATGACAGCGGTTTGCCACTCGTTTTATCTTACGTCTGGCGAACACATACAGAAACAAGGGCAAACAAAAGCAAGTGAAAATGAATGTAGTTATCAATATCAAGAGAGGGGTGTGCGCGTCAACAGGCAAGTAATTATTTTGCTCTAACAACAAAGCTCTTCATAAAAAACACCGGGCGCCATTGTTCAGAATGTATTTTCTAAAGTGCAGCCGGTGAAAATATTCCCGAGTCTTGCATTTGTATAGCAGTTCTCCTTCAGCTAATGGACTGGACGATTGCGAATCGCTTGATAAACTTTCAGCCAGTATCTGAGCCTCTGAGGCAGTACCGAAGAAGGACCGAAATTCTCCGTTACCCTGTCTGAGGTAGCCTGGTGACAACGGACACTCCCACTTGGTACACTACCGAGAGGGAGGAGACATGAAAAAACAGCAACGTTACACCCCAGAGTTTCGGGCCGAGGCGGTTAAATTGGTAACAGAGCAAGGCCTGTCACAGGAGGCAGCGGCTAAGCGGCTGGCGATCCCCAAGGGGACCCTGGGAAACTGGATAGTAGCCGCGAAGGCTTCCACTCGGCCTTCGGCGCCCGGTGCCCGGTCGGCAGCAGAGTTAGAGGCCGAGAATGCCCGGTTGCGCAAAGAGCTGGCTGAAGCCCGCATGGAGCGTGACATCTTAAAAAAAGCGACGGCGTACTTTGCCAGGGAGTCGCTACCCGGTACGCGTTCATGAAGCAGTGGCGACTCCAATTTCCTGTAAAAGTAATGAGCCGAGTGCTCAGCGTGTCGCGCAGCGGCTTCTATACCTGGTTGAGGCGAAAGCCTTCACGTCGTGCCCAGGAGAATGAACGACTGAAGGTGGCAATCAAAGTCGCCCACAAGCGCACCCGCGAGAGCTATAGCGCTCGGCGGCTGCAGCCGGAGTTAGCTTCAGATGGTTTCACCGCCGGGCGAGACCGCATTGCCCGGTTGCGCCGGGAACTGGGACTACGCTGCCGGCAGAAGCGCAAGTTCAAGGCAACTACGAATTCCAATCACGGCATGCCCGTGGCTGAAAACCTACTGAATCAAACATTTACAGCTAACGCTCCCAACGAGGTCTGGCTCACCGACATCACGTACGTTCCCACCGCAGAGGGATGGCTCTACCTTGCCGGGATCAAGGATCTCTTCACCTGCGAAATCGTAGGCTACGCTATGGCCGAGCGCATGACACAGGAGCTGACCGCTCGGGCACTATTCCGAGCCGCACAACAGAAACGTCCGGCACCTGGACTCATTCACCACTCGGATCGTGGCAGCCAATACTGCGCGCAAGACTACCGCCAGCTTCTCGAACAGTTCGGAATGAAGGCTTCGATGTCACGTAGGGGGAACTGCTATGACAACGCCCCTATGGAGAGCTTCTGGGGAAGCCTCAAAAATGAGCTGGTCCATCACTGCCGGTACGCGACCCGAGCAGAGGCGATGGCCTCCATCAGAGAATACATCGAGATATTCTACAACCGCCAACGGCGCCATTCGCGCCTAGGCTACATAGCGCCGGCCGTGTTCGCCCAAAACTTCTACACACTGCCGGCCGCCGCTTGAGTGGAGAGTGTCCGTTGTTGACAGGACACCTCAGTCCGCAGAAGTAAAATCCTTGAATGCGATAGTGAAGTGAAATATTTGAACTTTAGTTAAACTCACTTCAACGGAGGTCCCATTGTGATGAAGAAGCAAATAATAGTGTTGGTTGGGGTGATTATCGCCTGCAGTTGCGGCATCGCCAGGGCTGATCACCCGACGGTCGGATTTAGCGCAGGTCTCGCCGGTCCTGCCATTACCATCCCGGCAACTACCTTTCCGAAGGGAAGCGGGGCAGTCACGTTGCGAGTGGAATATGTAAAGTCTCGCACATTCTCCAATGCCGAGCTTATCCGATTAGCTGCGCAAGGCACCGAGGTCCATAGCGTGGATTATCTTCTTTCTCCGTCAGTGAGCGCAGGCTATGGTCTCACCGATAACTTGACCGTTGGGTTGCGCCTTCCTTATCTGCTGCGTACCGACATCCGGTCGGGACACAATGAAGGTGGTGAGGTCGTGATCGATACCCATGGGAATTCCGACGGCGTGGGCGATCTCACCGTTCTCAGCCAATACCGGTTTGTGAATAATGAGCCCGGTCGCCTGGAAAGTGCCTTGCTGGCCGGGATCAAGGTTCCAACTGGAGCCACCGGAGTCAAAGACAGGAACGGGGAGCTGTTTGAAACCGAGCACCAGCCCGGTTCAGGGTCCTGGGACCCGCTGCTCGGCCTGGCGGCCAGTAAGCGGGTGGGGGCAGTCTCACTCGATGCGAACGTGCTCTATACGTTTGCTACCGGGGGAGCGCAACGGACAAACCTAGGGGACCAGCTGCACTACAATCTGGCAGCTTCATACCGTCTGGGAAACGAGAAGAGCCATCACCATAGTCATGGAGGAACTACGGAACATCAGCATACGACATGGGACTTGATTCTTGAGGTAAATGGCGAATGGCAAGAGAAACAGAAGGTTTCAAATGTAGAGGACGAGAATAGCGGTGGAAGCCTTGTATATCTTTCCCCCGGTGCAAGGTTGTGCGGCGACAATGGTTGGGCCGCAACCCTTTCGGTTGGTATCCCTGTCATCGAGGAGCGAAACGGTGTTCAGCATGAAACGGACATCCGTATGGTCTTTGGGCTGAGCAAGGGATTTTGATGCATTGATCTCCATGAGATGGTACTAGCAGGTCTCCTTCAGCACATTTCCATGAAAAGGAGAAGCCGATGGAACTGAAAACGCCGTACGCTTTCGGAAAAACCATTAACATGTCATACGCCGAAGCGGAAAAAAGGGTGCGGGAAGAGTTGGCGAAGGAAGGCTTTGGAGTGCTGACCGAGATTGATGTCAGGAAAAAGTTTGCGGAAAAGCTCCAGAAGGACTTCCGCGACTACCTGATACTTGGCGCCTGCAATCCTCCTCTGGCCTACGAGGCCTTGGGCCGGGAGGTTGACTTGGGGACGCTCCTTCCCTGTAATGTCGTGGTCTATACCAGGGATGACGGCAAGACGGCGGTCATGGTCATGGACCCGGTTGCGTCGCTCTCCATGATCGGCAATCGGGAGATTACGGAAATTGCGAAGCAGGTTGCCGAAAAGATGCGGCGGGTACTGGCGGCACTGTAAGGGACAAATTATGGCAGTTGAACATGAAAAAATGAGGTTTCCGTCCAGGGCATGGACTGCGCTGATTGCGCACGGCATGTCAAGGAGGCAATCGAAGCGGTTCCTGGCGTTACGGAAGTTTGTTCAGCGTCGTTTTCGGCGCCGGCCTCTTTTGATAGTCAATTAGAACGAACCTAGTGCCATGGACAAGTCTTGGGTCGTAAGGCTAAGGGAAGAGGAATCGAAAACATGCTCAGCAAAAGGAAGGCATTATTTCTTTGCAAAAATAACCTTGACCCTTTTTTTGTTTTACGATAATGATAATAAAAATCAATTTCAAGGTGTGCGGCGACAATGGCTTTTGCAAACAAGATGGCCTTAGAGGTTAAACCTTCAACCAGAGTATTCTCCAAACAGATTCTGAAGCGTTTTCCCGACCCGGTGGACTGCCTGACCGCACATCTGATGCTGGAATGTGCCGAAGTGCTGGCTGGTGTTAAACCGGCCAATCTGATCTCCCTCGGCAATCGCCCCCAACTCTGCGGTCGTAATCTTTACCAGCTCTGGCAAAGTCACCATGAAGAGTTGGCAACCCGTCTTGGTAATCTGACCATTTTGGTGCTACAGACCAAAGAAAGAGCTATGCTGCTGTTGTGTTACAACAACGACCACCTTGAGCGCCACCTGTCTCACGCAGGCATCCGCGCCTTGTTGCACAAGGCCGGATATGAGGCTGACGCTTCAAAAGAAGCACTACTTGGCGAGTTGAGCCGACGCATCGAAAACAATAAGTCCTTCCCCCACGAGATAGGCCTATTTATCGGTTATCCGGCAAAGGATGTGGCCGCCTTCATGGGATTAGTCAGGTTGCCGTTCGCCTGTCAATGTCTCTGGAAAATCTACGGCAACCCGGAGCAGAGCCTTGGCCTGGCCGAACAATTCCGCGGTTGCCGCCAAAGGATGGGCGCCATCCTCGCGTCAGGCAGCCCCAGGGTGCTCCAGCTGGACAACTCAAACCATCCTTTTTTTTGCCATTCAACTGAAATCGATTATCAATATCGTGATACACCGACTGCAGGTGCCTGCCAACTGCAAATCCAGGATCAATGACATTTGACTTAATGCACAACGACAATCAAGCAAAGGAACTTCAATCATGAAAAACGTACTTGCAGCACTGGCTAATTCAAGAACTGGGTTGGCGGCAGGAAGCCGTCCTGAGAAGTGGTTGCGACTGGCTGAAGCACAGCGCTAATCGGATTAATTTAAATAATCTATTAACTGTGACTAATGTTTTTCTGTTTTGAGCCGATTCACTATGTGTCGTCCATGCTCGCGCTGTCCGAGCATATAATTACAAGCGCAGGAGGAATACATGTTTGCGAGAGTTCTACCCTATTTGGTGCTTGCTGGACTGATCTTCTCAGGCAGGCCAGGACTTGCAGAAGAGGCAAAAAAGATCCAGGACAACTCGTTTCTGCTGGAAGAGGCTTACAATCAGGAAGACGGGGTCATACAGCACATCCAGGTCTTTCAGTACATGAAGAAGTCGAAAGACTGGCAATATACTTTCATACAGGAGTGGCCTGTCCCAAAGCAGACGCATCAATTTTCGTACGTTATCCCTGCTACTCATCTGCATGAGGGGGATAACACCGGCATTGGCGACATTCTGTTAAACTACCGCTATCAAGCAATAATGCAGAAAAATATTGCACTTTCTCCCCGTTTTTCGCTGATCCTCCCTACCGGTGATTACAAAAAGGGGCTCGGTACCGATACGGTCGGTTACCAGGTGAACATTCCGCTGAGCGTGGAGCTTTCCGACAAGTTCGTAACCCACTGGAACATGGGGGGCACCTACACCCCGAGGGCCAAGGACTCCACCGGAGAGAAGGCAAATGTTCGCGGTTTCAACTATGGGGCCAGCCTGATCTACCTGGCGACAGAGAATTTCAATCTAATGCTAGAGGCTGCGGGAACAAGTACGGAAACGGCCCAGGTTAATGGTGTGAAAACAACCGAAAGCACCTTCTTTATCAATCCAGGAGTGCGGTTTGCAATAAACTGCAAGTCCGGTTTACAGATTGTTCCCGGTCTCTCCATGCCGATCGGCATCGGTTCTTCCGAAGGCGAATATGGGGGGCTTGTCTACCTTTCGTTTGAACACCCTCTGTTTTGAGACATAATGATAAACAGTTTTCTGTAGCCCCTCACACCGCCTATGGCTTTGTGAGGGGCTACAGGTAGATTTTTGACCAGCCTGCCTCCTCTAGTAATTCAGTTGCTCCCCTTCATAAATGCCACGTTACAGTGCTCGGAACAAACGTAGGATATAATACGGCCACATCGCTCGATAGTGCCGTAACCAAGCTATCTTTTGATTGGAATTTTTGCCACCAAGGAGGGGGTGAATAATGCTCCGGCCCTGTGTTTTGAATTAGCGTCGATGTCCTCTGAATCTTTTAGAATATCGTGTAATATTGATATGTCGCCCTTTTCATACGCATTCGTGTATGTTATGCCCAAGTATTGGAAGGGGCAGCCAGGATGATGGGGGGACGTTCGGGGAGGCAGCCTTGTCACATTCCATTCTCCTTGTCGAAGATGACCTGAAGCTCGCCGAGGTCGCCCGCGTCTATCTGGAGCAGGCCGGTTTCAGGGTCATCCATACGGAAAGCGGGGTCAGAGCGCTTGCCCTGGCCAGGACTGAAAATCCGGTTCTGGTGGTGCTCGACCTGATGCTTCCAGACCTGAGCGGCGAGGCGGTCTGCCGGGAATTGACCGACTCCACCGACATTCCGGTCATCATGCTGACCGCCAAGTCTTCCGAAGAAGAACGGCTGGCCGGGTTCGCCCTCGGTGCCGATGACTATATCGTCAAGCCGTTCAGTCCGCGGGAGCTGGTCTGCCGTGTCCAGGCGGTCCTCAAGCGTTCCGGTAAGGTCGGCCGCACCGGCGAGCAGCTAAGCTTCAACGGCGGTACCTTCATTCTCGACAGCGCCAGCTTCGGCGTCATCTGCAGAGGGGAGCCGGTCAAGCTGACCGCTGCGGAATTCAAACTCCTTTTCACCCTTGCCGCCACCCCCCAGAAGACCTTCACCAGGGAAGAGCTGATCGACAAGGTCATGGGTTACCGGTTCGAGGGGTACGAGAGGAACATCGACTCCCACATCAAGAACATCCGCCACAAACTGGGCGACGACCCCCATTCCCCGGCATTCGTGGTGACCGTTTACGGCCTGGGCTATAGATTCGGCGGGGTGAGGGATGGGTAGCAGCATCCGCTGGAAATTCATGCTGGTGCTCATCCTTGTCGCGTCTCTCGGCGTGGCATCCTCACTGATCCTGCGGGAGCTGATCGTCCGCGACTTCAGTCATCTGACCGAGGGGGAGATGGAAGACCGCGTCTACTGGGTGAGCGCCGCTCTGGAGACTTCCTTCGAGAAGAACCGGGACTGGAACCGGGAGGCACTGGCGGGAGATGCGGTCTGGGCGCTTCTGCTCGGTATCGAGACGCGGGTGAAAGACCGCCGCGGCACCCTGGTGATGGACACGACTACCGCACTGCGGCAGCTCTCACCGAGAGGCCGGCAGCGCATACTGGCGAGCGCTGGTTTCGACCCCGACCGCGGTTCTGGGCCATATGCCGGCTACCCGCTGTTCCTCAAAGGGGAAGAAATCGGCCGCTTGGAGGCGCGCTTTTTCCCCCGCGGGAAAAGAGAGCTCTTTGTCTCCCGGACCAACCGGCTTCTCCTCTTCTCGGCACTGCTGCTGGGCAGCGTCGCCATCCTGTCTGGCATCATCCTCGCCCGCAGGCTTACCCGTCCCATAACCCGGCTGGCACGGGCGGCGGACAGCATCAGCCAGGGAAACCTGCATGAGCGGATTGAAATCAGTGGCAGCGACGAACTGGCGACCCTGTCCCTTTCCTTCAACCGGATGGCCCAAACCCTCGAAAAGCAGAACGCCCTCAGAAAAAGGATCAACGCCAATTTCGCCCATGAGATGCGAACGCCGCTGGCGATCATGCAGGGGCAACTGGAAGGAATGCTCGACGGCCTCATTCCGAACGAGCGGCGGGTGCTGGAATCCCTGCTGGAGGAGAACTCCCGCCTTGCCCGAATCGTGGTCAACGTGGAGGAACTGGTCCAGGCCGAGGCCAGCGCCCTGTCCCTGAAGCGTATCCGGCTTCCGCTGAAACCGCTGCTGGAGAGCATTGCCCAGCGCTTTTCCGAGGCGGGCGGGAAGAAAGAGATCTTCTTCTTGGTTGAGTGCGGCGATGATGTCCGGGTGAATGCCGATCCAGAGCGGCTGATGCAGATCCTCATCAACCTGGTCATTAACGCAGTCAAGGCCATCGCCAGCGGAGGGACCATTCGGCTCAGCGGAACAGCCGAAAGGGATGGCTGCCGGATCGGCGTAACGGATACGGGGCAGGGGATAGCCGAAGCAGACCTGCCGCTCATCTTTGAACGGTTCTATCGCAAAGGGAGCGAGGGGCTGGGGTTGGGGTTGTCGATAGTCCGTGAACTGGTGGATGCCCACGGCGGTACCATCGAGGTGGCGAGTCGCATAGGGGAAGGAACCACCTTTACCGTCCGGCTCCCCGACCGGGAAAATCACCACAATTCTCCATAACCCCTTCATAATTTACCCACAACCCTCTGCTATGCTGGGATCATCAGAAAAGGAACTGCAACCGAACGAGGGGACAATGGTACGCAGGCTCGTTTTAATCACCATAATGACGGTCGTTACAGTGGTGCTGGCCACCACGCCGGTTATCCCGGCCGAGAACGGCTGCGACTGCTGCTGTGACAATCCGTATGGCGGCTACCGGGCATCTCCCCGTTGGGGGTGGTATGGAGCACGAAAAAACGTCACCTCTGTCAAGGAAGCCCGCGCATACCTTGAGGAGTTCTATGCTTCAAGTAACATTCGGGTCGGGCCCATAATCGAGCGAAACGGTTACTACGAGGCGGAAATCTCCCGAAAGGGCAATGCAAAGCGGGACCGGGTCATCATTGACAAGGGGTGCGGACGGATTCGTTCCATTGAATGAACGGTTCGGGTGGACAAGGGACGGGCAAACCGTTCGACAAACCTTTATGCAGTGCGATGAGACAATTTCGAGGCGGAGGGAACGAACCAAATCCAACGCGAAAGGAGAACCGCCATGAGAAAATTCGTGCTGTTTGCCATCTTGGCAGCCTTTATCGCGGCAGTCACTGCGCCGGTTACCGTGCAAGCTGCCGAGAAGGTCAAAGGCGAGATCGTGATGAAGGTGGGGAACAAGGTCAATCTGTTCCATAGCGGCACCGCGGACGTCAAAAAGGAGATCTGCCTGGGGGACGTGATCACGGTCTACAGGGAAACGGGTGGAGCAAAGAACCCCAAATCAATCGAAGTGGGCGCGGTCAAGGTGACCGGTTACGCCGGCGAACACTACTTCGAGGCTGAAATCGTGAAAGGCGAAATCAAGACCGGCGACATCGCCATGAAGAAGGGTGCCTACTGTCTAGTGCAGAAGCCCAGCTGATGGCGCGAGTTGATGCCAGCCAAAGCCGGTCGAGTGCAGTTTTCGGCCGGCTTATCTTTGGGACCGTTTCTCCCCTGCAATGACCGGACACAAATGAGTTTCATTTTTACGCATTGTCCCGGTTTCCAACGCTCAGGTCGGCAACAAAACATTCTGGTCAGCGGTTTACCTTCTCATCTCCCTGACCTCTGCCAGTTTCACCAATTTCATGGCCTACCTCCTTCTGTATTTAGTTGCTTCCCTTGATAAAAGCCTCTTTGCAATGTTCGGAACAAAAGTAGAAAGTTCGACCATGCCGTTCGACCGAGCTTGTTGCAGCTGTCGACGGAATTCGCATGCCACAGACAATGTCGATGACGGTGTTGTCCTTCTGATAGAAGGGGTGGGTTTCCAAGCGGAGATATGTATCAATGAAATCTAGTATCCGGTCTTCAACCCAGCCGGCTAGGTCTTCTCCATCGCCGTCAAGCGGGAAGGTTTCTTCATAACTTCGAGTGAATTCCATCAATATGGGGAAGATGTCCAGATCATAACTGGCAGTGAGGCGTTCATTGTTCCCCGGTGACAGGGCGATGCGCAACCTGACGGTTGCCGGAAAACGCGGCGTGTGGGCGAACTCGCAAATGCAGCTGAAATCGGCATCGGTATGCAGAACTTCGATCTTCCCGTTGTCAAAGTGCCGATTCAGTTCCTCCATGCGAGGGAGAATCACCGTCTCAAGCCGGTTCCTGGCAACTGCTGCCAGCCGTTCCCGTTGCTCCAGCAGCTCTTTCATGCTACTGTCCAGTTGCTGCTGCTTATCGGCCAGCTCGTGTCGGTGCTCTTCCAACCGGCCCAAAATCCGCTCCGCTAATGTGCGTTTCCTTTCCATGGCTTACTCCTCGTCATCGACGATAGTTGTCATTTGTCGACATCATCAATCGCCTTAAGAATTGCCTGGTAACTTATATCTTCTCTTCCCACAAGGTTTACATGCTTACCCGTTTTCGTGTTCGAGACGACTACCGTTGGCGTTGCCTCAATCTTGTAGGTTCGGGAAATGTGCTCATTCCAGTTCATGCCGGAGGCTACATCCGCATAGTTCATCTGGTGCAGTTTGACTCCATATGGAGCAACTGCCTTCTGGACCTCCTCTGGAGACGGAGTTTTGGTTTCCTTTGCCAGATCGTACAGCGCCTTGCGGAGTTGGATATATTTGGACTTTTCATGCACCAGGAAGTCCAGATTGTAAGGCGTGAAATTCGTGGTTTCCGGATGGATCGGTATATCTACAAAGCCTATCTTGGCGATTGAGGCAATTTTCGGAAATATCTCCGCAATGGCAGGTTCGGCTCTGCGGCACGCCGGGCAGAACCAGTCGCTCACGAAATAGATAACTGTGGAACTGTCGGTCTTGCCGAGAAACACGTTCAATTCGGCTGCTTCCGCCTCTTTGTGGACGCCAACAATTGCACCGGACAGCCCAAGAATAAGTGCAAGCAACACGGTAACAATAAGTTTTATACGATCTTTCATTCTTGTTCTCCTTGATAGGAGCTTGCGCCATTCGCGCAGCACTACTGCAATTGTCATCAGATAGATTACCGCAGCGATTGTGAGACAAAGTGGGCACCATTTACCGATGACGAATTTCTGAACCCAGATGAATTGCAACTCGGCGCCTGCCGCAGCGCAAATAAGAATAATGACAATCTTATCTATCCAGGCAAGCCGTTTTCGGAGGGACAGCATACCAATAAGAACACTGAAAAATAGGACGCCGAACCAGCCGAAATTGAAGCCGAAAATGGTAAAAAGAGAGGCTTCGCTGCACGCACTGGTGCAGATATTCAAGGCAGACATGGCCGAAAGAACCAACCCGGCAATTGCCCCCAGCAGGTAGATGACAGATGCCGTTATTGAAAGACGGTCAGCTAAGATCGAATGCCTAAGTTCCAGACTGTGAAAATGGTCAGCAACTCTCATAGTATTGCCCCCCTCATTTCCGACCTCGACTTTCCTTCCCAAGTTTACTCCTTACTAGCCCGAATGCTTCCTCTACCTATGAAGGCAGCCTTTAAAATTGTGGCCAAGATCCTGGCAAATAAAAATCTATTTCTCTTTTCCCTGTCGGTCGTCCTGCTTCTGAACTCTTGCCGCCATAGTTGCCGCCTGTCTCGATATGGTGACGGAATCGGTCTTAGTCTTTTCGATCGCCTTATCTGTTTTTACGGCAGACTTGGCAACTGTCGCGCTTTGGGCAACCTGCACGTTGGGATTGATTTCGGTGGGGTTCACCACCACACTGTTCGGTGAGATGGGTGGAATTGACATGGTGTGCCTCCTTGATAGAGATGATGTAGTCTGCAACTTAACGGTCACAGGTTTCCCGGCTGCGAAGGAGGTGCGGATGCTTCTTTTTTGTTGCAGCCGCCCATCCCGGCAAATGTCAGGCTCAGCAGCACTATCGATAGTAGAATTTTCTTCATATTGAGCTCCAGACGCAATAGGGGGCAGACCCTTCCGATCTGCCCCCCCATTTTCGGCAACATCAACGTCCCTGGAGATTCTTCAGCAGATCATTAGCCTCTTTCAGCTTGTTATTGAGAAGCTTCAGTTCTTCAAGGGTGTAAGTATTTGCGCCCTTTTCATTGATTTCAACCTGCAGCTTACTGATTTTATCCTGAAGGCTATCTACTTCCTGAGAGCAGTTTTTCAGGAGCATGGCGCATTCCTTGGTGCATTTTTCATCCATGGCCTGATGGGATGCGCCATGCGGATGCACGTCTTCAGCCATGACCGGGGCTGCTACAGCGAAGAGTGATAGTGCCATGAGGATTGCCAGTTGTTTTTTCATTGTTTCGCCTCCTCCTTTGCTGCTTGTGCGATCTACTTGACGGTGTACCAGAATTTGGCGCTACGTACCTTGCCGTCCTTCAACTGGAACTTGCACATGACGCCGTATTTGCCCTTCTTGGACATATCAAAGTCGGCGCCGAAATGACCCTGCATCCCCATCAACTCCTTGGTCTGATCGCTCTTGTCGGGGTTCTGCACCTTGACCGTCACATCTCCTTCGGACAAGGCCTTGCCGCTCTTGGCATCCTTGAACTCGACCATGATATGATGGGTCTCCTTCATCTCTTTCGGCATTTCCATGTTCATGGCCTTCATATGCTCTTTCATGGAGAGGACCTTGAAGACGGCCTTGACACCGTCCACAACTTCCTGATGGGCAACATCCCCCTTCTCCATCATCGAATGGTCGCCATGGCTCATATCCATTGAACCATGGTCCATTGCGGCAAAAGAGGACAGAGGAGCTGTGAGGGCGAAAAGGGCTGCGATTAGTACCGTCATTTTTTTCATGTTGCGAATTCTCCTTTGATTGGTTTGTTTACCTTTGTTGCTTTATTAATGATGCGAATGCCCACCGAAATTACGACTGCCACTGTCAGACCGGTAAGTAGAGTCTCCAAATTCTGCGCACCCGGATAACATGGCTACTGCTATCAATAGCTCGACAAGTAACGATTTCTTCATAATACGAATTTCTCCTTTTAGCAGATAAATTTCCATAAATAATATTTAGAGCATTTGCTGTGCCAACATGTAACATCGTGATTTTAAATCACTTATAGTCTCTGGCAGCTTTCTCACATAGAGAATATTCAACAGTTACGTAGCATATTCTACATTGAGGCGCTTGCACCATTCCTTAGTGCTTCATTCCCGAATAATGCAACCTTCCCTTCTTCAAATCCCGCTTCTTCATCAATACAAATATCACCGGGGTCATGATGAGGACATGCACTGCCGAAGATATCATCCCGCCGATCATCGGGGCGGCAATCGGCTTCATCACGTCGGCGCCGGTGCCGGTCGACCACATGATCGGGACAAGGCCCAGAAGGGCCACGGCCACGGTCATCAGCTTGGGCCGCAGGCGGAGCACCGCCCCCTCGAAGGTGGCGTCATAGATGTCCTGCTCCGTGCAGGGTCCGTTGATCAGCTTCTTGTCCAACGCCTCATGCAGGTAGATGACCATCACCACCCCGGTCTCCACGGCAATGCCGTACAGGGCGATGAACCCTACCCAGACAGCCACCGACATGTTGTACCCCAGGGCCGAGACCAGGTAGACCCCCCCCACCAGGGCGAAGGGAACCGAGAGCATGACCATGCTCGCCTCCAGGGCCGAGTGGAAGGTGAAGTAGAGGAGGATGAAGATGATGATCATCCCTGCCGGCACCAGGAGCTGGAGTCTGGCCTTGGCCCGGATCTGGTTCTCCCACTGACCGGACCAGGCCACGTAGTAGCCGGGCGGTAGCTTCAGCTGCTTCTCCAGCACCTGCTTGGCCTCGGTGACAAAGCCACCCATGTCGCGGCCTCGCACGTTCAGGAATACCAGCGAGCGGAGCAGTCCCCCCTCGCTGTTGATCTCCGGCGCGCCGGTGGAGATCTTCAGCTTGGTCACCAGAGAGAGCGGCACCTGGGCTCCTTCCATCCCGGCGACGAGGATGCGGCGGATGGCCGGGA
>CAYSMK010000033.1:0-57902 GCA_964432205.1 uncultured Geobacter sp. | reverse complement strand
AGGATGCCGGCTAACTGAAACCGAAACCCATTTACACAAAACTATTTACAGGCCCACATCTTACGGATTGGGGCTCCACTCCGGATAAATGACTTGACAGATACCCCTTCACATCATAACTATAATTGATTTTAATGCATTCAGTTGTCGTCTTACCAATGAATCCGCATCCCCTGACAGACCTTCAGTCCAATTAGGCAGGGTTTCGTATGTTGGTCTTCTTTCCAGTCATTGGCAATGTACTGACGGCGCATCCCGGTCTCCTTCTTTCTTCCCGTCTCGTCCATGCAGTGTCGCGCCGCTGCTCGATCCGATGCGTTTTTGCCTCGCTGGCACGTCCAATATTGTGCAAACGCATCAGGAGTTGTTCCCCGCTATTGGCCATCGTTTTCTTCTGGCTGCTGACCGCAACCCAGTTCTGCGTGGCCGCATCGTCTGTTCCTGGTGATGGCAGCGTTCCGCTGACCAGCTCGGAGATTGCCTGGATCAGAAGTCACCCGATAGTTACCGTTGCTCCGACCCCTGACTTCCCCCCCATCGAGTTTTTTGATCACGACGGCCGATTTGCCGGCATAACCGCCGACTATCTGGCCGTGCTGGGACGCAAATTGGGGGTGACGTTCACCATCAGGCATTTTGCCAGTTGGCAGGAAGTCATGGAGCGCACGGAGCGGGGTGAGGTCGATCTCTGGTGCGCAGCTACGGAAACGGCCAGCCGCGCTCGTCTCATGCGCTTTACAAAGCCCTACCTCAGTTTTCCCGCAGTCATCATCGTCAGAAAGGGGACCTATGACAACCTGACGCTCGACAAGCTGTCAGGGCTGAAGGTCGTCTCCCTGGCGCGTCATGTTACCGATGATTACCTGAGCCAACAGTATCCGACCCTGAACAGGATCATAGTCCACGACATTCCCACCGGGTTGAAAATGGTGTCATTAGGCGCTGCCGATGCCATTGTGGTGAATGCCGCGCCCGCATCCTACTATATCGGGGAGGCAGGACTGGCCAATCTCGCCATAGCCGGCCAATCTGATGTTGTCTGGCCGCTCTCCTTCGCTTCGCGCAAGGATTGGCCAGAACTCAGCTCTATCATGCAAAAGGCCTTGGACAGTGTTACCCCTGCCGAGCGCCAGGCAATTATCGATAAATGGGTCCGTCTGGATGCGGGGGGGCTCGTCTCGCGCCGGACCTTCGGCTTTACCATGCTGATCGGTCTGGGGGCCGCGGCACTGTTCATCGGTCTCGTCCTTGCCGTGAACCGGTCGCTTCGCCGCGTGGTGCGGCAACAAACTGCTGAACTCAGAACCGAATTGGACGAGAGACGGCGGGCCGAGGAAGAGCTGCGCCGATATCAGGCAGATCTTGAGACCAAAACGGAATCCCTTGAGGCCATTCGCTCCATAGCCGATTCCCTGTACCGCTCTCTGGATCTGACCACGGTTGCCGAGCGGGCCGCGGATGCGATGATGCTCCGCAGCAGTTCACCATCAGTCGCAATATATTTGCTGGATGAGTCGGGTCAATGGCTCGACATGTTCTATTCCCGGGGATTCAACGGACCAATCAACGAAAAGACCCGCAGGCTCCCCGTTAAAGGAAGCCTCTCCGGGCAGGCTGTGGCGGCGCGCAACGTTGCCGCGAGTCGGGACGTGTCCAGCGACACCAGCCTTGACCCCAATGCCCGACAGTTCCTCCTGGGTCAGGGATACTACGGCGCCGTGTCTGTGCCGCTCCTGGCCGAGGATCGCGTCCTGGGAGTCTTCAACCTGCTCTATAAGGAGTGTCGTGTCCTGTCGCCGGGCGAGGAGGAGGAACTTCTCGTCATCGGTCAGACCGTCGGTCTCGCCATATCCAACGCAATTAACGTGGCACAGCTCCGGCGAGAAATGGCGGTGCGGATCCAGGCCGAAGAAGCACTCCGCGAGGCACACGATCAACTGGAGAGGAAAGTGGCGGCACGGACGAGGGAACTGGCCGAGGCGAACGTCCGTCTCCAGGAACTTGACCATCTCAAGTCGATGTTTCTCGCCTCCATGTCCCATGAACTCCGTACGCCGCTCAACTCCATTATCGGTTTCACCGGCATCCTGTTACAGGGTATGGTCGGCCCCTTGAACGATGAGCAGCACAAACAGCTGTCCATGGTGAAAGGTAGTGCACATCACCTGCTGGCGCTCATCAACGATGTGCTCGACATTTCGAAGATCGAGGCCGGGGAACTGAAGGTGGCCTGTGCTCCCTTCAATCTGCGGGGATCGATCGAGAAGGTCGTGCAGGCCGTCTCTCCTCTGGCCGAAAAAAAGGGGCTGGCCCTGGTGACGACGATTGCTCCGGAGGTCGGCACGTTGGACGGTGACGAACGGCGTGTGGAGCAGATTCTCCTCAACCTGGTGGGAAATGCCATCAAATTCACGGAGGCGGGGCAGATTTCCGTCGAATGTGCGGTCGTTGCCGAACAGGTTCGGCTCAGCATCACCGATACCGGCATTGGGATCAAGGGCGTGGAGTTGGAGAATATCTTCAAACCGTTTCAGCAGATCGACAGCGGGCTTACCCGCAAGTACGAGGGGACAGGACTGGGGCTTTCCATCTGCAGGAAACTTCTGGAACTAATGGATGGAGAAATTCGGGTGGAAAGTGAATGGGGGAGGGGGAGCACCTTCCGGTTCAGTCTCCCGCTCCAAAGGAGTCTATCGTGAAAAGCCGGGTCCTGATCATCGAGGATAACGAACAGAATCTCTATCTTGAGACCTTCATACTGGAACGGCACGGCTTCGAGGTCTGTGCTTCCCTGGACGGGGAGGCTGGCATAGCTGCCGCTGCTGCACGGATGCCCGACCTGATCCTCTTGGACATCCAACTCCCGGTCATGGATGGCTATGCCGTGGCGCGGGCCTTGCGGTCCAATCCTGATCTCGCCCGGATACCCATAGTCGCCGTCACCTCCTACGCCATGGCGGGGGACCGTGAAAAGGCCCTTGCCGCCGGCTGTACCGGCTATATCGAAAAACCGATCAACCCGGACACGTTTGTGACGCAACTTGAGCAGTATCTGCCGGAAACCGCGCCGAATGGGGGTGGCCAATGATGCCGCGTGTCCTGATCGCCGACGACAATGCGCAGAATCTTTACCTGCTTGAGGTTCTCTTCAAAGGAAACGGCTTCGAGGTAACCACGACAACGGATGGCGCCGAGGCTTTGGCGGCGGCCCGAGCCAGTCAGCCCGACATCATCATTACCGACATTCTGATGCCGGTAATGGACGGATTTTCCCTCTGCAGGGCCTGGAAAGCCGATGAGCGGCTCGCAAACATACCTTTTGTCTTCTACACGGCGACCTACACGGAACAGAAAGATGAACAGTTCGCATTGAGTCTCGGCGCTGACCGGTTCGTAATAAAACCCCAGGAACCGGCGGTGCTGATACAGGTCATCAATGAGGTCCTGACGGAACGGGACTCGGCCGCCCAGGTTCGGGCCGAGACAGGCGTTGGGGAAGAACTGTTTCTCAGGCAGCACAATGAGGCGCTCTTTCATAAACTGGAGCAGAAGATAGCCGAACTGGAAAGGAATCACACACGACTTCAGCGCGAAATAGTCGAACGTGATCGGGCTGAGGAAGAGCTGCGGCAGATGAACCGCACCCTGGAAGAAAAAGTTGCCGACCGTACGTCTCTGTTGTTGACGGCCAACCAGAGACTGGAAAAAGAGATCCAGGAGCGGATACTTGTCGAGGGAGAAGTCGTAAGGTTGAACCAGGATTTGCAGAACCGGGTACGGGAGCTTGAAAACCTGAACAACGAGTTGAAGACGTTCAGTTATTCGGTTTCCCACGACCTGCGTGCGCCCCTAAGCTCCATCAATGGGTTCAGTTCCATCCTGCTGGAGGATTATTGCGATCAATTGCGAGGCGTGCCCCATGAATACCTCCAGCGGATAAAGAGGTCGGTCGAGAGGATGGATGACCTGATCAAGGCCCTCCTCAATCTCTCGCGGGTGAACCTTGCCGAAATGACCGTGACCGCAGTCGACCTGAGCCATATGGTAAAGGATATTGCCGATTCCCTGCGCGAGGAGGATGCCCGGCCCGTCACCTTTGTCGTTGCCGAGGGGGTGAGCATCCTGGCGGATAGGGCTCTGATCCGGGCCGCCCTGGAGAATTTGCTGCGCAATGCGTGGAAATACTCACGCAAAGCGGACCACCCCACTATTGAATTCGGTTCGTTGCGAGAGCCCGATGCAACGGTTTGTTTTGTCCGGGACAATGGCGTTGGCTTCAATATGTTGTATGCCGATGAGCTCTTTTGCCCCTTCAAGCGATTCCACAAGTCAGACAGTTTTGAAGGTGCCGGCGTTGGGTTGGCAACCGTCCAGCGGATCATTAATCGTCATGGTGGCAAGGTTTGGGGCGAAGGGGTGGAAGGTGAGGGCGCGACCTTTTATTTTTCCATCCCCGGACGACAGTTGGACAGCCATTCTCTCGAAATTTCGCCTGATAGGTGTGGGTGACGCCGCTGCAGGCAACAGGCCGAGACCCCTCCTGCCGATCATCTGGCAGCAATAATGCCGTGTTTTGGAATCCTTGACTTGTTGTTACGAGTGTGCTAAGCCACAAAAACTTTTCTAATCAATAGGTTGCGTTGTCAGCCGTTGGTTTGCCGATCACATTTCCCAGGAGGATTACTCGATGGCACAACAGCTTGAATTTACCGTGGGCGGACTGCTCGACCACATTGCGGACACGTATCCCGATCACGATGCCCTCGTGTACCCCGAACGAGGTCTTCGCTATTCATATGCCGAGTTCAATCAGCGTTGCCGTCAGGTTGCTAAGGGGCTGTTGCGTCTGGGGGTAAAGAAGGGGGACAATGTCTCCATCTGGGCCTACAACGTCCCGGAATGGGTTCTGCTCCAGTTTGCCACGGCCAAGATCGGCGCGATCCTCGTTACCGTGAATACGAGCTACAAGTCGGCAGAGCTGGAATATATCCTTAACCAGTCCGACACGTCGACCCTCTTTCTGGTCAAGTCGTTCAAGGATACCGATTATGTCGAGACGCTCTACACGGTGGTGCCTGAGCTTCGGCAGAGTGAGCCAGGCAAGGTGGCGAGCGCAAAATTGCCGTTTCTGAAGCATATCGTGTTTATCGGCGAGCAGACGCCGTCAGGTATGGTCAACTTCGACCTGCTCCTCGAACTGGGCAGGGACGTTCCCGATGCCGAACTGGCGGCGGTCGAGGCCACGCTGGATCGGCACGACGTGATCAACATGCAGTACACCTCCGGCACCACCGGCTTCCCCAAGGGGGTGATGCTGACCCACTTCAACCTTGTCAACAACGGCTTCCATATCGGCGAGTGCATGAAGTTCACCGAGAAGGACCGGCTCTGCATCCCGGTGCCGTTCTTTCACTGTTTCGGTTGTGTGCTCGGCGTCATGGTCTGCGTGACCCACGGCTCCGCCATGGTGCCGGTGGAGATCTTCGATCCTCTGAAGGTGCTCCAGACCGTCGAGAAGGAGCGCTGTACCGCCGTTCATGGAGTTCCAACCATGTTCATCGCCGAGCTGGAACACCCGGAATTCTCCAAATTTGACCTTTCTTCCTTGCGGACCGGCATCATGGCCGGTTCCGTCTGCCCGATCGAGGTAATGAAGAGGGCCGTACGGGACATGCATCTGACGGAGATTACCAGCGTTTATGGCCAGACCGAATCTTCACCCGGCATTACCCAGACCCGTACCGAGGACTCCATAGAACTCCGGGTATCAACCGTGGGGCGAGCTCTGCCCGGTGCCGAGGTCAAGATCGTGGATATCGAAACCGGGGCCACCCTGCCGCCGGGAAAACAGGGCGAGCTCTGTGCCCGCGGCTACATGGTCATGAAGGGCTACTACAAGATGCCGGAAGAAACGTCCAAGGTAATCGATAGCGACGACTGGCTCCACACCGGGGATCTGGCGATCATGGACGAAAACGGTTACTGCAAGATCACCGGCCGGATCAAGCAGATGATCATCCGCGGCGGCGAAAATATCTACCCCAAGGAGATCGAGGAGTTCCTGTACACCCATCCAAAGGTTTCCGACATCCAGGTCTACGGGGTCCCGGACCGGAAGTACGGCGAGCAGGTCATGGCGGCCATCATCCTGAAAAAGGAGGTGGAGATGACCGAAGATGAGGTCAAGGAGTTCTGCCGGGGAAAGATCGCCAACTACAAGATCCCCAGGTACGTGAAGTTCGTCGATGGCTACCCGATGACCGCCAGTGGCAAGATCCAGAAATTCAAGTTGCGGGAGATGGCGATCAAGGAGTTGCATCTGGAGGATGAGGAGACTGCTTCCGTCTGATCCTGAAACGTCACGAGAAACTTCAAAACGCCTGTCAGCAGCTGCTGACAGGCGTTTTTTTCATCTCTTTTGCCAGAGGTAGGTGACGTACTCTTCCATGATCCTGCTGTCCACCAGTTCGCACCCCAGGTTGTCATAACGGCGCCAGATGTCGTATTTGTCCTGCAGGGGGATGCCGGAGAGCAGAATGCTCCCGCCCGGGCGGGTGAGGCTGACCAACTGGTCGGCAACCGCCAGGAGGATGTCGGCATAGATGTTGGCCAGGATCAGATCGAACTGGTGATTGGCCAGGCAGGCAAGCTCGCCGCAGACGGTGAGCACCCTCGTTTCTTCCTGGTTGATTCGGACGTTGTCGAGACAGGATGCCGCTGCCCGCCAGTCAAGGTCGATCGCGACAACCGAAGCGGCTTTCAGTTTGGCTGCGGCAATGGCAAGGATGCCGGTACCGCTACCCAGATCGAGGACCCGGGCGCCGGCTACTTCGGAAAGGCTCGTCATGGCTTCCAGGCAGGAGACGGTTGTTTCGTGCTCGCCTGAGCCGAAGGCCCCCTTTTTTCCCAGAAAAAGGGGGATACCGTTGTCCGGTGCCATCGACCCTTCCGGAACAATGGTGAAGCAGCCGATAGTCGACGGCTCAAAAATACGACCAATCATGTCGAGTCCCTCCGAGGGCAACCCTACCCGTTTTCCCGGTCAAAAAAAAGCTAAAATCACGGCTGTCAGCGTCGTTGTTTTGGTGAAATAGTGGCGGATGCAGGTTTGCTCTGGACAGTGCGCGAAGAGTTGTGTATACAGTTCGCGTGTCGGCTCATGCCGCGCAGGTAACCGACGGAGATGCGGGCATGCTAAAGGCTATAGCGGTTATTTGGGCACTGTTTCTCGTGCTGTTCGTAGCCATCGTCATTGAAGAGTCGTTTCTCGGTGGCCGCAGGCGCAGACGTTTGGAAAAAGCCGCTAAGGAGAAAAGAAATGCGGGTAACACCGGTCACTGAACTGGAATCCAGATGCCATCGGTTGCAGGAACGGATGGCATCTGCAGGGCTCGATGCTGTCATTATGGTTCAGAATGCCGATCTCTTTTATTTCACCGGCACTACCCAGACCGGCAACCTGTATGTGCCGGCCCACGGACAGCCGCTCTACATGGTGCGTCGCGATGCACTGCGGGCACGTATGGAGTCGGGGCTCAGGGAGGTGGTCCCATTCGGTTCCATGAAAGACATCCCCCGGATTCTGGCCGAGTATGGCTATCCGGTGCCGAAGCGGATCGGTCTGGAACTGGACGTGCTGCCGGTCACCTTTTACGACCGTTATCGTGCCGTATTCCCCGAGGCCGCCTTCAGTGATGCGACCCCGCTGATCCGCCTGGTGCGGATGGTCAAGAGTGCCTATGAAATCCATCTACTCAAGGATGCCGCCGATCAGGTGCATAAGGTCTATCAGCGGGTCTCCGAAGTTGCCCGGGAGGGAATGACCGATCTTGAATTGACGGCCGAACTGGAATACGTCTCCCGACGGGAAGGGCATCAGGGGCTGGTGCGGATGCGAGCCTTCAATGGGGGGCTGGTCTTCGGTCTCACCTGTTCCGGCGCGGACAGTGCCGTGCCGGCATACACCGACACTCCCCTGGGTGGGCTCGGGGTGGGGCCGTCCTTTGGTTTGGGGGCAAGTTTCAAGCCGATCGAGCGGCATGAACCGATTGTCGTGGATATTTCCGGGTGCTGCGACGGGTATTTTGTCGACCAGACCCGCATTTTCTCAATCGGCGGGCTATCGGCGAAGCTGCGGAAGGCCTACGACGACATGGTGAAGATTCAGGAACGGATGAAGGAACTGGTTCCTCTCCGGCCATCCTGGGGAGAAGTCTATGACGAATGTCTTGCCATGGCCGTCCGTATGGGGCATGGGGAGTCGTTCATGGGGGTGAAGGGAAGTCAGGTGTCCTTCATCGGTCACGGCGTTGGCATTGAAATCGACGAGTACCCGTTCATCGCCAGGGGGATCGGCGACCAGTTCTTTGAGCCGGGAATGGTCTTTGCCTTTGAGCCGAAGGCGGTCTTCCCCGGCGAAGGGGCGGTGGGGATCGAAGACACCTTCTATCTGGCCGACGACGGCCTGCTCAGACAGCTTACCCACTCTCCCGCCGAGTTGGCGGTGCTCTGAATTGCCGACTACTAAATTTTTGTTGATCTTAATTTGGTACGATGCTATATGTGAGCAAAATTTTGTATACAGTATTTCGTAAGAGATAACGCGCCTCCCCCTAAGAGCGTCCTGCTCGTCCTTGATGACCGTTTTATCTGGTCGAAGTGCATACAGCTTTACGGTTGATTTTGAAAACAGAAAGGAGGAAGTTCACTCGTTTCGGTTAGTCTAGAGAAGTCTCAGCATGGCACCCACCATCATCCATGAAAGGAGAGCACGCACCATGGCACTGAAGGAAACGCTTAAGCAGAAGATTGAGGAGTTCCGTCCCCGTACCACCCGGCTCACCAAGGAATTCGGCAAGGTCATCATCGATCAGGTCACCATTGACCAGTGCATCGGTGGCGCCCGTGACATCCGCAGCCTCGTAACCGACATCTCCTATCTCGATCCCCAGGAAGGTATCCGCTTCCGCGGCAAGACCATCCCCGAGACGTTCGAGGCGCTCCCCAAGGCTCAGGGTTCGGACTATCCGACCGTCGAATCGTTCTGGTATTTCCTCCTCACCGGCGAGGTCCCGACCCAGGCACAGGTCGACGAAGTCGTTAAAGAGTGGAAGGTCCGTCAGGAAGTTCCTTCGTACGTATTCGACGCCATCCGCGCCCTGCCGCGTGACAGCCACCCGATGGTCATGCTCTCCGTCGGTATCCTCACCCTGCAGAAGGACTCGAAGTTTGCCGGTTTCTACAACTCCGGCAAGTTCAACAAGATGACCGCCTGGGAATACGTGTACGAAGATGCCTATGACCTCGTCGCCCGGATTCCGGTCATTGCCGCCTTCATCTACAACCTGAAATACAAGGGCGACAAGCAGATTGCCATCGACCCGTCGGCAGACTGCGGCGCCAACTTCGCCCGGATGATCGGCCAGTGCAAGGAGTATGAGGACGTTGCCCGCATGTACTTCATCCTCCACTCCGATCACGAGTCCGGCAACGTGTCGGCCCACACCACCCACCTGGTGCACTCGGCCCTGTCCGACCCGTACTATGCCTACTCCGCAGGCCTCAACGGCCTCGCCGGCCCGCTCCACGGCCTTGCCAACCAGGAAGTGCTCGACTGGACCATCAAGTTCCAGGAGAAGTACTGCAAGGGTGTCGAGCCGACCAAGGAACTCATCACCAAGGCCCTGTGGGATACCCTCAACGCCGGCCAGGTCGTTCCGGGCTACGGCCACGCCGTTCTCCGCAAGACCGACCCGCGCTACATGTCGCAGCGCGAGTTCTGCCTCAAGACCCCCGGTCTCAAGGACGATCCGCTGTTCAAGCTGGTGGCCATGATCTTTGAAGTTGCCCCGGGCGTTCTCACCGAGCAGGGCAAGGCCAAGAACCCCTGGCCGAACGTCGATGCCCAGTCCGGCGTCATCCAGTGGTACTATGGACTCAAGGAGTGGGATTTCTACACCGTCCTCTTCGGTGTGGGCCGCGCCCTGGGCTGCATGGCCAACATCACCTGGGACCGTGGCCTCGGTTACGCCATCGAGCGTCCGAAGTCCGTTACCACCGCGATGCTGGAGAAGTGGGCAGCCGAAGGCGGCCGCAAGCTTTCCTAGTCCGTAGCCTGCTGTTGGAAATGAAAGGGGGGAGATGCTTCGGCATCTCCCCCCTTTTCTTGCATGGTAACGCCACGCCAGCGGTTGACTATGTCAGCTGTCGCTGAAAATGTCTGCGCTGAAGATGTAGATAGTCACGCCATCCTGCCATTCATCAGGTCTGAGGCCGGCCTTGAGGCAGGTTTGCCGGAGGAACGTTTCCCGGTCCCAGCCGAATTCGGTCGCCACCTGGGGAAGGAGTACCCCCCGGGCAATGTTTTTTTCCATGTACAGTCCGTGCTCGCCGACAATGATTTCATCGATTGAATCTATCTTTCTGAGAGGAGAGAGGACCGAAATCTCCAGATGATAGCCCGCCAGGTCGGTCTGTTTCATCGGATAGAACCGCGGGTCGCGCGTTGCCGCGGAGACGGCCATTTCCTGAACAGTTTGCCGGAGAGGCTTGTCGGAGGTGAAGGTCCCAATGCAGCCGCGCAGGGCGCCGTCTTTCTTGATGGTAACAAAACAGCCCCGTTGCTCCTCAAGGGCAGGATTCGCTTCCGGAAGAGCAGGAACCGATTTGCTGGTGACGTAGGAATCGATTGTCGTGCGGGCAATGGTGAGGAGGAGTTGCTGGTCCTTGCGAGAAAGTTTGTCGGACATTTCCTGCTCCTTTGATGAATGGCTGCCAATGGGTTGGCACTCTAATACATTCTGCCGGAGTTTGGCAAGCGGAGAGCGCAGAGTCACCCGTTCCGACGGTGCCGGTTGCAGATAGATCGGTGAAGGAGGAACGATTGATTTGTTGAAAATTGTAGTGATTTCCTTTGGGTGCGTCTCCTGCGTTAATGATAATATTTTACGTATACAGTATGCGGGGATCACATAACTTTGCGAAATAATTGCGGATATTTTTTTTAAAAAAATATTGACATTTCCGGGGAAGCTAGTATATTTCCTCTTCGTTGTGCGAGCTACCATACGCGATGCGTACTTTTGGTAACCAAAAAAAAGAGGAGAATGTAACGATGAAAAAGATGATCTCTCTGGCACTGTGTCTGACCCTGGCCCTTTCTTTCGCCGCTGGCTGCAAGAAGAAAGAAGAAGCTCCGGCTCCTGCTCCGGCTGCTGAAGCTCCGGCTGCTCCCGCTCAGGCTCCGATGTCTTCTGCCGCTGCTCCGGCTGCCCCTGCTGCTCCGGAAGCCGCTCCGGCTGAGAAGAAGTAAGGACTTTCCCCTCACGGGGAGCAAAATAGCCCACGGATTACCGTGGGCTATTTTTTTGTCACGCGTATGTGAAGCCACTTGACAGAAACGAATACTCCATGGTAAACGACAATATTCTGTCAAATTACCCTTAGTAACTGCTGGAGGAACACATGGAAAGAACATTTGCCATAATCAAGCCCGATGCGGTGGAACGCAACCTCAGCGGCAAGATTCTCACCAAGATCGAGGAAGCGGGATTTCGCATCGTCGGCATGAAGAAGATCCACCTGACCAAGGCCCAGGCCGAAGGCTTTTACTACGTCCACAAAGAGCGTCCGTTCTTTAACGATCTGTGTGCCTTCATGTCCAGGAGTCCGGTCATCGTCATGGCATTGGAGAAGGAAAACGCCATTGCCGACTGGCGGACCCTGATGGGGGCCACCAACCCGGCCAATGCCGAGCCCGGCACGATCCGCAAGGAGTTTGCCAAGAACATCGAAGAGAACTCGGCCCACGGGTCGGATGCCCCGGAAACGGCCGCCTTTGAAATCCCCTATTTCTTCAGTGCGCTGGAACTGGTATAGCTGGTACCAATAGCGCCGTCCATTAAGCCCTTCTCCGGAAGGGCTTTTTTTGTAGGAGACCATGTCGAATCTCGCTGACCTTAAGAATTTTGCCCTGCCCGAGCTGGAACAGTTTCTTGCCGGCAAAGGGAAGGAGCGTTTCCGCGCCACCCAGATCTTCAAGTGGCTCTACCAGAAAGATGCCCACTCTTTTGCCGAGATGACCAACCTCTCCAAGGAGCTGCGTCAGGAACTGGAGTCGACCGCCTTTGTCAGCAACCTGACACCGGAGGCGGTGGAGGTGGGGGACGACGGCACCCGCAAATACCTCTTCACCCTGGCAGACGGGGAAGCTGTCGAGTCGGTCCTGATCCCGGACGAAGGGCGCAATACCCTGTGCATCTCCTCCCAGGTCGGGTGCGCCATGGCGTGCGAGTTCTGTCTCACCGGCACCTTCCAACTGACCCGCAACCTGACGACGGCGGAAATCGTCAACCAGGTCTGTGCGGTGCGCCGTGATGCCGATATCCGCAACATCGTGTTCATGGGGATGGGGGAACCGCTCCATAACCTGGACAACGTGGTCCGGGCGATCCAGATCCTGATCGACGGCAACGGTCTGCAGTTCTCCAACCGACGGGTGACGGTCTCCACCAGCGGCTTGGTGCCCGAGATGGCCGAGCTGGGGCGGCGGGTCACGGTTAACCTGGCCGTCTCCCTCAATGCCACCACCGATGAACTGCGCAACCGGATCATGCCGGTCAACCGCAGGTATCCCCTGGCCGAGCTGCTCAAGGCGTGCCGGGCGTTTCCGCTGCCGTCGCGGCGCAAGATCACCATCGAGTACGTCATGCTCGGCGGGGTCAACGACACCCTGGAGGATGCCAAGCGGCTCCTGCGGCTCATCAGCGATATTCCCAACAAGGTGAACCTGATCCCGTTCAACGAGCACGAAGGGTGTGATTTCAAGTCCCCGACTCGCGCGGCCATCGACGCCTTCCACAGTTATCTTCTGGACAGGCACGTAACGGTCATTACCAGGGATAGCCGGGGAGGCGACATCTCTGCGGCATGCGGTCAATTGAAGGGGAAGCTGGAGAAGGAGAATCAGGTTAAGGCTGAGGTTGAGAAATAACCTTAATCCTCAACCTTAACCTTAACCTTAACCTGTTTCAAGAGGAGGCATCATGGCTGAACAGGCAATCGGCGTCATTGGGGGGAGTGGACTGTACGAGATGGAGGGGTTGACCGAGGTTTCGACGGTGCGGGTGGAGACCCCCTTTGGCGAGCCGTCGGACGAGTTCGTCACCGGCATTCTGAACGGAGTGCGGATGGTCTTCCTGCCGCGGCATGGCCGTGGGCATCGCCTGCTCCCGTCAGAGGTGAACTACCGGGCCAATATCTACGGCATGAAGAAGCTGGGGGTTGAGCGGATCATCTCCGTCTCCGCGGTGGGCAGCCTGAAAGAGGCCATCGTGCCGGGCCATATCGTCATTCCCGACCAGTTCATCGACCGGACCAAGGGGGTTCGTGCCGACACCTTTTTCGGCAACGGGGTCGTGGCCCATGTGGCCTTTGCCGATCCGGTCTGCGCCCAGCTTTCCAATGTCCTGTACGACGCTGCCCAGCGTGCCGGGGCAACGGTTCACAAAGGCGGTACCTATGTCTGCATGGAGGGACCGGCCTTTTCGACCCGTGCCGAGTCGTTCATGTACATCGGCCTGGGGGCCTCCATCATCGGCATGACCAATCTCACCGAGGCCAAGCTGGCCAGGGAAGCGGAGATCTGCTACGGCATCATCGCCCTTTCCACCGATTACGACTGCTGGCACGATGCCCATGAGGACGTGTCTGTGGAGGCGGTGATCCAGATCATCAAGCAGAACGTCGCCACAGCCAAGAACATCATCCGCCACGCCGTGGCCGACATCGCGGCCGAGCGGAGCTGTCCCTGCGCCTCGGCCCTGCGCTACGCGGTTATCAGCGACCCGAAGGTAATTCCTGCCGAGACGCGGCAGAACCTGGACCTGCTTATCGGGAAATATCTGCCAGGCTGAGGTGCGGCAGCGTTGCGAGGAGCTCGTCGCCAGCGGGACCGGTGAGCGTTTTCAGGGCCGAAAGGAAACCAGGGGGGAGCGGGGCGGTGATGCCCAGCTCCCTTTCGCTTTCCGGATGCCGGAGCGTGAGGAGAAAGGCATGGAGCAGGTGTCCCGCCTGGTCGGGAAGCGTTGGCCCACCGTAGCGGCGGTCGCCGATGATCGGGTGCCCCAGCTGCTGGAGGTGGCGGCGGAGTTGGTGCGTCCGGCCGGTCAGGGGGACCAGTGCCAGGAACGCTCCGGCCGCACCCTGGAACAGACAGCGGAAATGGGTCACGGCTTCCTTGCCTGCCAGCGGGGCATTGATGATCCCCGCGTCCGGCATCTGGCCGGGGACGATGGCCAGGTACAGCTTGCCGAGCCCCACCTCCTTCACCAGGCGGCCGAACATGCCGGCAGCAAGGGAACTCTTGGCCAGGATGATGGCACCGGACGTTCCCCGGTCCAGGCGATTCACCGGCCGGAGCCGGCAGGGGGTACCCCGAAGTTCCAGGAACTGCTCGGCAACGGCCAGGAGGGTCGGTTCGTCTTCACCGGTCCGGTGAGCCGGCAATCCCGGCGGCTTGTTGGCGACAATGACCCGCTCGTCTTCATACAGAATGTCCAGGAGCGGCGCGGTCGATGCCAGCAGTTCCCTGGTCCGGGCACTCTCCTTCATCACGATCTGGTCGCCGCTTACCAGCAGGGCTGTCGCCGTGGCAGGCTGGCCGTTGACGAGCAGGTGACCGCGGGCCATGAGCTTGCGCAGATAGGCGGCGGGAGCCGTTGGGAGCACGGTGTGCAGCCAGCTTTCAACCTGGCGGCAGTGGTCGGATTCGGTAATGGAAAAGCTCAGCATGGGAGGACTATACCCCTTCCCGGCAGCCAGGGCAAGCGTGAGAGGCGAATCAGTGAGGCGCGGGGGGCCGTTTCCGCTCAAGAGTCCGCGATTTGGCTTCGGAGTGGCATTCAAGTTCGGTGGATGACCTCACACTGCAGAGGCGGTTTGTTGCCCACCGGCCGCGGGAATCGCGGGTCTTTCGCTCCACCGGCCCCCTACGCCTCACTGGTTCTGGCATATGCACGACCCGGAGACGTCGAGTTAGCACTTGACCTGACCCTGAAGGCACAGTATATGATGTGTCGGGGCTGAAACCTTTCCCAGTAAAGGCCGGCGTCGATTCTGAACAAATTAAGGAGATTGGAATGGGAGTGCTGGTTGTCGGTTCCGTGGCTATAGATTCGGTGGAGACCCCGTTTGGCACAGGGGAGAGTGTTCTGGGCGGGTCAGCGACCTATTTCGCCACGTCGGCCAGTTTTTTCACTGACGTGAATCTGGTGGGGGTGGTCGGCGAGGATTTCCCCGAGGAACATGTGGCGTTCCTCCGTTCCCGGAACATCGACCTGCAGGGGCTGGTCCGCGACCAGGGGAAGACGTTCCACTGGAAGGGGCGTTACGGCTTCGACCTGAATGAGGCCCAGACCCTCGAAACCCACCTGAACGTCTTTGCCTCGTTTCGTCCCCAGGTGCCGGAGGCATACCGGGATGCCGAGTACCTGATCCTGGCCAACATCGACCCGGAACTCCAACTGGAGGTGCTGCGCCAGGTCCGATCGCCAAAGGTGGTCGCCTGCGACACCATGAACTTCTGGATATCGTCCAAGCCTGAGGCGCTCAAAGAGGTGGTGGCCAAGGTCGACTTTCTGATCATCAACGAGGGGGAGGCGCGGCAGCTCTCCGGCGAGGTCAACCTGGTGAAGGCGGCCCGCTCGATACTCGCCCTCGGGTGCAAGAACCTGATCATCAAGCGGGGGGAGTACGGGGTGCTGATGTTCGCCGGCTCTTCGGTGTTTGCCGCGCCGGCCTACCCACTGGAAGAGGTCTTCGATCCGACCGGCGCAGGGGATACGTTTGCCGGCGGCTTCATGGGGTATCTGGCCAATACCGGCAATCTGTCCGAGGATGGCATCCGCCAGGCCATTGTCTGCGGCAGCGTCATGGCCTCCTTTACGGTGGAGGACTTCAGCCTGAATCGTTTGAAGCGGCTGGCATACCCGGAAATCGAGGCCCGTTATCGGAGCTTCAAGGGGATGACCCATTTCGAGGGGCTTGCCGCCGGCTAAACTACTGGAAGTCTCACTGGATTGACACTGTCGGGTGAATCTGCTAGGGTGCCGCACGCATGCTGTGAATTTGCTCATATGGAGGCTCGCGGCCGGCGCGTTCAGTGGCCTGCGCACCGGGGAAACCAATGGATATGTGCCGTTTTCTGTTCCCATGCATAGCGCTTGCCCTGATGCTCACCGCCTGCGGTATGACCACGACTGCCAGGAATCAGGCCTCCTACCATTTTCAGATGGGACAGTCCCATCTGGCCGAAAACAATGTCACCGGGGCACTCGTCGAGTTCACGCAGGCCGAGTCGCTCTCTCCCGATGACCCGGAACTCCTCAATTACCTTGGACTGACCTATCTGCGCAAGCGGAAGTTCGAGATCGCCGAGCAGAAATTCCGCCGGGCCCTGGCGCTGAAGCCGGCGTATACCGACGCCAGGAACAATCTGGGGCTCGTCTTCCTGGAGATGAAGCGCTGGGACGAGGCGATCTACCAGTTCAAGCTGGTGAACGAGGATATTTTCTATCTCGACCAGGCCGCTGCGGCCATCAATCTCGCCCTTAGCCTTTCTGGCAAGGGAGAGTTCACGCAGGCGCTGGCCATTCTCCGGCCGCTCGTCGCTACCTACCCCCGCGACCCCCGCGCCCGCCTGAATCTCGGCAAGGTCTACTCTTCACTCGACAAGCTCGACCTGGCCGTTACCGAATACCGGAAGGCGATCGAACTCTATCCCGATTATGCCGCTGCCCATTACAACCTTGCCTTGGCCTACCTGAAACAAAAAGACAACAGCGCCGCCCGCGCCTCCTTCCGTGAGGTAGTGCGGATTTCTCCCGATGCCGAGATCGGGCAGTTGTCCCGTGAGTATCTGGACCTCACGAAGTGAGATGACTGTGGCTGAGTCGCCGGAACAACATACTGCCAATAGCCGGGTCGGAACCACGCTGCGGGAGCTCAGGACCTCGCGCGGGATAGCCCTGGAAGAGGTCGCCCGGGTAACCAGGATCGGCAAGGGCTATCTCCTGGCCATTGAGGAGGACCGTCTGGACAAGCTCCCGAGCGGTGCTTACAGCCGTGGCTTCGTTCGCCAGTATGCCCAGTTTCTCGGGTTGGGAGAGGCCGAGATCGCCGCTCTCCTCGACCCGCCTCTGCCGAAATCAGGAGACAGCGACCGTAGCGATCTGGGAAAACGTCCTGCCCGGCAGCCGAAAGCGGCGAACGCAACGAGGAACTGGCTTCTTCCCGCCCTGCTTTTGGTCCTTATCGTCTTGATCGCCCTGGCTACCGGCGACAGGCGGCCAGGACCCGCGGTAAAACCGTCTGTGACGCCTGATCGCCCCATCCCGGCAGCGGCGCCGGCAGTGACGCAGTCGCGACAGCTTGTCGTTACCAGCGCCCGCCGGCAACAGGATCAACCGATGGTGGCGCCGGCCGCCGGCACGCAGCCGGTGGCCGGGCAGCAGCCCGGGGGGGAGTCCCTAAGCGAAGGAGTCGTGCTCCGGCTCAAGGTGGTACAGGACAGCTGGCTCACCATTACCATCGATGACGCCATGTCCCAGCAGTACGAACTCAAGAGCGGGGACGTCATAGAGTGGAAGGGCGAGCGCAGTTTCATGCTGGACGTGGGTAACGGCGCTGCTTTCGAGGGAGATTTCAACGGCAAGCCGATCCAGTCGTTGGGCGAGGCGGGAAAACCCGCCCATCTGGTGCTCAGGGCCAAGGCTCAAAACGCCCCATAAGAGGAGTTTCGCTATGCAAGTGGTTGCACGGTGCCGTAAGTGCGGCAGGGTAATGAAGAGTGTGCGGGTCGATAACTACCGGGTGAAGATGTCGTGCAGTTGCGGCTTTTCCGACTTCAGGACGATGACGGAGCGGGTCAAGACGGTCAATCCCTTTTTTCAGAAGGCAAGCTTCACCCCGTTCCTTGAGGACGAAAAGGGCAAGATGGTCCTGACCATGCAGCGGGCCAACCGGGAACACCTGGAAATCATCTCGCTGGAAGAGATCAGTATGCTCGTTTCCTCTGATTTCGAACTTCCTCAGGTATTGCAGCAAATGGCCAGCAAAATGGCCGCTCAGCTGAAAGTCAGTGTCTGCAACGTGTACCTCATGGAGGGGAACGAATTGGTGCTGGCTGCCACGCACGGCTTCGATCCATCCTTTGTGGGGAAGATAAAGATCCGGCTCGGCGAGGGGATCACCGGCAGTGTGGCGCGGGACAGGCAGTACATCTCGCTGGACAGGGCATCCAAGGATCCACGGTACGTGAACTTCGAAGAACTGCAGGAGGAGAAGTACAATGCCATGCTCTCCTTTCCCATTGCCGACAAGAACGATATCTACGGGGTCATCAACCTCAACAGCACGTCCATAAAGACCTTTTCCGAGGACGAGATCTATTTCGTATCCATCATCTCCAACCTGATTCTGACCGCGATCAAGCTGCGCCGCACCGTTGCCCTGGGTAAGGCGACTGCCGCTGCATCCGCCACTTGACACCGGCAGATGCCATGCTACACTCCATCTGTTATGAGCTATTCATTGGAGAGTTGTGTGGCAAAACAGGCAAAAAGAATTCTCGTGGTGGACGATGAAGAGAATGCCCGTATCGGGCTCTCCCGGCTGCTCGCCCAGGAAGGGTTTCTGGTCGAAAGCGTTGCCAACGGCTATGAGGCGCTGGACTATCTCCGGCAGCAGGACGTAAACCTGATCGTTACCGACATAAACATGCCGGAAATGAACGGGATTGCATTTCTTCGTGAACTGAACAAGCATTTTCCCAAGAGCAACGTCATCATGATTACCGCCTACGGCGGGGTGGAATCGTACATAGAGGCGATGAATCTGGGGGCATTCGAGTATATCAACAAGCCGGTGAAGATTGACGAGCTCAAATCGATCCTGAAAAAGATCTTCAAGGAAACGACGACACATTAACGAGCAAAGGGGGCTGTTATGAAAGAGTTCAAGACTATCCTTTTTGCCAATGACTTTGCCGAGACCTCCGAAGAGGTGTTTGACTATGCCCTCAGTCTGGCAAGGAAATATGGCGCCAAGCTGCTCATTGTCCATGTCATCAACGAGCCGGTGGATCTGCGCGGCTTTTATGTCCCGCATATCTCTTTCGAGAACCTGGAAAAAGAGATCGTCGAAGGGGCGGAAAAGATGATGGACAAGTTCTGTCGCACCAAGGTAAAGGATTTTGCCGACTACGAGACAATGATCCTCACCGGCATCCCCTATGAAGAGATCATCAAGAAGGCCGAAGAGGCCCAGGCTTCTCTCATCGTCATGGGAACCCACGGCCGTCGCGGGTTGGATCACATGCTGTTCGGCAGCACCGCCGAGCGGGTCGTGCGCGGCGCCGGTTGCCCGGTTCTGACCGTTCGTCTTCCCTAATGATTCCATATGTTTAAAGTTTAGATCCGGAATGGGCAGCCTTTGCTGCCCTTTTCTATTCCCGTGACAACCGCTGCAGACAGGACCCGATAGCAATGCCCAGGGATGCAAAGAAGAAAAAGACAACACTGCTCGTCATCGACGATGAGCGGGTTATCCTCGATCTCACCTCGATAATCCTCCGCAACCGCGGGTATCAGGTACTGACCGCCAGCGATGCCACAACCGGCATGGCGATGGTGGAGGAGTCCCGACCCCAGCTGGTCCTCCTGGATTACATGATGCCGGGGATGGACGGCCTCACGCTTCTGCGCCAGATCCGGTCGACCTACCCCGACACGTATGTCATCATGTTCACCGGCAAGGGGAGCGAGGAGATTGCGGTCGAGCTGATGAAGGCGGGGGCTTCGGACTACATCCTCAAGCCGTTCAACAACCAGAACCTTGCCGACCGTATCGAAGGGGTGCTCAGGGTCAGGGAAGTGGAGCTGCACAACCGGGAACTCCTGGCCGAACGGGAGCGGTTGATGGCGGAGATCGAACACTGGAACCGCGATCTGGAGGCGCGCGTCCAGGAAAAGAGCGAGGCGCTGCAGCGGGCCCAGGTGGAGATAGTCCAGTCGGAAAAGCTTGCGACCCTTGGCTACCTGGCTGCCGGCATGGCCCACGAAATCAGGAATCCGCTCAACTCCATCAGTCTCTTCGTCCAACTGATCCGGAGCGGGCTGGAAGAGCATGAGCAGCAGGAATACATCGAAAAGATCCTCAACGAGGTGGACCGGATCGACGGCATCCTCCGCAAACTCCTGGATGCGGCCCGCCGGCCCAAGTACGAGATCAGCGACGTGCAGATCGACCGGCTGGTCGATCAGGTACTGGAGATGTTCCGTCCCCAGATTGAGCTTCAGGGCATCCGGGTCGTCCGGGAGTTCCTGACGGTTCCCGACCCACTCAAGGCCGATCCGTCGGAGATCGAACAGATCTTTACCAATCTGTTTCTCAACGCCATCCATGAAATGCCCGCTGACGGGACCCTGACGGTGCAGCTCGACTGCGACGCGCATGATGTCATCATCCGGGTGGGGGATACGGGAAAGGGAATTCCGAAAAAACACCTGCCCAACATCTTCGATCCGTTCTTCACCACCAAGAGCAGGGGGACCGGCATGGGGCTGTCGGTGGTCTTAAGGATCGTGAAGAACTACAAGGGGAAAATAGAAGTGGAACAGTCCGGAGCCCATGGAACCACCTTCTGCATCCGGCTCCCGCGAGTCGGCGTGGCCAGTTAATCGAAGAACACCCCGTCCCGATTCAGATGCCTTTTATCCTGCGCAATCTCAACCTTCCTTTTGACCATCCCGCCGAGGCCCTGGCGGCGGCTGTATGCGTCCGCTTTCGTCTCCCGTCCGATGTGCCCCTGGCGCTGAAGGTGCTCAAGCAGGGGCTTGATGCCCGGAAGAAGCCGCGCATCAAGGCGGTTTATACGGTGCAGTTCAGCGTGGCCGACGAATCTGCCTTCTGGCTGGCACACGGAGACGATCCGGACCTGGATGTGGCGCCCGAACCGGTCCGGTCCGTGTTTCCTACGGTACGACGAGAAGGACGGATAGTTATCGTCGGCATGGGGCCTGCCGGCCTCTTTGCCGCCCTGCGCCTGACCGAATACGGCCTCACGCCGACCGTCGTCGAGCGTGGGCGGCCGGTCGCCGAGCGGCTGCGGGATGTGCAGACGTTCTGGGGTCGGGGAGTCCTTGATCCGGAGAGCAATGTCCAGTTCGGCGAGGGGGGGGCCGGCACTTTTTCCGACGGCAAGTTGACCACCCGGGTGCGCGACCCGAATCTGGGCTATGTGCTGGAGCAACTGGTCAGGTTCGGTGCGCCGCCGGAGATCATGATCCAGGCCAAGCCCCATATCGGCACCGACCGCCTCAGGGAAGTGGTGGGCGGCATCCGTGCCCACCTCCTGGCGCGCGGTGCGGACATCCGTTTCCAGTGGCGGCTGAACGGCCTCTTGACCGAGTCCGGCCGCGTGCGGGGAGTTGCCGGCAGCGACGGCAGCGAGGAGCCGTGCGATTTCCTGGTGCTGGCGCCCGGACACAGTGCCAGGGACACCTACCGGCTGCTGTGGGAGAGCGGGGTCGCCCTGGAGCGAAAACCGTTCGCGGTCGGGGTCAGGGTGGAGCACCCCCAGGAGCTGATCAACCGGATACAGTACGCCATTCCCGGCCATCCGCGGCTGCCGGCGGCCGACTACCGCCTGGCATACAACAACAGCGCGAACGGCCGATCCGCCTACTCGTTCTGCATGTGCCCCGGTGGGGTCGTGGTTGCCGGTGCATCAGGCCCGGGCCAGGTGGTGACCAACGGGATGAGCAACCTGAGCCGCAATGCCCCGTATGCCAACAGTGCCCTGGTGGTGAACGTCCGGGAGGAGGATTTCCCCGACAGCTCGCCCCTGGCCGGGATCGCCTTCCAGGAGGCCCTGGAGGGCCGGGCATTTCTCGCCGGCGGAGCCGGGTACCACGCACCGGCCCAGAATCTCCTGGCGTTCCTGGGCCGGAAGGGGGCGACGGCCTGCCGCTCCACCTACCGGCCGGGGGTCGTGGCGGCGGAACTGGCCGCCGTGCTCCCCGGGTTCGTTACCGACACCCTGCGGGAAGGACTGGCAGCCTTTGAGCGGCAGATGCGCGGGTTTGTCACTGCCGAGGCGACCCTGGTGGGGGTGGAGAGCCGGACCTCGGCGCCGGTCCGGATACTGCGGGGGGGCGACCTCCAGTCGGTGAGCCTTCGGCGGCTCTATCCAGCGGGCGAGGGGGCGGGCTATGCCGGCGGTATCATGAGCGCCGCCCTGGACGGAATCCGGGTGGCGGACGCCATTGTCGGGGAGATCGGCGGGCTCTCCTGAAGAGCGATCTTCCCTTGCCACGAGACGTAACGATCAGTATTATGCGGATACCAAGTTAAGGCTGATCTGCCTTTAAACTGCAATGTAATAACGCAAAAGACGCAGAGAAATTCAGTTTGACAGGGCGTTGTGGGGCGCGCTGAGCTGTTCTCAGGCTTTTGCCGCTTGGTTTTCTCTGCGTCTTGGCGTCTTTTGCGTTCCAAATGCTTTTTCAGTATCTCTGCCCCGACGGGCATCCGTCCCATGACGGCGACAAAGGACAGTCAATGCGCAAGATTTTCGTGAGCAGCATCAAGGATCGTGACCAGGTTGACGAGGTGTTCCTCGTCAAGGAAAAGATCACGGCCATGGCCAAGAACGGCAAGCCGTACCTGACCCTGCGGCTCATGGACAAGAGCGGCGAGGTCGACGCCAAGGTCTGGGACAATGTGGACCAGATCGGCTCGCTCTTCGAGAAGAACGATTTCCTGGCAGTGCGGGCCAAGGCATCCGTCTACCTGGGGAAAATGCAGCTGGTCATCTCGGAACTGAGGCGCGTGCCCGACGAGCAGGTGGCCCTTGCCGACTTCCTCCCCGAGACGCCGCGGGACATCGAGGAGATGGCAGCCGAGCTGCTGGCGCTCCTGGAGACCATGACCAACCCCCATCTCAAGGGGCTGCTCAACGCCTTTTTTGCCGATCCCGAATTCATGGCCCTGTACAAGATGGCTCCGGCAGCCAAGGGGATGCACCATGTCTATCTTGGGGGGCTCATGGAGCACTCCCTGGCGGTGGCCAAGCTGGTGGACGCGATAACCCCCCTGTACGCCGGCCTCAACCGTGACCTCCTGGTTGCCGGCGCCCTGTTGCACGACGTGGGCAAGGTCCGGGAGATGAGCTATGTCCGGGCCTTTGACTACACGGACGAGGGGAAGCTGATCGGCCATATCACCATCGGCGTGGAGATGGTCCATGAGAGGATTGCCGCCCTTGCGGACTTTCCCCGCGACCTGGCCATGCTCATAAAGCACCTGCTCCTCTCACACCACGGTCAGTACGAGTACGGTTCTCCCAAGCGGCCCAAGACCCTGGAGGCCACGGTCCTCAACTACCTGGACGACCTGGATTCCAAGATCAACGGCATCAGGACCCATATCCAGAAGGAAATCGACCCGCAGGCCCGCTGGACCGCCTATCATCGGCTGTACGACCGGTATTTCTACATGGAAAACGGCATGGAGGACGAGGAGTATTTGCCGCCGGTTGTCGAGCCGGCGCCGCAAGCCGCGCAGCCGCCAGTCGAGCCCAGCCCTCCCCGGCCCGAACGGCCGCGACCGGAAGGGTTCAAGAACTCCCCCTTTGCGGCGCTGCAGGGGGAAAACCTCGACCTGTTTTCCCGCTAGATGGCTTCTGCACGCAACCGCCTGCTACTGCTCTTTTTCCCCCTCCTGCTGCTCGGCAGCGGAGGGTGTCACTTCAATAATGCGAGGAGTCCCATGATATTCGAGACCATTGTTGTCGGCCAGTTAGGGGTCAACTGTTTCATCCTGGCCGATCAGGAGACAAAAGAGGGGGTCGTCGTCGATCCAGGCGCCGATACTGAGCGGATACTGGCCGTTATCAGGGCCAAGGGACTGACTATCCGTTACGTCATCAACACCCATGGTCACTTCGACCATATGGGAGGGAACCGCCGGCTTCTGGCCGAGACCGGTGCCACCCTGATGATCCACGCCGCCGATGAACCGTACCTGACACAGTCCGCAAAATCGGCTGCCGCGTATGGTCTCGCGGCGGAGAATTCACCTGCTCCCGGCACCCACCTGGCCGAGGGGCAGAATATCCGTTTCGGCAGTCACGAGATCCGGGTGATCCATACCCCGGGCCACACTCCGGGCGGCTGCTGCCTCTATCTGGCAGAAGAGGGGATACTTCTCTCCGGCGACACCCTCTTTGCCGAGTCCATCGGCAGAACCGATTTCGCGGGGGGCTCGTACGACGACCTGGCCGCGTCGGTCAAGGGAAAGCTCTTTACTCTGCCCGAGACCACCAAGGTCTATCCGGGGCACGGCCCCATGACCACCATCGCCCACGAAAAGGCCCATAATCCGTATCTGGGGAAGCAGTGAAGTGTGATGGTTAATCACGTGGGTCCATGAGGCATGGAGGCCCGGTGGAGCGGAACGCAAGCGATTCCCGCGGCCGATGGGCAGCCAGTCGTATCAGGTGCGCGAGGTCAGCCACCGGCCGCACATGCCGGGAAAAAGCCAAATCGCTGGAGTTGGAGCGGAAACGGGTCTCCATGCCTCACTGATTCCAACTACCCAGCCAGGAACGAAAACCATGCTCAAAGACAAAGAGATCGTTCTCGGGGTGACCGGCGGCATCGCCGCCTACAAGTCTGCCGAACTGGTCCGCCTCCTGAAGAAGGCGGGTGCCGTGGTGCATGTCATCATGACCCGCTCGGCCCAGGAGTTCGTGACCCCGCTCACCTTCCAGACCCTTTCGGGTAACCCGGTTCACACCGAGCTCTTCAACCTGATTGCCGAGCAGGAGATCGGACATATCTCCCTGGCCGACCGGTCCGATCTGTTCATCATCGCCCCCTGCACGGCCAATGTCATCGGCAAGATCGCGAACGGGATCGCCGACGACATGCTCACCACCACGGTCATGGCCACCAAGGCGCCGGTTCTGATCGTGCCGGCCATGAATGTCAACATGTACCAGAACCCCCTCTATCGCGCCAACGAGGAGCGCTTACGGCAGCACGGCTACCGTTTCGTCGCCCCGGTCCGGGGGGAACTGGCCTGCGGCTGGGAGGGCGAGGGGAAGATGCAGGAGCCGCGGATCATCGTGGAGGAGGCCGTGGCGGCACTGACCCGTCGCGATCTGACCGGACTGAGGGTCCTGGTGACGGCCGGTCCGACCATGGAAGAGATCGACCCGGTCCGTTATGTGAGCAACCACTCCTCGGGGAAGATGGGATTTGCCGTCGCCCGTGCCGCCCGGCTACGGGGTGCCGAGGTCACCCTGGTGGCCGGTCCCACCTGTCTGGAGGCGCCGTGGGGGGTGACAACCGTCAGTGTGACCAGCGCCCTGGAGATGCGGGAAGAGGTCCTGAAGCTCGCCGCCAATGCCGACGTCATCATCAAGGCAGCGGCCGTGGCCGACTACCGGCCGGCGACACGGGCCAGCAACAAGGTGAAGAAAAAGAGCGACCAGCTGACCATCGACCTGGTGAAGAACCCGGACATCCTGGCCGAACTGGGGGCGCGGAAGACGCCGGGCCAGTGCCTGGTCGGCTTTGCCGCCGAAACCGCCGACCTGGTGGCTCATGCCCGGCTGAAGCTGGAGGGCAAGAACCTTGACCTGATCGTGGCCAACGATGTGTGCGCGCCGGGAGCCGGTTTTTCGGTGGACACCAACATCGTCCGTCTGTTGTACCGGGACGGGAGGGACGAGGGGTTCCCCTGCCTGCCAAAGGATGAGGTGGCTGGAATCATTCTGGACAGGGTGAAAAAAATCAGGGACTGGGGACTGGGGACTGGGGACTCGCAGCACGCAGCTCGCTGAACGCAGCACGCCTTACGTCGACAGCACCTGCAGGAGCAGCTTCGGTTCGCAGATCGCCGACCGCATCTTTCCCTGCATCTCGCCCAACTGCTCAAGGGCCTGCTCCTTGGTGATCTTGCCGCTCCGGTACAGGAGCCGCAGGTTCTTCCGCACCGCTTCTGCCGTTGCCAGTGCCCGTTCGCCGGTCGGGTCGGCGCGGAAGAAGCGGGCCTCTTCGCCGTGTGCCAGGATGTCGAATACCGCTTCCTGGGCCAGGGTCAGAAATTCGTCCTTCTCCGCATCCTCCAAGGGGAAACGGGAGGTGTCGTTGATGGTCTGGAGCACCTGTTGCCACTTCTCCAGGCGGCTCACCAGTAGGATGGAGTTGAAGATCCGCTTGTTGGTCCCGAAAGAGAAGAGGGTGTCCGAGAGGACCCGCCGCAGCATCCTGTCGTTGGCCTCGAAATGCTCGCCGGCCACCATTATTCCCGTTTCCCAGATCTCCTGGCCCACCATTCCTTCAAAACGCATTTCCCAGTAGGCGTGCTTGAGGGTCAGGGAGGAGAAGCTCTCCATGGTTTTCATCGGCACATAGTAGTTGTGGGCCACGGTGTCGGCCGCCAGGTGGGTGAGGTACCCGTAGGCGCAGGCCTGCTGTGGTTCCGGGCCGGCCTCTTCCAGGATCTTCAGCCCCATGTTCCAGCGGTGACAATGGAGCAGGTAGTGGGTGAATTTCTTCCCGATCGTGATGTCGGCGGCGATGCAGCCGTAGAGGAAGTCGTTGGGGTGGGCGCTGATGATGGCGGCGACGGCCGGCCGGAGCAGATCCAGGTTGGCGAGGGCAACCGTCCCCAGATGAAGATGGATGCCGGCTCCCCAGGCGAAGGCGTCTTGGGGCAGGGCGATGAGTACGAACAGGACAGCCAGATACATCATGATTCTGCATCATAGGGAAAAGTTGCAGTAATGTAAAGGAGTTTGCCGTGTCGGAGCGAGAGGAACTGCTGGCGGAGTTGCGGGCACTGCGGGGGTATGTGGCGGAGCTTGAGGAGAGCGGGATGGAGCTGATCCCCCTGGATATGGCCCCGTCCATGGTGGATGTGCCGGGAGCTGACGTGGTGCCGGTGGCGGCCGAGCCGGAGCCGGTCTATGATGCAGAGGCACCGGTGCCGGTTGAGCCGGAGCACGGCGGCCTGGAGGAGATACGGCGCGAACTGGGGGAGTGCCATCGCTGCCAGTTGGGGGATGGGCGGACCAATCTGGTCTTTGGGGTCGGCAACCCGCGCGCGCGGGTCGTCTTTGTCGGCGAGGCCCCGGGACATGACGAGGACCTGCAGGGAGAGCCGTTCGTCGGCGAGGCCGGGCAGCTCCTGACCAAGATCATTGAGGCCATGGGGTTCCAACGGGAGGAGGTCTACATCTGCAATGTCCTCAAGTGCCGGCCGCCGGGGAACCGCAACCCCCAACCGGCCGAGATCGAGCAGTGCCAGCCGTTTCTGCTCCGGCAGGTACAGGCCATTGCGCCGGCAGCGATCGTGGCGCTCGGCACCTTCGCTGCCCAGACGCTCCTCGCCACCAAGGAGCCGATCTCGCAGCTCAGGGGACATTTCCACGACTACCACGGCATTCCGCTCATGCCGACCTTCCATCCGGCGTTCCTCCTGCGCAACCCGGCCATGAAGCGGGAGGTGTGGGAGGATATGAAGCAGGTGATGCAGCGGCTTGGCATAGAGCTGCCACTGACCGGCAAACGCTGAGGCGTTGCCGGCAGTCACGGTTCCTGATGGCGGTACGCCTTACGTACTAGAGGTTGTACCGTTTCAGCATATCCCCGATGACGCTCTCGGGGATTCCCCATTTCTGGAGGAATTTTACCCTGTTCTTTATCCGCGATACTTCCACATTCATATCGGTCCCCGATGAGAGGGCGATCTTTGCCGCATAGGAATGTTCCAGCAGGGAAAAAAACGTTTCCGGTGTCTGCCGTACGTTCAAGTACTTGGGCGCAGAGAATTCTATCACCGGGTTATTGTCCGAATTTACCTCATCCACTCCCGCAATGAACCGCTCCACCCCTGCAGTATCCAGCCAGAAAAAGCTGAGTAGATCGCTGATCGAGTAGATGCCGGCCTGTCCCAGTTTGCTGGTGATGCCCGGGTCCGCGAACAGCTTCGACAACTGTCCGTTGTCAAGGGTCGGCTTCTCGTTGGAGCCGATCAGGAGGGCATCCGTGCCCGCGACCCAGACGTTGACATGGGGGAAAACCTTTTTATAGGAATGCAGGATGATCCGGAAATGCTGCTTGTCCATGTGATAGTACGGGAGCCACTGGCAGAAATAGCCTTGCGTAGAGAGCCTTTTCCTGGCCATCCGGAAAAATTCGATGGTAAACAGATTGGCGTTGCCGGTCTGCCAGGGATGGGACGGCTCGGATACGATCACGTCATAGTTCTTCGGCATGGACATGATCCAGGTCCGACCGTCAAAACTGTGGAGTCGCGTCTTTGCCGACTCCAGCGGTCTGCCGTTGTAGGCGTCGAAGTAGTGTGACGCCTCGGTGACCGCCGGGGATATCTCAATGCAGTCCAGGGATTTGAACGAAGAAAAGTCCAGAATGCTCCCCGCGGTAATGCCGGTACCAAGGCCGATGACCAGCGCAGTTTCGGGGTTTCCGGCATAGATGGACGGCAGGGCGGCGAGCAGAATCTGCGTGTGGTTGTCCCCGGTGCCGCCGTCGGTCTTGCCGTTGATCCTTAGGAAACGCTCCCCTCTCTCAAGTACCGCCACCGTGGCCGAATGGTCCTCGCGGGAATAGAGCAGATTGAACCGGGACATATAGGAGAGGGTATCAGGCACCTTTTTCGCCAGTTGGGCGCCGTAGATGTAGACCCCGGAGTTCATGACCAGTGGATTCCATCTCGGCAGGCCAAACAGGCCGGTCCAGGCAATCAGGCAAAACGATGCAGCCGCTATGGTCCCTGTCTTGATGCTGTATCCGTAATGGGCAAAATAAGCGAAAAAGCCGACCAATATGCTTGCCAGAGAGCCGAAAAGGAGGGTTTTCTCGACGCCGAGGAAGGGGATGAGGATGAATCCCGCGGAGATCGAACCGATGATCCCGCCGATGGTGTTGACAAAATAGACGTTCGCGACCGCCCGGCCGACATTGGCGGCGCGCGAGTCCAAAAATATCCTGGAGACCAGGGGGAACAGCGCCCCGCTGCAAAAGGTCGGAATGAACATGATCAGAAAGCAGATGAAAAACTCGGAGAGAATGAGCCTCTCCCAGCTCACATCTTCCTTGAAGTAACGGAGAAACATGTCCGGCAGCCGTCCCAGGATCGGGATTGCCGCAAACACCGAGAGTCCGATGGCAAACAGCAGGACGATGAGGGTCGCTACCCTGTTGCGTATCCGGTCCACAACCATTCCGGCGGCAAGGCTCCCCGCGGCCAGTCCCAGGAGAAAGGTGGTCAGCATGGTCGAGAACGCATAGACCGACGAGCCGAAGATGAGCACCAGCGCCCTTGTCCACGCCACCTCGTAGACCAGCGAAAGGAGCCCGGACAGGAAAAAACAGATGAGCGCTACCTTGACGAACCTCTCGCCCACGGGTCCGCTGGTCGGCGCAACCTCTTCACGGGCACTGCTTTCAGGAGACGTCTCTTCCAGGACTCCGCTGGTCCTGAACTGTCCCTTGCGGTTTGCCAGAAAACAGGCCACGCCGATAAGGAGGTTCAGTCCGGCCGCAATCTGGATCGCCACGGACAAGCCATAGGCCGGAATCAGAAAGAAGGCCCCGCCAAAACAGCCCAGAGAGGCCCCGATGGTGTTGGATGCGTAGATGAAGCCGATGTCGAATCCCGCCTTTCCGGAGGAACGCACGGCCAGGGCGGAGATGAGCGGTACGGTGGCACCCATGAGCAGCGTGGGAAGGATCAGCAGACCGAGACACAATAGAATTCTGGCGCTGTTTAATAGGAACGGCTGATCGTAAAAGCCCTGGAAGATGACGGCGTGCAGTTTCTGGGCATGGCCCAGGAGGGGGATGAAGAGCAGCGCGTATATGCCGATGGCGATTTCAACCAGCGCATATGCCTTCAGGCCTTCTTTCAGCTTCTGGACATACCTTCCGCAAAAGTAACTGCCAAATGCCAGCCCGAACATGAAGACGCCCAGCACGGTTGATACCGCGTAGGTGGTGCTTCCGAAAACAAGTACCAGGAGCCTGGCGAAAACGACCTCGTAAATGAGTCCACAGGTGCCGGAAACGAAAAATATGAACATCAGCAGATAGAAGCTTGCCGCAGAGATGGGCGTTCTTGATGGTGCCGGGGTTGTGCTATATCCCTGTCCGTTCATGGGTACCTTTCACTAAAAGAGTTGTTGCTGGGGCAGTAAATCCGTAACGGTATCGCTGTCTGTCCGGCAACGGTTCAAGTTTAGAACGGTGTCATAGGTACGTTAAGCAGCTGACCGCTGTCAAGACAGAATATCCGGGTTGGCCTCGTGCGCCTGATTCCACGGATCTGCGACATTGTTTAATTCCCCTTGATTCGCCAAAAGAATTGCACTAATGATCTCTCCTGGAGCGAACTGCACTGCCGGGGGGACGTTAACCGTGAACTACATTGCCGACCTTCACATCCACTCCCCTTACTCCCGGGCCACCAGCAGGGAGAGCACCCTGGCCGGACTGGCCGCCTGGGCGCGGATCAAGGGAATTCAGGTCGTCGGCACCGGCGACTTCACCCATCCCGGCTGGCAGAAATGCCTGAAGGAGGAGTTGGTGCCGGCCGAGCCCGGCCTGTTTCGCCTGCGGGACGAATCGCGGCTGACCTCCCCACTGCCGGGAGTGGCACTGCCGGATACCCCGATCCGCTTCCTCCTCACCGCCGAGGTGAGCAGCATCTACAAGCGCGGCGGTCAGGTGCGAAAGGTCCACAACCTCCTCTACGTCCCGGACTTCGCCTCGGCCGAGCGGATCAACGCCAAGCTCGCCGCCATCGGCAACATCGAGTCGGACGGCCGGCCGATCCTCGGGCTCGACAGCCGCGACCTTTTGGAGATCCTCCTGGAGCAGGCGCCGGATGGGTTCCTGGTACCGGCCCACATCTGGACCCCCTGGTTCTCCCTGTTCGGCTCCAAGTCGGGGTTCGACGCCATCGAGGAGTGCTACGGCGACCTGACCCCCCACGTCTTTGCCCTGGAGACCGGGCTCTCCTCGGACCCGGAGATGAACCGGCTGATCTCGGCCCTGGACCGCTTCAGCCTCATCTCCAACTCCGACTGCCACTCCCCCCAGAAGCTCGGCCGCGAGGCGAACCTCTTCGATACCGGTCTCGACTTCCATTCCCTGCGCGACGCCATCAGGGGGAACCGGCGCGAGACGTTCGTCGGCACCGTCGAGTTCTTCCCGGAAGAGGGGAAGTATCACTTCGACGGCCACCGGGACTGCAAGGTCTGCCTCGACCCGCATGAAACCCGGAGACTGGGGCTGCGCTGCCCGGTCTGCGGCCGGCCGGTCACGGTCGGGGTGCATCACCGGGTCATGGAGCTTGCCGACCGGGAAGAGCCGCTCCATGGGCCGGCCGCGCCTGGCTTCCACAGCCTGATCCCGCTCCCGGAAATGCTCGGAGAGTTGCTCGGCGTCGGTCCGGCCGCCAAGGAGGTGATGCGCCAGTACGCCCGGATCATCGAGCGGTTCGGTTCCGAGTTCGGCCTGCTGCTGCGGGCGCCGCTCGACGAGATCGCCCGCCATGCGCCGCTCCTGGGGGAAGCGGTCAGGCGGGTCCGGGACGTAAAGGTGATCCGCCACCCCGGGTACGACGGTGAATTCGGGGTGATCCGGGTCTTCGAGGAGGGGGAACTGGAGCGGCTGGCCGGCCAGGGAAACCTGTTCGGCGACACCGCACCCCGCCGGGGACGGAAGAAAAAGGGAGATTCCGGATCGCTGCCGCCGGTGGCAACCCGCGGGGGGGATGTCGGCCTGGCCGAGCCTGCAGCCAGGGGGCCCAACCCTGAACAGGAGGAGGCGATCAAGTGCGATGGGGAAAAGATCCTCGTCGCCGCCGGACCCGGCACCGGCAAGACCTATACCCTGGTGGCCCGCCTGGCATCCCTTCTGGAGCAGGGCGCCGACCCTGCCCAAGTCTGCGCCATCACCTTCACCACCAGGGCTGCCACTGAACTGCGCGCCAGGCTGGTGGCCGCAGTCGGAGCGGCAGGAGAACGGCTCTTCGTCGGCACCTTTCATCGTTTCTGCCTGGATTGGCTGAAGAAGGGGGCCCCGGAACTGACCGTGGTCGGGCCGGAGAGCCGCGAGCGGCTCCTCAAGCGGCTCTTCCCCGAGCTGAACGCCACCCGGCGGGAGGCAATCACCGGAGAGATCGCGGAGTTCGTGGAGCGCCACGGCATCGATGGGGCGCTGCCGGCAACACCGGAGCCGATCCAGCGCTACTTCGGCGAATTGGCCCGGCTGAAGGCGATCGACCTGGACGGGATCATTCCCACCTTTGTCAGGCGTCTCACCGCGGATGCCGACCTGCTGGGACGGGTAGCCTCACAGGTTGGTCATCTCTTTGTGGACGAGTTCCAGGATCTGAACGCCAGCCAATACACGCTGGTAGAGCTTTTGGCCGGATCGGCCCGGCTCTTCGCCATCGGCGATCCCGACCAGGCGATCTACGGCTTCCGCGGCAGCGACCTGAATTTCTTCTTCCGCCTCGCCTCCCTCCCCGCGACCAGAGAACTCTCCCTCGTCCGCAACTACCGCTCCGGCCCGGTCATCGTCGAGGCCGCCACCGGTGTCATCAGCCACAACCGGCTGCGCAGCAACCTGCCGCTCACGGCCGCCGTGGCAGGGAGCGGGGCCATCGAGCTCCACACCGCGCCGACCCCGGCGGCCGAGGCCGAGTTCATGGTCCGCCGGATCGAGGAGCTGATGGGCGGGGTGGAGAGCTTCTCCCTCAACTCCGGCCGCGGCGGCGACCAGGAGGGGAGGGGGCGGAGCTTCGGCGACTTCGCCATCCTCTGCCGGCTCGGCAGACAGGCCGAGGAGATCGGCCAGGCCCTGGAGCGACGCGGCATCCCGTTCCAGCAGGTGGGCGCCGTGCCGTTCTTCATGGGGAAAGAGCTCAGGCCGGCCTACCGGTTCATCCAGGCAGCAGCGGGTACGGAGGAAATTGTTGACTGGCTGCTCCTGGCCTCTGCGCTTACCGGCATCGGTCCGGCCACCGTGGACCATCTGGAGGCGTCGCTCCCCCTGAGCGGCGACTTCTTCGCCCTGTTGACCAGGGTGGAGATCCCGCCGGCGGCCCTGACCGCCCTCGGCGGGTTGCGCCATGCGCTTCAGCGTTTCCGCGAGGAGGTGGCTGCAGCCGGGATTGCTTCTGCCCTGGCCGGGGGGCTGGGATTCCTCGGCATCGACGGGAGCGAAGGCGCTGCGGAGCGGCTCCTTACGCTCTCTGCCAGCTTCGGCAGCGACCTGTCCTCCTTCGGCAACCACCTGCGCCAGCTCTCCCTGGCCACAATCTATGACGAACGCGCCGAGGCGGTGGCCCTCATGACCATCCATGCCGCCAAGGGGCTGGAATTTCCGGTGGTCTTCCTGGCCGGGGCTGAGGAGGGGCTCATTCCCTGCACCCTCATGGGGGAGTCGGATATCGAGGAGGAGCGGCGCCTTTTCTATGTCGGCCTCACCCGTGCAAGGGAGCGGCTGGTAGTGACAAGTTCGGCCAGCCGGCCGTGGGCGGGTGCCGGGCCGCGCCAGCTCTCCCGTTTCGTCGGGGAGATTCCGGGCCGGCTCGTTACCATGGCTGGGGCGCGGACCGGCAAGGGGCAGGGGAAGGTCGGGAAGGAGACCGGACAGCTCGAGCTGTTCTGATGCAGCGAGAGTCGTCTGTCATGGAGGATATGGATCGTGTCTGAAGTTATATTCCTGTCGCCGTATGCGAAGATGACGCAGATTGCCCACAAGATCCTCAAGGAGAGGCAGGTGACCTTCGAGGTCATCGAAGTGCCACCCCTGCAGTCCGAAGAAATCGTCAAAGGAATCGACAGGAAGGCGCAGGTCATCATTTCCCGGGGCGGGATGGCCATGCTGGCAAAGCATTACACAAACGTGCCGGTGATAGAAATACCGGTGACGTTGTCGGATATCCTCGATGCCGTCGGCAGGATAGAGGGGGGCAAAGGCAGGAAGAAGGTGATCATCAGTACTGCCAATATCATCTGCGACCCCAAATACATCAGCGAGATCCGGGGATTGAGCATCGATTTCATTACCAGCGGCGACTCTTTTGTCTCCTGCCAGAACTGGATCGACGAGAGGATCCAGTCCGAGGAGCTGGCACAGGGTGGCGGCTATGATCTGATCATCGGCGACGCCCTGGTCTGTGCCATCGCGACCAAACACGGGATTGACAGCGTTTTGCTGGAATCGAACGAGGAATCGGTGAACTTCGCCGTCGACGAGGCGATGAGGATCGTCGAAACGAACAGGCTCGGCAGCCAGCAGCTGATAAAACGCCGCAAGGAGATACTGGAGAATGGCTGGGTGGCGAATTACAGCTTTCGCGACATCCTGGGCCAGGGGAGCGATCTCGAGCAGGCGGTAAAGATGGCCAGGCTCTTTGCCAAGTCGAACGGCAATGTCCTCATCGAAGGTGAAACCGGAACCGGCAAGGAGATGTTCGCCCAGAGCATCCATAACGAGAGCGAGCGGGTATACGGGCCGTTCGTTTCGGTGAACTGCGGTGCCATAAGCGACAGCCTGTTCGAGAGCGAACTGTTCGGTTATGACAGCGGGGCCTTCACCGGCGCCAGCAAGGGGGGGAAGAAAGGGCTTTTCGAATGCGCGCAAAACGGCACCATCTTTCTGGATGAGATCAGCGAGACCCCGATCAACATGCAGGCGAAGCTCTTGAGGGTCCTGCAGGAGCGGAAGGTGAGGAGGGTGGGCAGCGAGAAGATCATCGATCTCAACGCCAGGATCATCTGCGCGACCAACAAGAATCTCATGGAACTGGCCGATTGCGGTCAGTTCCGCAGGGATCTGTACTACCGGCTGAGCGAACTGGAGCTGTATCTGCCGCCGCTGCGCGCGAGGCGGGACGACGTGCTGTCCATTGCGGAGAACTTTCTCCACCGGGAGGCGGGAAAAATCAACCGGAAGCTGTACTGGAAAGACAGGAAAGCCTTTGCGCCACTCCTGGATTACGACTGGCCCGGCAATATACGGGAATTGAGGAACTTCATCGTCAAGCTCGCCACCTACTCCGGGGATGGCGAGATTACCAGCACTGCCGTGAGCGACCTGTTCCGGTCCAGTTACCGGGAGGCAGCGCGCAAGAAGGAGAGCGAACTGACCATTAGCATATCCAGGGATCTGAAGATGATGGAAAAGGAGATATTCACCAAGCTGCTTCAACTCTATGACGGCGACAAGGAGCGGTTGTGCCGGGAGTACGGCATCAGCAAACCTACCTTATGGCGGAAGCTGAGCTATAAAAAGGAACCTTGATCGTAGATGGGACGTGGGGTGTTTCAAAATTGAAATACCAGTTGTGTTCACCGCGACCGCCCGCAACCCGCTTCCAGTCAGGCGGCGACAGATTCTCCCGTCCGGACCCGCCTGAAATCACCCCCCGTTCAGATTCTGTAACGTAGCTGCCAACGCGCCCTGACGCGTTGTTGCCGGCAATATTTCAAATTTGAAGCCCGTATTTCAAAATTGAAATATAAACGTGCTCGGTACGGCTGGCTCTTGGCCTGATTGGCTCAATATTCCCTCCAATGTATGTTCTCCAAAAAAATATACCAGAAAAAATGCAGCTCCCCTCTGTGTCCCAGATTGAAATGCCTACATGGCCTAGCTTGATGTAACAGTGTTATTTTGCATTAAAATGGATGGCGAGAGTCGCGCTTGGCATACTTCCATGGCGTTGTTTTGGTTTGGCTCAGTCGTCTGGCTTGTCATGCTCGGCACGGTAGCTGCTTAATGAGGTGGAAGACAAACCAATGTTTGATAAACTGTGGACGCACTTGTGAGCACTGCTTTGTTGCCGAGGCGGCCACTATACGGTAAACGTCAAGCTGTTCCGGCATCTCCATCATGAAAGGGGAAAAAGATCATGAAAATCTGCATCTACGGAGTCGGCTCGGTCGGCGGATTCATCGGGGCGCGACTCGCGCATGCGGGGTTCGAGCTGAATGCCGTGGCCCAGGGGGCCACGCTGAAGGCGCTACGCGAGCACGGGCTGAGGCTGGAAAGTGACGGCGTCTTTCTCACGGAAAAGGTGCATGCCACCGACGACCCTGCGGAATTGGGCGTGCAGGATGTCGTCATCATCGCGGTGAAGGCGCCCGCCCTGAAGTATGTGGCACAGCGGATCGCCCCGCTGATCGGACCGGATACCATAGTCATAACGGCCATGAACGGCATTTCCTGGTGGTTCTTCGAGGGTTTCGGCGGCGAGCATGCAGGGACGCGCCTCGCCTCGGTCGATCCTGACGGCTCGATTGGGGCAGCGATTCCGGCCCGCAATGTGGTCGGCTGCGTGGTCCACGGCAGCTTTTCCCTGAACGAGCCCGGCTTCGTGCGCCACGGCTTCGGCAAACGGCTGATCATCGGAGAGCCCGACGGTAGCGATTCCCCACGCCTGCGCAAGCTGGCGGAGATCCTCGGCGCCGCGGAACTGGTGGTCGAAGTTTCCAAGAGCATCCAGGCCGACATCTGGTTCAAGCTCTGGGGGAACATGACCATGAACCCCGTTTCCGCGCTCACCGGCGCCACCTGCGACCGGATACTGGACGATCCGCTGGTCAACCGGTTCTGCCTGAATGTCATGGCCGAGGCGGCGCGGATCGGCGCGCGGATCGGCTGCCCCATCACCCAGAGCGGCGAGTCGAGAAACGCGGTAACGCGCGAATTGGGCGCGTTCAAGACCTCGATGCTGCAGGACGTGGAGGCCGGTCGGGCCGTGGAACTCGACGCCCTGGTCAGCGTTGTGCGCGAGATCGGCCAGAAGGTCGGCGAAACTACGCCAAACATCGATGCCCTGCTCGGCCTCAGCCGCCTCCATGCGCGGGTGCATGGGCTGTATCCCTGGGAGCCGCCCCGTTCCTGACGGCTGTTTTCCCCTCTCCCAGTGGGAGAGGGTGGCCGAAGGCCGGGTGAGGGAATACCGGGGCAGGAAGTGGCACTCTTCCCCCTCACCCTAGCCCTCTCCCACAGGGAGAGGGGACGACCAATCGCAGGAAGGTACTGAGACAATGTCCAAGCAGCTGTTTGTCGGCCTCGACATGGGGGCATCGAGAACCAAGGTCGCCATCCTGGATGGGGACGGAAGGCTGGCTGGTCACGCCGTCAGGAAGTCGGGGGTCGACTTTTCCGCGACTGCCTCCGCCTGTCTGGACGACTCGCTGGCAATGGCCGGTGCCACCCGCGCCGACATCGTCCGGGCGGTCTCCACCGGCTACGGCCGGGCCAATGTCTCTTTTGTCACCGAAGCGAGCAGGACGGAAATCGGCTGCATTGCCAAGGGGTGCCACCACTACTTTCCGGAAGCGATCTCCATCATCGACATCGGCGGCCAGGACAACAAGATCGTCAAACTGGACAGCGGCGGCCGGCGGAGCAGCTTCAAGATGAACCGCAAGTGTGCGGCCGGCACCGGCGCCTTTCTGGAGGAGATGGCCAGCCGACTCGATATCTCCCTGGAGGAGATGAACGAGCTGGCCCGGCAGTCGACGGAGATGATCAAACTCGGCAGCTACTGTACCGTATTCTCCGCCACGGAAGTCCTGGAGAGCATCCGCAACGGGAAGAAGGTGAGCGACATCGTCAAGGGGCTCTTCTATTCGGTCATCAAGAGGGTCCTGGAGATGGATTCCCTCACCGAGCGGGTCATCATGACCGGCGGAGTAGTGGCGCACAACCCCTACATCGTCGAGATGGTCGGGGAGATGATCGGTCGGCCGGTGACGGTCCCCGCATATCCCCAGCTGGCCGGCGCCATAGGCGCGGCACTCTACGCTTTGGATGACAGATCACAAGGAGTGCCTGGCAAGCAGCAGCGCCCAGGAGCCGCAGATGCTGGGAAAGGTTTTCAAGATGCATAGTCATCCCAAAGCAAACGGCACCATGAAGGTTGATAACCGGGAATAGTGATTCCAACATAAAACACAAACAGGGGGTACGTATCATGAAACGGTTCAAAGCACGGATGATGTTAGCAGCAACAATTATTGCATTTGGGGCCGGTGCTGCATCTGCAGCACAAGAGGTGGTGACGCTCAAGATCGCTCACTTCATGCCGGGCAGTTCCAACACCCATCAACGGCTGGTAACGCCGTGGTGCGAGAAGATCGCCAAGGAATCGGGCGGCAAACTCAAGTGCCAGATTTATCCTTCCATGCAGCTGGGAGGGACCCCGGCCCAGCTTTTCGATCAGGCGCGTGACGGGGTGGCCGACATCGTCTGGACCGCACCGTCATATCAGGCGGGACGTTTCACCAAGACCGAGGTATTTGAACTGCCGTTTATGGTGAGAAAGGCGGAAACAGGGAGTCAGGCACTATGGGACTATGTTCAGAAAAACTCCCTGGACGAATTCAAAGGCACCAAGCTGATCTTTACCCATATGCACGACGGCGCTCCACTCCATTTTGGCAAGAAAACGGTCAAGAATCTGGAGGAACTCAAAGGATTGAAGGTCCGTGCCCCCGGTCGGCTGGCGTCAAAGGCACTGACCGCACTCGGTGCAGTTCCGGTGCAGATGCCTGCTCCGGCAGTGCCGGAGTCGGTTGCCAAAAATGTCGTTGATGGCGCCAGTGTGCCCTGGGAGGCGATGACCGGTCTCAAAATGCAGGAAATCTGCAAGAGCCACACTGAGACAGGACCGGGACACGCAACGATTTCCAATACCTTTTTGGTGTTTGCGATGAATCAGGCCAAGTACAACAGCCTGCCTCCCGAGTTAAAGAAGGTCATCGATCATAACAGTGGTCGCGAAACGTCCAAGTGGGCAGGCAAGTTATGGGACAGTTACCAGCCTCCGGCGCGCAAGATAGCGCAGGATCGTAACAATACCATCATCTATCTTACCGACGCTGAATATCAGCGGTGGGTAAAGGCGACCTCAACCGTCGATGATGAGTGGATGAAGGAGGTCTCTGCCAAGGGCGGCAATGGCCAGGCGCTGCTAAATGACGCCAAGGCTCTGTTGAAGAAGTACAACGATTAGCGTGGGCTCCTGCTTGGCATACCAAGAGGAGTAGATTTCTTTCATAGGAGACAGTGATGGCTGAAGAGGGGAAGACGGTGCGCAAGAAAATCCAGGCCACCGACCTGATGAACAGGATCATGGCCGATTACTTCTACGGCCTGAACGAGGCGGCAACCAGCGGCAAAAGGAAGATCGCCTGGTGCACCAGCGTCGGCCCGGCCGAACTGCTCAGGGCCATGGGGTTTGACGTGTACTTTCCGGAAAACCATGCGGCCCTGCTGGGTGCCACGCGCCTCTCCACCGACCTGATCCCGGCGGCGAACGCCATCGGCTATTCGCCGGACATCTGCTCGTACCTGACCTCCGACATCGGCGCCTACCTGAAAGGGGTCACCCCGCTTGCCAAGGCGTATCCGGGGATCGACTCCATCCCCCGGCCCGACGTGCTGGTCTTCAACACCAACCAGTGTCGCGACGTGCAGGACTGGCTCGCCTGGTATGCCAGGGAACTGAGCGTCCCCTGCATCGGCATCACCTCACCCAAGAGCGTAAACGAGGTCACCAATCCACTCATCGATGATGTGGCCAGGCAGATAGAGGCCCTGATCCCGACACTGGAGGAGATCTCCGGGGCCAGACTGGACATGGACCGGCTCCGGGAGACCGTTTCCCTCTCCCGGGAGTGCACCGAACTCTGGAAGCAGGTCCTGGAGACCGCCACCGCGTCCCCTGCGCCGCTCACCTTTTTCGACGGCACCATCCATATGGGGCCGGCCGTTGTGCTGCGGGGGACCCGGGAGGCGATCGACTACTACAAGGTCCTCCTGGCCGAACTGAAGCAGCGGGTAGTGGACGGGGTAGGGGCTGTCGACGGTGAGTCCTTGCGTATCTACTGGGAAGGGATGCCGGTCTGGGGCCGCCTGCGGCAGCATTCGGAACTGTTTGCCAGCCTGAAGACCAACGTGCTGGCATCTACCTACTGCAACAGCTGGATCTTCACCGCCTTTGACCCGCAGGACCCGATCCGCAGCATGGCCAGGGCCTACCTGGAGCTCTTCATCGTCCGCTCCGACGCCTACAAGGAGACGTATCTCCGGGAGATGCTGCAGAAGTTCCGGATCGACGGGATCATCTACCACGACGCCAAAACCTGCCCGTGCAACTCCAACAGCCGCTACGGCCTGCCGAAGCGGCTGGAGGAGCAGACCGGCATCCCCAGCCTGGTCATCTCCGGTGACCTGAACGATCTGCGCTGCGTCTCCGACGAGCAGACCAGGACCAATGTGGAAGCATTCATCGAACAGCTTGAGGAGGGGAAATAGGATGTTGGACGCACTTTTCAGACCCAGATCGGTTGCCATTGTCGGGGCCTCCACCAAGGAGCTCTCCATCGGCAACGTCATCACCGGGAACCTGCAGACCTACGGCTACAAAGGTGCCATCTACCCGATCAACCCGAATGCGCCCGACATCCGCGGCATCAAGGCATACAAGACGCTGGCGGAGGTGCCCGGCGAGGTCGATCTGGCCCACATCATCCTCCCCAGCAGCCAGGTGCCCCAGAGCATGGAGGAATGCGGCCGGAAGGGGGTCAAGGCGGTGATCATCAACTCCGCCGGCTTCAGCGAGATGGGGGAGGAGGGTGCCCGGCTCCAGGAGGAGTTCCTCGCCACGGCCAGGAAGTACGGCATCCGGGTCTTCGGTCCCAACTGCCAGGGGATCATCAACTCCGACCCGGAGCTGAAGGCCTACTGCAACTTCACCTTCACCTACCCCGAACCCGGCTACATCTCCGTGGTTGCGCTCTCCGGGGGGGTTGGCGGGCTGATCATGCAGGCCCTTGATGATCTGGGGATCGGCCAGCGACTTTACGCCTCCAACGGCAACGCCTGCGACGTCTCCATCTCCGAGATCGTCCGTTACTACGGAGACGATCCGGGGACCAGGGCCATTATCCTCTACACCGAAGGGTTCGCCAACCCGAGGGAATTCCTGGAGGTGGCCCGGGAGGTGGCGGCGAAGAAGCCGATCCTGGCCATGAAGGCCGGCCGGACCGAAGAGGGGGCCAAGGCGGCCTCCTCCCACACCGGGTCGCTCGCCGGGGTGGATATCGCCACCGAGCTGATCTTCGAAAAGACCGGCATCCTCTCCTTCTGTGACGAGGGGGAGATGGCCCGGGCCGCCATGGCCTTCGCCACCCAGCCGATCCCCAAGGGGAACCGGGTCGGGATCATCACCAACACCGGCGGCCCGGCGGTCATCGCCACCGACGTGCTGGTTGCGTGCGGTCTGGAAGTGCCCAGGCTCGCGGACGCCTCCATCGCCCGGTTGGCCGAGACCCAGCTGCCGGAAGCGGCTCTGGAGAACCCCGTCGACGTGATCGCCACCGCCGGCGGCCCCCAGTTCCGCGGTGCCCTGGACGTACTTATGGCGGACGAGCGGATCGACAGCATCTACATCACCTTCGTCACCGCCCCGTTCACCGATACCGACGCCATTGCCCGCGAGATTGTGGCGGCAAACCGGCTGGGGAAGAAGCCGCTCGTCTGCAACTTCATCACCAGCGTCAGGATGGAGCGGTTCCAGAAGACCATGGGGATACTGAAGGATGGACAGGTCCCGTTCTACGCCAACCCGAGCGATGCGGCCAAGGCTCTGGGCGCCCTCACCGGGTACGGCCGGATCAGGGAGCGGGACATCGGTCAGGCCGAGACCTTTGCCGGTCAGGACCATGCCCGGGCCAGAGCGATCATCGACCAGGCAAGGCAGGCGGGCCGCAGCGTCCTTTCCGCCAGTGATGTCTATTCGATCTTCGAGGCGTACGGCATCCCGGTGGCCTCCTGGCGGGTGGTTGATACCGCCGCCGAGGCGGTGGCCGCCGCCGAGACGATCGGCTACCCGGTGGTGGTCAAGGTGGACTGCGAGGAGATCGACCACAAGAGCGACATTGGGGGGGTGGCGGTGAACCTGAAAGATGCCGCCGCGGTCCGCGCCACGGTGGAGGAGATGCAGGGCCGCCTCGGGCATTTCGGCCGGCTTCGCTTCTTTGTCCAGCAGTTCCTTCCCGGCGGGCGCGAACTGATCATCGGCGCCGCTGCCGAAAGGGCACTGGGGCACCTGGTGATGTTCGGCCTGGGCGGCATCTACGTCGAGGTCCTTAAGGACGTGGCCTTCAAGATCGCGCCGGTCACCCGGGTGGAGGCCGGGGAGATGCTGGCCAGCCTGAAGACCGCGGCCCTGCTGGATGGCGTCCGGGGCGAGAAGGGGGTCGACAGGGAACGGATCATCCGCCTGATCCAACAAGTCTCCCAGCTCCTCATCGACCTGCCGATGATCCAGGAGATGGACATGAACCCGATCATGGCGTTCGCGGACGGTGTCTATGCCGTGGACGGCAGGATCAGAATCTGAAGTCCCCCCCTTTGAGAAAGGGGGCAGGGGGGATTTCAGGCAGCCAGAGGCAAATCCCCCTAAATCCCCCTTTCATAAAGGGGGACTTGATAAATTGACCCCACGGCGAAAGGGAATAATCATGACCGTTACGAACGCGCAGGATGTGTCAAACTGGCAGGAGATATACAGGTCACGACTCACAACCTCTGACGAGGCGCTCAAGGCGGTCGAATCGGGCAACCGCATCTACCTGACCGGCAATGCCTCGGCACCCCTGGAGCTCCTGGCCGCACTGGTCAGGCGCGCTCCGCAGCTGAAGGACGTGGAGGTCTTCCAGCCATTGACCATCTGCCCCGGCGATTATGTCGTCCCCGGGATGGAGAAGCACCTCCGGCCCAATGCCTTCTTCATCAGCCACACCATACGCGGGGCCGTGAACGAGGGGCGCGCCGATTTCACCCCGGTATTTCTTTCCGAACAGCCGCTCCTGTTCAGAGACGGCCACCTGACGCTGGATGTGGCGCTTACCCACGTCTCCTTGCCGGATGAGCAGGGATACTGCTCGCTGGGTGCGGAGGCCGGGCTTGCCATAACATCCGTGGAGTCCGCCAGGACGATCATCGCCCAGGTGAACCGGCAGATGCCGCGGACCATGGGGGATACCCTTATGCACGTGTCGCGCATGCAGCACGTGGTGGAGGCCGACCACCAGCTTGCCCAGCGGGCCATGGGGGATGAGGCCGACGAGGTGACGACGGAACGGATTGCCGCCCATATTGCCGAACTGATTCCCGATGGCGCCACCATGCAGCTCGGGATCGGCTCGATCCCCGATGCAGTACTCAAGCATCTCCACACCAAGAAGGACCTGGGAATCCACTCCGAGCTGATCTCCGACGGCGTGATCGAGCTGGTGGAAAAGGGAGTGATCAACAACAGCCGCAAGACCCTGCACCCCGGAAAGATCGTCTGCGGATTCCTCCTCGGTACCGATCGCCTGTACCGCTGGACCAACAACAATCCGCTCCTGGAGATGCATCGTTCCGAATACGTGAACGACCCGTTCGTCGTCGCGCAGAACGACCGGATGGTGGCGGTCAACTCAGCCATTGAGGTGGACCTCACCGGCCAGGTCTGCGCCGACAGCATAGGCCCCCGGCTCTATTCGGCCGTGGGTGGGCAGCTGGACTTCATTTACGGCGCCTCCCGGTCCAAGGGGGGGGTGCCGATCATCACCATGCCGAGCAGTTCGACGCTCAGGAACGGCACCAAGGTGAGCAAGATCGTGCCGATGCTCAAGCAGGGGGCCGGGGTGGTCACGAGCCGTAACCATGTCCGCTATGTGGTGACCGAGTACGGCGTGGCGGCACTGTACGGCAAGAGCATCCGGCAGCGTACCCAGGCGCTCATCAACATCGCCCATCCCGAGTTCCGCGAGCAGATCACCAGGCAGGCGAGGGAGCTGCATTATTTGTAACTACCTGTAACCCGAATGCGCGAGGGATTTAAACGTAAACCGCATCCGAGGTAGGGGTGCCCGGTGGAGCGAACGCCCACGATTCCCGCGGCCGGTGGGGAACAAGCCGCAGCTGCCGTGTGAGGTCGGCCACCAAACCTGAATGCCAGGAAAAGGCCAAATAGTGGGTGTTCGCGGCAGCGGGCACCCCTGCCTCGGATTCACACCGTAACCATATAAGACGAGGAAGGGATATCATTCATGAAGAAGATAATTTCCGGTAACGAAGCCATTGCCCTGAGTTTCGGGGATGCCGGCGGCGTCTTCGCCTCCGGCTACCCCGGCACGCCCAGCACCGAAACACTGGAAGAGGTGGCCCGCCTGGGCGAGGTCTACTGCGAATGGGCACCCAACGAGAAGGTCGCCCTGGAATCGGCCATCGGCGCCTCCATCGCCGGCGGCAGGAGCCTGTCCACCATGAAGCATGTCGGGGTCAACGTGGCCGCCGACGCGCTCATGACCCTCACCTACACCGGCGTCAATGGCGGTCTGATCCTGATGGTGGCCGACGATCCCGGTCAGCATTCCTCCCAGAACGAACAGGACAGCCGCAATTACGCCCGGTTCGCCAAGGTGCCGATGCTGGACCCGGCCGATTCCCAGGAGGCCTACGACTTTGTCCGGGCCGGATTCGAGATCTCGGAGCAGTTCGACACCCCGCTCATGCTCCGGACCACCACCCGGATCTCCCACGCCAAGGGGGTCGTCGTGCAGGGGGAGAAGCGCGCGCCAAAGGTCGGCGAGTGGGTGAAGGACGTCCCCAAATACGTGATGCTCCCCAATTACGGCCGGATCAAGCACCTGCAGGTCGAAGAGCGCCTCCTGAAGCTGCAGGAGTTTGCCGAGACGACCCCGCTCAACCGGGTGGAGATGGCGGATACGGACCTGGGGATTCTCACCTCCGGCATCTCCTACCAGCACGTGAAAGAGGCCTATCCGGGTGCTTCCATACTGAAGCTCGGCCTGGTTCATCCGCTGCCGGAACGGAAGATCCGGGAGTTCAGCGCCACGGTCAAGCGGTTCATGATAGTCGAGGAGATGGATGGCATCTTCGAGGAGCAGATCCGGGCCATGGGGATCCGGGTCGATATCGGCAAGGACCGGATCTCCTATTGCGGCGAGGTGAGCGAGGATATCGTCCGGGCAGCGGCCGGCGATGCCGTGACACAGTGCGGCGCCCCCGTCGAGGGGCTTCCCCAGCGTCCCCCCACGTTCTGCCCCGGCTGTGGCCACCGCGGGCTCTTTACGATACTCTCCAAGCTCAAGGTCTTCGTTTCCGGCGATATCGGCTGCTATACCCTTGGGGGGCTCCCCCCCATCAGCGCCATGCACAGCAGCATCTGCATGGGGGCGAGCATCAGCGCGGCCCACGGCATGGCCAAGGTCAACGAGATTGCCGGGAGAACGGAAAAGCCGGTGGCGGTCATCGGCGATTCCACCTTCTTCCATTCCGGGATGACCGGGCTCCTGAGCCTGGCCTACAACGACGGTAACGCGCTGGTCGTCATCATGGACAACCGCGCCACGGCCATGACCGGTGGCCAGGAAAATCCGGGCTCCGGTCGGGTGCTGGAGGGGGAGCCATCGAAACAGGTCGACATAACGGCGATCGTGAAGGCGCTGGGGATCGACCATGTTGCCGCGATCAACGCCTATAACCTCGAGGAGACCGAGGCCGCCATCCGGAAGGGGCTGGAAACCCCCGGTCCGTATGTCCTCATCGACAGCAACCCCTGCATACTCCGGTACCGGCTGAAGAAGCCGCTCTTGAGCGTGGATACGGAGAAATGCACCGGATGCCGTGCCTGTCTCAAGGTCACCTGCGTGGCGCTGGGGCTGGTGCCGTCCGGCGACAAGCAGAAGGTGCAGATCGACCCAAACATCTGCAACGGGTGCGGCGTCTGTAGCCAGGTCTGTAAATTCGACGCCATGTCCGTGGCGTAAGGACAGGAGATAACCATGAATGTATTCAATATCGTTATTGCCGGCGTAGGTGGGCAGGGTGTTCTGCTGGCCTCCAGGGTGCTGGCTGAAAGCGCCCTTGCCTGCGGCATGGATGTCAAGCAGAACGAGGTCCATGGGATGGCCCAGCGGGGCGGGAGTGTCATCTCCTTCGTCCGGATCGGGGAGCGGGTCTATTCTCCGGTGGTCATGCCCGGGACCGCCGATATCCTGCTCTCCTTCGAGCCGTTGGAGGCACTCAGGTACAGTCACTATCTGAAGCCGGGCGGCAAGCTCGTGTACAACAGGGTCACCATTAACCCCAGTACGGTCGCCTCCGGCATGGCTACCTACCCGGCGGATGTGGAGGAAAGAATCGCCCGGGCCTGCGCGGATGCCCACGGTATCGATGCCCTGGCAATCGCCAAGGAGGCAGGCAACGCCAAGGCCGTGAACATGGTCATGGTCGGTTCGGTGATGAAGCATCTCCCCATGGATGCGCAGGTTGTGGAGGGAGTCGTCAGGGAGATCTCCAGGGATAAGGGGGGAGATGTGAACCTGAAGGCGCTGAAGGGGGGAGGAACTGCCTGATTTTTTGCGTAGCCAAGGCCTGTTCACTTTCATCTGTCATGGTAAAATTGTCGCGTTTCTATAGAGCTGATCAACTTCCTGTCCCGGTTCATTCACCCCAACCATCAAGAAGAGGAGGAGGCGTATGATGAAACTGCTGAGAACGTGGATCATGTTTACCTTGGTCACCATCGTGTTCGGCACCGGCGTTGCCGGTGCCGCATCGGATGTGGTCACCCTGAAGGTCGCCCATTTCCTGCCCACCAGTTCCAATCCCCATCAGAAAATAATGGTCCCCTGGTGCGACAAGATTGCCAAGGAGTCTGGGGGGAAGCTGAAGTGCCAGATCTATCCTTCCATGCAACTGGGGGGGACGCCGGCCCAGCTTTTCGATCAGGCGCGTGACGGGGTAGCCGACATCATCTGGACGGTACCCACCTACCAGGCGGGTCGGTTCACGAAGGCCGAAGTGTTCGAATTGCCGTTCATGGTAAAGAGTTCAGAAAAGGGCAGCCAGGCGTTGTGGGACTACATTCAGAAAAATGCGCAGGATGAGTTCAAAGGGGTCAAGCTGGTTTTCGTTCATATGCACGATGGTTCGCAGCTGCACTTTGGCAGCAAGTCGGTCAAGACCCTGGAAGAGCTCAAAGGTTTGAAGGTCCGTGCCCCCACCCGCATCGGTTCCAAAACCCTGGCAGCTCTCGGAGCGACACCGGTGCAGATGCCTGCGCCGGCAGTGCCGGAATCAATTTCCAAGGGGGTGGTGGACGGCGCCAGTATTCCATGGGAGGTAACTACCGCTCTCAAATTGCAGGAAATCTGCAAAGCTACGACCGAAACCGCGCCACATCAGGCCAAACATTCCAACACAATTTTCGTCTTTGCGATGAACCCGGCCAAGTACAACAGCCTCCCTCCGGCGCTGAAGAAGGTCATCGACGACAACAGCGGTCTTGCGGCATCCAAGTGGGCGGGTAAGACCTTTGACGGTTTTACGTTACCGGCGAGAAAGATAGCGGTTGACCGCCACAACACCATCAATGTGTTGTCGGATGCCGAATATAATCGGTGGATAAAGGCGTGCGAGCATGTTGATGATGACTGGGCCAAGGAGGTCAGCGCCAAGGGGGGGAATGGCAAGGCGCTCCTGAACGACGCCAGGGCCCTGTTGAAACAGTATAACGACTAAACACTTCCGGTCCCTGCACAGAGGGCTCGGCGGTCGTGACCGTCGAGCCCTTTCTCTTCACTCTGCACCAGAGTCGTCCCTTAGAACTTGTACGTCAGCCAGCTGGTAACGTAATCCACGTCCTTGCCAGGACCGGTTTCCTTGAGAAACCGGCCGGCAAAGAAATGGGCGTAGATGACCGCAAACGTGACGTGGCGATCGGGATTCCATTCCAACTGGGCCTGTGCCTAGTTGCCGATGGCGCGGCTGGCGCTGTTCCTGCCGGAGCGGACCAGCGCGCCGGCATTGTTGTAGACCCCGTCGTGTATGCTTTCGCGCCAGAAGAAATCCCAGTCGATGGTAAGGGTAAGGCGGTCGGCCGGGGACAGGGTCAGCGACGGATGCAGGTTGATCAGGTTTGTCGGGCCGACCAGGTTGGCTTCGCTGATATAGGCCCCTTTGGGAAAGAGGTGGTTGAAGGTCTGCAGATCCTGATCCGCCGGCTCTTCATCACCACTTGCCATGTTGGCTTTCACGCCCAGTCGTGGCTTCAGTGGCAGTGACGGGAAGGTGTAGCCGGTGTCGGAGGCAACCATCCACGCCCGGATTTCTCCCCTGCCAAAGCCCCCCCACTGGTAAGCCGCCTCCAGGTTGTAATCGAGCGGCTTTGCCCGTCTCCAGATCCTTGTCCCAACAGCATGACGGGTTTCCCGAGCCGCCCCCTGGTTGAAGCGTCCCTGTTGGTTGTAATACCCCAGGTAATACAGGTCCAGATTCCCACCGGCCAGCACGGGAAAGGGCGACACCGCGTATGCCCCCCACAAGGCCCGGCTGTTGTCCGGCCCGTCATCGAACAGGTGGCGGACGGTCCTTGTCGGCCTGGTTGCGAAGCCGTCCACCCCGAGAGTGCCCAGCCGCAGCATAGCCCGGAAGCCATCGAAACTCTGGCGGACGTTTGGCCCTTCACGGACCGAAATCATGCGCTGCGAGCCGTAGGCCAGTTCCTGACGTCCCGAACGGAGGGTAAGCGACGATCCTTCCCTGATTGGCAGTGTGAGGTCAAGAAAGGCCTGGTGCAGGTCGAGCTGGTCTTCGTCGGCCGGTCGTGGTCCACCGGCCCGCCCATTCTCCAGACTTGCCTGGAGCTGGGTGAAGAGCCGGGAGTGTTCGCCCATCCGCAGGTCGGCGTGCAGGAAATACCGCTGCAGCAAGGAGCCGTGGTCCTGTCGGTCCCTGCCCCAGGTGGGGTGGTTGAACCATTCGTACCGTTCCCGCGCCTCGCCCCCCAGGGATAGGTGGGAACTGCCGGTGGTGTCGAGCGGGAAGAATTTGACCGGGTCCCAGAGGTCCGACCGGCGGGCCGGGTCCATCAGGTTGCGGTAATCCTCATCTGCCCGGTTCAACTGATACGGCGGCACATCTGCTCCCGTACCGGCACCGGCATGTGCGGAGCAGGACAGGGCAAGGGCAATGCCTGTAAGAACGTTCTTTATCCGTAATATCATCAGGTGGGGCCAATGCTTGGTAACGGCTGGCTGTTGATTGGCTTCAAGAGGCCATCGTTTCATGGCAACGAAATGACAAAGGCGATCATGGCCGTGCTCGCGCTCTTCCTGTAGAGCGTGAATTCCACTCCACACGGCAACGAGCCACTTTCCAGTTCATAGCCGTTTTCTCTGCTGCGGGAGGTGGTTCCCCATGTTTCCTTACTGCATATTTCATGCAGGAATTCCTTGAAAAACGAATCGGTCAGTGCGCTGCCTTTACGGCCAATAACCTGTATTGCCTTGATGGACCCATGTTCGCGGAATACGCGAAATTCCCTGGTGTCCGAAATATAGCGCTCCCAGCCGGGTGCGGTTGCTGCAAACGATGGATCAGGTTGCGCATGTTGAACCGGGGATGGCAACTGCTGCAGGTTCAGCGATGACCGGCGCGGCGCCGTTTCCTTGGGCGCGACCGTTTTCTGCTCCCGAGGCGGGACAGACTGTGTATCCCATGGCGAAAAATGTCCTGAGTGGATCAGATAGTAGATGGCAGCGCCAACAACTACCATCAATGCAAGGCCGACAGTATACCGGCTGATGTTCCCGGCGACAATTGGGTGCTTCGGCGCAACATTGCCTTCCATCATGCCAACCAGATAATAGCGGGGGGGAATCTTGCTGCCGCTGTCGGTGGAGGCGGTTACGGTCTTGGTGATTGCTGCTTCGGTGACCTTCGGCCGATCCGCGGAGGGGGGCGCCGGTCTGGACGGCGCTGATACCGGTGCGCCGGATGGCGGACGGCTCATGGCTTCGGCAGGAGAGCCTTTGATTGTGTCCAGGAAAGAAGAGGTCCGCTCCGGATCGGCCATGGCCAGATCTATCCTGTCGTCAAAATTGACACTGCCGGAAACAGCGCCGGCAGCGGAATCGTACAGCAGGACCAGTTTTGGCGCGCTGTTCTGCAGCATGCTCCTGATATGGTGCGCCACTTTTTCGCAGGATATCCCATCGATGCTATCCTGAAGGTACACGGCCGCAGGACGTTTTTCGAAGACGTACGCCATGCCAAGGTCAAAGTTGTCCGCCAGGGCAATCCTGCCCTGCACCAGTGGTTGAGCACGGTCGATCAATGTCGACACGCGCTGATCATTGGAGATGACAACCAGGTTGGTCATAAGCTCTCTCGGCATAAACGACCTGATACCCCTGACATACTATAGTTCGCTGAAAAAACGCAGATCATACTTGCTGCCGGAAATGATGAACTGTTTAGACAGTTTGTTGGGTAGATCCCGCTTGATATCTTTGAGTCGGGAAACGTATTCCTTCTCAAGGACGTTAAGGTCACTCGTCTTACATGAAGATGAGCCCTGCGAGTCGATGACAATAGCGTTCAGTCGTTTGTATGTTTCATGCAGGTGTTGGAGTTTCTGAAACGAAGGATCATATGTGTCTGGATGTGTTGCAAGTTTCATCATGAGGCCATCTATTTCATTCTTTACCGTGTCAAGGCTCTTTTTTTCATCACCTTTGGCAATATGGCTTATGGTGGCTGGTTCGACACCGTTCACCCCGTCAGTAGAATATCTCAGGCAGATGTTTTTGCCCAGTTTGATGCCGGAATTTATTCCATACACAGTCTGCACATAGTTGGCCAGATACTCTTTTTCCGAATCCGTACGGAAAACCATGCGGCCGACCAGCGTCAAAAAGGCCAAGCAGGCCAGGCCCACTATGGCCGATGTTAACCATCGCGGCCGTGAATCCAGCCACCGTTCAGCGGTTCTTTCCCTGCCGGCGGAGTCCTGGTTGCCTGCAAGCGCAGAGTCCGACCTGCCGGCTCCCGGACCGGTGACCCTTTTCCCCGTCTGGACGAGCATGAAGCGTGCAAAGCGACTTTTGCATGCCGTGCAGTGATCCGCGAAGGGCTGTGTATTGCCGCAGTTGGAACAGTATACCCTTGCCTCGCGGTGGTCCGGCCGGTCGTCTGCCCTGGCTTTTATGACAAAGACCATCGAGCATCGTTGGCATGTTGCCTGGAGGAAATCCCAAGATGTTTTGGGAATATCGATCTGGCAGATCCCCCGGCAGTTTGGGCATGGCAACTTCATCGAGACACTACCTTCCTGCTACGCTGATCTCAGAGGCATCCAAGTAGCCGGCCGACAGCCGGGTCGTCGAGTCCTGGAGTATGATCCTGAAGAATGCCTGAACAACGACAGGGTCGAACTGTTTTCCCGCTTCCTCCATCATGTATTCCAGGACCCGGGAAAGCTCCCACCCCGGACGATAGGGTCGATCGGATATCAATGCGTCGTACACGTCTGACACCGCCATGATACGTGCTCCCAGAGAGATCGAGTTGCCCGAGAGCCCGGCCGGATAGCCGTGCCCGTCGAACCGTTCGTGATGCTGGACGACCAGGGGGATGAGGTCGTGATAGGCCGCAATCGGCATCAGGATCTCCCCGCCTTTCTCCGGGTGCTTCTTTATGATGGCATATTCGTCGTCCGTCAGTTTTCCGGCCTTGTCCAGGACCGCTTCCGGAATGCCGATCTTGCCGATGTCATGGAACAGCCCCGCTTTGTGGATCAGGTCCAACTCGGATTCCGCGAGCCCCATTTCCCTGCCGATGGCCACTGCCAGCCTGGTCACCCGTTCGGAATGTCCGGCAGTCCAGGGCGACTTTGCGTCGACGGTATTCGCCAGGGCTTTCATGGTTCCCAGGTTGAGTCGATCAAGATCCTCGATCAGGAAAATATTTTCCAGCGCAACCGCTATTTGATCAGCGACCTGACGTGACTGCGCCAGGGCTTCGTGATGGTCCGCGGGAAGTTGCCGGTATCCCAGGGTGAGCACTCCGGCGACTCTTTTCTTGATGCATATCGGCAGGAGGAGAAACTCAGTGGCTCCTGCCGCAGTCAAGGGGGAGAGCAGGGAGCTGAAGGTGTCGTCCCCCTGTACCTGCAGACTTTCGGCGGCATTTTGCAGCATCTCCAGATCGCTTCCGGTGAACACCGTAACGAGCTGCTTGCTGTCGGCGGAAAATGGGACGGCCGGAGAGTCGTATACCGTAACCGCTATGTCGAGTATGTTGGCATCCATGAGAGACAGGCTTGCCGAATCACAGAGGATGATCTCACGCAGTTCGGACATGACAGCATGGACAATGCTATCCTGATTGTTTGAGCCGAGGATTCTGCGCACGATCCTTCCCATGCTGTCGAGAGAAACAAAGTTTCTGCCTAGCTTCAATGCCATGGTGTTGAATGAGGTGGCAAGGTCTTCAAACTCGTCGTTGCTGGATATTGAGACGCGAGTGGTGAAATCGCCATCGCTGATCTTTTGAGCGCCTTCTCTGAGTATCGAAAGAGGGATCAGACTTTTCCTGATCTGAATGCTGCTGATGAAAATCACTATTAATAGAGTAAGAATCACGACGAGATAGAACGTCCTGAGAAAAGTCGTTATCGACTTGAGAGCATCCTGCTTGGACTGAGCCACCACTACAGTCCAGCCGTCTGCGCCGAAATTCGATTTGAGAAATATCGACCGGTAGCTGATCAGGTATTCTTCAGTTCCATCGTTCCATTCGAAATGACCGATCTGTGAGCGGCCGAGCTTTCCCAGGACCGAAGCGATGAGCCCGGATGCAATGTTCCCGTTGCTGAAAAAGGCTTTTCCGTTCGGGTCGAGAATGCTGATACTGATGGACGGCGGAATGGTATTTTCAACCAGATGCCACAGGTATTCGGGATTGATCTCTCCGACAATAAGGTTCTCTTTGTGCTGGTCCTGGCTCTTCGATGCGACGATGAATATTCGCGCCGTCTGCCCTGTATTTTTGTCCAGATACAAAAAGGGGTTGCCGGCTTCCAGCTGTTTTCTCTCCGAGGAGTCCAGGCGGGGTGGAGGGATTGGAGCGCCGAACATGGTTCTTTCGGCTGTTTCTCCGCGGAACAATGTCAGCCCGAGAAATTTTTGACGCGTATTCTCCTGTGTCAGTTTGCGTAGCTGGGAGGGACTGTATTCCAGTGGAACCAAAGCGGAATGTATCTCGGCATCGATGAGGAACAGCCCCTCATGGATTGTCGAGTCGACATTCTTGGCTACATGGCGCAGGCGTTCAAAGTTTTCATCCCTGACCTTGCCGGATATCTGCCTGAGGGAAATGAACGTCAGCACGCAGACGGGAACGAGGGCGCATAAAATGAATAGGCCGAACATCCGCCGGGCAAACAGGCTGCGGGCATATGACACGTTGCTTTTCATATCGTTTCCGCTCAAAAATCTGCTGCTATGCCGATGAAACCGCCATTTGTGGCCCTGATGATGTCGTCCTGGCTCACTTTGACGTTCAGATTCGGCTTGCTTTCCCCGTCCTTCCCCATACTGTAGAGGTCGTAATCCGTATTCAGGGGGTTCAGGAACTTGTCTTTGCGAAGGCTCCCCTTGCCGTGGATGTCCCCATCCGCAATGTTCAGATATTTATACGGGTGTTGCCAGGGATCGAGGAGCGTTCCGTAGTTGCTGCCGAGATTGGTAAGTGCCGTTGGGTACCGGTTGTTGTCATTTCTGTAGGCACTGATTGCGGTCGCCAACGTCTGAATTTCGGCGGCACAGCGGGAGTTCCTTGCCTTCTCGACATACTGGAAATAGGCCGGTACGGCAATCGACGCGAGAATGCCGATTATCGCCACGGCAACGATCAGTTCGGTCAGCGTGAACCCTTCACCGCTTCGCGAGAAGACTCTTTTGCCTTGATGATTCGTCATCGTCCGCAGGGGATGGGCCACAATTCAGAACTCTCTCCGGGGTGTCGATGTCCAGAAGCGCTACGTTTGAAGTTTACAAGGTTTTTGGTAAACACAAAGACGGATTCTGCTTGAGGTACTATTCGGTGGGTATCTACGGGTTCTTAAATGAGGGGGATGACTTGGTGAAGAACTCACAGCACTGGTTACGGTATGCACACACGATCCGGCTACCCCTCCATCCCCAGCCGTTTCATCTTCTCCACCAGGGTGGTGCGGTTCAGGTGGAGGAGTGCTGCGGCCCGCGCCTTGACCCCCCGGGCAATGGCCAGGGCCTCGATGATCATCTTCCGTTCGATATCGTTTGTCACCCTGACCAGGTCGATCCCCTGCTCGGTCACGCGGGGAGCGAGCAGCTCGGCCTGGCCGTAGAGCTTGCTGATGTTGGCCGGCAGGTCCAGGAGGGTGATCTGTTCCCCTTCGGTCAGCGCCACGCTCCGTTCCACCGCGTTTTCCAGTTCGCGCACGTTTCCCGGCCAGTCGTAGCGCTCCATCGCCTCCAGGGCCTCCTTGGCGATGGTGAGGTTTGGGCGCGCCATTTCGTCGCAGTACTTGACCATGAAGTGTCTCACCAGCGGCAGGATGTCCGAGACCCTCTCCCTGAGCGGCGGGATGACGAGCGGGATGACGTTCAGCCGGTAGTAGAGGTCTTCCCGGAAGGTTCCCTTGCGCACCTCCTCCTCCAGATGCTGGTTGGTGGCGGAGATGATCCTGATGTCGATCTTGATGGGGCGGGTGGAGCCGATCCGCTCGATCTCCTGCTCCTGGAGGACCCGCAGGAGCTTGCTCTGCAACTGGAGCGGCATGGTGCCGATCTCGTCCAGGAAGATGGAGCCGCCGTTGGCTGCCTCGAACTTGCCGAGCTTGTCCTTGTGGGCACCGGTGAACGACCCCTTCATGTGGCCGAACAGCTCGCTCTCCAGCAGGGTCTCGGGGATGGCGCCGCAGTGGACGGCAATGAACGGCTTGTCCTTGCGGTGGCTGTTGAAGTGGATCGCCTTGGCCACCACCTCCTTGCCGGTCCCGGACTCGCCCATGACCAGGACCGTGGAGTCGGTCTTGACGATCCGTTTCATCAGGTTGAAGACCATCTGCATGGCCGGTGAGTTGCCGACAATGTTGGCGAACTCGTATTTGTCCAGGAGCTGCTTCTTGAGGTAGACGTTTTCCGACAGGAGGCGCCCCTTCTCCACCGCCTTGCCGATAATGATCTTCAGCTCGTCGATGTTGAGAGGCTTGGTGATGTAATCGTAGGCCCCCTCCTTCATGGCGCTGACGGCCGTTTCGGCGGAGGCGTGACCGGTGATCATGATGACCTCGGTCTGGGGCGAGACCTCCTTGACCTTCTTGAGAATGTCGATACCGCTGCAGTCGGGAAGGAACAGGTCGGTGATGACGATGTCGAACCGCTCGCTGGCCAGGAGCTCGAAGGTCTCAGCGCCGGTGCCGACCCCCTTCAGGTAGCTGTCTCCTCCCCTGGCGAGCAGGAGCAGCAGGGCCTTGCGGCTCGCCTCCTCGTCATCTACCAGCAGGATGTTGATCTTCTCCTTCATTTCCCCTCCATGGCTGGCTTGTTTCTTACCATGGACAGAACCGCTTTGGCAAGGCCGCGGTGACGGTAATCGGGGCCGGTCTGATTGACTGCCGGCGGGAGGGCGCTATACTTCGGGCAGAGAGGCGGCTATGGGGACGGTTGTGCGGACCTTCGCGATAGTGCTGTGCGCCTGGTGGGTGTTCGCCGCCGCGGCCCAGGTGCGGGTGCTGACCGTGAGCGGCCCGATCAACCCGGTAACGGCCGATTTCCTGCGTCGCAACATCCAGGAAGCGGGCAGGCAGGGTGAGGAGCTCCTGCTCATCGAGATGGATACCCCCGGCGGTCTGGACAGCGCCATGCGCGACATCGTCAAGGAGATGCTCGCCAGCCGGGTGCCGGTGGCGGTATTCGTAGCCCCGGCCGGCTCCCGCGCCGCTTCCGCCGGGGCAATCATCGCCCTGGCGGCCGATATCTGCGTCATGGCGCCGGGAACCAATATCGGCGCCGCCCGCCCGGTCACCATCGGCGAGAAACCGGACGAGACGATGCGGGAGAAGATGGTCAACGACGCCGCCGCCTACGCCGAAGGGATCGCCCTCAAGCGGGGCCGGGACCCGGCGCTGGCCCAGAGGATGGTCCGGGAGAGCCTCTCCCTCTCGGCGGATAAGGCCCTGGAGGGAAGGGTCGTCGATCTCCTTGCCACGGACCGGGCCGATCTTCTCAGGAAACTGGATGGCCGCCGTATCAGCCGGGATGGCCGGGAACTGGTCCTGCACCTGGCCGGTGCCGCGATCAGGGAACACGGGATGGGGACCCGGGAGAGGATTCTGGACGCCATCAGCAACCCCAATGTGGCGTATATCCTCCTGATGATCGGCCTTCTCGGGCTCTTCTTCGAGCTCTCCAACCCCGGCGTCATCCTCCCCGGGGTGATCGGCGGCATTTCCCTGCTTCTCGCCTTCTTCGCCCTCCAGACGCTGCCGGTCAACTACGCAGGGGTGCTCCTCATCCTCCTCGGCCTGATCCTCTTCATCGCCGAGATCAAGATCGTCTCCCACGGGATGCTGACGGTCGGCGGAGTGGTTGCCATGATCTTCGGTTCGCTCTTGTTGTTCGAGTCGCCGGAGCCCTACTTTCGGGTCTCCTGGCAGCTCATCCTCGTCAGCGTCGCTGCGGTGAGCGGCTTCGCGGTCTTCGCCGTCACCATGGCCGTCAGGGCGCATCGGCAGAAGCCGACCACCGGCCGGGAAGGGCTCATTGGCGAAACGGGTGAAGCGGCGGGGGACCTGGCGCCGGAGGGGAAGGTCTTCGTCCGGGGCGAATACTGGGACGCCTGGAGCGACGAGCCGGTCGCCACCGGGGAGCGGGTGGTGGTGATCGCCGTTGAGGGGATGCGGGTGAAGGTGAAAAAGGCGGGGACTAGGGACTAGGGGAAAAACCGCTCGGGGCTCGGGGTTCGGGGTTCGGAAAGCCTTTGCTCTGTCGCTTCAGCCCTGAGCCCCGAGCCCTGAGCCCGAAGCCTTGATCTTAAGGAGGTTCAATCATGTTCGACATCTTCAACTTTCTGCCGGTCATCTTCCTGGTGGTCCTGGCGATCATATTCGCCGCCAGCGCCATCCGGATACTCCCCGAGTACGAACGCGGGGTCCTGTTCCGCCTCGGCCGCCTGGCCGGGGTACGGGGACCCGGGCTCTTCTTCATCATCCCCGGGATCGACCGTCTGGTCCGGGTGTCGCTCAGGACCGTTGTCTTCGACGTTCCGCCGCAGGACGTCATCACCCGCGACAATGTCACGGTCAAGGTCTCGGCGGTCGTCTACTTCCGGGTCATGGCCGCGGACAAGGCCATCGTCGAGGTGGAGAACTACCTGTACGCCACCAGCCAGCTTTCCCAGACGACGCTCAGGAGCGTTCTCGGTCAGGTGGAACTGGATGAACTGCTGGCCAACCGGGAAAAGATCAACAAGGAGTTGCAGGAGATCCTCGACCGTCATACCGGCCCGTGGGGGGTGAAGATCGCCAATGTGGAGGTGAAGAACATCGATCTCCCCCAGGAGATGCAGCGGGCCATAGCCAAGCAGGCCGAGGCGGAGCGGGAGCGGCGCGCCAAAGTGATCCACGCCGAGGGGGAGTTGCAGGCTTCCGAGAAACTGGCCCAGGCGGCAGCGGTGCTGGCGGCCGAACCAGCTGCGCTGCAGCTCCGGTATCTTCAATCCCTCACCGAAATTGCCACGGAGAAGAACTCGACCATCATCTTCCCCTTACCGATCGACCTGATCAAGATGTTCCTGGACAAAAAGGAAAGCTGAGGGCTCAGGGCTCAGGGCTCAGGGCTCAGGGCTCAGGGCTCAGGGCTCAGGGCTCAG
>CAYSMK010000032.1:0-59409 GCA_964432205.1 uncultured Geobacter sp. | reverse complement strand
GGGCTAGGGGGTAGCGGGGGGATGCACTGTTTAGACTGTTCAGCTCTTGTACCCAGCCGGGAATAAAGGTATAGTGTGCGGAATTTCATGATTGATACCAAACGGGAGCCTGTGATGGCTATAGCCACAGAAAAAGGGCGAAAGGGTGGTCCTCTCCTGATCACTGCTGCAACCGATCGGGAGATTGCCCAACTGGTGCGGGAGACCGGCGGGGTACTGGCACCCGCCACAGACCCCCGCCCTGTTTGGGAATGCGAGTTTGCGGGGCGGCGTCTGGTCCTGGCCGTTACCGGGATCGGCAAGGTAAATGCCGCATCGTCCGTGACCGCCCTCGTGGCCAGCTGCCAGCCGAGCCTCATCATCAATACCGGCTGCGGCGGGGCCTATCCCGAGACCGGCATGCGGGTGGGTGAACTGGCGATCGCCACGGCAGAGATTTACGGCGACGAGGGGGTCTTGACCGCTGCCGGCTGGCATTCCCTGGAACTGATCGGCATCCCTTCCGTCGAGCGGCAGGGGAACCGCTATGCCAACGAGTTTCCCCTGTCCCTGGAGGCGGCGGAAAAGGCGTTCCAACTGGGGATGTCCTTGAACCTGCCGATCCGGCGGGGGAAGTTTGTGACCGTTTCCACCTGCAGCGGCACGGCGGTCCGGGGCGCAGAACTTTACCGGCTGTTCGGCGGCATCTGCGAAAACATGGAAGGGGCTGCCGTGGCTCATGTGGCACTGCTTTACGGAGTGGATGCCCTGGAGGTGCGGGGGATCAGCAACATGGTTGAGGACCGGGACCTGTCCCGCTGGGACATTCCGCTGGCCGCGGAGATGGCGCAGCGGTTCCTGCTGAAGTACCTGGAAAACTACTGACGACAAGGACGTGGCTGCGCGAGGCACGGAGGCCCGTTTCCGCTCATACTTCCGCGATTTGGCCTCTTGCCGGAATGTACGGTCGGTGGCTGACCTCACACTCCAGAGGAGCGGTGTTGCCCACCGGCCGCGGGAATCGCGTGCGTTTCGCTCCACCGAGCCCCCATGCCTCTCGGATTAAGGAAGGAGGAAATGTTGATGCTCGCCCCGAGCCCCGAGCCCCGAGCCCGGAACCTGACGTTAGGCTTCTCCCCCTGTCCCAACGATACCTATATCTTCCATGCCCTGGTGCACGGGTTGGTGCCATGTCCCGGCATTGCCTTCCATGAGCGGCTGGAGGACGTGGAGACCCTGAACGCGCTGATTCTGGCCGGGGAGCTGGATGTGAGCAAGATCTCCTACCATCTGCTCGGTCATGTGCGGGACCGGTACTGCCTGCTGTCGGCTGGGGGGGCGTTGGGGCGCGGCTGCGGACCGCTCATTGTGGCACGCCCGGGCACGACCCTGGCGGAGCTGGCGGGGAAGCCAATTGCCGTGCCGGGGCGGTATACCACGGCCTGCCTGCTGCTGCGGCTCTTCGATCCATCCCTGGCCAACCTCCTGTTCGTGCCGTTTCACGAGATCATGGGGATGGTCGAGCGCGGAGCGGTGGCGGCCGGTGTGATCATACACGAATCCCGCTTCACCTACCGGGAGCAGGGTCTCGTGCAGCTCCTGGACCTCGGTGCCTGGTGGGAGGAGACCTCCGGCTGTCCGATCCCGCTGGGGGGGATCGTGGCGCGGCGTTCCCTGGGCGGCGAAACGATCAGGACCATCGAGGCTGCCATCCGGGCGAGCCTGCTCCATGCCCGGGACAATCCCCGGGCGGCGTTGCCGTATATCCGCGACCACGCCCAGGAGATGGCCGATGAGGTCTGCGCGGCCCACATCGGCCTCTATGTGAACGAGTTCTCCCTCGATCTGGCCGACGAGGGGCGAACCGCCGTAACCACACTGCTCCGGCTGGCCGAGGAGCGTGGGGTGATGCCGCGCTTCGATGGCAACCTGTTCGAGCCGTGACGAAGAGTCTTGCCCCTAACCCCGAGCCCTGAGCCCCGAGCTACTTAAATGTACAACGAAAAGATTCACATACTGCTGATCGACGATTCCGCCGACAACCACCACTGCCTGGTCCAGTTGCTGGACAGAGTGACCTGGTTTGCCTACGACCTTGATTGGTGCAATGATTTGTCCTCGGCACCGGAGAAGCTCCTCAGCGCTGCCCATGACGTGTACCTGATCGCCTACCGCCTGAAAGGGACGAACGGCGTCGAGTTCATGCGACAGATTCAGCAGCAGGGGGGGCTGGTCCCGGTCATCATTGTGGCGAGCAGGGAGGAGAGCGGGCACGATCTGGATGCCCTGAAGGCCGGAGCTGCCGACTACCTGATCCTGGCCGATATCACGCCGGCCGGTTTGCAGCGCATGATCCGCTATGCCATGGAACGGCGGCGCCAGGGAGAGGCACTGCGGCGCAGCGAAGAGGGGTTGGTCAAGGCCCAGCGAATTGCCCACCTGGGCAACTGGGACTGGAATGTCGCCACCGGTGAACTCCACTGGTCTGATGAGGTTTTCAGGATCTTTGGTCTGCGCCCGGGCGACTTTTCACCCACCTACGAGGCGTTTCTCGGCTTCGTGCACCAGGACGACAAGCTTCAGGTCAATCGAGCGATCAATGAGGCGCTCTACGAGCGAAAGCCTTACCAGGTCGAGTACCGGGTTACCCTGGCGAACGGCGAAGAGCGCTATGTGGACTGTCAGGCGGAAGTGACGTATGACCGGGTGGGGTATCCGACCCGCATGGTCGGTACCATCCAGGACATCACCACGCGCCGGAAGGCCGAGGCGTCACTGCGCCTGATGGAGGAAAAGTTTTCCATGGCGTTTCGCAACAGCCCCGACTGGATCGTGGTCACGCGGGTCGCCGATGGACGGTACATCGAGGTGAACGAATCGTATCTGCAGATCACCGGTTACAGTCGTGACGAAGTGATCGGCCGGACATCGGTCGAACTCGGCATCTGGCAGGACGCGAAGGACCGGGCCAACATGCTGAAGCTCCTGGACGAGTACGGCCGGGTGCGGAATCTGGAGGTTCACTTCCGGGTCAAGTCCGGGGATATCAGGACCATGCTCTGGTCTGCGGAGGTGATCGAATACGGCGGGGAGGCCTGTCTCATCGTCGTTGCCCACGATATAACCGAGAAGCGCCAGCTGGAGGAGGAACTGCTCCGGAGCCAGGTCAAGCTGTACCAGAATCATGAAGAGCTGAAGCGCTATTTCGCCCAGGTGGAGCAGGCCAAGAAGGAATGGGAACGCACCCTGGACTGTATTGGCGACATGGTGATTCTGGGGGACCGGCAGGGCAGGATCGTACGCTGCAACAAGGCCTTTCAGGAGTTCATGGAGATTCCCTACGACCAGATCATCGGTGCCGACTGGACCGAGCTACTGTACAGTAAAGAATTGACGACCGGCACGATTTTTCTCCAGAGCATGGAATTGTACCATGAGCCGACCGGTCGCTGGTTTGTCCTGAACCCGTATCAGTTCAGGGACCAGGGAGGCGAGGTTGCCGGTACGGTGGTCACCATTCATGACATGACCGAGCTGAAACAGTTGACCGAGCAGTTGCAGCGGATGACCGGCAGCGATGGGTAACTTATTGAAACACAAGGTAAACCCTCCTGGCTTCTCGCCTTTTTCTTGACCCCTGCATGACGCCTGTGCTATAAGAACGCCTCGCCCAAGAAGGAGGTGCGCATGGCGCAACAGAACTTGGGGGGCAGACTGGCGCTCATGTTGGTGATTTGCCAGCTGTTCCTTGCGTTCCACACACTTCCCCTGCAGGCAGAAGAACCGGCTAAGACGTTGCAAGAAGGACCGGCCGTAGAATCAAGGGAAGCGGCCAAAGGCGTGGCAGGGACCGCCACTTACTACGCCAGGAAGTACAATGGACGGCGGACATATTCCGGGGCGCGCTACAATCCGCAGAAGCTGACGGCGGCCCATGCAACCCTGCCGATGGGAAGCAAGGTCAAGGTGGTCAACCTGACCAATGATCGGGAGGTTGTTGTTACCATCAATGACCGTTGCCGCAAGAGAAAGTCGAGTCATATCGACCTATCGCAAGCAGCGGCCAGGGAGCTCCGTTTTCTCGGCAAGGGGATGACGAAGGTGCGGATCATTTCCCTGACGGAGACCGAAGAAGAAGCTTCCTAACAAAAATCATCTGGGCGAAAACAAGAAAAGAGGCCGGGGAAACCCGGCCTCTTTTCTTGTTGTACCTGACGTGCCAGTATTCCCCCTCCAGGTCACATGTGTTGACATATAAACATTTTGTGTTTATATTTGATCCAGGGCTGAGAGGAGATCTGTCATGGCGCACGTTCTGGCAAAGCCGCTCGATATTGACCTATCCACTCCTGTAGAACGAGGGAAGATGGCCAGGTTGGTTACCCGGCTGTTCGAGCTCTGGCAGCTGCCGACCGCCGAACAGCTGAACCTTTTGGGTCTCAGCGAAACCAGCAGGGCACTCCTGACGAAGTATCGCAAGGGTGAGCCGTTACCTCTGTCGAGGGATGTTCAGGACCGGGTGGGGTGGCTCTTGTCCATCCATAAGGCCCTGCGGCTTCTCTACCCCCAGAATGAGGCCCTTCGTTACTCCTGGGTCAGCCGGCGAAACCAGGCCCTGGATAATCTGAGACCGCTCGATCTGATGCTGGACCAGGGGATCATAGGTATAGCCAAGGTTTCACGCTACCTCGATCTCCAGCGGGGCCTGTGATGCCGGCATTATACGATGTTGCGCGCGACGTTTCCGAGGATGTCTATCGGAATATCGTTTCTCTTCGCACCGCCCAGGACCTGTTTGACGATCTGACCGCCGGGGACGAAGAGCTTTCGAGAACTGCCGTTGAGCTTGAAGCCCACGTCAAGAGAAACCTGCCGGCCGGCCTTATCAACCGGGGGTACGCCTATTCCACCGCCATCGGCTATCCTTTCGAGACGCAACCTTTCATGCTTTCGCGGTTCAGCGACGGGACGTTTGGGGTTTGGTACGGGGCGTTGGAGGGAGAAACAACGATCCATGAGACTGCCTACCACATGATGAAGGCGGAGCTCGGCGTGGCCGGTCTCGACGAAATCGTTGTCCGGGAAAGGGCGGTATACTGGGTATGTTGTAATGCGGTCCTTTTCGATCTGACCGGCAAATGCAACGCGTTTCCGCTACTGGTGGCCCCGGAATACCACTTCACGCAACAGGTGGGCCGTAGAATGAAGACAGAAGGGCACCCCGGCCTGCTTGCCCGCTCAGCCAGGTGCCACGGTACCACGGTGGCCATTTTCAATCCTGCCGTCTTGAGCAACCCCCGCCTTGCGTACTACCTGACCTACGCTTTTGATCCTGTGTCCATGACCGTAAGGGTTGAAAGGGCTCGCGGCGAAGTTTTGGCCGTCGTTGAGGGTAGGGCCTGGTTCTGACCTTCCAGCCGTTGTCCCTCACACCCGTGGGTTCCATGCGTTGGCGTTGTTTTTCATCGAACGGCATGTCCCGTCTCTTCTTTCAGGGACTTCTCTTCCAGTAGGGCCTCCAACATCTTCATTCTTCTCTCCACTATCTCGGCCAGCAACCGCAGTTGCTAATATTCCGGCATGGTTTCCAGCTGTTCCAGGATCATGCGCGTGACGCGGGGTATGCATGGGACAGAACCTGAGACGGCTCCGCACGGAACGGGGATGGACCCAGGGGGAGCTGGCGACGGTGCCCCCTGGATATTCTTCTCAGTGCCGGAAGGGGAAGCCACGGCGGGATGCTGTTATCTATTTTTCTATTGATGAGTTGGCGGTGTATCAAAACATCCTTTCCACTTCTCCAAACCTTACCCAATTTCCTGCCTTTTCCCGCAGATCGCCCACGAATCCGACCGGATCGGCCTTGGCCGCCGCTCGAAGGACATCGTCATCGAAGGTGACATAGGCATAGCCGGCCGCGTCACCAATTATCCGAGCCAGGGTAGTCTTGCCGCACTGACGGGGGCCATGCACCAGCACAACCGGTGTATCCGCCAGCGCCTCAATCAGTCGAGTTTGTACGAAACGAGTATATAATGATCTGTCAGTCATGCGTCCAATTGTAAATTAAATTGCGGATGATTGAAAGTTTTGCATGCGTCCAAATGAAATGTTTTGCCTTCGATGGTCATCCAGTTCACCCAGGTGAGCTGTGGCAGAAATTGGGGGGCTGGCGGGACGCTGTTATCTATTTTCTATTGATGAGTTGGCGGAGTATCAAAAGATCCTTTGCACTTCTCCAAACCTTACCCAATTTCCGGCTTCTTCCGCTCTTTCCCCGTCAACACCTTAAAATTCTCACCCGTCACCACCGGCTTACCCGACCGCCTCTCAATATCCTTGCGCGTACTGCCGGCCACGGCTCCCCCCTCCTGGGCATCCTTCTTCAGCGGCTCAAACCCCTGCGAATCCCGATCCCGGTGGAGTTTGGTAGTCGTGGCCTCAGCCAGCATGGTCAGGATCAACTCGATGTCGGTCATATGATCGCGCAGGTTTTCCCGCTCCAATCCCTTGACCTGCTTGTAATCCTCCACCTTCAGGTCAAACGCCCCCTGCATGATCTCATTGGTCAGTATCGCATACTCCAGGCTGGTCCTGGCGCCACGGTTCTGCCATTCGTCGGTCAGGTCCTGCCGGACGGCAATCCCCCGCATCCGCTTGTCGATCCAATCCTTTGGATAGCCCTTCTTCTCGTAGAGGGACTTCATCCGTTCCATGGAGAGTTCCGGGTTTTCGATCTCGTCGATCCGCTCCTTGCCCACCTTGGCCAGCCAGCGTTTCAGGGGTTCCACTTTGGGGGAAGGGATGGACTGGATGATACGGAACATGGTCTCGGTATTGGCGCAATCGGTAAGACGCATCTTGCCGTCGGGGGCAAGCATTTTCAACCGTACGATTTTTTCGTACGTTTCAGTAAACCCTTCAGCTACAAGCTTTTTCTTGAGATCGCTCCAATAACGTTTCGGAATACTGCTGCCGGTCAATACTTCGATAATATCGATGACGGAAAACCACCATTCGCCTTCGTGTAAGATTTTACGAATATGTTTTCCCTCAAAAACTGCCACCCGGATGATCTCATTTTTCGTCATGACTTCATGCTCCCTGTAACGACCCAAAACGTGATTAGCAACTCGCGCCGCACCATCAGGCTTGTTCTGTTGCAATTATCCAAGCCCCTCCGCCGTCAGCCTTTTGAAATTCTCACCCGTCACCACCGGCTTGCCCGACCGTCTCTCAATATCCCTGGAGGCCAAAACATGGGTCACGAGGAGACGCGGAGGGCGCGGAGAACGGCAAAGGAGGTAGGGACCCCCTTGCTGGCGCCCTTGTAGTCGATCTCGTCGATCCGCTCCTTGCCCATCTTGGCCAGCCAGCGTTTCAGGGGTTCCACTTTGTGTGAAGGGATGGACTGGATGATACGGAACATGGCCTCGATATTGGCGCAATCGGTGAGACGCATCTTGCCGTCGGGGGCGAGCATTTTCAACTGTCCGATTTTATCGGACACTTCAACATAGCCTTCCGAATCAAGCTTTTTCTTCAGGTCGTTCCAGTACTTGCGTGGACTGTCACTTCCGGTCAATACTTCGATAACATCAATTACGATCAGCCCAAAGGGGCAGCCTCTGACACGAGACAAAATTCAAGCAGTAACAATCTCCCAATACCCGCTCTTTTACGTCCCGACACTACGAAGGCGATTTGACATTCCGCTGTCAACTACGTCACAGGCCGGGCGGCAGTTCCTTCCCTTCCGACAACTCCCGGCCGAAAATTTCCCTGAGCGGCAGTTCCAGTTCCGGGAAGATGGCGAGGTGAGGTCATGCCACATCGGTCGGGGCGATGAATGGCTCGCACCCCTTAGTGCGCCGCGCACCTACTGATTCGACTTCTTCCCCTTCTTCTGTTTCTTGCCTGCTGAGCTTTTCTTCGAACCCTTCTTGCTCCCCTTTTTCGAGACCTTCGCCTTTTTCCCCTTCTTCCCCTTTTTGGACTTCGTGTACTTCCTGGGCTCGGGTGAAAGTTCATCCTTGATGTTGCTCAGGAGCAGGGTAGTTTCCTCCAGGTTCGGATCGGCCTGCTTGGCCTTTTCCAGGGCTACCTTCGCTTCCTGGATGCGGCCGGTTTTCATGTACACCCGGCCGAGGGCGTTCAGGGCCTTGGCGTGATCATCCTTGAGCTTCACCGCCTCTTGGTAGCTTGTTGCCGCGTTGTCGTAATCCTTGTTGAATTCATACACCAGGCCCAGTTTGTACTGGTTGTTGGGATCGGCGGGAGATAGTTCTGCCGATTCCTTCAAGAGGGCGATCAGCGGTTCATAGTTCTTGGTCTTTACGTAGATCGAGGTGAGAGCCGTACGGGCGTCCTGGTCATCCTTCTTCAGGCGCAGCACCTCTTTGTACTGCTTCGCGGCCTCGTCCAGCGTGTTGCTGCGCCGCAGCAGGCCTGCCAGTTCCCGATGGGCCTCGATATTGTCGGGGTCGAGTTTGAGTGACTCTCTGTATGCCTCCTGGGCCTCCCGGTACTGTTTGTTGTTCACGTAAGCCTGGGCCAGCTTGAAGTGGACGACCGGATTGTCGGCCCGGGTCTTGAGCAGTTCCTTGTACTGGTCAATTGCCTGGACATGGGTGCCGCGCAGCGTATAGATATCCGCCAGCCGGCGGCGGGCGTCCGCATTCAGGGGGGTGATACCGATGACCCGCCGGTATTCGACCACGGCCTCGTCGAGAAACGCCTTTTTTTCATAGAGCTTTCCCAGCCCGAGGTGGAGTTCGGCGCTCTGGTCCTTGAGCCGGACCGCATCCTTGTAAGCGGCGATGGCCTCATCGTCGCGTCCTGCGGCAGCCAGCGCCGCGCCGAGCAGCTGGTGGGCCTCGGCCGAGTCGGGGCGTGCGGTGACGACGGACTTGAACGATTGAGCCGCCTTTTCGAAGTCGCGGGCCTTCATGTACTCATTGCCGCTCTTCAGCAGATCATCGGGCTGGTTCGAAGCAGGTGGCGTTACCGGCACGCCCGCCAGGAGGAATTCGTACTCGGCCCCTTTCTTGTCCCCCTTGTGAACCAGGACCTCGGCCAGGCGCCGATGAATCTCCTTGCTGTGCGGGTTGGCGGTCTCCGCCTTTTTCAGTTCGGCCAGGGCCAGGTCGTACTGCTCCTGGTCCCGGTAGGTGTCGGCAAGGCCCAGGAGGGCCTGTTCATTTCCCGGTGCCACGGTCAGTGCTTTGCGGTATGCGTCGGCTGCCTTGGAGAGCATGCCGCTTGCGCGGTATGTTTCGGCCATGCCGATCAGAAGAAGGGGATCTGCAGGATAGGCGACGCTTGCTTCCTGGTAATGGTGCAGGGCAAGGGAGTACAGCTTCTTGTCGCTGAAGATCCGGGCCAATCCTCTGTGATACTCCGGGTTGCTTCTCCCCCTCAGTCCCCTGGTGAGCTCGGTGGCAGCTTCATCCTGATTGGACTGTTGGAGGAGCAACAGGCCTATGCGGCCGTTGGCGGGGAAAAATTCGGGGTCGAGACGCAACGCCTCACGATACTCGGCAATGGCCCGTTCACTGTTACCGGCCTGCTCGAAACCGAACCCCCTGGCATAGTGACCGGCTGCCCCGTCGCTGCAGAGCTCCTGGATGCGCGCTTCGGTTTCCAGTCGTTTCTTGACATCGACGTTCGTCAGTGTCGTGGCCAGTTTCTTGGCCTCATCGCATTTCTCAGCCGGCGCCTTGCCCCAGGTGAAGCCGCAGAAGAGCAGGACCGGCAGAAGCAGAGTTATGCCTTTAATCAGAAATTTCATGTAGGTTCTCTCCAGTGCTGCGTACGTGTGGTGATCTGGCAAAAGCCGTATGCAAGGGGGGCGAACCGTTACCCATGGCTGATCGCCGGTTCCGGAAAAATGCGAAGTATACACAGCATAGGGCCATATTTCAACGAGTTCTCATGTATCCGCCGATTGGTGCGGCTCCGGGAGTCCCCTGGCCGGCGCCTTCCCTTGACTTTCAGCTGAAAAATGATTACATGAATGCATATTTCAAGCCCTGCTTCAGGGGAGTGCCATGTCCGTTATTCCGAAGGATCCGCTCGGCTGGCTGATGCTGTTCCGTCAGCAAATGAATGAAATATTCACCTTTCTTTCAGGACTGGAACGCCCCGACCAATTGGGCGAGCGGGAGTTTACGCCGCTCCTGGATATTTACGAAACAGCGGATAATTACTGCATCGAAATAGAACTGCCGGGCTTCCCGCTCAGTGAGCTGCGCCTCACCATCTGCTGCAATACGCTGGTCATCGAGGGGCAGAAGGGGAAGGAGTGCGGGGGACAGGGCTCCCAGACGTATATCTGTCTGGAAAGGCATTTCGGCCGTTTCTGCCGGGCCTTGGAAATCCCGCCGGCATGCGATCGGGAAGGGGCGGAAGCCCGGTACGACAAGGGGGTGCTCCTGGTGACCTTTCCGCTCAAGAGAGAGCGGACTGCAATCGTCAGGACCATTCCGATCCAGCAAGGAGACTGACGTCAATGGAAATGGAAATGGAAATAGAGTCCAAGCAGGACAACGAAGAGCTGAAGATTCCCGATATCCTCCCCCTGCTGCCGGTGCGGGACGTGGTGGTCTATCCCTACATGATCCTCCCCCTGTTCGTGGGGAGGGAGATATCCATCAATGCCGTCGACCAGGCCCTCTCGGGAGACCGCCTCATCTTCCTCGCCACCCAGAAGGAGGTGAGCGACGAGGACCCGGCGCCGGACGCCATCTACACCGTTGGCACGGTGGCCATGATCATGCGGATGCTGAAGCTTCCGGACGGGCGGGTGAAGATCCTGGTCCAGGGGCTGGTCAAGGGGCGCATCCTCTCCTACGAGAGTGAAAAGCCCTATTACTCGGTGCATATCGAGCGGATACACGAGACGCAGCCGCCGGAAGGGTCCCTGGAGGTCGAGGCGTTGATGCGGGCGGTGAAGGATCAGCTCGCCAAGATCATCGCCCTGGGCAAGGTGATCTCTCCCGAGGTGATGGTCATCGTGGAAAACATGCAGGAACCGGGCAGCTTTGCCGATCTGGTGGCGAGCAACATCGGGCTCAAGGTGGAGGAGGCCCAGGGGCTCCTGGAGATCTTCGATCCGGTGGAGCGGCTCACCAAGGTGAACGAGCTGCTGATCAAGGAGCACGAGCTCCTCAGCATGCAGGCCCGCATCCAGACCGCGGCCAAGGAGGAGATGGGGAAGAGCCAGCGGGAGTACTACCTCCGGGAGCAGCTCAGGGCGATCCAGCAGGAACTGGGGGAGACCGACGCCCGTTCCGAGGAGATCTCCGAACTCCGCAAGGCGATCGAGCAGGCCAAAATGCCCGCCGCAATCGAGAAAGAGGCGCTCAAACAGTTGGGAAGGCTGGAGCAGATGCATCCCGATGCAGCAGAGTCGGGGATGCTCCGGACCTATCTGGACTGGATGGTGGACATCCCCTGGAGCAAGGCGACCAAGGACTCTCTGGAGATCATCCGGGCCAAGGAGATCCTGGACGAGGACCACTACTATCTGGACAAGATCAAGGAGCGGATCCTGGAGTTCCTGGCGGTGCGCAAGCTGAAAAAGAAGATGAAGGGGCCGATCCTCTGCTTTGTCGGCCCGCCCGGTGTCGGCAAGACCTCACTGGGGAAATCGATTGCCAGGGCCATGGGGCGCAAGTTCGTCCGGATATCCCTGGGGGGCGTGCGGGACGAGGCGGAGATCCGCGGCCACCGGCGCACCTACGTCGGCGCGCTGCCGGGCAGGATCATCCAGGGGCTGAAGCAGGCCGGAACCAATAACCCGGTGTTCATGCTGGACGAACTGGACAAGCTCGGCAACGATTTCCGCGGCGATCCCTCGTCGGCCCTGCTGGAGGTCCTGGACCCGGAGCAGAACCACACGTTCTCGGACCACTACATCAACCTGCCGTTCAACCTGTCCAACGTGATGTTCATCGCCACGGCCAACCAGATCGACACGGTGCCCGGTCCGCTCCAGGACCGGATGGAGGTGATCAACCTCTCGGGCTATACCGAGGAGGAAAAGCTGGAGATCGCCAAGCGCTATCTGGTGCCGCGCCAGACCACGGAGAACGGGATCACGGACAAGCATATCGCCTTCTCCGACGAGTCGATCAAGACCATCATCGGCAAATACACCCGCGAGGCGGGGCTGCGCAATCTGGAGCGGGAGATCGGCTCGGTCTGCCGGAAAGTGGCCCGCCGGGTGGCCGAGGGAGAGAAGCGGCGGTTCACCATCAACGCCTCTGCCGTCCATCGCTACCTCGGTCCGCCCAAGTTTCTCCGGGAAGAGGAGATGGATCGCAACGAGGTGGGGGTGGTCACCGGTCTGGCCTGGACGCCGGTGGGAGGAGAGATCCTCTACATCGAGGCGACGGTGATGAAGGGGAAGGGTGCCCTCACCCTGACCGGGCACCTGGGGGACGTCATGAAGGAGTCGGTGCAGGCGGCCTTATCCTACATCCGGACCCGGGCCAGGGAGCTGAACCTGGAGGAAGATTTCTTTGCCGGTCAGGATATCCACGTCCATGTGCCGGCCGGAGCGATACCCAAGGATGGTCCGTCGGCCGGCATCACCATGGCAACGGCCCTGGTTTCGGCACTGACCAGGGTGAAGGTCAGAAAGGACGTGGCCATGACCGGCGAGATCACCCTGCGCGGCAAGGTGCTCCCCATCGGCGGGCTCAAGGAGAAGATGCTGGCGGCCATCCGGGCCGGGATCAGCACCATCATCATTCCCGAACAGAACAGGAAGGACCTGGTGGACGTGCCGAAGCAGATCCTCAAGAAGGTAACGGTAGTCTCCGCACGGGAGATCGACGATGTGCTGAAGGTTGCCCTGGAGACGTATCCGCCGCCGACGGCCGGCAAGCCGCCGGCAAAGGTGAAGGCCACCCCCCGCAAGGTCCTGGTCACCCCGCGCAAAGGGGTGAGGGTCAGAGGAACGGGTGAAGCTTAGGGAACTGGGGGAGTTCGGTTTTATCGACCGGCTCTCCCGGACCGTAACCCTTCGGGACGGCGTGCGGCTCGGCATCGGCGACGATGCCGCAGTCACCGAACCTGTTCCCGGTAAGGTAACCCTCACCTCGACCGACATGCTGGTGGAGGGGGTGCATTTCGACCTCTCCTACAGCGACCCCTACTGCCTGGGGCGCAAGTCCCTTGCTGTCAACCTCTCCGACATCGCCGCCATGGGGGGACGTCCCCGCTTCGTGCTCCTGGCCCTGGCCATCCCGCCAACCATTTCCGTTGAATTTCTCGACATCTTTACCGCCGGGTTCCTGGCCATGGCCGAGGAGCACGGCGTGTCGCTGGTCGGCGGCGACACCTGCAGTTCAAAGTCCGGTCTGGTCATCTCCGTTACCGTCATGGGGGAGCAGGAGCCTGCAAAGGTCGTTACCCGGGCCGGGGCGCAGCCGGGTGAGCTGATCTGCGTCAGCGGCAGTGTGGGGGACGCGGCTGTGGGGCTGGAGCTCCTGCGGCGTGGCGAGAGGGAAGGGTGGTGTGTCCTGCGGCATCTGGATCCTACGCCGCGGCTGCGCGAAGGGGAGCGGCTGGCAGCGGCCGGGCTGCCTGGCGCCATGATCGACGTGAGCGACGGGATTATGGCCGACCTGGGACATATCCTCGACCAGTCGGGATATGGCGCCAGCATCGAACTGGCCCGCCTTCCCCTTTCGGAAGCATACCGGGAGGCGGTTGACCGGCTTTCCGTGGCTACGTTCGGTCCCGCCCTTACCGGGGGCGAAGATTACGAACTACTGTTCACTCTTGCCAAAGACCGATGGCCGATGGCACAGGAGCTCTTCGCGGCTGCCGGAACAGAGGTTACGATCATCGGCGGGATACGTCCCGAACCGGGGATAACCGTAACCGGTCCCGACGGTCTGCCCTGGGAGCCCGGCCCGGGCGGATTCGATCATTTTCGTTAAGGTTACCATGCCCGCATCAGCGCCGCACACGATTCAGTCTGTGCCACCCGTTGCCGAGATCGGCGAGGAGGAACTCCTCGTCATTCAGCGGCTGCTCCTGGAGCAACGGGGGTTCAGGCTCGACTGTTATAAGGACAAGTGCGTCCGGCGGCGGATATCCATCCGGATACGTGCCAACCACTGTGCAACGGCACGTGAGTACTGCACCCTGCTTCAGGAGAACGAGGTCGAACTGGACCGGCTCCTGAAGGTGCTGACCATCCATGTCAGCCAGTTCTATCGCAATCCTCCGACGTTCGAGAAGCTGAAAAACGAGGTGCTCCCCTCCCTGATGAGGCGTTGCCGCCAGGAGAGGTCGCCACTCAGGGTCTGGAGCGTGGGCTGTGCAGGGGGGGAAGAGCCCTATACCCTGGCCATGGTGCTGCGCGATCTGATGCCATTCTTCCCGGGGACCGATATAGAGATTGTTGCAACGGACATCGAGGCCCAGGTCCTTGCCGCTGCCCGTCAGGGGAGTTATGTCGAAGAACGGCTGGCAGAACTTCCCCCTCCTTTCCGTAACGCTTACTTCACCCCGCAGGCGGACCGGTATCAGTTGAAACCCGAAATCCTGCAGATGGTCTCTTTCCACCAGGCCGACATGTTCGACACCGATGCCTATGAGGACTGCGACCTGATTCTCTGCCGAAATGTCCTGATCTATTTCGAGCGGGTCCAGCAGGAACGGATCATCCGTAACTTCGCCCGTGTCCTTCGTCCCGGTGGCATTCTGGTACTCGGCAAGTCCGAGACCCTCTTCGGCGAAAACCGCCGGCTCTTCCAGACCATCTGCCCGGTGGAGCGGATCTACCGGGTCAATAAATGAGTTCAGCGTTCAGCGTGCTGCGTTCAGGGTTAAACGTGCGATGAGAATTGCATATCCCGTCGCGCACGCTAGACTTCACGCAGCACGCTGAACGCAGCACTCCCCCGGAGGGCCTTCCATGCATGTTCCCATAGGCTACAAGTTCATCCTCGGTTTCGTGGTCGTGGTGGCGACCGTTGCCTTTGTTCCGGCCGCTGTCCGCCTGCTCGGCTACCCACCCGAGCTGACCAGTATCCTTTCCTATCTGGTGGCACTGACCATCGGCCTGATCCTCGGGTGGTTCTTCACCCGGAGCTTCAACCGGCGGATCGGTGCCCTGACCGCCGCAACCGAGGGGATCAGCCGGGGAGACCTGACCTGTGCAGTCGACGTGCCGGCGAGCCGTTTCCCCGATGAAACCGAGGCCATGGCCAGGGCGCTCGCCACGATGGTGTCGAACCTGCAGTCCCTGGTCCGGCAGATCCGGGAGGTCTCGGGCCATGTCTCCGACTCGGCCCGTACCTTGTCGGCATCTGCCCTGGAGATCAATGCCTCCACGGAAGAGGTCGCCCAGGCGATCGAACAGATTTCCCACGGTGCCGAGAACCAGTCGGAGATGGTGGGCCGGAGTTCAAAGACCATCCACGAGATGGCCATCTCGATCGAACTGGTGGCGAAACGGGCGAAGGAGTCAGCCGTTGCTGCCCGGGAGACCAGCCTGACGGCCCAGCGGGGCGGAGAGCTGGCCAACGGTGCGCTCGACCGGATGAAGTCGTTTCTCGACGGGGTAGAGACGTCCGGGCGACAGTTTGCCGACCTGAATGCCAAGCTGCAGCAGGTGGGGAAGATTGCCGACGTGATCAGCGAGATTGCTCGCCAGACCAACATGCTGGCTCTCAATGCCTCCATTGAGGCGGTCCGGGCCGGCGAATACGGCAAGGGGTTTGCCGTGGTCGCCGAGGAGGTCCGTAAACTGGCCGACGGGACCGGGAGGTCCGCTGCCGACATCATCGACCTGGTCGAGCAGATCAAAGGGCAGAGCCAGACCGTGCATGCCGCATTTGCCGACAGCTCCCGGCAGATCGGCGAAGGCAAGAAACATGTCGCTACCACGGCAACGGTATTTGCCGAGATCCTGAAAACGGTTCTGGAAACGGAACGAAAGGCGAACAGCATCGCCGATCTTTCCCAGATGCAGACTCAGGGTGCCGGAAAAATGGTGCAGGCCATCGACGATATTGCCCGGGTAGCCGAGGACAATGCTGCTTCAACCGAGGAGGTCTCGGCTGCTACCGAGGAGCAGTCGGCTGCCATGCAGGAGATGGCCGGTGCGAGCCAGGAACTGGCGCAGCTGGCGGCTACCCTGCTCCAGGCCGTTGAACGCTTCAGCATCCCTGCCGAGGCCGAGACGGGCGGACAATGACTGCTGGCGAACACTGCCTCCTGGTGCGTATCGGCGAGGCACGCTACCTTCTGCCGGTGGCCGCGGTGGTTGAACTCCTGCCGGTGCCGGCCTGTTCCCCGGTTCCCCGGGCGCCGGACTGGCTCGTCGGCGTCTGCTCGCTGCACGGTGAACTTACCGCTGCCGTGGATCTTGCCCGTTTCCTGGAGATTCCCGCTGCAGATCCCCCTTCCCACTGCCTGTTGTTCGATCGGAAAGTCGCAGCGCTCGCCCTGCTGGTGACCGGTGTGGAGCAGTTGGTGGTGACGGGCGATCCCGCTGCCACCCCGATCGATCCGCAGACGCTCCTTTCCCGCCTGGAAGCCGCCATTGCCGCCCTGTTTCAGCCGGTTGCCGAAAAAGGCAGGGGGTAGCCCATGGACATGTCGCAGTACCGCGATCTCTTCGTGAGCGAGACCCGCGAGCATCTTCAGACCATGTCCCAACTGGTCGTGGCCCTTGAGCAGGGAACAGCCGATCCGGACGGCATTGCCGCACTGTTTCGCGCCGCCCACTCGGTGAAGGGGATGGCTGCCTCGCTTGAACTGGAGGCAATCACCGAACTGGCCCATGCCCTGGAAGATCTCATGGACCGGGTCAGGAAGGGGCTGCCGTTTGCCAAGGGGGTGGCCGACCTGTTTCTGGAGGGGATCGATCTCCTTCATCTCATGGTGGATGGGGTTGACGGGGGAACGTCGGCCTTGTCGGCAGAAGAACTGATCGGCCGGATCAGGGGGTACGATCCCGCGCTAGTGGGTGAGCCCGCTTTGCCAGCGGAGCGCGGCAAGGGAGCCAGCGGCCGGAAGGAAGCGCTGTCCGGCGACGAACTCCAGACGGTGCGGATCAGGACAATGCTGCTGGACAGGCTGGTGAACTGTGCCGGTGAACTCCTGACGATCCGGCACCGGCTGGAGCTCCTGGCCGCGGATGGTGGTGTGCCGGGGCTGAAGGAGACGGTGAACGACCTGACCCGGTTGGTTCGCGGCCTGCGTGACGATGTGACCACCGCCCGCCTGCTCCCCTTTGCCACGATCAGCGACCGTCTCCCCAGGGTTGTGCGGGACCTGGCCCGCAAAGAGGACAAAGAGGCGTCGTGGGTCGCCTCCGGAACCGATGTCGAACTGGACCGGGCCATCCTGGACGCCCTGGCCGATCCCCTGCTGCACATTGTCAGGAACGCCGTCGACCACGGGCTGGAGCGGGCAGACGAACGGACTGCCGTTGGCAAGCCGCCGGTCGGGACCGTCCAGCTCCGGGTAGAACGGGAGCTGGACCGGGTCGTGGTGACGGTGCGCGACGATGGCCGGGGGATGGACCCGGACAGGATCGTGGCATCGGCCCTGGCAAAAGGGGTGATCGGGAGCGACGAGGCCGCGGAGATGCCGCGGCACCAGGCGTTTCTGCTGACCTGTCTCCCCGGCTTTTCCACGGCCAGTGAGGTTACGGAGGTCTCCGGCCGCGGCGTCGGCATGGATGCGGTGTTGACTGCTGTCCAGCAACTGGGGGGGGCTCTTGCCATCGATGCGGAACCGGGGGGCGGTACGACCATCACCTTGCGGATACCGGCAACGGTCGCCATCATCAATGTCCTGCTGGTGCGGGTAGCACACCTGACGCTGGCAGTGCCGCTGACCGCGATCCGCCGGACGAGCGACCTCGATCGGAGCGTTATCGTCCGGCGTGATGGGGGGCTTTACTTCACCTGCGACGGTTCGGAACTCCGGTTGGAGATCCTCGGCAGCATCCTCGGGACCGCCCCGACATCGACAGGTCAGGACCATCTGCCGGTGCTTCACTGTGAAGTACGGGGGGCGACGGTAGGGTTTGCCGTTGACGAGATCATTGGCCATCGGGAAGTCTACAGCAAACCGCTCGGCCGCCCGTTGGAGGCCCTGCGCGGCTTTTCCGGCGGTGCAGTTCAGGGGGACGGGAGCGTGGTGCTGATTCTCGACCCGGCAACGCTACCCGTCCCCTGAATCCGTGAGGCATGGAGGCCCGATGGAGCGAGGCGCTCGCGATTCCCGCGTGCCATATTCGGGTTGCGCCTCAGGATCGGTTATGGCAGAATCTGTCGCTGAACAGAGGAGGATTGCATGAAGTCATTCAGGATGTTCTCCGCACTGGTGCTGCTTCTGGGGGTGATCATCCCCCTGGAGGCCCTTGCCGTTGAGCCGGCCAGGGTCGGCCTCAATGATGTGATCGACTCGGTGGAGCAGCAGTTCAGGGTCGGCAGGAGCGGTCTGCCCCCGCTGACCACGGTAACTGCGGACTTCTTTCAGCGCTCCACCGTTGCGGCACAGAATCGGGAACTGCGGGCCGATGGCCAGATGTTCCTGATGCTTGCCACCGGTTCCGAGCCCCTCATGTTCCGCTTCGACTACTTCCGCCCCCTCCGCCAGGAGATCATCTGTGACGGCCGGAGCCTCTGGATGTACCAGCCCGACAACCGTCGGGTAATCCTGAGCGATGTGCGGGACACCTTTGATCCCGATACCCGCTTCAATCCGGAGCGGGACCGGGCCACCAACTTTCTCCAGGGGCTTGGCCGCATCTCCAAGGATTTCGAGATCACCTTTGCCAGCGGTGTAAGGGACGTGGCCGGGAATTACGTGCTGGAGCTCACCCCGCGCCGTGCCAGCGTATCCATTGCCAAGCTGTTGCTGGTGGTGCACAAGGATGCGGTCCTGCGCCACGCCTACAACCGCCAGGGGCGCAACGATTATGCCCTGAACCGCCCGGAGCTGGAGTTTCCCCTTCTCTCCACCACGGTGATCGACCCCGACGGCAACACCACCACCATGGAGTTCAGCAACATAAAGACCAACGTCTTTCTCTCCGACCTCCTCTTCAGCTTCATGCCCCCGGCAGACGTTCAGGTGGTGCGGCCGCCGACCGGCCGGTGAGCGGGCCGACCGTACATGGGTGTGACCGGCGGAGGGGAGGGTTTATCTTCCCTTCATACAAGGATTTCATAATGTTCAGGTTTTTCAGCTTTATGTTGACCGCGGCGCTTGTCGCCGCTCTGGCCATACCGGCTGCGGCCGCACCCGTTGCTACGCTCCGGGAGGTCGTCGCCACCCTGGAAACAGGCTATGGCGCACTGCACGACCTGCAGGCCGGCTTCAGCCAGCGGACCACCATCAGTGCCATCAAGCGCGAAGAGAAGGGAAGCGGCGAACTCCTGCTGAAAAAGGGCAAGGGGGCGCACCCGCTGTTTCGCTTCAATTATGCCAAGCCGAAGCAGCAGATCGTCTGTGACGGGAAAACGGTCTGGTTTTACCAGCAGGAGAATAGCCAGGTCATGGTGAGCGATGCCGCTGCCCTCTTTGCCGGCGGCAATGCCATCGCCATGAGTTACCTGACCGGCCTCGGCCGCCTCTCCCAGGACTTCACCATCCGTTTTGCCGGCCAGGTGCCGGACCGGAAGGGTGATTACACGCTGGAACTGCTCCCCAAGAAGCCGACACCGGCCGTCGCCAGACTTCAGCTGACCGTGGCGGGGGACGCGGTGGAGCAGTTTCGGGCCAGCGGCAAGCCGCAGGTCCTCTTTCCGATCATCTCATCAATCCTCTACGACCAGATGGGGAACCGGACCGTCATCGAGTACCATAACGTTAAGGTGAACCGGGGGATGGGGAGCGAACGGTTCAACTTCAAGGTCCCGCAAGGGGTGCAGGTCATAGACAATAGGCAGAGGTAAAGGCAGAGGTAAAGGTAGAGGTAAAGAACTTCTGTTACCCTGCAGTTCTTTACCTTTGCCTCTACCTTTACCTGATTTTTTTCAGGAGGTTTTTGATGCCATCGTTTGATATCGTCTCGAAGGTGGAAATGCAGGAGGTGGACAACGCGGTCAACCAGGCGATCAAGGAGATCGGCCAGCGTTACGACTTCAAGGGGTCCAAGAGCGAAGTGAGTCTGGAAAACGAGAGCATCAAGGTGCTGGCCGATGACGACTATAAGCTGAAGGCGGTCATCGAGGTGCTCCAGTCAAAGTTCATCAAGCGGGGGATTTCTCCCAAGGCGCTGCAGTACGGCAAGACCGAGTCGGCCTCCGGTGGCATGGTCAGGCAGAACATCGCCATCCAGCAGGGTATCTCCAAGGAGAAGGGGAAAGAGATCATCGCGGTCATCAAGGAGACCAAGCTCAAGGTGCAGCCGCAGATTCAGGACGACCAGGTGCGGGTTACCGGCAAGAACATCGACGACCTGCAGGAGGTCATTCAGCTCCTCAAGGGCAAGGACCTGGGGGTGGAGATGCAGTTCGTGAACTTCCGTTCCTGACCGGCGACAGCTGCCCAGCCGGCGAAAATCTCCGTCATGGCGCTCTTCCCTGCGCATGATAGCACAACAAAGGCCGCATCCGACTGAGGATGCGGCCTTTGACGTCGGTTCATTGCGCCCGGGGGAATCTATGGTAGTACTGTACGTAGCCGCTTGGCATGTTTCGCTGCGGTCAGTTCATCACGGCTCATTGCCCCCCGCGTCACAGGCATTCCCGGGAGAATGACTGTTTCAGTGATGGCAGGAGTGGCCGGCGGGAGGCATCCACAACCATGGTAATGAAAAGGGCCGCCATTTTCAGCGTAGTTGCCATCGTCATTGCCGTGCTCATCGTTCTTATCGGCGTGAAGACAAGAAAGCCCGCACAGGACGCCCGACCACCCGAACGACTGACCTTTGCCGTTGCCTCGGTGCTTGGTTCCACGCCGGCATTGATAGCCCAGCGAAATGCCTTCTTCGATACGGAAGGGTTGGACGTTGAAATCAAATTCTATGCCAGCGGCAAAGAGGCCCTGGCGGCCGTACTGCGCGGAGAGGCGGATCTGGCGACGGTGGCGGACCTGCCTATTGTTCTGACCGCCTTGGAGGGGGCGGAGATACGGATACTGGCCACGATCTGCAGGACCGGCAGGGAAAACAGCATCGTGGCCAGAAAGGACAGGGGTATCACCACTCCCGCCCAGATGCGGGGAAAAGTTGTCGGTGTCATCCCCGGCACTACCAGCGAATTCCTGCTGGACGAATTCCTCATCATGCACGGCATCCCGCGCCCAGCGATCACCGTTGTCGATCTGAAACCGGACGAGACCGTGGATGCGCTGGTTACCGCCCGGGTCGATGCGGTTTCCTCTTGGGGGCATTACACCGCCAACCTGCTGAAGACCCTGGGGGATAATGGCGTCAGGTTTTACGGCGAGGAAACATACCGGATGTATTGGAATGTCGTCGCCACCAGGGATTTCGTTGCCGGCCACAACGACGCAATCCGTAGGGTCGTCAAGGCGCTCGACCGTGCCAACAGCTACATGACGAACAATGATGATGCGGCGCAGCGGGTGGCCATGGAGTCGTTCGGGCTCGACTCGGCGCAGCTGAAAGAGCTATGGACCGACTATGAATTCGCCCTTTCCCTTGATCAGACACTGCTCATGACACTGGAAAGCCAGGCGCGCTGGGCCATGAAACAGAAAAAGAGCCCGGCTCGGGCGGTGCCCGATTTCCGGGACTTCTTTTACCTGGACGCTCTCCTGAGCGTTACCCCCTCTGCGGTTACGGTGATCAGGTAGCCACCGATGACGATCAAGAAACAGTTCGCGACCCTATCCATCCTCCCCCTCGTCGTTGCCCTGCTGGTTGGCCTGTATGTCAACACGACGAACAGGCATCTTCAGGAGCACAGGCAGGATTTTCTCTTCGCCAATACCCTTGCCCAGGATGTGTTCGATCTGAACTTCCTGTCTGACCGTTACCTCATCTATCGGGAGGCACAGATCAAGTCCCAGTGGCTCGCAACGCACGGTGCCATCGGGAACCGCCTGGAAGGCAAACAGTTTGCTGACACGGAATGCGAAAAGCTGCGGAACAAGATGCGCCTGCTCCACAGGGAGATGGGGCATGTCTTCACCCAGTTGAGCAACGATCTGGATACCCGTAACGGTGGACAGCTTACCGAGCGGAAAGAGCGCCTTTCAGGTGCCCTGCTCATCAAGGCCCGCGAAATGTTCACCGCCGCCACGCGCCTTGCCACACAGAACCAGAGCCAGCTTGCCGCCATGCGCGACGGGTTCAACTCCACGGTCGTCATCCTGTTCTTTTCCCTGGCGGTTGTGACCAGCATTATTTCCGCGCTGAGTGGCCGAAGGATCATCGCCGCCATCACCAGACTGCGCAGCGGAATGGCAATTGTGGCTGCCGGGAACCTGAGTTACCGGGTCGGGCCGTTGGCTGACGATGAACTGGGACGGTTGGCGGCCGCATTCAACGAGATGACGGAAAGGCTGCAGACGAGCGATGCCGATCTGCGAAACTCCGTTGCCGCGCTGCATCAGGAGGTCGGGGAACGCAACCGTGCCGAGGAGGGAGTACGTAGTCTGAACTATGAGCTGGCACGAACGGTGGAGACGCTGCAGGAGGAGTTCATCGAACGGATGCGGACAGGAGAAGAGCTCCGCGAGAAGGAACGACTCCTCATCCTGCAGAGCCGACAGGCAGCCTTGGGAGAGATGATCGGCAACATCGCCCACCAGTGGCGGCAGCCGCTCAACCTGCTTGGTCTTATTGTCCAGAGCCTGCCGGCACTGCGCGCGCAGGGCGACCTAAGCGAAGAGGAGCTTAAAGCCAGTACGGAAAAGGCAATGCAGGTGATCTTCCACATGTCGCAAACCATCGATGACTTCAGGAATTTCTTCAGGCCGGACAAGGAGAAGGTGACCTTCAAGGTCGGTGATGTTGTGTTGAAGACCGTATCCCTTATCGAAGGGAGCTTTTCCAGCCTCAGGATCAAGGTCGAAACGCTGGCGACGGGTGATCCCGTGATCCATGGCTACCCGAACGAATTCTCCCAGGTGCTGATCAATATCCTGCTGAACGCCAGGGATGTTCTGGCGGAGCGCAACATTGCCAACCCGCGGGTAACCATCACCATGGAACAGCAGGGCGACACCTCCGTCGTGATTATTGCCGATAACGGTGGTGGCATTCCGGAAGAGATCATGGACAAGATCTTCGACCCGTATTTTACCACCCGAGGGCCGGACAAGGGGACAGGTGTCGGCCTCTTCATGTCGAAAACCATCGTCGAAAAAAACATGGGGGGTGCGCTCACCGTGCGCAACGTCGGGGATGGCGCGGCATTCCGGATAGAGGTCTGACCCGGGATGGGGGAGGCGGGCGCACTACCTGATCAAAGTTGTTTTCGGCAGGTTCTCAGTGTCGTCCCGCTATCTTTTCCACAAAAGCGGCTACCGCCTTCAGTACGGCCTGCGGCTGGTCGCGGTGCGGCGAGTGCCCGCACTGGGGAAGTTTCAGCAGTTCCACATCCTTTACGGCGCGGCCGATGATGTCGATCTGCTCCATCGTGCCGTATTCGTCGTCAACGCCCTGGATCGCCAGGACCGGGCAGGCGATCGGGGGGAGATAGTCCTCGATGTTCCAGTGCAGGAATTCCGGGTGCAGCCAGATATCGGCCCAGTGCCGGAATGCCAAATCCACGTTGGCGTGGTATCTGGCCAGCTTTTCACTCAGGTTGCCGCTCAGGTAAGCCTCTCTCGCAGCCGCGATGCTGGTGACGGTAAGCTGTTCCACCTTGACATGCGGGGCCATTGCAACCACGCCGGTAAGCGCGCGCCGCGCTCCTCCGGCATGAATCAAGGCGATGGAGCCGCCATCGCTATGGCCGAACAGGATCGGCTTCCTGATATGCAGCTGATCCAGCAGATCGGGAAGCGACTCCAACGCTTCCGTATGCATGAAGTTGACGTCACGGCTCTGTTCAGTGGGGTCTGAACTGCCGTAGCCGTAGCGCGAATACACCATTACTTCGCAGCCGGTCGCGTCGGCAACCTGCTGCGGGAAATCCCGCCACATGGCTATCGATCCCAACCCCTCGTGAAGCATGACAATGGACGGTGTGTGCGGTTTCGCGGTCTTTGGTTGCAGCCGGACGTATTCAATGCGCCGCGATTGAACAATCAGGAAATCCATTGCCACACGTTCCTCCTCCGGGGCGATAGGTGCCCGCTCATAGGTGCAGCGAGGCACCCTTTGACCCGTTACCACCCGGTGGCCGGTTTGACCTTCTCGGCCAGCACCGCACCGGTTGTTGCATCCACCGTGAAACTGCTCATCCAGAAGCCAACGCCATCACGCCCATCGAAAGCTCGATAGCTGATCAGGAACCGCAGCCGGTCGCCCGGGTTCGGGGCGGCACCCTTCAGGACCATGTCAAACGGCCGCACTTCATCCATCCTTATCTGCTGCGGGATGGGGAAGGTGGTTGCTTCGGCGAGCACTTTCCTCTCTCCGTTCAGCAGGGATACGGTCAGCACTGCCCCTTCAACATTGAAGTAGCGGATGTTTTTCACCAGGCCTTCGATGGCCATCCCTTGTCCGAGAGGAGCTGCTTTCCAGGCGTATTTGAAGTCGAACGCGCTGTGCCGGTACGGCAGGTCGGACACGGGACTCGTGCCGGCGGCATGGAGATCAGGGAGTGCCGACAGCATGCAGAGCATGACCAATGATACGATTCTCAGTAACAATGCCATTGTCTTCACCTCCTTATATCATTTTACCCCTGCCGAACGGAAAAGCATATAGACCGGCCACTGGTCGGCGCCGCTCGCTTCCATGGCGCATATTCTGCCTGCAGCGTGGTGCTGTCTGACCGGATTGCCGTCCGAAAAAAACATGACGGGGCGTAGGTCATTACCATACGCCCCGTTACGGTCTCGTGCTGAATGCTGCGTCAAAGGGTGAAATAGAACGTTGCTCCCCGATCCACTTCCCCTTCCGCCCAGATCGTCCCGCCGTGGCGCTGGATGATCCGCTGTACCGTAGCCAGGCCAATGCCGCTCCCTTCGAATTCCTCCCTGCTGTGGAGACGTTCGAATGCATCGAACAGCCGATCGGCCTGGTCCATGTCAAACCCGGCGCCATTGTCCCGGACGAAGTAGGTGCGTTCTCCGCATGTTTCAGTTACCCCGAAAATGATCTCGGCCCTTTCCCTTTTCCCGGTGTATTTCCATGCATTGCCGATGAGGTTTTGCAGTACCACCTGGAGCAACATTGAGTCACCTTTGGCCATGACTCCCTCGGCAATGGTGAAATTGACAGTCCGTTGCCTATCCCGGTAGCGCAGGTCGGTTGCCACCGCAAGAGCCAGCATGCTCAAGTTGACCGTTTCCACGTTCAAGACCCGGTGGTTCATCTTGGCAAAGTTCAACAGCGCCCCTATCATTTTATCCATCCGCAGAGTCGCCTGATAGATCTCCTTGATGAAGTCTTTGGCCTGTTCATCGAGTGTGTCGGCGTATATGTCGCGGAGAGCCTGAGAATATCCGCTGATATTGGTAAGCGGGCCGCGCAGGTCGTGGGAGACGGTGTAGTTGAAGGCCTCCAGATCGCGGTTGGCCGTTTCCAACTGCTCATTGAGCCGAGTCATCTCGTCACGGGCCTTGATCAGTTCGGTGTTTTTCTGCATGGCGGTTTCGTATGTGGAGAGCAGAAGATCGAGAACCTGTCGTCGGTCGGCTGTTATGCAGTATTCCTGGCCGCCGAACTCGATGGCCAGCCCATCATCAGACGTTCCCCGGCGACATGGTGAACGGTTGGTCAACATGTAGTCAATGCGGGAAAGCAGGTACTCTTCCTCATACGGTTTTGTTATGAACGCGTCAGCACCGCACTCCAGTCCCCTGATGACATCGTGAGGGTCGGCGAGGGAGGTGAGAAGCATGACCGGGGTCTTCAGATCACCACACGTTTCTTTTATCTGCCGGCACAACTCGTAACCGTCCATCTCCGGCATGATGATATCGCTGATGACGAGCGACGGCCTCATCTCGGGAAACAGGGTGAGGGCCTCGCGGCCGTTGCCGGATACGGACGTGCGGTAGCCGTTTTTCTCCAGCATATACCGCAGTTGCTCGGCCTGGGTAGGGCTGTCTTCAATGATGAGGATTGCTGCCCCGGATGATCTCGCTGCCATGGTATCCCCTTGCCTGGTCATTTCCCCATTGTCAGTCTTTTCAATACAGACACTATTGTCTCCGGCGCAATGGTATACATCGCGGCCCCGAGTTTCAGTGCCTCACCGGGCATTCCGTGAACGACCGAACTCTCCGGGTCCTGCACAATCGTGATCGCTCCCCGTTCTTTCATCAGGCGCAGTTCCTGCGCGCCGTCAGTTCCCATCCCGGTAAGAAGGACTCCTATCGTCTTCTCCCCATAAACCCCGGCAACTGAACGGAAAAGGGCGGCAACAGATGGGCGAAGGCCGTTTTCCGGGGGGGTCCGTTGCAGGGCAATGGTCCGGTCGACGGTCACTTCCATATGGCAGCCGTCAGGAGCGATATAGGCGCGACCGGGGAGAAGTCGTTCACCATCTACCGGCAGGCAGGGCACTACCCCTGACGTGCCGCTGAGCCACGTCACGAACCCTTCCAGGAAGCCGGCCGCCATATGCTGAACGATAAGAATCGGCACCGGGAAATCCCGAGGGAGGCCGTCCAGGATGGTGTGTATCACCTGCGGTCCGCCGGTGGAAGCACCGATAGCCACCACTCCGATCTCCGCCTGCGCTTCAGCGATAGAGGGGCGGGGAACGGATTTGGGGGGCGGCCCTTCGGCAGGCCTGGCCCAACGGCGGACCACCTTGACTTCCGCCATCAGCTTGACGGTCTGCACAAAAGCCTTCGCTTCCCACTCGTGATCCGGATGCCCGGCGCCATGGGGACGAGGCAGGGCGGCCACGGCTCCCGCATCCAGGGCGTGGAACGTGGTTGCCACCTCTTCCGCATCGAGGTTGCCGCTGACGATGACAATGGGAGTCGGAACTGTCTCCATGATCCGGCGGGTGGCGACGAGCCCGTTCATCCGCGGCATGTGGACATCCATGGTGATGACATCCGGCCGCAACCGGGCAACGGCTTCCAGGACCTCCTCCCCATCACCCGCGGTGCCAACCACCTCTATGTCGGGATCAGCGGAGAGGAGCTGACTGAGAAAGAGCCTCACGCTGGCCGAATCATCCGCTATCAGTACGTTGATCATTATCTGTTCTTTCCGGTGGTCAGGAGGGGTAGGAAAACTATAGCAGCTGCCGGATCACGGTCAGGAGATTGCTCTGGTCAAAGCTGCTCTTCACGATGTATGCATTGGCCCCGACGTCGATTCCCCGCTCCCGGTCCTCGCGGGAGTCGAGTGAGGTAACGAGCACCACCGGCAGGTCGGCAAACTCCCGTAAACCGCGGATCCTGCCGGTGAGTTCGAAGCCGTTCAGCCGCGGCATGTCAACGTCCGAAACCACCAGATCGACCGGCTCTGTCTTCAGCACGGTCAGGGCATCGATTCCGTCAACCGCGGTCCTGACCAGATAGCCGGCCCCCTCCAGGATGTTCTTCAGCAGGGTCCGGGCGGTGATGGAGTCCTCCACCACCAGGAGTGTGCCGGGAGTTGTCGCCTCGTCAGCTGCTCCGCGGGGGATACCGGCTCCGGCAGCGGCAACCCTGACCGCCGACCCGGCCAGATCGCGGCTGTTCAGGATAGGCACCACCTTCCCGGTCCCCAGCACCGAGGCGCCGGCAACGTTCCGCACACGCCTGAGCTGTCTGCCGAGCCCCTTGACCACCACCTCCTGTTCGCCGAGCACCCTGTCCACGCCGAAAGCGATCCTCCCCCGGTCCGCGGTGAGCACGAACAGTGAGACCTGCTCGGTTTCGTCCGCTTGTCGCTCCCGCCGCGGCAGTTCCAGGACATCCCCCAGAAGGACAAACGAGAGGGGTTCGCCGTCCAGTTCGATGGTTTCCCGGTTCTCCACGGTGACGATCTCCCTCTTATCCCGCCTGGTCACTCGTTCCACGTCTGCGGTCGGCACCACGAACATCTGCCCGGCCGTCTCCACCAGGATTCCCCGGAAGGTGGAAAGGGTAAGAGGGATGGTGATGCGGAAGATTGTTCCCCGTCCAGGGGTGTTCTCCACGGCTATGGTCCCGCCGAGCCCCTCCACCTTTTCCCGGACAATGGCCAGGCCCAGCCCCCGGCCGGAGATGTCGTCGATGATCGGGCTGGTGCTCAAGCCGGACGTGAAGACGAGCGGGAGCAGTTCTGCCTCGGAGAGCCGCTCCGCCTCCCCGGGGGAGGAGAGTCCCAGCTGTGCCGCGGCCCGCCGCAGGCGGGCACTGTCTATGCCGGCGCCATCGTCGGCGACAATGATCTCGACACGATCGCCGGGGAGTAGCGTCAGGGAGACGGAAATGGTGCCGCGGGGGGGCTTGCCCTGTCGCTCCCGTTCGGATGGGCGTTCGATTCCGTGATCAACGCAGTTGCGCACCAGATGGACAAACGGGTCCTTCATCTCCTCCAGAATGCGGCGGTCGATCTCGATCGACTCACCCGCCACGACCAGATCTACCTCTTTCCCCCGGTCCCTGGCCAGGTCGCGGACACTCTTCGGAAGAATAGCCAGCAGGGACGAGAACGGCAGCATCATCGCCTCGCGCACGTCTTCCAGGACTGCCTGCACCATGTCGCCCAGATGCAGGTGGTCGCGCTCTGTCGCCTGCGTCACCAGGTCCAGATGGTGGGCCAGCGTCTTGAATGTGGCGTGGTTCGAATCGAGGAAATCAAGAACAGGGGCGAAGGTCTCTTCTCCCGCTCCTGCAGGCAGGTCAGTACGACTCCGGGCAGCCGGCTGCCGGCCGCGGCGAACGCGCCGCAGAACCGGCAGGATACCCTTCCACTCCTTCTCCCACTGGACGAGCATCATTCCAAGCCCGCGCAGATCCTCGGCACGCTGGCCTGCCGCCAGTTTTGCCGCCAGCATCCCTTCGGTCTGCCGCAGTACGGCTTCCAGCTTCTCTGCGGCAATCCGCACGGTCTTCGGAGCATCATGTCTGTCGCCGGTCGTTTCAGGTGCGTCCACCCTTGGCGGGGTCTTGGGTGGGCCAGAGGGAAGGTGGCCCTGGACGGCGAGCTGCAGTCGGCGGTTGAGTTGCCGCAGGCGCTCATTGATTCCGGGCAGCGGTTCCGCGCCGAGAGAGCGGAGAAGCTGGCCGATCAGATCGACCGCTGCGTGAAAGAGATCGAACAGGGCTGGCGATGGGGCGATTTCTCCGCGCTTCAGGGCCGAGAATACACTCTCCAGCCCGTGGCTGACCGATTCCACCGGCTCGATCCCCACCGAGCGGGCAGCACCCTTCAGGCTGTGGGTCTCTCTGAAGAGCGCCTCGACGATCTCCTGCACCTGCTCGTCTGCCGCACTCTTCTCCAATGTGATAAGTGCTGCGGCAACGGCATCGAGACGTTCCCGCGTCTCGATGCGGAACGTTTCCAGCAGCCTGGTATGAAACTCTTTGTCCATGGTCATGTCAAATCTGGTGTTCCTACAATTTGAACTGGTCCACCAGCCGCTTCAACTTTTGCCCCAGTTCGTTGAGGTTCTGCGCCGAGATCTCCGACTGCCTGGTACTGGTGACGCTCAGGGTACTCGCCTCGCTGATGTTCTCCATGGCCAGGGCCACCTGGTCCATGCCGACCAACTGCTGCTGATTGGTAGCCGTGATCTGTGACGACGCGTTGGCCGACTCGGAAATGCTTCCCGCCAGCAGCCGGATGGACTCCCCGGCCTCCAAGGCCTGTTTCTCGCCGGCCTCGACAGCCTTGCTCCCCTGCTCCGTCGCCATCACCGCCGCATTGGTCGCCTTCTGGATATCGTTCAGCAGCCCCCGCACCTGGGCCGTGGCCTGCTTGGACTGGTTGGCAAGGCTCTTCACCTCCTGGGCAACCACGGCAAACCCCTTGCCGTGTTCCCCCGCCTTGGCCGCCTCGATGGAGGCGTTGACGGCGAGGAGGTTCGACTGTTCGGCCAGGTCGTTCACCGAGGCAATAATTTCGCCGATGGCCTGACTCTGCTCGCTCAGGCTCACGATGCTTTCGGCAATGGTCGCCATCTGCTCCCTGATCCTGTTCATCCCCTCTATGGAGTCCTCAACCGATTTCATGCCGCTCTGGGAGACCTGAAGGGAGCGCTGGGCGGTGTCTGCCACGAGCCGGGCCTTCTGGCTTGCCATCTGGGTGGTCTGCTTCACCTCTTCGACGGTGGCGGTCGTCTCGTTCACTGCGCTCGCAGTCTCCGCCGCGCTGGATGCGACCTGGCTCGTCGAGGCCAGGATCTCACCGGCCGAGGCGGCAAGCACGTTCACCCCCTCCTGAATCTCCTGCGTCTGCTGGCGAAGGTTACCCACCATCCGGCCGAAGGTCTGAAGGAGCAGGCTGAATTCGTCGCGGCCGCTGGCAGCAGGGAGTGTCACGGTCAGGTCGTTGTCGGCAACCCGGGCGGCCATACCTACGGCCGCACGCAGCGGGGCGGTAATGCTGCGGGTAAGGGTGACTGCCACCACAATGACCATGACCAGGGCGGTAGCTATGGTCAGGGCGACCAGGATCAGCGAACTCTTTGCCGTGTCCTGGGCATGCTTCATGAAGGAGGTCGCCTTGTTGTCGGCAAAGGTGAGGACATCCGCGGCCTCCTTGTCCATCTTGGCAAAGAGTTTCGCCTCGGCGCCGTTCATGAGCGCCTTTGCCTTCGCCTGCTGTTTGGCGAGGACGAGTGCGATCACCTGGTCGCGTAACGGCTTCCACTCGTCGTAAGACCTGACGACCTCGTCCACCTCGGTCTGTTTGCCGAGAAAGCGCTCCTTGACGAGGGCCATGTTCCTCATGAACTCCTTCTCCGATTCGTTGACCACCTGCAGCTGGCCGGCAACGGTGGCAGCGTTTGGGGATGAAACCAGTTGGGTCAGGGTAAAGTTCATCTTCAACAGATTGAGGTAGGCATCGCGCATCGACTTCCTGACCGTGAACGGGTGCTCGTAGAGCTCCGTTGTGAATCCCGCCAGGAGCTCCATCCGGTTCAGCGAATACCCCCCGACTCCCAGCAGCAGCACGATGACAATCGCAAAGCTGAGGAACAGGCGCGCTCCTATCCGCATGTTAGTGATCATTCCGGGGCTTCCTTTCTTCATGGACTAACAGCTCGTCGGCACCTGATGTGCCGCTATAGGTCATTCATAATTCCCCTGACCCCCTCTTGTCATAAGGGGAGGAACGCAGGTGGGTTACTCTTCGTTGTTAACGACAAGGTGTTCGTCGTTCAAAAGCTTGTGCCCGTCCAGGAGCACTGTCCGCTCGCCGGTGACCCCCAGCAGGTACTCCTCCCGGACTCCGGTCAGGGTGGGGAGGGAGGGGTACATCTCATCCCTGGAAATCGACCGCACCCCGAGGATCTCGTCCGCCAGGAGGCCGAACTCCATGCCTTCACCATGAAGGACGATGATCTTGTTCAGGTCGGTAAGTCCCTTTTCCGGCAGGTCGAAGAACTTCTTTATGTCGATGACGGACAGAATCCGGCCGCGGAGGTTGATCAGGCCGAGCACGAAGGCCGGGGTGCCGGGGACCGGCGTCAATTCCTTCAATGGAGCGGTTTCTTGAACGTGGGTCATCTCGATGCCGTAGGTCTCGTAGGCAAGGCGGAACTCCAGCACCTCCAACTGCTCCGTAACCGACTCCCCTTCGACCGACTCGCCGGCCAGTGTTTTGGCCCGCGCCTTCAGGGTCTCTTTTCGCTCCGCCGGGGTCATCTCCCGATTGATGTTCTGGCGGGCTGCTGCGAGGCGACGGTGCAGATCGTCCCAGTCGATCCCTTTTTTCTCTCCTGCAGCGCGATCCTTTGGGTGTGCTTCCATGGCTCAGCAGCTCCTTTTACCTATATGCGGCAGTTGAAGGAGCCCACGATCGCTCCGATTCCCCTTCAGCTGTGGCTCTACGGTTCATTTCGCTACAGCCGGAAACTCACCCTGCGGGTTCAGACAATCCGGCTGCTTTACGCTCCATTTCGCCTAGAGCCACAACGCTTCGGGGAAAGTCGCTCTCTTTGGACCCGTTCAACTGCCGTTTTTGGGTTTAAACGGTCACCGTACGCCGGTGCTCTCCCGCAAGGTGGTGACAATCTCGGTCAGCCGTGCGACCGTGATCCCCTCTGCACCGTCCAGGGGCTCCCCGGCCGGATGTGTCCGAAGCAGTTCCAGGGCGTTGCCGAAGTGCCGGTCCGCCTCCCGGCTCTTCCCCAGTTTGAGCGTAAGGTTCCCCAGAGCGAAATGGGCAAGCGCAAAACCATGGTCCAGGTAGATGGCACGCCTCAGGGAGACAATTGACTTTTCAGGCTCCCCCAACTCCTGGAAGATCGTGGCCCGCAGATAATGGAGCCCCGGGTCGAGCTTGGCCGCGGCAATCGCCTTTTCCGACCAGAGAAGCGCATCACTGAGCCTCCCCAGATTGGCAAAGGTGCGGGCCAGCAGGGCGGCCGCTTTGCCGTATGAACATAACAGTCTGCCTTCCGGCAACCCCATCGCCACGAACGCTGCCAGCGTATCTGCCGTCTCCGCGTAACGCCCCTCACGGTAGAGCGCCTCGGCCTCGTCCAGGTCCGAAGTCGATGCCGTTTCCTCTGCCGGTGGCGGCGACGGCAACGGGGAGAGACCTGACGGTGGTGCCCAAACCTGCTCCGGCAGGTGGGGCGGAATGATCACCGCCTCGCCGGCCGCCTCAGGAAACGGCATAGCCGGCACAGTCCACCCATCGCCGACTTTCCGGTACAACAGTGCTTCCGGAAAGGGAACCGTCGCGAACCCCGTAAAATCGGCTGACGTTTCACAGGGGCTCACCACCAGCCAGCCGCCGGCCAGGAGTGCCCGGCGGAAGCTGCCGATGACCTGCCGGGCCTGCTCGGCTTCGAAATACATCAGGACGTTGCGGCAGAAGATGACATCTATGGCGTTGGTGTTGTTTGACAATGACGGATAGCTATCTTCCGCCAGATTGAGGCAGGCAAAGGTGACCATGTTCCTGATGGCGGCGTGTATCTCGAAGCCGCCGTCCCCGGTTCGGGAGAAGTACTTCTCCTTCAGCCAGGCAGCGGTGCCACGGAAGGACCAGTCCCTGTATATCCCCCGCCTCGCCCTGGCAACGGCCTGGGCATTGAGGTCCGTGGCCAGGATCGTAACGTTCCACCCGTTCAGGTCGGGGATGAGCCGGCTGAGGAGGATGGCCAGTGAATACGGCTCTTCACCGGTTGAGCAGCCGGCGCTCCAGATCCGCAGCCGCTGGTCCTTACCTCGTCGTGCCCCGATCAATTCGGGGAGTATGGTTCTTTCCAGGGCCTCGAAGCTCTTCTGCTCGCGGAAGAAGTATGTTTCGCCGATCGTTAACTGACGCGCCAGTATTTCGGTCTGTTCCGGCGTGGGTGTTGTCGTGATGAGCCACGCGACACAGTCTGCCACGTCCTTGAAGCCGAAGTCGCGGGCTGCCGGCCCGATGCGCCGCTCCAGATCCCGCCAGCGCTTGGGCGGGAAATGGAGGCCGAAACGAGAGGTTACGAACTCGCTGAGCCCTGCCAGCAACTGTTCCGACAGGTGAGATCTCATGGGGCGACGGCTGCATCGAGGGCAATTTCCTCGTCCCGGGAGAGGAAACCGTCCAGATCGTGGATGAAGATTATACCGTCATTGAGCCTCGTCACCCCGGTCACATGTTCCAGGCCAGGGTGAATCGTCGATGGCTCGACGATTTCCTGCTCCGCAATCTCGGTCACTTCGTTGACGGCATCTGCAATAAAGGCAACGGTGCGGTGCTTGGTGCGGGCGATGAGGATATGGTCGGAGAGCCGTCCTTCGCGGGATGGCAGGCGGAACCGCTGGCGCATGTTCAGGACGGGCACGATCCGCCCCTGCACGGTTATTACTCCTAAGACCACCTCGGGTGCTTTCGGCAGCGGGGTGATCGCCACCATGCGAACTGTGCGCTCAACTGCGGACAGATGCAGCGCATAGCTCTGTTCGTCCAGCGAGAATATGACGAGATGTAAGGAATTGCTCACCGGCACATCCTCTCTCGAGCTTCAACCTGCTTTCTTGGGTGTAAGGTAACAGCAATACGGCACCCGGACAACAAAAAATCCCGTGGCCGGCTTCTCAGCCGGGGGGGGCAGGCGGGCAACCGAACAGTGGCTATCCTTGCGGCTGCCGCGGAATATGGTGGGAATTATCAACGTGAGTCCGGATCGAACATGAGAGGCAGTTACCCTCGTTGTTGATGCCTCACGGGACTGAGATTCGACCCTCTTCTCCATCTGCGGGCAAAACGAAAGGCTCTAGATTTTTCGGGTTTTAATCCGTTTTTCCAGAGCCTCAGGATGGAAAGCCTTTACTCTTTCCACATTTTTACTATACGCCTTATCCTGCCATGTTGTCAACCTGCCGGCCAGGTTCCCGGCGTTGGCGGGAGATACATTGTCATGCTCGGTAACAGCTCCGGATCAAGGGAACAACGCCCCCTTGCTGCCCCATGTAGTCTTCAGTCATGGCAATGAGCGGTCTTGCCAACATCGCGAAAACGTTGTGGTTGCAGTGTGCAGGGCATTGCCCGAATCCGCTGGTTCCTTAACTCGACGTTAGAAATATGTTGACAAATCCTTATAGAATTGTAGGATGCGAAAAAATTTTTGAGAGATAGACGATAATACTTAACCATTCGCGAGAATGGGGCGGAAAGCCTACGGGTCTTACTGAGACAGCCGGGTTGCCGAAATATCACGCGATATTAGGCCCCGGCTTTTTTGTTGTCAAAACATAAGAGGAGCTCGAGTCAGCAAGAGGTGCGCCTTTACGGGGCGCCGTAGTATGTCGGTTCGCGTCGGTGACGGGAAACGGCATTAAAACGGTTGGTGGTAAACGATAATACTCAACCATCCGCGAGGGTGGGGCGGAAAGCCTATAGGGTCTCACTGAGACAGCCGGGTTGCCGAAATGTCACCTTATCTTCGGCCCCGGCTTTTTTGTGTCCGGACACCAATTGCGGGGAACCATCTCAAGGAGAAGTTGCAGTCAACAAAGCGTCGCAAGGGTGAACATTGTTTGACAGCAAGTTGGTTGTCTTGATGACGTAGAGAAACTGATGCCCGGGGTATTTCATAGTTGAGAAAGGTACCTATTAAACCCATGTGCCGAATCGTTGAACTGTCACTGTTATCCAATTGGCTTCGTCTTATGGCTCTATGTGTATTCATCGTAGCTCTCAATGGATGTGCCATGAAGAGGGCTCAGGAGAACGCATGGCTTCTTCCGAGCCATCTTGAAAAGGATATCGAACGAACTACGTTTTCAGTTGCAAAAGGAGATGACGTCATTGGCAAGTTGGCAGTCATCAGGCTGGAAAAGGGGGATACGCTACCGGACATCGCACGACACTTCGGGTTGGGGATCAATGAGATCAGTACAGCCAATCCAGGGACAGATGTATGGGTGCCTGAGGCCGGAGAGCGCATCATACTGCCTCTGAATTTTATCCTGCCGGACGCTCCTCGGAAAGGCATTGTGGTCAACCTGGCAACCAAGAGGCTCTTTCAATTCAAGGAGGATAAGAAGTCACTGGTGGTGTCGACCTACCCGGTCGGCGTCGGGACCAAAGAACGGCCCACCCCCACGGGCCAAATGCGTGTGGCGCGCAAGGCAACCCGGCCGACCTGGCATGTGCCTGCTTCAATTGCTGAGGACCATCGAAAAAAAGGAGATCTCTTGCCTGCAGAAGTCCCGCCGGGACCTCAAAATCCCTTGGGAGAATATGCGCTCTATTTAAGCAAATCGGGTTATTTGATCCACGGCACCAATAAACCGGCCAGCATTGGTCTTAATGCATCCAATGGCTGCTTGAGACTCTATCCGGAAAACGTGGAGATGCTCTTCAACGACACTCCGGTTAATACCTCTGTACTCATTGTCAATCAGCCATATCTCATAGGCCAACGTGATGGAGTACTTTACATGGAAGCCCATACGCCTCTGGAGGACTCTGGCGCCATTGAACTGGAGAAGATATATGCGAAATTGAGAAATTTTGAGAAGAAGTTGGTACGCACGCTTGACTGGAAAAAAGTCAAGGAAGTACAGGCCGAGGGCCGAGGCATTCCTGTTCCCATCTTCGAGATGAGTCAAGGAAGTGAAAAAGAGGCTGCGAAAACCATAGAAGTAGAGCACCCGGACACATTGTATGGCAGACCGGAACTACCGGAACTGAAACTGGAGGCATGGTATGTTTTGGCTGCTGATCTGCGAGACAAAATTGAGGCTCTGAGGATTGCCGCCATTATCAACCATCAGGGCCCACAAATCCCGGCAAGGGTATTGTCAAAGAGCGATAACCACCGTGTTATTGCTGGCCCGTTCAATGATATCAGTGAGGCCAAAGATGCAGCCAAACGCTTGAAAATTGATTTGGAAATAGACGGTATATTGATTGAACCTGTGAAGAAGGGATAGTCGATCCTGCTTTTTCCCATGTTTTGGGGAGATGTGGTGAACGTTACGAAGGCAAATTGAACAGAAAGGAGGTGATGTGAGATGAAGAAAAGTCTTTTGGTGATCTCAATGATGCTTGTCCTCGCTACTATGATTGGTTGTGCAACATCCGGTGACCTCGAGAAAGTGCAGGCGCAGCAAAATCTGATTAATGCGAAAGCTGAGCAGGCACTGCAGGATGCGCAAGCCGCCAAGGCTTCGGCCGATGCGGCAAAGGTAAAGGCAGATGAAACATCAGCCCGCGCCGAAAATGCTGTAAAGCTGGCAGAGGAGAGGGAAAGGATCGCAGATGAAAAGGCGAAGAAGGCCGAGGCCGTTTTCCAGAAATCGATGAAGAAGTAAGTCGATTTCAGGGAGCTGTCAACTTTACCTTTAGTGTTCCGGATAATGAAATGGCAGGGTCTCAGAACCCTGCCATTTCATTATGCATCAGTTGACTCTGTCAGGACCATGCACGCAATTGACCTGTTAAGCCAGGATATCAGGCTGTATTCCTGATGCTTCTGCCAAGGAGTGAGGATGAGGGAACTGAAAATCTTTCAAATGGTACGGTCTAACAGATTCAGACCGTTTTCGGCATATATGGGTAAGAAACGAAGCAGGATGGGTGTGCACCGGTACTTTTTCTGTATCTGCATCATGATAACACCAATGTTACTATGTGGATGCAGCCACTTCAATGAAGTATATCAGGCCAAGTCCACCTTCGAAGAAGCGAATGCTCTTTTTAGTCAGGGAAGCTATAAGGCCTCTTTGAACATGTATGAGCAGATTATAGAAAAATATCCCACGACCACGGACAGGGTTCTTTTTGAGATGGGTATTATTTATGCGTATCCGAAGAACGAGCAAAAAGATTATCAGAAATCACTGGAATGTTTTCAAAAACTCGTAAAGGATTATCCAGATAGCGGGTACCGGCAGAACAGTGAGATGATGATATTTTACATCAATAACGTCACCATCAAGGATAAGTTGATTACTACGCAGCAAGCACAAATTGAGGCTCTCCGGCAAGATGTTAAAGGCAAGGAGAATGAAATCACTACACTGCAAAAACAGATTGAAGCGCTCGATAAAAAGGTTTTTGCCTATGCAATCCAGATAGGATCAATAGATAAGATTCTGATAGAAAAAAATGCACGACGCTTGATGTTGATCTCAAAGGGTGAGGTGCTCAAGACCTACAAGATAGCCTTGGGGGGAAACCCTGATGGTCCCAAGGAAAGGCAAGGCGATAACAAAACCCCGGAGGGAACCTACTTCATCGATTCAAGAAACAAGGACAGCCAGTATCACCTGTCACTTCATATTTCCTATCCAAACGAGAGAGACAAGAGGCGGGCAAAAGAACTGGGTGTTTCTCCGGGCGGAAACATCATGATCCACGGAATCAAGAATGGTTTCTCGTGGGTTGGTGACTTTCACACAGAGGCTGACTGGACGAAAGGGTGTATTGCCGTAACAGACGAAGAAATAGAGGAAATTGCCAAGATAGCGCCGAATGGTACGGTCGTTGAGATAAGGCCATAGAATTCCTGCTCGATGCGGGAGATAATGCGAAAATCGCTCACTCGGACCCGGTACAGCCCGTCGCTGTTCTTGAGCTTTTTTACTCCTGACGGCAAGCCGTCTGTCAGGCCGAGAAGGCAGGCGTCCAACCGCTTCAAAACCGGCTGTCTAACCGGAGAACCTGTTCTCCTCGTCGCCTGATATCCGGAACAAGTCGAAGGAGGGAGATGTCAGGCGAAAGCTATAGGGTAAATCGGCCGCACATGGTATAAAATCCCACCATGATGAATCAAGATCTGTTGAAACCATGCAGTGAGGCGACTGCTGATCCTGACGAATTCCTGGAGCTGGCAGCAATGCGGATGCCGTTCGGCAGGTATCAGGGACAGTTGTTGATCGATCTGCCGGAACCGTACGTTGTCTGGTTTGCCAGGAATGGATTCCCGGAGGGGAAGCTGGGGAGGATGTTGCAGACGGTCTATGAGATCAAGGTCAACGGGCTGGAATATCTATTTGAGCCGTTACGGACAGAAGGACGTTCAACTAAGCGGTAGTACAGCGCAATCTTCGAGCATACCCCTCGTGTGAATGAGAGAACCCATGGCTGAAATCGTCACCTTCTGGCTGGACAACAAGAGTTCTGCCGGCACCAAAGTCGCCCGGTTTGGCAATCAAATCCTGGTTAACTACCGGGAAAGGTTTTACATAGTGGAGAGCGGTGCTGCCCTGACGAAGGCGGGCAAGCCCCTCCGCTACTCCCGGTCATCGTTGCCGGCTATCTGGAAGAAGATGCTGCGGGGTGATACGCCTCCGGTTGATGCTCCCGCTCCGGTTGAAGCCGGAACTTCGGCCACCTCCGCAGTCAATGGAAAAAAACAGGTGAGGAAAGAGAAAAAGGTACCTGACATGCCGGAAAGAACCCCCGTCGAGGCTACACAGACAGTGCCCGGCGTTGAGCCGAGAGCAATACCTCCTGTAAAGTCGAAAGTCATCAGGAAGCCTGCCGGGAAACCGGCAGCACAAACGCTTGTCGTCGCCGAATGCCCCTACTGCAACCAGACGCACGAAATCCCCGTCGAAAAGGGGCGAAACGGTAAACCGTTCTTCCAGACCTGCAACAAATGCAGGAATGACTTTGCCGTTCGCTTCGTGCAGGTCACTATCTATCAGTCGCAGGTAGCGGGGTTCGAATAAGTGGCCGTACATCCCCTGACAGGGCATTTCCCATCGGGTAAAGGAGCCAAGCATGAGCAAGACTGACAGCACATCCCTGGATCGGGCACTGGCAAAGGTGTGCGAACTGTGTCCTGTGCCCGGTTTGTCTCCATGCACGTTACCACCAGCAGGGAGTCGTGTATAACTTTGTGCGGAATGTGGAGAGAGACATTTGTCCCTTCTGCAAGGCCTATGAGCGGGTCCACGGCAGGAAGGCCCACGAGAAACGACGATAACTTGACGGTGACCATCCTCTCAATGGACAGGCTGGAGCGATTGGGGAGAGCCTTCCAGGCAGAAAAAAGGACTTGGTCCATAAGACGAAGTCCCTTCTCACCTGCTGCCGAAATTATTCTTAGACTTCTCTCAAGGGAGCTCGCTTGTCCCCATCAGGTAACGGTCGCACTCCCGTGCTGCGCCGCGCCCCTCGTTGAGTGCCCATACCACAAGGCTCTGGCCCCTACGGCAGTCTCCGGCCGCGAAGACTCCGTCAACGCTGGTGGCGTACTTTCCCTCGTCAGCCTTGATGTTGCTGCGCGGGTCACGCTCAAGTCCGAGAGCTGCGGGAAGTTCCTGCTCGGGCCCCAGAAAACCCATGGCCAAAAGGACCAGATTTGCCGGCCGAATCTGCTCGGTCCCCGGTACCGGCGTGGGTACAAACTGCCCCTTGTCGTTCCTGCCCCAGGCAACCTGTACCGTATGAACAGCGGTGACGTTGCCATCGGCATCGCCCGCAAACCTTGTCGCCGTGGTCAGAAACACGCGTGGATCGGCACCGGACTTTGCCGCGGCTTCTTCCTGGCCGTAATCGGTCTTGTGGGTCTTTGGCCATTCCGGCCAGGGGTTGTCATCCGCGCGGGTATCAGGTGACTGCGGCATGATTTCCAGCTGCACTGCTGTTCTGCAGCCATGGCGCAGCGAGGTGCCGACGCAGTCAGTGCCGGTATCGCCACCGCCGATGATCACCACATCCCTGTCCCTGGCGGAGATGCAGTCAACGCCTTCACCCATAATCGCCCTAGTGTTGGCCGTGAGGAAATCCATGGCGAAGTGGACTCCCTTCAGTGACCGCCCTTCGATCGGCAGATCACGGGGGAGGGTGGCGCCGGTTGCAAGGACCACGGCGTCGAATTCACTCCGGAGCTTTTCCACGGGATAATCGGCAGTCCCGATGTTCGTGTTGCAGACAAAGCCGATCTTTTCCTCCTCCATCAGCTTGATGCGGCGGAGCAACACTTCCCGCTTGTCCAGCTTCATGTTCGGGATGCCGTACATCAGGAGTCCGCCGGGAAGGTCGGCTCGTTCGAAGACCGTTACGCGGTGCCCGGCCCTGTTGAGCTGTGCCGCAGCGGACAGTCCGGCGGGCCCGGATCCGACAACCGCCACGCTCTTGCCGGTGCGGATCTTTGGCGGAGCAGGCGTTATCCATCCCTCCTGCCAGCCGCGCTCGACAATGCTGACCTCGATATTCTTGATGGTTACCGGCGGTTCGTTGATGCCAAGGGTGCATGACCCTTCGCACGGCGCGGGACAGACCCTGCCGGTGAACTCCGGGAAGTTGTTGGTCCGGTGCAGGCGATCCAGGGCCTGACGCCAGAGTCCCCGGTAGATCAGGTCGTTCCATTCCGGGATCAGGTTGTTTATCGGGCAGCCGCAGGCCATGCCGCTCACCAGTATGCCGGTGTGGCAGAACGGTACGCCGCAGGCCATGCAGCGTGCACCCTGGGTGCGGAGCTTTTCCTCCGGCATATGCAGATGGAACTCATTCCAGTCGTTGATCCGCTCCAGCGGCTCCCGGTCTGCAGGGAGTTCGCGGTCATATTCCATGAATCCGGTTGGTTTTCCCATAGTCGTTTTCCTGTCACACTGTAGGGCGGCATACGCCCTTTGTTTTCGGTTAATTCTGCACGGCCGCGTGCAGTGAGTTCCCGTGCCACATCCGTCAATGGCCGCTTTGTGCATTCTCCTCGAAAGCGGCCGCCATCGCTTCATCACCGCTGAGACCCGATGCCGTGGCCTTTTCCAGCGCCAGCAGCACCCGTTTGTAATCCATCGGCATGACCTTGACGAATTTGCGCGCATAGGTTCGCCAGTTGACCAGGATGATCGTCCCCCTGGCGCTGCCGGTACGTTCGACATGGTTCTCGATCATCGCCTTGAGTGTTTCCAGGTCGCTGTCAGCCAAGGTCTCCAGAGCGACCATCTCGGGGTTGCAGGAGTCTTTGAACTCCTCGAACAGGTCAAGCACGTAGGCGGTTCCGCCACTCATGCCGGCGGCAAAGTTGCGACCGGTCGCGCCCAGAACAACCACGGTGCCGCCGGTCATATATTCGCACCCATGGTCGCCGACACCTTCCACGACCGCATTGACACCGGAGTTGCGGACACAGAAGCGTTCTCCGGCAATGCCGTTGATATAGGCGGTGCCGCTGGTTGCACCATAGAAGGCAACGTTGCCGGCAATGATATTCTCTTCTGCCTTGAATTTCGACGCGGCAGGAGGATGGAGGATGATGGTGCCTCCGCTCAAACCTTTCCCCAGGTAATCATTGGCGTCACCTGAAAGCTCCAAAGTCATCCCTTTCGGGATGAAGGCACCGAAACTCTGTCCGGCCGAGCCGTTGAAACGGAGCCTGACGGTGTCGTCGGGGAGGCCGTCCGGGCCATGGGAGCGGGTGATTTCATTGCCGACAATGGTGCCGACAACCCGGTCGATATTGGTTATGGGGAGCTCGGCCGAGACCTTTTCCCCGTTTTCGATGGCAGGTTTGCATAGTTCCAGCAGCCTGGTCATGTCGATCGATTTCCCCAGGCCATGGTCCTGGGTTTCGATGCAGTAGCGGCTCCCCTTGATCCCCATGTCCGGTTGATAGAGGATGTTACTGAAATCAAGCCCCCGGGCTTTCCAGTGGGCAACGGCCTTCTTCGGCTCCAGCCGGTTGGCGCGTCCGACCATGTCATTGAAGGTGCGGAAGCCGAGTTCCGCCATGATCTCCCTGACCTCCCGGGCCACGAAGCGCATGAAGTTGACCACGTATTCCGGCTTGCCGGCAAACTTTGCCCGCAGTGCCGGGTCCTGCGTAGCGACGCCGGTGGGGCAGGTGTTGCTGTGACAGACCCGCATCATGACGCAGCCCAGGGTTACCAGCGGCGCGGTGGCGAAACCGAACTCCTCCGCGCCAAGCAGGGCGGCGATGGCTACATCCCGGCCGGTCTTGAGCTGGCCGTCAACCTCGATGATGATCCGGCTGCGCAGGTCGTTGAGAACGAGGGTCTGGTGGGTTTCAGCCAGGCCAAGCTCCCACGGGAGGCCTGCATGCTTGATGCTGGAGAGTGGCGATGCCCCGGTGCCGCCGTCATAGCCGCTGATCAGCACCACGTCGGCATGGGCCTTGGCAACCCCGGCGGCAATGGTGCCGACCCCGACCTCGGAAACCAGCTTGACGCTGATCCGGGCACGGCGATTGGCATTTTTCAGGTCGTGGATCAGTTCCGCCAGGTCTTCGATGGAGTAGATGTCATGGTGCGGCGGTGGCGATACCAGGCCGACGCCGGGGGTGGTGTGGCGGGTCTTGGCAATCCATGGATAGACCTTGTGCCCGGGCAGTTCGCCACCTTCGCCCGGCTTGGCCCCCTGGGCCATCTTGATCTGCAGTTCCGTGGCATTGGTGAGGTAGTTGCTGGTAACGCCGAAACGACCGGAGGCGACCTGCTTGATGGCGCTGTTCTTGGAATCGCCATGCTCGTTGGTCCAGGTGAAACGGGCCGGGTCCTCTCCCCCCTCGCCGGTGTTGGAGCGGCCGCCGATCCGGTTCATGGCGATGGCCAGCGCTTCGTGGGCCTCCTGGCTGATGGAGCCGTAGGACATGGCACCGGTTTTGAAACGCTTCATGATCTCTTCAACCGGTTCAACCTCTTCGATCGGCACCGGCACGCACGTTTCGGTATTGAAATCAAGCAGGCCGCGCAGGGTGTACAGCCGTTCATTCTGATCGTCGATCAGCGAAGAGAACAGCTTGAACTCGTTATAGTCATTGGTACGGGTTGCCTTCTGCAGCGACTGGATGGTCAGCGGATTGAAGAGGTGTTCCTCCCCCTCCTTGCGCCACTGGTACTGACCCCCCGGGTCCAGGGTCGGCTCGGCAGCTATCCGCTGCGGGTAGGCCTTGCGGTGCCGGGTCAACTGCTCCTCGGCAATGCCGTTCAGGTCGATCCCCCCGATCCGGGACGGTGTCCAGGTAAAGTACCTGTCGATTACCGACTGGTGGAGCCCGACCGCTTCGCAGATCTGAGCACCTCGGTAGCTCTGCACGGTGGAGATACCCATCTTGGCCATGGTCTTGACGATCCCCTTGATGGATGCCTTGACGAAGTTCTTTACCCCCTTCGGATAATCGATGCCGGGGAGCATCCCCTGCCTGATCATGTCGTCAATCGACTCGAAGGCCAGATACGGATTGATGGCAGTGATGCCGTATCCCAGCAGCACGGCAAAGTGATGCACTTCGCGGGGCTCCCCCGACTCCAGCACCAGGGAGACGCGGGTGCGGGTAGCAGTTCTGATCAGGTGGTGATGCAGGCCGGCAACCGCAAGCAGGGCGGGAATTGCGGCATACTCCCCGTTTATCCCCCGGTCGGAAAGGATCAGGACGGTCGTGCCGGACTCAATGAACCTGATCGCGGTACTGAACAGGCTCTCAAGGGCTTTCTCCATCCCTTCGGCACCGTCGGCAGCCTTGAAGAGCAGGGTCAGGGTGGTGGTCTTGAACCCGGGCTGATTGAGGTGCCGCAGTTTTCCAAACTGCTCATTGGTAAGGATCGGATGTTCCAGCCTGATGACGCGGGCGCTGGTGGCTGACGGCTTCAGCAGGTTGGACTCCGAACCGATCCTGACCGTGGTCGAGGTAATTATCTCCTCGCGTATCGGGTCGATCGGGGGATTGGTCACCTGGGCAAAGAGCTGCTTGAAATAGCTGTAGAGAAGCTGGGGCTTTTCGGACAGCACCGCCAGCGGTGTATCGGTCCCCATTGATCCCAGCGGCTGTATTCCATCGTTGGCCATGGGGCCCAAAATGACCCGCTGGTCCTCATAGGTATAGCCGAAGGCCTGCTGCCGCTGCAGCAGGGTGACGTGGTCGGACTCCTGCCCCCGGGGCGCATCGGGCAGGTCCTCCAACAGCAGATGGTTCACCCTCACCCAGTCGCCGTACGGTCGGGCCGAGGCCAGTTCCTTCTTGATCTCTTCATCGGGGATGATCCGCCCCTGTTCAGTATCCACCAGGAACATTTTTCCCGGCTGCAGGCGCCCTTTCCGGAGCACCTTTTCGGCCGGTATCTGCAGAACGCCCGCCTCGGACGCCATGATGACCAGGTCGTCGTCGGTAAGGTAGTAACGGCACGGACGCAGGCCGTTTCTGTCCAGGACGGCGCCGATGCTGCGGCCATCGGTGAAGGCCAGTGCCGCCGGGCCGTCCCACGGCTCCATCAGGCAGGAGTGGTACTCGTAAAAGGCCCGCTTTTCCCTGCTCATCCCCTCATGGCTTTCCCATGGCTCAGGCACCATCATCATGACCGCGTGGGGGAGGGAGTACCCGGACATCGTCAGCAACTCCAGGCAGTTGTCGAACATGGCCGAGTCGGAGCCGTTGGTATTGATGACCGGCAGCGCCTTCTTGATGTCATCGCCGAACAGTTCGCTGACAAAGAGCGACTGGCGGGCATGCATCCAGTTCACGTTGCCGCGCAGGGTATTGATCTCGCCGTTATGGGCCAGCAGGTGATACGGGTGCGCCCGGTCCCAGCTCGGAAACGTGTTGGTGGAGAAGCGGGAATGTACGATCGCGAGGGCGGTCTCCATTGCCGGGTCGCGCAGGTCCGGGTAGAACTGGTCCAGCTGCGTCGGCATCAGCATCCCTTTATAGATCAGGGTGCGGGTCGAAAAGCTGGAAACGTACCAGTAGGGATCGACACCCGTATCGCGGATTTCATGGATGGCACGCTGGTTGACGACGTAGAGCTTGCGGTTGAACGCCTCCTCGTCGGCATAGGTCACGTCTCTTCTGAAGAAAATTTGCCGGACCTTCGGCTCCCCGGCCTTGGCGGTATCCCCGAGAGAGGAGTTGTCCGTCGGTACCTCGCGCCAGCCGATGACCTCCAGTCCCTCCTCGGTTATGATCCGCTGGAAGATATGGCGGGCACTGCTTCGCTGCGTCGACTCAGGCGAGGTGAAGAGCATGGCAACGCCGTAAAATCCCGGGTCGGGGAGTTCGATGCCCAGCGGTGGACAGACCGTGCGCAGAAAGGCATCGGGCATCTGGATAAGGATGCCGGCCCCGTCGCCGGTGTTCGGTTCACTGCCGACAGCGCCGCGGTGATCGAGGTTGGCCAGTACGGTTATTGCCTGCTGTACGATCTCATGGGACTTCTTTCCCTTGATGTTGGCCACAAAGCCGACGCCGCAGGCGTCGTGCTCGAACCGGGGATCATACAGACCTTGTTTGGGGGGTAAGCCAATAGTTTTCATGTGCAACCTTTGTGAGTTGTTGATCGCTTGGTTGATCTTCCCGTCTCGGAAGGTTGAGTTAGGCTTGCATGGAACGCGCCATATGTTGGAGTGATTTTTGTGTCTCGGTAACTGATGTTAAATCGATATGTTATGTTGGATCAATGGTGTTGTGGCATAGCGAGGTGGCACAGCTATCGATTTTGGTGGGTTTGTAATGTACTCAATTGAGTGCTCCACTGCTCAGGGTTGCGATCCGCTTCTTTTTTGCCTTCAAATCGGCCAGGAGCTTCTTGCGCTTTTCAACGGCAGGCCTCAACACTTGCCGCGGCTCTTCAGTTGAAGAATGGGGAGTTGGTGATATAAATACCGCTTGAGCACTACTGACTCGAGGAGGTACATCATGAAAAGGGTTCTGTTGGTACTGTTGGCAATGGCAATTTCAACGAGCATGACCTCAGTTGCCACTGCCCAGAGTGATGATCAGTTGGAAAAAGAAAAGAGACTTTCAGAAACTGTCAGAATCAATAGCATGAACGAAAGAATGATGCCACAGCCGGAGGTGCAACTGAGTCGGTTGACCAAGGGGCTCAAACTGACAGAAGAGCAACAGAAACAGATTAAGCCACTCCTTGAGAACGAGTATGCCAAGTTTAATGAGATTAGAAATAACGAAGATCTTAGCCCAAAGAAGATTCAGAAAATGGTTGAAGACCTACGAAATGATACAAAAAACAGGATTGATAGATGTTTGACTCCTGAGCAACAAAAGTACTATGACTTGGTAAGTAAAGAGATTAAAGCCAATAAGCAAATAAGAGCTAAACAAAATCGCAAAGATCGCCTTAATTCTAAAGCTAATAAGCCCGTTGAATAAGGTATACTCCTCGCATCAATCAGTGTTTCCCTCGACGAGGTCCGCTAATTTGCGGTAATGATGCATTTAGACAGGGTGAACCGCGTCTCGCGTTCAACCAACGCTTCATAAGTGGATCTGTGAGCACCGCCCGCCTGTCCGGAGTTTCCAACTTTATTTTTCAGTTTCCGGCTTTATTTTCACCGGACAAAATCATGTCCCCGTAAAATAAAGTCGTATACTGGCGACCACGAAATTTCAAGAGCTTACGTTGCTCAGTCTTCGAGAGCGGAAAAATAAAGTTGTATACCGCTTTTCAGCATGCCACGGATGGGCTGAAAAATAAAGTTGTATACTGGCCGCAACGGGCTTTTTTGCTTAAGGAATCTGCTCATACCCCATTGCCCTGAAGCCGCGCATTCGCTTGGCGTGCATCTTGGCCAACATCGGGACCGCGCTGTCCACATAATCGTAGATCTGTACCTCATTTTTCTCGGAGTGCGTTCGGTGCAGTCGGCCAGCATACTGCACAAGCATCCCCTTCCACGAAAAAGGCAAGGTCAGAAAGAGCGTGTCCAGCCTGGCGTCATCAAAGCCTTCGCCGATGTACCGTCCTGTGGCAACAATCAACCGTTCCTCTCCATCGGGAATTGCCTCGAGCTTTGCCATGACCGCCCGCCGTTGTTTGATCCCCATCCCCCCTTGTAAGACTATCAGATGACGTACCTCGTCCCGAAGGTTTTCAGCAAAGAACTCCAGATGGTCTTTCCTTTCGGTGAGCAGGATGGGTGATCGCTTTTGTTTGAGTGCTTGTCTTACGTCTTCGAGGAGCAGCAAATTACGTTCGCGGTTTGCCGCCAGCCGGGCATAGAGTTCCTGAATGCTCAGTTCTGCCTCGCCAGAAAGACCAAAGCCGGTTTCTCGAAGGATCAGCCGACGGGTGAAGTCCTCTGTCTCAATCTGTTGTCTGCGGTTTAGGCTAAAACGGGTCGGACCACACTGGAAATGAATGATGGCCTGGTGCCCATCACGCCGGTAAGGAGTGGCGGTGAGACCAACGACATATCGGGCTTTCACCTCAGCCAGAACCCGCTCAAACGATACCGAAGGAAGATGATGGCACTCGTCCACGATAATCTGCCCGTATCCTGCTACCAGGTCGCTCACCTCGTTCTTTCGGACCAGGCTCTGAATCATGGCGACATCAAGGACGCCATTCGGCTTGTTTCTACTTGAGCCAATTGTGCCGATAGCTTTTCTTGGCACGTTGAGGAAGCTGCTCAGTTGGGCAACCCATTGGTCCAAAAGAGGCTTGCGGTGCACAAGAACAAGTGTGGAGCACTTTCGCGCAGCAGTTAGGTAAGAACCCACGACCGTCTTGCCATGACCGGGAGGAGCCACAAAGATGCCGATATCATGGTCCAGCAGTGCGTCGACCGCTTGCTGCTGGTTGTCTTTGAGGGTCCCATGGAAGCTGAAGGCTACAGGAACTCCCTCCTGACGCTTATCCTCAAGAGAAAGCTGAATATTGTGCTCGTCGAACAGAGCCGCCAAGGCATCAAGGCATCCGCGGGGGATGGCAATGTATTCCGGCAGTTCCTCGAAGCAAGTGATGACCCGTGGGGTTAGGTTGGTGGATAGTCGCATCTTCTGCTTCTTGTAGAACTCCGGGTTCTGAAAAGCGGCCAGCCGTTTGATCCGGATAAGAAATGCCGAAGGCAGCCCTTTCTTGGGAACAAAGATGTGTTGGGCTACGACAGCCTTTACCTGCTTTGGCAGTTTCCCTTTGACCCGCGCCGTCGTTTTCCCCGAAGGGGTTCGCTCCCATGGGGCCTGATCTTCATCGTCTTCGGATGGCATGAGCAGTCCGATGACCTGACCCTGGCGAGCAGCCTTATCGGCTACTGCTCTTACCAACTGGGGCGTGAGTCGCTTGACTGCCGCCAGATACGCCCATTGATCGGGGTAGGCGTCGAAATTGTTATCGATGAATACTGAGTTCCCTTGCTGCCGTGGTTCATTTTGCAGCGGAAACCAAAGATCCCAACGGTCAAAGAGTTTGATCCTCCCGATCTATTCGATTGCAGGGTATTCCGAATATGGTCCGGGGCTGAGCTATTTGCTCCGGTCTCGGTAATGGAGTAGCGAACCTTTGCGCTGAAAATTTCGATCAGGTAGGAGCCGTATTCTTTGGCCGGCTTTCGCCGCCGTTTCTTCTTTGTTGTCAGGTTGGTGCTCTGACCTTCCCCCCGGAAATTGGGCCATTGAAATACTGAATTGGCGCGCCGGGTGCTGCATGGTATTGTAAAACCATATTTCGTGATTGAAAGCAGGATTTCATGCCACCTATCAGACTGAAAGTATTCATCAGCAGTGTCCAGAAGGAATTCTCGCAAGCTCGGCGGGATCTTAAAGCATTTCTGCTTGGGGATGCGGTGTTGCGCCGGTTTATTTCCGAAGTATTCCTCTTTGAAGAGATGCCGGCAAACAGCCGACGTGCCGATGAAGTTTATCTTGAAGAAGTTGAGCGGTGCGATGTCTACCTTGGCATTTTCGGATATGATTACGGGTTTGAAGATGCCGAAGGCATTTGTCCGACCGAGCGCGAATACGATCATGCCGGACGCCATGGGAAAACTAGACTCGTCTATGTCTGGGGTTCCGATGACAAGCACCGGAACCCGAAGATGCAACAGCTTGTCAGTAAAATCGGCGGTGAGCTGACTCGGCGTAGGGTTGAGGGCATCAGTGCTTTGATGTCCGAGGTATATGCCAGTCTAGTCGAACATCTGGACAGATTGGGAGCGTTGCAGGTACCGCCTTTTGACACATCGACCAGTGGTCAGTCGTCACAAAAGGATATCTCACGCAAACGAGTAGAGTGGTTCCTCGACGTGGCTCGACGCGAGCGGAACTTTCCCCTCAAGCCAAACACCAGTACGACGGCATTGCTCACTCATCTTCACCTTCTTGACGATGGCAGACCTACCAATGCGGCGTTGTTACTGTTCGGGACGAACCCTCAAAAATTTCACCAGACCGCGGTAACGAAGTGCGTCCACTGCCACGGTACTGTCTTCCGCCGGCCATTTGCGTCAATGCAGGTTTACGACGGAGATCTATTCCAGCAGGCAGACCAGGCAAGGGACTTTGTTCTGAGCAAAATCAATCGCTCAATCGGTGTTCGGTCCGAAAGCAACGTAGCGCCTGCCACCTACGAACTTCCTCCGGACGCCGTAGGCGAAGCCATTGTCAACGCAATCGCCCATAGAGACTACCACAGTAACGCTTCCGTGGAAGTCCGTCTTTTCTCTGATCGTCTGGAGATTTGGAATCCAGGGATGCTGCCGGGCAACCTGACGCTTGAGGGCCTTCGGGGCGATCATCCCTCTGTCCCCTATAATCCCCTCATTGCCGAACCTCTCTACCTTGCCCGCTACATCGAGCGGATAGGGTCTGGCACACAGACCATGATAGAGCTTTGCCAAGAAGCGGGTCTCCCTGAACCCCAATTTGAGATGCGCAGTGGGTCGTTTGTCTCTACGATCTGGAGGGATTGGCTAACGCCGCAAGTGCTGGCTGGATTTGAACTGAGCGAACGCCAAACAAAGGCTGTAATGCTGGTTAAATCAGGAATATCGATGACAAACTCAGAATACCAGGAGAGGTTCGCGGTATCAAAACCTACGGCCTCCCGTGACTTGGACGATCTGGTTAAAAGAGGGATTATCAAAAAAGTCGGCACCACTGGGAAAGGCACACATTATATCCTGGCTCTCAAAGGGCTCATAAAGGGCTCAAACGGCTCAAGCGAAACAAAGGGCTCATAAAGGGCTCAAACGGCTCACTCCAGCTACTTCAGCCGCATATTCCCGTATTCACTAGGAGTCAAGATGGCCCACACACACATAAAACTTATGACTGAATCGCCCCTAGTCTTCTGAGCACTCCTCGCATCTTAAAGCGGCCGTTTTTGAGTGAGGTGGTAAGAAATAAGTGGACACTTTACTAAGAGGTTCGTACAGCTCAGCCGCCACGGTGATGAAGCTTGCGGATGTTGCAGCCAGGCAGAAGAAATGGGTCGGTCCTTTGCCAGAAGTAGAAGTTTTTGCACTCTCTGATTGGGAAGGGGCAGGACCATCGAAAATCCGCAGAGGGGATTGCTTCCGAGCAAGGAAGATGGAGAAAAAAAGGGGACTCTTGTGAGGCCCCGACTCCACTGTTGAACTGTCTATTTTGGGAAACTTACGCTTCCTACGGGGGGGGGTGAAAACCACGCTTCGCTACCCCTTGATGACCGCCAGTGGTTCAAGACGTACAACGATATCTACCAAATCCTGCTGCTCTTCCATCACCAAGTCGATATCCTTGTACGCCCCTGCCGCCTCCTCCAGGTCCCTCTTCCCCCTCAGGGCATGGAGGATCCCTTTTTCCTCCAGGGCCTTCTGTTCCGTTTCCAGGTCGAGATTCCTGATCGCCGCCTGCCGTCCCATCCTTCGGCCGGCGCCGTGGGAACAGCTCGTGAAACTGTCCGGATTTCCCTTCCCCCGCACGATGTAGCTGGCCGTCCCCTGCGAGCCAGGAATGATCCCCATTTCCCCTTCCCGGGCCGAGGTCGCCCCCTTGCGGTGGACTAGGACGTTTTGCCCGAAATGGTTCTCAAACGCGGCGTAGTTGTGATGGATGTTGATCGCATCGCTAAAGGTGACGTCCGGGATTTTGTCACGGAACGCATCGCGGACCCGGCTGGCCATGAGCTGCCGGTTAGCCAAGGCAAAGTCAAGGCAGTAGCGCATCTCCCGCAGATAGACGGAGGCCTCTTTGGTTTCAATCGGCAGGAAGGCCAGCTCCCATTTTTTCGGGACCGCAACATGCCATCGCTCATTCAGGTCGACGGCGATCCGGTTGTGGCGGTTCGCCACTTTGAGCCCGAAATTACGGCTGCCGGAATGAATCATGAACCAAATATGGCCATCGGAGCCCTTCTGCACCTCAATGAAGTGGTTTCCTCCCCCGAGGGTACCGATTTGTTTGCAGGCAGAGCGGTACTGTCGACTTACCTCTGGGTAGAGCGCAGGATCGTCCATCGGCGGCATCAGACTTTCGTCCTGGGGCTCCTTGTGGTGCTCGAATCCGACCGGGATTGTTTCACGCATCGTCCCGATGATCCTCTTCAGGGCCGGCAGGTCGATCTCCGCCAGGCTTGTCTGCATCGCCAGCATGCCGCATCCGATATCGACGCCGACGGCATTGGGAATCACGGCTCCTTCGGTCGCAATAACCCCGCCGATGGGCATGCCGTAACCTTCATGGGTATCGGGCATCAGGCAGACCTGCCGAAAAACAAAGGGAAGGTTGGCAAGGTTCCGGGCTTGGGCGAGGGCGTTTCCCTCGGGCTCGTTGCACCAGCTTTTTATTACTACCCGTTCAGTATCAATGTATTTCATGACAAGATTCCTTTATCCAGAAGGTTATATGGCTTGGCTGCGTACCAGTGATTCTCCAGCCCCGATCGAGATCAGCCATCCCTGTTCATCCTGCTGTTGCACTTGCACGTCCAGATCGAGAAAGAGCCGCAGCACCTCTATGTTGGTGGTCGTGTGCGCAGATGGAGAGAGGGTGCAAAATGCCCCTTTGCCCGCAAGTGCCAGGGGGAGTAATAGTTGGTCTGCCAGATGCCTCCCCACTGGAACCCCAGAGGCCAGATATTCCCGCACTTCCTTGATGGTGCGGCCAGCCACGGTCTCGGCGCTCACCCCCTATTCGCCGAACCCGGTGAATACCTCGGTGACCTGTTCGCTCGACACCGTGAGAACGAGGACATTCCCCGGACCGCTGGAGTCTGGCGTTTCCCCGACCTTCATGCAGTCGTCTTCCCACGCCAGTTTCTCCCTAACCACGGCGATCTCCCTTTCGGCAATGGAGAGCGGCAGGCGGGCAACGGTTGCCCGGGCAGTGCGACCGACGACCGCACCACGTTCGAGGACGTGGAGTGGTACCAACCGCCGAGCCGGCGTCACCCTCACCCGCATACGGCCACCGCCGGCCGGGTAGAAACCGGGACGCTCCAGCACTGCCGTAACGGACGGCCCCATCCGGTTCAGCAGCGGCAGAAACGCGTTGGCAAGGAAGTCGAAGGGGGGCGCAGCGGGGTTGTGGGTTCCGCCTTCGAGCAGTATCTTCGATGGCCCGTCGGCCAGAACCAGTGCCGGCAGAACCGTTTGCAGCACCAGGGTGCAGCTCCCGGCAGTGCCGACGGCAAACCGGTACTGGCCGGAGCGTAGCGCGGCGGGCACAAAGGTTAGCTCCTGAGATCCGATTGTGTTCCCCGAGACACGTGCCGCACCGATTTCAACCGCGGCATTCACCGCCGTCAGATGCTGGCGCATCAGTCCCGGCTTTTTCCGGCGGGCACGGATATTCTCTATGCGGAACGGTTTCCCGGTGACCAGAGAGAGGGCCAATGCCGACCGCAGGATCTGGCCGCCCCCCTCCCCATGTGAACCGTCGATTGCAATCATTGTGATACTCCTTCTGTTGAATTGAAAGACTGAACGCAGACATCCGGCAGACTCCATATTGTTACTTCATGTTACAGCAGATTGACCACCCTGTCGGCTAAACCCTTCTCTCCCAGAACCACCTTCAGCTCCGAGCTGCCGGCCACCTTTTCCAACACCTCCAGTTCCCGCAAGCGCATAAGGGTCGGGTTGTTTTCCAGCAGCTTTGCTGTATTGGCCTGGCTGCGCATGGCGGCGGTCTCCTCCCGGCGTACGATGAGGTTGGCCTCGGCGGCCTTGCGGGCCTCGATGACCTTGTTCAGCAGCTCCTTCATCTCGCCCGGGAGGATCAGGTCGCGAATCCCCACACCGATTATCTTGATGCCGAATTCCGGCGCACGTCGGGTCAACGCCAGCTCCACCTCTCCGGCCAATTGGTCCTTTCCCTCCAGCAGCCTGTCCAGCTCATAGCCTCCGATTATGGCCCTCAGGTCCAACTGGGCTTCCCGGTACAGGGACTGGGAGAGGTTCTCCACGGCAGTTACCGACCGGTGCGGGTCGGTCACCCGGTAGGTCACCTGAGCGTTCAACCGCAGCGTAACCTTGTCACCGGTCATTATCTCCTGCCCACCCACGTCCAGCACTGTTTCCCGAAGGTCAACATGCTGGACCCGAACCTTACCCATCTGCTTCCAGAAAAGATAGCGCCCCGGGCCAAGCGTCTGCACGTATTCTCCATCCTTGAAATACACGGCCGCAACCCCTTCTTCGACCATCACGTTGTCAAGCTGCTCCCCGGAAGAGGTGGAGGCGAGGATCGTGCTCATATCCTTATGGCTGAAACGAACAGAACGGGCGTCCTCTACCTCTGCCCTGACCTCCTTGAGCCGAGTCCAGAGCGCATGGAGTCCTGGGCCGAGAACCCGTTCGAAGCGGCCGTCAATCCAGACCAGTGCCCGTTCATGATCCTTCAGGTCCAGCACCATGGCCTCATCCTCCAAGGCGCCCGACTTCACGATGAGATCGAGTGCCTCGTGAGACAGCCAGGGCGACCTCTGGGAAACCACGTCCACCCGGACCGCGTTGGTCGGGTCGAAGAACCAATGTCGCCCTGTGCCCAGTACTCCCCTGAACTCTTTATCCCTGAAGAGCAGCCCTTTTTCATGGGAGTGAACCTTTACATACCCGATGCCGTACATGGTGAACCTCCTTTGCTGCCAAGGTAATAGCAAGTGCCGTCAGGGGGCGAGGCGTTTCCGGGGCCGCACTGACTGCGCGGGACAACCCTTGAGCCGGTGGCTCGGTGGCATGAAGCGGGGAGTCTAAGTCACCATCTGTTCCGGCTTATCCAACTGCCGGCTGGGCGATGGTAATCCGCTCCCCCTTCATGTCGCTTCCCCACCGGCGGAATCCGCGTGCCGCAAGGCGCATGAACAGTGGTGATTGCCGGCGGATACCCAACCGGTTCGCCCCGGTGCGCCCCGCCCCCTTCGGGCGTGGTCTGCCGCCGAAGCGGCTGTAACGGGTTAAAAGCCCGTTTCTGGCGCAGGACTCGAACCTGCAACTCCCGTGTGGTGCACGGTGCTCTACCATTGAGCTAACCAGACGCCGCCATGACCTTCGTCAGAACCCGGTGAGGAACACATGCCCCTGACCGCATCGTCCCGGTAACTGCCGTTCAGATGTCGGAGGACCATGCGCCGCCGGCCCGGTCGCAGTGGCGTTTCTGATATCGGGAATTACAACTGCCGTGCCAGCAGACCATTGTCGCCCGCAATTACCTGTAACTTTTCGTAGTAACTACGTTTTTGGGTGCAACATAGATTTAGGGCACGTTTTTGTGGCGATCGGCGGGTTAGAAATGTTATACATGTTTATAATAATTTATAGGATATTATATGAAACGAACGGTAGTCATCGGCCTACTCGGCCCGATCCTGGACAGCGGCAAGGAACCCAAACGGTGGGAGCGGTGGCGGCCAACCGTATCCCTCTGTCAGCACGAAGAGCTCCTAGTAAACCGCTTCGACCTCATCTACCAGCGCCGCTACGCATCGCTCCTCAAGCGGATCATCGGCGACATCCACCAAGTCTCCCCTGAGACCGAGGTAGTTCCCCACTGCATCGAGTTCAGGAATCCATGGGATTTCGAGGAGGTCTTTGCCGCACTGCACGACTTCGCCAGAGGGTACACCTTTGACACGGAACAGGAAGAGTATCTGGTGCACATCACCACGGGCACCCATGTTGCCCAAATCTGCCTGTTCCTCCTCACCGAGGCCCACTATTTCCCGGCCAAGTTGATCCAGACCGGTCCGTCGAACGGGCCAGAGAAAAAGGTGCCCGGCGACTACGCCGTCATCGACCTGGACCTCTCGAAATATGACCGTATCGCCACCCGTTTTAACCAGGAGAAACGGGACGACATCTCGTTCCTGAAGTCCGGCATCGAGACGCGCAGCCCGCGATTCAATGCCCTGATTGAGCAGGTCGAGCGTGTTGCCATAAACTCGATCGATCCGATCCTCTTGACAGGCCCCACCGGCGCAGGGAAATCCCAACTTGCCCGTCGAATCTTTGAACTAAAAAAGGCCCGCCGACAGATCCCCGGGGCCTTTGTGGAGGTAAACTGCGCAACCCTGCGTGGAGACAGCGCCATGTCGGCACTGTTCGGCCATCGTCGCGGGGCGTTCACCGGAGCACTACAGGATCGCCCCGGGCTGTTGCGGTCGGCGGACAAAGGGATGCTGTTTCTTGATGAGATCGGCGAGCTCGGCCTCGATGAGCAGGCAATGCTGCTGCGGGCGATCGAGGAGCATCGCTTCCTCCCACTTGGTTCCGATTCCGAAGCCCAGAGTGATTTTCAGCTCCTGTGTGGCACCAATCGCGACCTTGGTCAGGAAGTTGCAAAGGGGCGGTTTCGCGGAGACCTCCTTGCCCGCATCAACCTCTGGACCTTCTCCCTTCCAGGGCTTGCAGAGCGAACTGAGGACATTGAACCGAACCTTGATTACGAACTGGAGCGTTTTACGGAGCGAAGTGGCAACCGCATCACCTTCAACCAGCAGGCAAGAAGGCGCTTTCTTGAATTTGCAGCGAGCCCCGAGGCCCGTTGGCCGGCAAACTTTCGCGATCTGAACGGTGCGGTCAGACGAATGGCGACGCTGGCGCCGGCGGGGCGAATAACCGTCGAAGTCGTCGAAGAAGAGATTGGACGTCTGCGGTCTACTTGGGAAGGCGGGGGGGCCGATCCAGGCAGTTCCCTGCTACAGGCGGTTCTGGACGAGGAAACGGCAGCCGGACTCGACTGCTTCGACCGGGTCCAGCTAGCCGAAGTGCTCCGAATTTGCCGAAGCGCCGCAACGCTCTCGGAGGCAGGTCGAAAGCTTTTTGCCGTTTCCCGGCAGGGGAAAAAAAGCAACAACGACGCAGACCGCCTACGAAAGTACCTTGCAAGGTTTAGTCTGGATTGGGAGGGAGTGAGGAAGGCTACGGTTAGGGGTTGAAGGTACACTTTCCTTAGGAAAGGCTCGCCAGAAGTAGACTTGTTGCATTCTTCCCGATATCCCTCTGAAACGAACTTTTCATGCCGTAATTAGGGCAAAAACTGTTGCTTTTGTTAAGTGCAAGTATTTTGTGCGGTGGTAAAGTTTTCGCACGTGGGGAGATTGAATGGGTGGCCGAATCGGATCGCTTGGATGAGCCTTTGAACTGAAATAAGGACCCCAACGATTGGTGTAGCCGTGAGACCGACGGTTGGACTAAATAAGTGCGGAGTGAGCTATGGAGATTGGTAAGGAAGTCCTAGTGTCCCGTTTGGTTAGTTCTTTCCAGTAATGCCGGAACTTGATTTTGCTCTTTGAACAGACTCAATAATTGCTGCTGCGCTCTTGGTCCACTTGAACGGCTTTGCGCTGGTTGCATTGTGAGCCTCAATGAAACGGTGAATTTCTTTCCGTAATGCAGTGACGCTGCTGAACACTCCTCGGTAGATCGATCGCCGCTCCAGTTGGGAGAACCAGCTTTCCACCGCATTTAGCCATGAGGCGCTGGTGGGTGTGAAATGAAGGGATATCCGGGGATGCCCCGCCAGCCACTTCAGCACCTCTGCGGTCTTATGGGTGCTGCTGTTGTCCAGGATGATGTGCAGATCAAGCTCTTTTGGCGTTGATCGCTCTATCTGACGCAGGAAGTCTAGGAACTCCTTGGCTCTGTGCCGCTTGGTCACCCGTCCTATGACCTCACCGGTCAGGATGTCAAACGCGGCATATAGGCTCATTGTGCCGTTACGTTTGTAATCGTGGGTGCGACGTTCAATCTGGCCAGGTTTCAGTTGCAGCATCGGCTGCGTCCGGTCAAGCGCCTGAATCTGGGTCTTCTCGTCAACCGACAGGACCATCGCATTGTCGGGAGGGCTCATGTAAAGACCGACGACATCGACAACCTTGTCGGCAAACTGTGGATCACTGCTGATCTTGAAGCTCTTTATACGATGAGGCTTCAGATCGGCGGCCTCCCAAATCTGGCGGACTTGCCAAGTCGTGATGCCAGCATACTTGGCCATGAGACGTAAACTCCAATGGGTTGCCTCATGGGGAATCCGCTCCACAGCCAGCGTCAAGACATCCTTGATCTTCTGTTCCGTGAGCTTCTTGGGCTGACCAGAGCGAGGCAGGTCTGAAAGGCCGTCAAGACCGGATTCTTTAAAGCGGTTCCTCCATTTGTAAACCGCTTTGGTTGAAGTCCCGACTGTAGCAGCTATTGCTTCAACAGTCTCACCGGCGCCGCACATTAGGACGATACGAGCGCGCAATGCCATACCCTGGGCCGTCTTTGGTGACCGAAGCAACCCTTCAAGCGCTTGTCGGTCATCGGTAGTCAATTCAATAAGTTCTGTTGTCCGTGCCATGAAAGGCACTATAACACATCCAAATATACTTAGATACAACTAACCGCACAAGACACTAGCTGCTATTGTCGGTGCATTTGGCGGCATTCTAGCTGGTCTCGTCTCAGGCGGACTAGCAGCTCGTGCTACTTTGAAAAGCAAGCAGGTAGATCGAGTACTTGAAGAGATTAAGTTGTGGGTGGGCGCATACGAAACGAAAATGCTTGAACAGAGACTCGTAGAGTACAAGAAGCTCTGGAGACTTACCGAACAGACCTCTCGACGCCGAATACATTTCCTCTCGCCGCAGGAAGCCGATGCTCTCGTGGAGGAATTGTTGAAATGGTATTATTGCGATGGGGGCATCGTCCTTTCAGAAAACTCGAGGGACGAGTTCTTTGAGGCTAGAAGTTCTCTGGAGTCTCCAGAGCGTAAGAACGAGATCGAAAACTGGCATGTAGAGGTTGTAAGACGATTTAGCGCACTGCGGTCAGCCCTCTGCGAGGACCTCAATTCACGTCGTGCTCCTAGGCAGCCTCCAACTGAGAGGGAGCCCGGGTAATGTACGTGTGCACAAGCTCCTGCGCAGAAATCGGATATCTTGATCACAATTCTCAAGCATCAACGGCTTTCGATCCTCCAGATTCATATCCACCAACCCCGCACCGAATCCACAAAACCGGAGGGAGGCCAAAAACTCCCGTAGAAAAGCTCGAGCAGGCCTGGATTCTCTATGAGAACAGCGACAAGACGGCAAGTGAGGTCTGCAAGCTGGCAGGGGTTGGTCGGAGAACTTATCTTGCTGGAATAATGAAAAATAGTGAGGGAATCTAATCCTAACCAATAAGGACACTGAAAGTATAGGCATCCTCCGATTCGTTATTTTGAATAAAAGTCATGAAAAGCGAAGTCACAACAGGCGCTGGGCCGGCCTCCAAAGTTGCCAGACAGCGACACCCTACTGCTGGGCAAGAGAGACACAATAAATGGATGACTTATTCAGCGAACGAGTACTGAGAAAATTTAGACCTGAGGAGTGTGTACGTTTGGAGGAAGTATGCGTTCCCCTTTCTGAGTGTTTTTGCGTAGTTCCGGGTCCAATTTCAGACTATATTCTCAGTGAGTTAAACAGACAATGTTTTGATCAGGCACCGGTTTATGATGAAACATCCAAGAGATATTATGGGTTGGTGACTACCTCCTATCTCCAAGACCTGCAACGCAGCGGTTTGCCTCTAAAAGGCGATGACCCCGCTATCTGGGCTCCGCAACGATCTGAGTGGGTAATGGTATAATGGCCGCATCCCACTACCCA
>CAYSMK010000031.1:0-61534 GCA_964432205.1 uncultured Geobacter sp. | reverse complement strand
AGGATGCCGGCTAACTGAAACCGAAACCCATTTACACAAAACTATTTACAGGCCCTTTTTATTTTCTGGAGGGCCCTCCGACGCATGCCTATCTATCGAAGACAGCCTTTTACCCCCTCCGCCAGTCAATCACGAAACTTGACATGACACTCGGCGCACGCTTCCTCTACCCGTTTGAAGGCCGCCTTGGCCCCGGCAACATCACCTTTCTTCGCCAGTTCTACGGTGGAGATTACCGCCTTATCCATTTTTGTGGCCAGTTCTACGAAGTTTTTCCGCTGCTTGATATTCTTGTGCGGTTTCGATTTTTTCAGATCCGGAACCGCAGCGATAATCTTTCCTGCCTCCACCTCCACTTCGGCTGCATCGCCTTTTCCCAGGGCAGCTTCCAGTTTGGCTGATGCCACGGAAAACATCGGCATCATTTCGTGCAGCTTTTTCATCTGGTCGCCGGTCGTTGCCGTTTTGCCATGCTTCTCTGTCCCGTGGGCAAACGCCACCGAATTGATGACCATCGATCCCAGCACCAGACAGAGTATCCTTGCTATGGTCCAGTTTTTCATTATCTCCTCGCAGACTTTCTGATCAATGGTCTTTCACTTCCAAGAGCCAGACATTGTCTCCCTCTGCCTGCCTGCCCAGTTTGTCAGTCACCTTCCAGCGCACCATGATCGGCATCTGAACTTTGAACTGTGCCGGGTCTTTCGGCTTAAGCACGCCAGCCATGTCGAAGACCGAGTGATACAGATTACCGGCAAGCTGCTGCCCATCCTTGGAAAGCAGCTTCAGCTCCTTCACGTCCACCGGGCGGTCGAAAAAGGCGTTTACATCCTCAATCTCTTTTGCTCCTTTATCCCGCATGGCGGTTACGCTCAGGAGTCTCGGTGACCCCGGCTGCTGTACCGCTTTGTCATCAGCATTCTTCCCCAGGGTGCTTAACGGATCATCCTTGCCCTCTACCTGGAGCCGAACGTCCTTGACTGCCTTGAACTGGCGTAACGTCAAGAACAGGGCGCTTACAGCCGACGTTGCGGTCGGTTTGTCTGTAATGGCAAGAATCTCTTTACTGAGATTTACCGTTACCGTTCCCTGGTCATTAGTGATCCCCAGGATTCGACATCCATCTGGATAAGGAGAGAACTCTCCCTGATAGCTGCCGACATCCATGCCGCTGAGCAACCGTTCCACAGCTACTTTCATGGAACTGCCCTCGTCAAAGGTGAAAAACGGAAACGGGACCACCTTGTCTGGAGCGTTGGCCGAAGGGAAATAGATGACAAAGGCGTATGCCGTGCCTTTGTCGACCATCGGTGCGGCTCCGAAATACTTCTCATAGGCAGCGGTTGCGATCACTTTTCCCGGCTGCGAAGGTGATGAGGATGTCTCTTTCTTGTTGCAGCCGCCCATACCGGCAAACAACAAGCTCATCATTACTATCGATAGTAGAATTTTCTTCATATGGAGCTCCAGACGCAATTCAGGGGCAGACCATCCCGATCTGCCCCCCTCTTTTTCGGCAGGATTAACGTCCCTGGAGATTCCTTAGCAGATCATTAGCCTCTTTCAGCTTGTTATTGAGAAGCTTCAGTTCTTCAAGGGTGTAAGTATTTGCGCCTTTTTGATTGATTTCGACTTGCAGCTTACTGATTTTATCCTGAAGACTGTCTACTTCCTGAGAGCAGTTCTTCAGGAGCATTTCGCACTCTTTGGTGCATTGTTCATCCATGGAATGGGATGCTCCATGGTGCCCTTCTTCTGCCAAAGCCGGCGCAGCCACCGCGAAGAGCGACATTGCCATGAGGATTACCAGTCGCTTTTTCATTGCTCCTTTCCTCCTGGTTGATCTTATTTTGCTGTGTACCAGAATCTGGCGCTACGTACCTTGCCGTCCCTCATCTGGAACTTGCTCATCACGCCGTACTTACCCTTCTTGGACAGATCGAAATCGGCACCGAAATGCCCCTTCATTCCCATCAGGTCCTTGGTCTGCTCGGTTTTGTCCGGGTTAGATTGCTGAGACACCTTAAATGTAGCACTTGCTGTGCCAACATATAACAATCCGATATTGCGATACTTTTTGACTAATTAAAATTGGTAACGTAGAGAATATTCAACACGGTGCGCAGTATATTCTCCAACCATCACCGAGTTTAATGATGCGAATGACCACTATGGCTGCCGCTGCCTCCATCATGGCCTCGTGCAGGTAGATGACCATCACCACCCCGGTCTCCACGGCAATGCCGTACAGGGCGATAAACCCGACTTCGTTTTTGCTTTCGCCCCTCGAATTCACTCTCCAAAACTTTAGTCGCTAGTAGCATTTTACTTGTTTAAACTACTAAAACTATAGATTAATAAATTTTGGCTTGCAGTTCTTGATTGGAGCTGTTAGATGTGGACTTATGTTTCCAGACTAAGGGGGTAGGGAATGTTTAGATCTAATCTGCATCGATTGACATTGGTTATTGTTTTGCTTTTTGGGCTTGCAGCGGTAGCTTCAGGGGCGCAACAGAAACAGGGGTATAAAGGTTACCCCCGCGGAAGTGCTTTGATTACAGCTAAAGAACTCAAGCAACTCATTGATTCGAAAGACCCCAAGCTGGTAATAGTGGCAGCCGAGAATGAGGTCGAGTACCGGCTGGGACATATCCCCGGGTCCTGGAAGGTTGATCGGCCTGAATATGAGGCCCCAGCGGAAACCCAGGGAGGCGTCACCGGTAACCTGATCGATGCCGCCGGGTTCACGAAACTCGCCCAGAGACTCGGCATCAATAAAGACTCCACGGTGGTGGTGTACGACACCAAATACGATGCCACCCGGCTCTGGTGGGCGTTTTTCTACTATGGCAAGACTGACGTGAGGGTTCTTGATGGAGGCATCAAGGGATGGAAAGATAACGGCTATGACACTGAACTGTTGGCTCCTGATGTTGCAAGGAGGGGGTCATTTGTAGCCAGGGTCGCATATCCGAGGCTGCGGGTGGAAACTCCGGAAATTGCTACCTTGCAAGATCCCGGAAAGGGCCAGCTTTGGGATAACCGTGATGCCAAGGAGTTTAACGGCGAAGAATTGAAAAAAGGTGCCTATCGGAAAGGCCGGATACCGTGGGGCAAGCACGCCGATTGGACCATCTTCAAGACCAAGCAGAATGCGGCTGAATGGATATCAGCTGCCGATGCCCAGGCATTGCTTAACAAGCTCTCTGTAGATCTGAAAAAAAACCAATACTTTTTCTGCCAGTCAGGGGTACGTTCGACACAGGCCCTGTTCACCTTCTATCTCCTCGGAGTACCGCTGAATAAGCTGCACAACTATGACAGCTCATGGATCGGGTGGTCAAAAGACGCATCCCTGCCGATTGTCAGCGGGGGCACTAATGAACCATCCGTGGCGATACTGGCTAATGGTGGAATTCAGTAGTCTCGGCGAGCAGGAGGATCTACAAGGGGATTGCCATCCTGGTAGCGTTCGGCTATCAGCCGTAATTCTTCAGGTGCTAATGCCATGAATGTCGCTACCACTGCCGGATCAAACTGGCTGCCTGTATGGTTCCGGATCTCCGTCGCCGCTTCTTCATACAAAAGGGGCGATTTGTAGGGACGCTGCGATGTCAGTGCATCATACACATCTGCCACCATGAACAGCCGGGCTCCCAACGGGATCTCCTCCCCCTTCAGGCCGCGGGGGTACCCCCTGCCGTCGTAGCGTTCATGGTGGGCGTGGACTATGTCAGCCGCCTCCTTGAGGAAGCCGATACGCTTCAGCATCCGGTAACCCGCTTCCGGATGTTTGCGCATCTCCCGCCACTCTTCCTCGGTCAACTCGCCAGGCTTCAGGAGAATCCGGTCGGGAACGGCTATCTTGCCGACGTCGTGCAGCAATGCCCCGAAGCTGATCTCCCGTCTGGCCTTTTCATCAACACCGAATCGGGTGGCTATCAATTCGGTATATTCCCGTACGCGCTGAGAATGGAGACGGGTGTTGTGCTCGCGAAGATCCAGCGCTGATACGAGGCCGAGAAGGGTCTCCTCGTTGGCATTGGCAAGTTCCTGAAGCAGTGACCGTTGTCTGTCGAACAACCACCCCGGGATAACCCCTGCCACCCAGAAACCAACCAGTTCCCCCACCTGGTTTGCCTGCTCCATGTAATTGCCGGGCCAGTCCAGCAAGGCATGCATGATAAAGAGCAGGCTGACTGTCAAGGCCGCAGCGCATGCTCCCCTGAGCCCGAACCAGGCTGCTGCGATTACCGGCGGCAGGAAATAAAGCTTCCTGAGAACGATATGAAGAGTGTGATAGGTATGAGGCTCGGTCGGCGTCAGGTAGTGCAGTAGGGCAATTGTTCCGATCAAGCCGGCGAGAAAGGCGGTTTTGTTTCGGGAGTATGTATGTTGGTCCACCTGTATCCTCCTTGGTTCACCAAGATCGCCTTATTTTCAGCCGCATTTATCCGACCGGTAGCAGAAAATTCTCCGATCCCAGGGGGGCACTGTAGCATATTCTATAACAAATCTGCCCTCTGGCAAGAACCCATATCCGAATAAACCGCATGATATCGAAATGTTATGAGGTGCAGCATGAGTTGGCATGCATGTTGATATATAAAAATTACTAATACTGTGGGTAACAAAATTTATCGCAAGGAGATCTCCAGATGAAAAAACAGACGATTGCAGGAGTCGCACTGGTGTTGGGGATGCTTTCAGTCGGCGCATTATCCGCCTCGGCGGCCGGTTCATGCTGCGTTGACGGCAAGTGTTCCGACCAGCCGACCGTCCAGCAGTTTACCCGGGAAACCGCTTCATTGACCGGCGCATTGAAGGCAAAGGATACCAAGCTTCGGGAACTGGCAGCCTATGACACCTACGATATCCGCAAACAACAGGGGCTCGAAGAGGAGATAAAGGTTCTCAAAGAGAAGATCAACACGGTGGGAGAGAAATTCGGCATCCCTGTCTGCTGTCGCGCCTGATGCCCTGAGGAGTTTGTGGAAAGGAGTAATCTCGATAGAATTGACCAACTCCGCACGAAAATGAAAAGCGGGTTACGCACGTAGCGTAACCCGCTGATTTATCTGGCTGGGGTGCGAGGATTCGAACCTCGGAATAACGGAGTCAGAGTCCGTTGCCTTACCGCTTGGCGACACCCCAAAAACCGCATTCATTTACCATAACCCGGCAGGGTTGTCAATGATTTCAGTTGACGAATAAAATGGCGACCTCCTGTTCTATCCACCAAGAGGTGCATGGAGACAGTTCTCATTCGAACTGGGCCTTGAACTCCTCCACCAGCTGCCGCAGCTCGGCGACCTCGCTCCGCAGGGCGGCAACCTCCTCTTCCAATTTACCGATCCGTTCGTCTTCGGCCATGACCTTCAGCCGCGCCGCCTCCGGCGGAGGGGCACTCTCTTCCGCCGCCAGCTGCGGCTCTCCGGCCAGGAGGTGGGCGTAGCGGGATTCCTTCCGGCCGGGCTGGCGCTGCAGGCGGGTGGCCAGCGGGGGATCGAGTTCCATCAGCACTTCCAGCACCTGTTCCACGGCAGTGAGGTCGGCGAACGGTGCCATCCGCTCCGCCCGGCCGCGCAGCTCTCCGACGGTCTGGGGGCCGCGCAGCAGCAGCTCGGCCAGCAGTGCCAGTTCCGGCGGTGCAAAGCGATACTTCTCGGTCAGGGAGTGGCAGTATTTCGGCACCCGCCCCGCCTCGGCCGACAGCCGCGCCATCCCCTTGAACTTCAGACGGTCCAGGGCACGCACCACATCGGCCTCGGCCAGGCTCAGCACCGGATCGCGGTTCGACTTCTGGTTGCAGGCATTGGTCAGGGCATTGAGGGTGAGGGGATAGTACTCCGGGGTGGTCAGCTCCTTCTCGATGAGACAGCCGAGCACCCGCACCTCCACGTCATTGAGCATCTCCATGGCAGACTCCTGTTCTTCGGAAAATGGGAAAACGAGTATAGCAGCATTTCGGACAAAAAACGTATACGCATCGTACGGTATACATGTTTGAAGCCAATGCGCCCTCTTCAGTATACTGACCTCGATCAGGCACTTTCAGGCAGGAGTCGACAGCCATGTGCAAAAAGCTATTCATCGCGGCCACGGGCCAGCACTGCGGCAAGACCACCATCAGCCTCTCGCTCATGCATCTGGCCCGGCAGCGCTACGAACGGGTCGGGTACATCAAGCCGCTCGGCCCCAAATGCCAGGAGTTCGGCGGTGTGGTGGTGGACAAGGATGCGGCCCTCATGGCCCGGGTCTTCGGCCTGGAAGATAAGATACATCTCATGTCGCCGCTGGTGCTGGGGAAAGGCTCGACGAAAAAATTCCTTGACGGTGAGCTTTGCCGGGAGTGGGCAGCCGACAGGATCGTCGCCGCCTGCCGGGAGCTGGAGTCCCGTTGCGACCTGCTCCTGGTGGAGGGGGCCGGCCACGGCGGTGTCGGTTCGGTCGTCGGCCTCAACAACGCCGACATGGCCAGGCTGGTGGATGCGCCGGTGGTGATGGTGGCCGGCGGCGGCATCGGCAACGTCATCGACTCGGTCCGGCTCAACCTGGCGCTGTACCGGGAGGCGGGGGTGGCGGTCCGGATGCTCCTGATCAACAAACTGCTGCCGGAGAAGCGGCAGTCGTCCCTCGCCTACCTGGAGAGGTTCTTTGCCGACAGCGGCATCCGGGTGAGCGGCGCCTTCGACTATTCGCCGGTCCTGGCCGACCCGACCCTGCAGGGCATTGCCAAGTTGCTGGCCCATCCGCTGCACGGCGATCAGAACCAGAAGCAGCGGATCATTCACAACATCCAGCTGGGAGCAGCCTCCTCCCAGAAGGTCATCGACAACCTGCTGGAATCGACCCTGCTCATTACTACCAGTTCCCGCGACGAACTGCTGGTCACCCTGTCATCGCTCTACCACATCCCCGCCTACCGGGAGAAGATCGCCGGCATCGTCATCCCCGGCCATGCCCCGGTGTCGACCATCACCCAGAAGATCATCGACGACAGCGGCATCCCGTACATCCGGATCGAGCAGACCACCGCCGAGGTCTTCTCCACCCTGAACGGCCATGTCTCCAAGATCGCGGCCGAAGACACCGAAAAGATCTCCCTCATTACCGGCCTGGCCGAGCAGGTCATCGATTTTGCCGCCATCGAGGGGCTGCTGGATGCCGGCGTGACTTCCGCCAGCTTGCCTCTGCCGGCTGCCTGCGCGGCCTGACAGTCGGTGCCAACCGGCTCTCCTTCAGGCCTTCTCCTTGAGCTCACGGATGATTTCCAACTGCCGCCGGTAGATGAACATGGAGAGGATCCGCTCGGTGTCCGCGGTGTGCAGGAAGGTGATGCCGCAGTCATAGGGGGGGCCTTCGCCGAGCCGGACGATCCGGGCCGGGATATCGGCCTCGATCACGGTATCGTTTTCGAACAGCTTGATATGAAGCTTCACGTTGCTCGCCCGGTCCAGCGTCGGACCGGCCAGCGTGGTTATCCCGCAGCCGCCGAGGGAGACGTCGCGCATCATCCCCGGCACCTTGGTGCCGTCGGCGTCGAGGGTAACGTTCAACGGCACCCGCAGCCGGACCCGCACGGCGTTCCGTTTGTCATAGAACACCTCGGCATAGGAGAGATTTCCCAGGGCAATCAGGCTGTGGGGCTGATCGATGTAGATCACCTTGCCGATGATGCTGGTATTGAGAAAGGGGGCCTGGATCAACGTTTCGCCGTTATGGTGGGCCGCTGCCAGCTGGAGGGGGGTGGTCTTGAATTCCAGATTCTTGCCCTTGATATCGAAGATCGTCGCCGAGTTGGTGATGGGGAGCTCCTTGTAGATGTTCAGCAGCGAAACCGTTGACTCCCGGTCGGTCTCGGCAATGACCTTGAACAACTCGACAATGGATGCCTCATCATCAAATTTCGAGGCGACGATCAACTCGCGATAGGCTTCGGTACCCATGCAACCACCTCTTTCATGCTTAATTTGTAAGCTATTCGGCTGTCGCAGACAATTCTGAAACAGGCAGTGGGGCGGCACATTTTCTTGTGGACGTTTCTCCTTGTTCCCCGTACTCTATTGGCTGGCTGACTATCATCAACAGAAGAGAAGGAACAGGTAAATGGCACAGGTAAAACAAGGCGATAAGGTGAAATTCGATTACACCGGCATGCTCAAGGACGGCACGGTTTTCGATTCAACCCTCGAAGAAGAGGAGTGCAACTCGGAAGAGTGCGAAACAGGCGACTGCGATCACGATGACTGTGGCTGCGGCTGCGAAACCGGCCCCTTCGAGCTGACCATCGGCTCCGGTGAATTTTTCACCCAGGTCGAAGAGGCTCTGGTTGGCATGGCCCCCGGCGACAAGCGGACGGTCGTGGTTCCGGCCGCGGACGCCTTTGGCGAGCACGATGCGGAAAAGGTCTTCACCGTACCCCGCAGCGACGTCCCGGCAGACCTCAACCCTGCGGTGGGAGACGAACTCATCCTCTCCAACGATGAGAACGATGATTTCGGGGTGACCGTGACCGAAGTGACTGCCGACAGCATCACCTTCGACGCCAACCACCCGCTGGCCGGCGAGGACCTCACCTTCGAGATCCAACTGGTGGAGATCCTCTAGGTTACGCTACACCCTACTCACTCGGATACTGACGGAAAAGGCGGCTGCGGCCGCCTTTTCTGCGTTCAGAGGGTGGATCGCGACCTCATCCGGCGCTGAACCGCTCAGGTCGTACCAGCCTGGAGATGACGATGGCCAGCCAGGCCACCAGGAGGGCTGCCAGCAGGATGGCGAACGAAACAAGGGCGCTGTCCAGCAGCGCCGGCCTGACCAGGAGTACACTGCCGAGTCCCAGCATCATGCTCCCGGAGACCAGCTTCAGCACCCGCCCCTGCCATTCGCTCAGTTTGCGGCTCCCCAGCGTTGCCGCGAAAACGGCCACGATCAGCGCCAGCGGCACCACATAGACCAGGTTGTAGAAGGCGAGGTAGCCGTAATAGGCAACCGTCGGCAGTTGGTGAAGGGTCAGCACCCGGGTGAAGACCATGGGAAACCCGGCGGTACAGAGCAGTTCGTAGCTGTTGGCCGCGACCGACAGGACCATTGTTGCAGCAGCCATTGCCGGGAGGGTGCCGAGCCGGACGATCTCGCGCATCCGCTCGAAGAGCCGCGGCTTGGCCTGTTCCGGGATCGTCAGGGAGACCCCCTGCCGGAACAGGAAGAACTCCTTGATGTTGATGGCCGCGATCCCGACTGCCAGCAACCCGGCACCGACGGTAATGGCCGGCAGATGCCCGACCAGCATGAAGAGGTTGAGCCAGGCCGCCATGAAGAGAAAGTAGATCAGGCCGGAGAAGAGGACGAATATGCCGCCGATCAGGAGCATGCGGGGCCGGGAATGGACATGGGTCATGAGGCTGAGCAGGAACAGGAGGACGAAGAAGGCGCAGGGGTTGAAGCTGTCCAGGCCTGCCACGACGACGGTGAAGACCGGGAGCGAAAGGGAGGCCGTGTCCACCCTGCCGAAGAAGGGGATGTCGACGCTACTGCCAGCCCTACTATTGCCGGACCCTGCCGCAGGGAGGCACTGGCTCACCCGCTCCTCAAGCTGTCTCGCCGTTTCCGGGGAGAAACCGGAAAACATCTCGCCGCCGATGAAAAAGGTGGGGACACCGGTGGCCTCCTCGCCGAGCCTGCGGGCCATGCCCATGAGCAGTTCCAGGTTTGCCTCGTTCTCGAACACCTCATAGTCGCGAACCTGCAGGCGTGGATGGCGCTTGGCCAGTTCCGCAACAAACGGCTTGGCCTTGGCGCAGTGCGGGCACCCTTCGCCCCAGAAATAATGGAGCGTGACACCGCTCTCCCCGGTTTCGACGGCCGTGGCCACTGCCGTCACCAGGAAAAGGATCACTATCATGACGATGCGCCGGATCAGGACCATGGCACTCCAGACTTTCCGCCGCCAACCATGTATTAATTATTTCACATAAATCTGAAGGCGCAACCGTGGCAGCTCACCCCAGCCCGGAATAATCCCGGGCGAACAGGTAGAGCACGGCTGCCACGGCCAGACCGGCGACCGGGAAGAGAAAGGCGCTATGGAAGGCTGGTAGCGGGATGCCGGGGCGCGAACAGTGCGTCCAGTGCCTCGAAGTCGAGGCTCCTTTCGGCCAGCGAACGGACCAGGTCGAGTTTCTCGGTATCCTCGGACGTGATCTTGGAGACGTCCTCGGTGAGAACCCGGTGCAGCTCGGCCGTGGTGTGGCTGTGGGTGCGCAGGTACGGGATATTGCTCCGGTCGAGGATCCGCTGGGTGATGGTGCTGACCGGGATGATCCCGGGAATCACCAGGCCGACGATCTGGGAGCGATACTCGGGCATCTGGTAGAGGTTGGCCAGGGTCACCAGCAGTTCGTCTCGGCTGCTGGTGACGATGAGGAGCGACGAGGCCTTCAGCAGTTCGGTTACCCGCTGGGTAGAGGCGGCGCCGATCTGCACGTGATGGATGATTCTTCCCATGTCGCGCCGGTTGCCGTGCAACGGGAGATCCAGCAGGCGCGAGATGCGGCGCAGGGTCGGGTTGGCCAGGACCGGCTGGTAATCGAAGCCGCCGATCACCGCGAACGGCTCGTCTGCCAGTGCCCGCCGCAGGTAATCGAGAATCGACTCCCGCTTCTCCGGGATCAGCTTGTTGGCCAGGAGTGCCCGCACCTCGGCCCCCTCCTTTTCGAAGAGCGCCAGGTTCATGCTGACGGTATCCACCACGTTCCCCACCCCGCCGCCGGTCACCATCAGCACCGGCGCGTCCAGCATCCGGGCGATCCGGGCGTTGGACAGCTTCAGCACCGCCCCGACACCGGGATGGCCCGATCCCTCGATGACGATGAAATCGCACCGCTGTTCCAGTTCGGCATAGGCGTGGAGGATCCGCTCCTGCAGTTCGGCAACGGCGATCTCGCCGTCGATCACCTTGCGGGTGGTGTCGGGATAGACCACCACCGGCGACATGAAGCGCAGGTCCTTCTGCAGGCCGAAGACCTGGGCAATCAGGATGGCATCCTTGTCGAGGCTTGCCCCCCGCAGCATGGCCGGCTTGGGGCCGATCGGCTTGATGAAGCCGACTCGATCGTACTTCTTCCGGGCCAGGTGCAGCAGGGAGACGCTGGTGGTGGTTTTACCGCTGTTTTGGCCGGTAGCTGCTATGAAGATTTTTCGCGCCATGACTCAAACTCCTCCGAACAACTGCATGATCCTGTGAAATGAGACCATGCATGTGTCCATGACCTGAAAGAACGAACCCTTTTTCAGGGGCAATGACGGAGATCGAGCGGCAGGGTAACGGTGAATATGGTTCCCGAAGCGGCGTTCGAGACGAATGAGACCCGTCCTTTCAGATAGCGCTCGGTCAGGAGCTTGACACTGTAGGTGCCGATACCGCGACCCGGCTCTTTGGTGGAGAAGGAGCGCTGGAATATCTGCAACTGGGTGTCACGCGGGATCACCCCGGCATTGTAACACCGGAATGAAACTTCCGCAGCATCCAGGGTGCAGCCAAGTGTCACCACGCCTCCTACGCCTATCGCCTCCAGGGCGTTCTTGACCAGATTGCCGACTACCCGGCCGAGGAGCCGGTCGTCGCTGAAAAGTATCGTCTCCCCTAGGTCAGGATCGAGTTGGATCTTCCGCTCCCGCCCGAGCTGGGTGTGCTGATAGGTCTTGGCCACCCCTTCGAGGAACAGGCGGGAGTGCAGCGGCGTCGGCTTTACCGACAACTCGTTGTTCTCGGCCGCCAGCAGCTCCCGCTGGGCGCGGATCTCGCTGACCAGTGTCCGTGCCGAATCGAGCAGGGTCTCTTTTGCCTGATCAAAGCTCAGTATCCCTTCGGCCAGCAGTTCGGTCAGGCTGTTGATGGCACCGGCGGTGTTGAGTATGTCGTGGAAGAAGATCCGCTCCAGCACCTTGCGCCGCTTTTCGTCGCTGATATCCACAGCCACCAGCAGGATCAGCGCTTCACCGTGCCAGCGTAACGGCGTGCCCCATATCTTCAGATCGAGCGCCTCTATCCCCCGGGGCAGGCGGCGCAGCACCCGGCATTCGTGACTGGCGCGATCACCGGCGAGTGCCGCCAGGATCGTCTCCACCGCTCCGCAGGTGCTGCACGCCTCGGCGGTCCCGCAGCCGGAAGGCGCTGTCATGACGTGCTGGCACCTCATCAGTTCGCCGGGACGCAGCCCGAGCAGGTCGCGACATCCCTGGGCGGTGGCGAATTCCTTGAGGGCGCGGTTGCCGAGCAGGATCTGCCGGGTCTCTCCCAGCACCATCACCAGCTCGGGCATGGCGTCGATGATCGTGCAGAGCCCTTCGTCGGCAGCCAGCAGCAAATGGAGGCGGACGAGGTCCTGTCGGTCGGTCCGCTCCGGTGATGCGAAGCGGGTGGCAACTGCTGTCTCAGCCATGGGCAGGCTCCTGTGGGGTGGTAGGGGTGTGGCCGATTGTAGTCTGAAGGAGGGCGCAAGGCAAAGGAAATGGTTCCGGACGGCGAACAGGAGCGGTCAGTCGATGCATCAGCAGAGGTCGATCCCGAGCAGTTCCGGGATCTGGTGGACGTTGTCGAGCCGCCAGCGGGCGGCGCTGAAATCCCCCCCATGGTTCATGGTCCCGGGGATTGCCGCCACCGCCAGCCCGGCCGCAGCGGCGGCGGTCACTCCCCGCACCGAATCCTCGACCGCCAGACAGGCGCCGGGCGGCAGGCCGGCCCTGGCGCAGGCAGTGAGGTACGGCTCGGGGTCCGGCTTTGAGTTTCCGTAGTCTTCACGGGTCAGGATGAAGTCGAAATAGTCGAGGAGCCCGCTGTGCCGGTGCATCTGCTGAAAATGGTCCCGCCGGCAGCTGGTGACGACCGCCATCGGCAGACGGCCGTGGAGCCTGCCGAGGGTCTCCCGCACGCCGGGAATCACCTTCGACTCCTTGGCGAGCAGATCGAGGTAGCGGGCATCGCGCCAGCACCGTACCTCCGTGTCATCGCCCCTGCCGGCTGCCAGCTTCAGTACGCTCTCCCCCTGCTGGAGCGAGACCCGACGGAACGTTTCCAGCGTCAGCTCCACGCCGACCCTGGCCAGGGCCTCGGCATTGGCCAGGTAGTAAAGGTGCTCGGTTTCCATCAGGATGCCGTCGTTGTCCCAGAAGATCGCACAATACATGGTGCCACTCTCTCACATTCGCGGGAATTCTGCCAGTGAATCGACCCTCAGCGCTGGATGGCCAGTATCACAGTCACCAGCAGGGGGAAGAGGTTGATGCAGGAACCGACGAGTCTCTCGGAGCGGCTGCAGGCGAGGATGCCGAGCCCGACGGGAACAACGAGGTACCAGCGGGCCATCTCCCCCGAGACGATGCCAAAAACGGGCAGGAGCAGCGCTGCTGCGGCCAGGGCCATGAGCCAGAGCCGGCAGAGTACTCCCCCCGACTGCCGTGGTTCGAACAGGGGGATGCCGGCGCGCCGGTAGTCGTCGGCATGGCGGCGTTGCAACAGCCAGAAATGGGGAACCTGCCACAGGTAGAGGAGGCCGGCCAGGAGCATGATGCGGTAGTCGGCCAACCCGCCGCCGGCGCTGCACCAGCCGATGACCGGCGGCACGGCCCCGCAGAAGGCGCCGGCGAGGAGGGCCAAAGAGCTGCGGCGCTTGAGCGGGGTGTAGATGCCGAGGTACCAGGCCACTGCTGCCCCGCCAAGCAGTGGTGGAATCGGTCCGCCGGCAGTGAGCACCAGCAGGCCGGCGAGGACAGCGGTACAGCCGATGGCCGTGGCCGTAGCCGGCGTCAGGTCGCCGTTTGGCAGGGGGCGACGGCTGGTCCGCGTCATCAGGCGGTCGATGTCGCGCTCCAGCAGCTGGTTGAGGGCCGACCCCCCGGCTGCCAGGAGGGTGACGCCGGCGACCACCGGCCAGAGCGCTCCCCGGGCCTCCTCTGACGGGAAGAGGCAAAAACCTCCAGCGGCGGCCACGCCGTTCAGGAGCGCCAGCCGCAGCCGGAACAGGCGCATCAGGGAGCGTATCACCTGACCTCCTCGATGAACTCCACCAGCGCCTCGACCTCCTCGTCCCTCAGGTCCGGGATGGCCGGCATGACCGGCTGGAACCCCTCGACGACCTTTGCGCCGGGTTGGCGGATCGACTCCCGCAGATAGGCGTCGTCGACGGTCACGGTGAGCCGCATGCCGTTTTGCCGCACCGTGACCCGGCGCTGGTACAGCCCCTTGAAGGAGGGACCGACACCGCGGCTCCCGTCCAGGGAGTGGCAGGCGAGGCACCCCTTCTCCTTTGCCAGCTTCGCCCCGTCCGGCTTCGGCCGGCGTTCGCCCCCTGCACGGAGGAAGCCGATGATTGCGGCGATCTCGGTATCCGTCAGCTTGCCGGCATAGGGGGGCATGACCGGCGGAAACCCTTTGGTTATGTCACCGTTCGGCTCCAGGAGCGCTCGCCGCAGGTACGCCTCGTCCACGGTGATGCCCCGCTCGGTGCCGTTGGTCACGACCGTCACGGACCGCCCCCAGATCCCCTGGAGGGTCGGCCCGACCTTCGGTGTTCCGTCCAGGGAGTGGCATCCCAAGCAACCGTGCTTCTCCAGCAGTTCCTTGCCGGCATGCTCCCCTTCATCGCCCCCCTGCTGCAGCCAGGCGGCGAACTGCGCCGACGGGACCGCCTCCACCGTGGTGATCATCCCGGAATGGTCGGTGCCGCAGTAGACGGAGCAGAACAGGTCATACGTGCCGGGCTTGTCGGCCACGAACCAGGCATGGTTTTTCATCCCCGGCACCACGTCCCGTTTGACCCGGAAGGCGGGGAGGTAGAAGCCGTGCAGCACGTCCAGGGAGACCAGGTTCACCAGTACCGGCCTGCCGACCGGGACGACGAGCCTGGGGCTGGTTCTGCCGCCCTCGTAGGTGAAGCTCCAGGACCAGGTCCGGGCCGTGGCCGTCACCTCCAGCGCCCCCTTGGGCACCTGCCGCAACGTGAGGTAGCCCGCCCAGCCGTAGTAGAACATGGCCAGCACCAGGACGGTGGGGAGGACGGTCCAGACGATCTCCAGCCAGAGGTTGCCGCTCGCCTGGGAGGACGGTTCGGGCGACCGGGAGCGGTGGTAGCGGATGACGAACCCTACCATGGTCAGCGTGATGCCGACGAGCAGCACGAGGCAGGCCCCGAAGATGAACATGAAGACCGGGTCGACCGCCTGGGTTGTGGTCACGAGATCAGGGTACACAAATGGCTCCTCAGCGATAGAGCACGTCGAAAAAGGTGAGGCCGATGAAGATGGCCAGGGTCAGCAGGGCGACGAACAGGAGCCAGCGCAGCAGCCGCCCCTCGTAGCGCATGTGCATGAAGAAGGCGATCACCAGGCCGGCCTTGGCCGAGGCGATGGCCAGCGAGCCCCAGACATGGCCGATGCCCAGCTCCAGCCGGGACACCCAGACCGTCAGGCCGGTCAGGACGAGGAGCACCAGCCAGACCGTTGCCAGTTTGCCGTAACCTATAATGTGCGTGGTGTTGTCATGTGGTTCAATGGCCATAGTCCTATCCAATGTTTCGTAGGGGCGGGGTCACCCCGCCCCTACAGGATCAGGTAATAGAGCGGAAAGATGAAGATCCAGACCAGGTCCACCAGGTGCCAGTAGAGGGCGCCGTTTTCGAGCCATACGTAATCGCCGCCATGGATGGTTCCCCGGCCGACCCGCACGGCCACCACCGACAGCAGGATGGCGCCGATCAGCACGTGCAGGCCATGGAGACCGACGGTCAGGTAGTAGAGGCCGTAGAAGACCGACTCGCCCGGCGGGCCGGCCGCCAGCACGGGTGAATTGGGGTAGATGCCGCGGCCGATCTCGGCGCTCCATTCCAGATACTTGTTGAACAGGAAGATGGCGGCACAGAGGATCGTCCCGATGAGCAGCCAGAGCGTTGCCCGGCGCTGGTCACGCTGGATGGCGGTTACCGCCATGGCCGCCAGCAGGCTGCTGGTGATGAGGAGCAGTGTGTTTACCGTGCCGAAGACCAGATGCATCTCCCGGCCGGCCGCGGCGAACTCGTGGGGGTAGCGGGCCAGGTAGGCACCGTAGAGGAGGAACAGCCCGCCGAAGAGGAGCAGCTCGGTGAAGAGGAAGAGCCACATCCCCAGCTTGGCCCCGGCGTAATCCCTGTGCAGCGGCTGGCTCATGGGGTTCCCGCCCCCTTGAAGTCATACGGCCCGTGGGTCACCACCGGCTCCTGTTCGAAGTTCTCCGTGGGCGGCGGGGTGGGGACGCTCCACTCCAGGGTCGCCCCGTTCCAGGGGTTCCGGCCGAACGATGGCCCGCTGGAGAGCCCCCGGAACAGGTTCACCAGGAGCAGCACCAGACCGCTGACCAGTATCCAGCTGCCGACGGTGGAGACCAGGTTCAAGGGGGCGAACTCGGGGAGATAGTCGTAGTAGCGCCTGGGCATCCCCTTCATCCCCAGGACCATCATGGTGAAATAGAGGATGTTGAACCCGACGAACATCAGCCCCCAGGCGACGATGGCCGGTTTTTCGGCATACCGGCGACCGTAGAACTTGGGGAGCCAGTAGTGCATGGCGCCGAAGAAGGCGAAGCCGGCGCCGCCGAAGATGGTGTAGTGGAAATGGCCGACCACGAACTGGGTGTCGTGGACATGGATGTCGGTGGCGGCCGCCCCCAGGATCAGGCCGGTCAGCCCGCCGATGGAGAAGAGGATCAGGAACGACAGGGCGAAGAGCATCGGGGCCTCCAGGGAGATGGACCCCCGGTAGAGGGTGGAGACCCAGTTGAAGACCTTGATGGCCGACGGGATGGCAACGATGAAGGTGAGGAAGGAGAAGACCAGGATCGCCGTATCGCTCATGCCGCTGGTGTACATGTGGTGCCCCCAGACCAGCGACCCGGCGGCGGCGATGGCCAGGCTGGAGAAGGCGATCATCTTGTAGCCGAAGATCGGCTTGCGGGAAAAGACCGGGATGATCTCCGAGATCACCCCCATGGCCGGCAGGATCATGATGTAGACCGCCGGGTGGGAGTAGATCCAGAACAGGTGCTGGAACATGAGGGGATCGCCGCCGCGCCCCGGGTCGAACAGGCCGGTGCCGAGGACCCGTTCGGCGACGATCAGCACCAGCGTGATCCCCAGGATCGGGGTCGCCAGGATCTGCACCCAGGCGGTGGCGTACAGGGACCAGACAAAGAGCGGCAGCCGTCCCCAGGTCATGCCTGGTGCCCGGAGGCGGTGGATGGTGGTGACGAAGTTCACGCCCGTCAGGATCGACGAGAAGCCGACGATGAAGACGCCGAAGACCGCGAGCGACACGTTGGTGCCGGTGCGGGAGCTGAACGGGACGTAGAAGGTCCAGCCGGTGTCGGGCGGGCCACCGCCGGTGAAGAGCGAGATGAGGATGATCACTGCGCCGATGATGTAGAGCCACCAGGAGAGCAGGTTCAGTCGGGGGAAGGCCACGTCACGGGCGCCGATCTGGATAGGCATGACCAGGTTGCCGAAGGAGCCGGGAAAACCGGGGATGATGAAGAGAAAGACCATGATCACGCCGTGCACGGTGAAGACGGCGTTGTAGGTCTGGGGTCCCATGATGGTCCGGCCCGGCGCCATCAGCTCCAGCTTGAGCAGGAGCCCGAGCAGCACGGCAACCAGGAAGAAGCCGAGCACCGACCAGAAGTAGAGGAGGCCGATCCGTTTGTGGTCGGTGGAAAAGATCCAGGCAGTGATGCCGCCCTTGCCGGTATCGTTCCAGAAGCCGCGGTTCCCTGCGGTATGGGCCTGTTCAGCCGAGGTCATGATCCCTCCGATTGCACAATGCAAATCTTACTCACGCGGAGCCGTTCTTCATAACCCCTCCCAGCCTCCCCTTATCTTAAGGGGAGGGGAGAAAGATCATTCCCCCTCTTAAGATAAGAGGGGGTAGGGGGAGTTATGCCATGGGGCTGAATCGTTACAATGAAAACTGCTTCCTCGCCCCCGCGCGAAATCTGCCTACCTGCGTTTCCTGCCGCCCAGGAACAGAAAGGCGAGAAAGCCGCCGGCACTCAGCATGACTACCGTGGCGCTCACCCGGAGCAGGTTGAAGACATAGGTCTTTCCGGCCGGGTCGAAGCTGAAGCAGTAGCCGACCACCCGGCGAACGGTGACGCCCACCTTCCCTTCCCGCGCCTCCAGAAGGGCCAGGGCCAGGTCCTTGGGGAGGAAGGTTGTCCCGTGCAGGTAGCGGACGATGGTCCCGTCCCGGGAGACAATGATGCTCGCCACCGGGTGGACGAAGTCCCGTCCCTGACGCTGGAAATGGTAGCCGGCGCTGGCGGTCAGCCTTTGGATGCTGCCGGCATCGCCGGTCAGGAAGCGCCAGCCGTCTGCCGGAAAAGGCGCTCCAATCGACTCCAGGTGCATTTTCCTGGCGCGGGCTGCCAGTGCCGGGGTCTCGGTCTCGTCGAAGCTGACCGAGATGACCCGGTACTCCGTAGCCGGCTTCGCCTTCAGCTGCGGCAGGACGCGGGCCAGGCCGTTCTGGAGGTAGTTGCAGACATTGGTGCAGCCGTAGTAAACGGGGAGAATGATGGTCGGGCCGGTGACCAGGTCACCGAGGCGGACCGACATTCCCGTCTCGTCGCGAAAGGTGAGATCGAGCGGCAGTTTTGCCCCCAGCCGTTCATCCAGGGCGACTGACGGGACGGCCTCCTGCTTGCCGGAATGTTCATGCGGAGCCGCCGGCTCTTCGCTGTGGGCAAAGGGCGGGGCGGGATGCAGCATGAGCGTGGCGACTAACAGGGCCGCCAGCAGGAGCGGTACGAATTTCGGCACGTCGTTCAAGCCAGGCACATCCCTATCCCCACATCACTACCGATCAATGCATTGATGACTGCAAGTTATACCACAACCCGCTGCAGTTGCTACCCTTGCACCCAGATCCACGCTGCATTGTTTGATTTTTCCTGTTTGGGTTCCGGCTGGTCCGGCTCAGGAAAGCAGCGCCATTGCCCGGAGTTCGCCAAGCCAATACCATACTTGCAAATCGAAGCATGGCCGTATAAATTTCAAGCATGATACCGCGTGCATGTCACCCGCCACTGCAACATTGACGCTGCCGTCGCTCCAGGTGTATCACTGTGAGCAATGTTCTTATGGGATGTTCAGAATGACGGCTGGAATGATGGCGGTTAACGGCTACTATTTGTTCATGATCACAGACAAAATGTTCCAAGATCGCCGGTTCACGCGCGCGTGAACTGGCCAACAACGAGTTATACCCGAAGCCCAAAAAGGCGAGAAAGGGCAAAGTGAAAATGCAAAGTCAAACTGAACAACTGCCATATGAATCTCTCGGACGATTTATTTCATTTGCAGCTACTTTTGAATACATGATTAATATTGCTGTTGAATCCGTGGTTTCAAGCCACAAATTAACAGACCACATACAAAGACAATCACTGGAGTTGCGCATTGAATTCCTTAAACACAACATATTTTTAGTAAAAAGTGCCTATGATAAATTAAACCATGACTTATCAATCAAGATGCTTCCTCATTACGACACCATAGTTACAAAATTGGAGGAACTCATGATTTGCTATGCCGAATTTAAACCATACCGCGACCTGACTGCGCATAGTCCCATAGTGGTAGTTGTGCCAAAAAACCAAGACAAGAAAAATAAAATAATTTCATCACGCAGACATAAACCGAAAAGTAATCATAACAGCCTCGAAGTTAGTGAACTTAACCGGATCAATAGCCAACTAGCGCTCAAGCTTGACGAACTTCAATACATAGTGAGTTTAATTCAAGGATATTGCTCCCCAATCTTGGGTTTAAAATCGATTTCACGCGAAATAGGATAAAGGCCCCCACAGGGACATTCTTATCTATTTTTCTATTCAGGCCGTATATGGTTTTCCCCTTGCCGGCCTCAGACGGTGTCAATGTCTACCTCGACACTCCTATCTTTTTGCGTAAGCCGCTGCCGGACAAGCTCTGTCAGATCCCTGTCTGCAAGGGCTTCTACCAACATCTCGAAGACTTTGGGCGTTACCATATAAAATGCCGGACGATTGTGGTTAAGGACCGCCACCGGCTTTTCTCCGGCGACGCGGAGTACCTGCGCCGGATTCTTCTTGAATTCCGACATACTAATTGAAAGATCGGCGTAAATGGTGTCCATGTTCATAATGCCCCCTTGTTCAGATCTAAATATAGAGCTGATTGCAGCGCTTTTCAAGCCATGATTTGTCTTGGAAAGCCATCAAGAGCAAGCTCGGATGAACGGTCACCTCAGCCCTGTCGAGCCTTCGTGTATTCCGCCTGATGCAAACTCTGCTCTGGACTGATCTTGCGGTTCGGGATTATTCAGGGGATCGCCAGCGGCGGCTCTTCCAGCGCCCCCAGCTGTTCGCGCAGTTGCAGGATATGTTCGCCCCAGTAGCGGACGGTGTTGAACCAGGGGAAGGTGCGGGGAAAGGTGGGATCGTGCCAGCGGCGGGCCAGCCAGGCGCTGTAGTGGAGCATCCGCAGGGTCCGGAGAACTTCGATCAGCCTGAGCTCCCGGGGATCGAAGTCGCAGAACTCGCCGTACCCCTCCAGCAGCTCGGCAAGCTGGGCGGTCTGGCGCGGCCGGTCGCCGGAGAGCATCATCCAGAGATCCTGCACGGCCGGCGCCATCCGGGCGTCGTCGAAATCGACGAAATGGGGGGCGTCGTCGCGCCAGAGGATGTTGCCGCTGTGACAGTCGCCATGGGCCCGGATATGGCGGATCGGGCCGGACTCTGCCAGGATTGTGTCGATCGTCTCCAGCAGCTGACCGGTCACGGCCGTGTAGCTCTCCCGGTATTCCTCGGGGATGAAGCTCTCCGTTATCAGCTGCACGCTCTCATGGCCGAAGCTCTTGCTGTCCAGGACCGGCCGATGCGCGAACGGCCGCACCATGCCGATGCTGTGGATTCGGCCGAGCATCCGGCCGAGGATCAGCAGGTTGTCCAGGTTGTCGAATTCCGGGGCGTGCCCTCCCTGGCGCGGATAGAGGGCGAAACGGAACCCGTCGTGGCGAAACAGGCTCTCGCCGGCTGCATTGAGCCTGGGGGCAACCACCGGGAGTTCGTGTTCGGCCAGTTCCACGGTGAACCGGTGCTCCTCGATGATCTGGTCATCGCTCCAGCGACCCGGGCGGTAGAACTTGGCGATGAGCGGCTGGCCATCTTCGATCCCCACCTGGTAGACGCGGTTCTCGTAGCTGTTCAGCGCCAGGGTGCGGCAGTCGCAGACAAAACCCTGGCTCTCCACGGCGTCCATGATGAAGGTGGGGGTGAGGGTCTGGAAGGGGTGCTGGCTCTCGCGCATCGGTCCTGTTCTCGATTATTCTGATAACGGCTTTAGTCCAGGAACGACACGAAAAAACACGAAAATAAATAAGGCATTACAAAAGAATCAGCAATTCACTGAAGAAATTGTACTAATGATGTTGCATCGTTTACTAATTTCGTTCGTGTTTTTCGTGAGTTTCGTGGACAACTGCCTTTTCTAGGATTATTCATTTTCAGCGACGCCACCATACCACCAATCCCGGCTGGCACCAAGGCAGAACTGCGTAACCTGCCGGTGCGCGTGGTCAGCGGGGCACCGTGGCTCCGCCATCCCGGCCGCGCCGGAACTGGCTCGGCGTCTGGCCGGTAAAGAGGGTGAAACTCTTGGCAAAGGCGCTCAGGCTGTTGAAGCCGACCGCGTACGTCACGCCGGTGATATCCGCCCACGGCGCCACCAAGAGCTCCATGGCCCGCAGCATCCGCGCCTGGTGCAGAAACTGGCGCCAGGCGATGCCGGCCTCGGCACCGAAGCGGCGGCGGAACTGGCGCGGCGACAGCGCCGCCGCTGCTGCCGCACCGTCGATGGTGGCCGTTTCCAGGTTCCGCAGGGTGTACTCCATGGCCGCCGCCACCTGCCCGGTCCGGGCCGCCGGGAGGCGAAACGGCATCTCCTCTTGAATCCACTCCACACAGAGCATCCCCAGGGTCCTGAAAAAGGCGTTGGCCAGCCGGTCGGCCGGGTCCCGCGTGGGGGGCCAGCGCAGGGAGTACCTGACCATCTCCCGGACAATCGGGGCGGCCGAGATGATCCGCACCCCGGACAGCTCCGTCGGCACCAGGGCCGGCGCAAAGAAGACCGACCCGGAACGGACGTTGTGCAGCGTGGAGCGGTGCAGAACCCTTGCCGGAATCCAGGCTGCCCGCTGGGGTGGCAGCAGGTAGACCCCGTTTTCCGCCTCCAGCCGCAGCGTGCCGGAGAAGGCGTACATGAGCTGGTGGCGGTCGTGGGCGTGCCAGTCGTAGCGGATGTTCACGTCCCGGTCCAGGTAGGCGAACGACTCCAGCGACGTTGTCTCGATCCCCCGCAGGTCCAGCTGCTCCAAGGTTTCGGCCTGTGTCAGCTCCTTCAGCATGATGGCAGTATATCTCACATCATGTCCGATTCAAGCGTATTTTTGTCCTAAAAGCGTTAGACGGCCATCAGGGGGAGCGGTATACTTCCTGAACCCGTGAGGCATGGAGGGTCGGTGGAGAGCGGAAACGGGCTTGCAGGACTCACGGATTCAGAAAAGGCTTTTAGGTCCACGAACGACACGAAATACATGAAAAATAAAGCATTGCAGAAGAATCAGCGATTCACCGAACAGTGATTTGGTTCGTGTTTTTCGTGAGTTTCGTGGACAGCAGTTTTTTTAAGTCAATGCGACAATTCAGCCTGAACAGGGGGAGCAGTCATGGAGATCAGGATCGCACCGTTACCGGCAGAGAGCAGAAAGGAAAAATGGACCGACCCGGCCAGGCTCGGTTTCGGCAGGATTTTCACCGACCGGATGCTGGTGGCCGACTGGGACAGCAGGCAGGGGTGGCACGACCCCCGCATCGAGCCGTATGGCCCGTTCTGCCTGGAGCCGTCTGCCATGGTCTTTCACTACGCCCAGGAGATCTTCGAGGGACTGAAGGCCTACCGGTGGCAGGACGGCAGTATCGCCCTGTTCCGCCCGGAAATGAACCTGGCCCGGTTCAACCGCTCTGCTGGGCGGCTCTCCCTGCCGCGGCTGCCGGACGACCTGTTCCTGGAGGGGATCGCCCAACTGGTCAGGCTGGAACGGGACTGGATCCCGGCCAGCGAGGGGACATCGCTCTATATCCGCCCGACACTGATTGCCACGGAACCGGTGCTGGGGGTGAAGCCGGCGGACCAGTGCCGCTTCTTCGTCATCCTTTCGCCGGTGGGGGCCTATTATGCGGCCGGCTTCCAGCCGGTCAGGATACTGGTGGAGGACCATTTCGTCCGGGCCGTGCCGGGCGGAACCGGCGAGGCCAAGACCGGCGGCAACTACGCCGCCTCGCTGCTCGCGGGACAGGAGGCCAAGAAACGCGGCTTCGACCAGGTCCTCTGGCTGGACGGCATCGAGCGCCGTTTCGTGGAAGAGGTCGGCGCCATGAACATCTTTTTCGTCATCGACGGCCGGCTGGTGACCCCGAATCTCACCGGGTCGTTCCTCCCCGGCATCACCCGCGATTCGGTGCTGAAGCTGGCACCGAGCCTGGGGCTGGAGGCCGAGGAGCGGCCGGTGGCCATTGATGACCTCATGGCCGGCATCATGGACGGCCGCGTCCAGGAGGCATTCGGCACCGGCACTGCGGCCGTGGTCTCGCCGGTCTCGGCCCTCTGCTACAAGGGTGAACAGGTGACGGTAGGTGACGGGGCGGCCGGCAGGGTAACGCAGCAGTTGTACGACACCCTCACCGGCATCCAGTACGGCCGGCTCCCCGACCCGTTCAACTGGCTGCACAAGCTGTAGCGGTCGCGAGGGGTGGCGCTGACCGGCCGGCTCTCCCCCCTGACGTGCAATCAACAGGTAAGGGCGCCCTTTGCGGCGCCCTTTTTTTGTGATACAAGGACAGCCTGAATTTTCTATAGGAATCAGATCGCTATCGTGTCCCAGGAATCGACCACCCGACCATTGCGTCCCACACGCCTTCACTACGGCTGGATCATCGTTGGCATCGGTTCGCTGGTGCTCTTCTCCTGCTTCGGAATCGCCCGCTATGCCTACGCGATGCTGATCCCGGGGATGCAGGCAGGGCTCAACCTTTCCTACGACCGGATGGGCTTTATCGGTACCGGCAATTTCGTCGGCTACCTGCTGTCCGTGGTGCTGGCACCGCCCGTCATGCACCGGCTGCGGCCCCGCATGACGATTGCAGCCGGGCTGCTGCTCCTCGGTCTCTGCATGCTCGGCATCAGTGCCAGCCACGACTTTTTCACGGTGCTCTGCCTCTATGCACTGGTAGGAATGGGGAGCGGCTTTGCCAACATTCCGATGATGGCGCTGGTTACCTACTGGTTTCGCAGCGAACAACGGGGCAAGGCGGCCGGACTCGTGATCGGCGGCAATGGCGTCGGCATCATCCTCGCAGGTTTTCTCGTCCCGTTGCTGAACCGCCTGTACGGGGCCGATGGCTGGCGTAGCGGCTGGCTGGTGCTCGGCCTTATCTGCCTGACGGTGGCAGGCTGTGCGGCGCTCTTCCTGCGCAATCACCCGCGTGAGCTCGGGCTGGAACCGGTCGGCCGACCGTTGCCACCGGCCGCCAGCCAGTTGGTGAGCCGGGTGCGGAAGGGGGATGGCGCCATCCTGCTCCGTCTGGGGCTCCTCTACCTGGCGTTCGGGGCAACCTTCATGGTCTTTGGCACGTTCATCGTGACGACGATGGTGAAGGAGTACGGCTTCAGCGAGGCAAAGGCAGGGCTCTACTGGTCGTGGGTCGGTTTTTTCAGCGCTTTCTCCGGGGTAGGCTTTGGAGCGCTCTCCGACCGGATCGGCAGGAAGTGGGGGCTCACGGCGGTCTTTCTGGTGCAGTCGGCCGCCTATCTGCTGGTGGGACTGAAGCTGGGGAGCGCACCGCTGGTGGTATCGATCGTCCTGTATGGGCTGGCGGTGTTTGCCATTCCGGCTATCATGGCGGCGGCCATCGGCGATTACCTCGGCCTTCACCGTGCTGCGACAGCCTTTGCCACGGTAACGCTCTTTTTTGCCTTCGGTCAGTCGGTTGGTCCCGCGGCGGCGGGCATGATCGCCAAGGGGACCAACTCCTTCTGCTCGGCCTACCTGCTGTCGGCACTGATCACCGCGGCCGCGGCCATCTTTGCGGCAACGCTGCCGCCACCACGCACCGATGACTGAGGCGATGTCGGGAGGCGCTTGGGTTGGGCATCCGGCAACAATCGCCTGTTCCATCTCCCCGTGCCGTGGTTTCCGCCGGATCGGGGCATGTTTTGACCTTTGTCTTATCCCGGTCGATCCGCTATAATCCGCCTTCATTCCCGTTTGCATCCGTTGTGGGGCACCATTCATGAAACACCTGATCCTTGGCACCGCCGGTCACATCGACCACGGCAAGACCTCCCTGGTCAAGGCCCTCACCGGCATCGACACCGATCGCCTCAAGGAGGAGAAGGCCCGGGGAATCACCATCGAGCTCGGGTTCGCACACCTGGAGCTTCCCGATGGCACCCAGTTCGGCATCGTCGACGTGCCGGGCCACGAACGGTTCGTCAGGGCCATGGTCGCCGGGGTTGGCGGCATGGACCTGGTGATGCTGGTGATCGCCGCCGACGAGGGAGTCATGCCCCAGACCCGGGAGCACCTGGAGATCTGCCAGCTGCTGGGGGTCAAGAAGGGGCTGGTGGCGCTGACCAAGAGCGACATGGTGGACCCGGACTGGCTCGGCCTGGTGGCGGAAGAGGTGCGTGAATACCTGGCCGGCAGCTTTCTGGAGGGGGCGGCCGTGGTGCCGGTCTCGTCACGGACCGGGGCCGGTCTCGACGATCTCCGCCGGGAACTGGCGCGGTTGGCTGCCGAGGTGGAGCAGAAACGGAGCGACGGCCCGTTCCGCCTCCCGGTGGACCGGGTCTTCACCGTGGCCGGTTTCGGCACGGTGGTGACCGGCACCCTCCTCTCCGGCTCGATCCGGGTCGGCGACGAGGTGGAGATCCTGCCGGGCGGTCTGACCAGCCGGGTGCGCGGGCTCCAGGCCCACGGCGCAAAGGCGGAGTCCGGCGAAGCGGGGCAGCGGCTGGCGGTGAACCTGCAGGGGGTGGAGCATACGGAAGTGGCGCGGGGCGATGTGGTTGTCCCCCGCGAACTGTACCGGACCACCAGGGCCGTGGACGTGCGTCTCAACTACCTTGGGTCCGCGCCGCGGGAACTCAGGCACCGCTCGACCCTGCGCCTTCACTCGGCCACCTACGAGGTGTCGGCCCAGGTGATCCTCTTCGACCGGGATGCCCTGCAGCCGGGCGAGAGCGCCCTGGCCCAGCTGCGCCTGGCCAGGCCGGTCCTGCTCCTCCCCGGCGATCCCTTTGTCCTGCGGACCTATTCGCCATCGTCGACCCTGGGGGGAGGGACGGTGCTGGATCCCGCCCCTCCGCGCCGCCGCCGGCGTACCACCGAGGCGATGGAACTGCTCACCGCCATCGAGGAGGGGGAAGAGGGGGACCGGATCGGCCGGATGGTGGCCGCCTCCCTCCTTTCCGGTCTGTCATACGCTGAACTGGCCAACCGTACCGGCCTCTCCGCCAGACGTCTGGATGCGGCCCTGATGCCGCTCCTGAGCAGCGGGACCGTGATCCAGGTGGTGCGGGAGCCGCGGGTATTCCTGGGGAGGGAGGCGTTTGCCGCTCTGAAGGAATCAATTCTGGCCGAACTCGACGGCTATCTGCAGGAAAATGCCCTGAAGGAGGGGATCGGCAAGGAAGAGCTGAAGACCCGCCTGCCGAAGCGGAGCGACCCGCGCTTCTTCACGCCGGTCCTGGCCTCCCTGGAAAAGGAGGGGGCCGTGGTGGCCGACCGGGACCTGGTGAAGCTTCCCGGCCGGAAAGGGACCGCTACGGCAGAGCAGACCGGTCTCCGTGAGCGGATCAGCTCGGCACTCCTGAACGGCGGCAGTGAACCCCCTACGGTCAAGGAGCTGTGCGATCTGGTGCAGGTGCCGGAGAAGGTGCTCCTGGAGCAGTTGAGCAGTCTGGTGCGGGAAGGGGCGGTCGTCAGGGTGAAAGGCGATCTCTATTACGCGGCAGCGCCCCTGGCAGCGATTCGCGAAAAGCTCTTCGCCCGGCTCACGGACAAGGGGGAGATCACCCCGAACGAGTTCCGGGAGATCACCGGGCTGTCACGAAAGTTCATGATCCCCCTGCTGGAATACTTCGACTCCATCAAGCTGACCATCCGGGTCGGCGACAAGAGGATTTTGCGGAAATGACCAAACCGGACAAGACCAAGGAAGAACTGGCCCTGACCATCGACGAGGCGGAATGGCAGTGGGTCAGACCCCATCTGGAGCGCGGGACCCTGATCCTCGTTGCCCCCGGTCTGGAACTGGCCGAGGCCGGCTACCGGATCGCCGAGGACAACACGCCGATGGTGACGCAGTGGATACAGAACGGTAAGCTGGGAAAGCCGACAACAGCGCAGGTCGAGGCCTGGAACGCTACGCCGTCCCGGCGTTTCCAGATGCTGATCGTCTCTCCCTACATCCTGCTCAAGGAAGCGGCCGGCAAGCTGTATTCGGCTTAAGACTCGTACTGCGTTCAGCGTGCTGCGTGCAGAACTCTGAACGCAGCACGCAGCACGTTGAACCCTTTCTAAAGGAGGCAGTCATGGACAGATCCGGCGAAGAGACCCCTTTATCCTGTAGCAAGTGCAGCGCGGTCTGGCAGAAAAACGGTACCACCAACTGCTGGAGCGGCGACCCGGCAACGGCCCCGCCGCGGCCCGGCTACTGTCCCGCCAACAGCGGCGGCGAGATCATCGATGCCTCCCTGGCCACCTACACCGGCGACAGCGAAGACGCCCGCCTGGCCCTGATGGCGGCAAGAGTGGAGGGGCTCTGCTACCAGAAGTCACCAGGGAGCGGTACGGTGACGGCGCGCTGGACAAGGGTGGAGGACACGGTCGCCCTGGCAAAACTGATGGGGTGGAAACGGATCGGCATTGCCACCTGCATCGGCCTCCTGGCCGAGACCGACCAGCTCGTGGCCATCCTCACCGGCCAGGGGCTGGAGCCGCTTTCGGTCTGCTGCAAGGCGGGGAGCATCGACAAGCTGCAACTGGGGCTCTCCGAGGAGGACAAGGTACGGCCCGGCACCTTCGAGCCGGCCTGCAACCCGATCGCCCAGGCCGAGCTGTGCAACCGGGCCGGGACCGACATGAACATCATCGTCGGCCTCTGCGTGGGACACGACATGCTGTTCACCAAGCACTCGAAGGCGCCGGTCACGACCCTGATCTGCAAGGACCGGGTCACCGGCCACAACCCGGTGGCGGCGCTCTACGGGCAGAACTTCTACTACAAGCGGCTGCAGAAGGTGCCGCTAGAAGTTGAATAGAGACAGTTCAGTTCCCTTCGACTCCGCTCAGGGAACGTCCGTGCGCTGAGCGGAGTCGAAGCGCGTTTCAACGGAGTGACTCCCCGATAAAGTGCCGCCAAGGCGGCCACCTGGTGGCGAAACCACGCCGGCTGGCTCTGATGAATCTCTATCTCCACGGCATCGAACCCCACATAGGGTTCTCCCCGACAACTGCCTCTTCGAGGGGGACGAATCGCCGGAGGATGGCAGCGAGCTCTCCGAGCCCCAGGACCTGGCCGCCGAGGCGATCACCGAGCTGGAGGCGGTGGTGGACGATCTGCGAGATCCGTCCTGCTGATCGAACGGAAAGATGGGGTGGAGGTATGAGCGCCATTGACTAGTTGGTATGACGGGGTAATACTGATAACTACTAAGCGATACCCGGAGGTGTCGTCATGTCGACAAATGTGAAACCAATGGCGATCAAGCTGCCGCAACCAGACAGGGAGCGGTTGCAGAAACTAGGCGAAGCAAAAAAGCGCTCACCCCACTGGTTGGCGAAGGAGGCAATTTCGCAATATCTGGAGCGCGAAGAGGCCGCAGAGCGATTCAGACAGGAAACGGTTGCACGATGGGAGGAGTATTGCCACACCGGAAAGTCGGTGCCGCATGATGCCGTCATGAAGTGGCTTGAATCATGGGGGACCGAAAATGAACTTGAGGCGCCGAAATGCGAATAGAATGGCTCGAATCGGCCATCGATGACCTGCAATACGTGCCTGCTACTGCACGATGACCACCCGCCCCTTTTCCAGGAAGTTGTTGCCGTAGCGGAGGGTCTCTTCCAGGGTGGCGGCGTCCCGGGGGGCGATGACGATCCGGTTGTCGGGGGAAACCGCTTCGGCATCGATCACCACCGGATTGGCTCCGGCGGTTTCCATCCCCCTGGCCTGCTCCAGTGAAGCGGCATAGCGCACGATGCCGAGGGTGCGCACCACTTCCGGGGCGACCCGCCTGACCCCGTACACCAGGATGCTTTCCCCTTTTTCCCTGCACACCACCACCGGCAGCAGGACCCGCTCGAAACGCCGGCTGCCGAGCAGCAGGATGGCGCCGGTTGCCGGTCGGGTCGGATCGTAGCGGGCGGGCTCCCGTGGCGTCGTGTCACCTGGCCCGAGAGGTTGCCCGGCGCCGGCGTCCTGGCTCGCAAACCTGTCGAGGCCGATCGCCGAAACCAGTGCCGCCTTGCCGGCACAGTCAGCCGACCGGCCATCCAGGCAGAGTCGCATGGTGACGGTTGCCAGCGGCGCACCGTTGACCATGGTCACCTCCTGCTTCGCGATGACCGCCCCCCTGAGCGTCCCTTCCACCCGGGTCCTGGTAACGACATCCCTCTGCATCGAGCCGTCGATAGTGGTCTGCGTATCGATCTGCACCCCCTTGATCGTTTCGAGGAGAGCGCGCTGGGCGTCGATTTCGGCGGCGCGCCTCGCACTCAGCAGCGCCTTTGCGGCCGGCATTCCCGGGGGGGCAGTGCCGTAACCGACCGCGGTTACGTAGCCGCCGGACCAGTCCACCGCGCCCCGGCCGTCGGCCGACCAGAGCGGGGTACCGCTGCAGAGCAGAAGGAGCAGGGTACAGACCGAACCGGTAGTGCGGCGGAAACTTTTCACTCAGCTACCCTCACAGATCGTCGTGCCTGACCGTGATGACCCCGAATGATTCATCGATAAGGGTCACGCGCGCATCGAAGGCCTTTGGCTGGAGGAAATCGCTAACATCGGCATCCACCAGGGTCATGGTCAGTTTCTGGCGGATCACCCGGTCGGTGCGGGGGTCGATGCGGGAATAGATGACCCGGCTGAATCCCTGGCATTCGTCGATCCTGGGGAGTGCCGGGAAGCCGATGGTCAGGGATTTCCGCTTCGGGTCGGTCGACTTGATCTCCACGACCCAGGCGGCAACCATGTTGCGGCTCAGGGCATCCGCCTTCTGACAGGCCCAGAGGATGCTGCGCGGCAGAGACTTCCCCGAGCCGGGCTCGATGGTCTGGAGTCGTGCCTTCACCACCAGGTTGGCCGTGGGGATCTCCAGCGGCGTGTCGAGCCCCAGGGGGAGACCCCCCGACTCTTTTCGCTCGTAGCTGCTCCGGTCGATTTTCTGCAGTTTGTAGGCCACCACCAGCCCGTCTCCTTCCGTGCCGCGCCGCGCCTGTGAACCGGCTTCGGCCAGGGTGGTCGCCGTGCCGAGGGCATGACCGGCCCCCACGTTGATGCCGGCCTTGTTGCTCTTTTCATCGCTGATCCTGAAGTTGGCCAGCCGCAGCGCCTCGGTCACATAGGGGATGTCGGGTTCGAACGGGATGTCGGCAAAGGTAACCGGAGAGATGATCTCCAGTCCGGCCAGTTTGGCCTTCTCCACGCTGCCCCCCTGGATGCCGAACTCACCCTTCAGAGGGAGGGCCGCAGGGGTTGCCCCCAGCGCCAGGCCGAGGTTGTAGGCAAAATCCTGCTGCATGTTGCTGAAGGACCGCTCCTTCTTGACCCGGATCTGGTCGACGCCGGGCTCCTCCACCGGGCCGAACTGCCTGGACCAGGCCGCGCCGATGAAATGCCGGTCGATCGGCTTCTTTGCCGGCACGTAGTCGTCTTCGGTTATCCCTTCGAGTCCCTTCCGGTGGGTCTCCATGGCAGTCCCGCCGGTGCTCACGCATCCCGCAGCGCCGATGCCGAGTCCGACGCCGAGGGCAACAACTATCGCTAGGTTACGCTTCATGTCATCTCCTGAATGATGCGATCAGCACCATGTACGGTCGATCCTCGCAGCTGCCTACCGCGCCGGCGGGGGGGGAGTGTTCATCGTCCCGACAGACGGGTCCGGGACCGGAACCGGCTCCGGCATCGTCACGGATGGGGGGAGCGGCACTGGCTGCGGTACTGCAGGCGGCAGGTCCGGGACAGGAGCAACGCCGTATGGCGACGGGGAAGGCATTGGTGCCGGCGCGCCCTGGTCCGGATAGGAGGGGACCTGCTGCGATGTCGGTAAAGGCTGATCGAATGCCGGAACGGTTTCCTGCCGGGGATAGACGGCAGGCGGTAGCGGGCTGCCCTGTCCCTGGGCAATGGCCCCGGTTTCCTGGAGTTGGGGGAGCTCCCTCGGCTCGCCGCTCAGGACAAACGGAGCACTCTGCTCCTTCGACGTGTTGCCGGCAGAGTCGATCGCCTGGGCGATCACCCGGAACGAGCCGCCCCCCAGGGCGAACGTCTGGCTCGTCCCCTGCCACACCTTGCCGAGATTGGTCAGTGACTGGAGACCGACCAGCAGTCCGTTGCCGTCGACGACCCTGAACCTGACCTCCCGCAACCCCTTGTCGTCGCTCGCCCTGGTGGAGAACGAGACGTTGTCGGGACCATGTAGGTTCACCTTTATCTCCTCGATGCCGGGAGCGGTGTCGAACCGGTCCATCACCACGAGGAGCTTGTCGATCATGTCGCCTGCCCTGGCCTCCCCGGGGGTCTGCGGCCCGAGCACCATGCCGGTCCTGATGTTCTCCCTGCCCCAGTTGTCGTCGCGCGGTGGGAGGGGGTAGGGGGAGGAAACCGCGGCGGCAGCCGGTACGGTTATCCTGCCGTTGACCGGGGCACTCTTCTGGTGGGTGTCGTCCTCCAGCTGAATCAGATACGGAATTGCCCCCTGACCGGACTGCTGATAGAACGGCACCTGGACGGTCACTTCACCCTGGTACCCCTGGGGGTTGCGCCGGTTGTCGAATTCATCCACCTGCGTCTCCTTCTGCTCCCTGCCGGCGGTCACCCGGACCTTGGTCACCGGGTTGGCCGACTGCCATTCCACGGTAACGCTGACAGCGCCATCCAGGTACTGGGCCTCGTGGCGAACCACGTCCGGCAGCTCCGCTGCCGGCAGATGGCCGGGAAGGCAGATAAGGAAGAGGAGCGTCAGCATTCGCCTCAAAAGCAGGTAGCGTGTTCCCATTGTCTTCCCCCGCTGCAAATAATGGTGTTTGTATTTTAGCACACAAAAGGCAATATTCCCCATGGGGGGCTGACCTGATTAGTTGCCGGCCCGAATTCTGCGACTTGCAGAGCATGCTCAATGAATTACACTGTTATTATTTCGACCGCAAATAGTTTTCCGCCGGTACGGTACTGATTGAATTCCCGTTGCGGGGATGCTGTTCTGCGATTTTGTTTCAACAAAGGGGGGTGCGTATGAAAAGAATCCTGTTAGTTGTCTCCATGCTCATTCTGGCCGTCACCGGGGTTTCCCAGGCTGCCAGCCGTGGAACCGGCCTGATCGTTCCACCGCTTGCGGAGCTGAAACGCCAATTCGACGAACAGGCGAAAGCTGCAGCCTCTCTGCTGGAAAGCGAAGGGAAACGGGTCGACGAGTATCGGCGGCTGTTCGGAGCCCTCCCCCAGGACAACATCCGTGGGCGCCTGCCGAACGCCAGCGCCAGTGAGTTTGACTGGACGGAGTTGGGGGTGGTGAGTGACGTGCAGGACCAGCAGAAGTGCGGCAGCTGCTATGTGTTTGGCACGGTTGCTGCCCTGGAAGCAAGCTACCGTATCCGCAACGGGACAACGATCGGGGCATCGGAACAGGCGCTTCTCGACCGGACGATAAACGGCTGTGACGGGGGATGGGTCGGTGAGCCCCTTGCCTGGTTATCGACCCTCGGCACACCCAAACGGTCCGATTACGGCTACCAGGGCAAGAAGGGGACCTACCGGCCCGAGGTGCCGCCTGCGTACCGGTCAGCAGTCTGGGGGTTTGTGGGGCAGTTGGACGGATCGACAACCAATGCCCAGATCAAGGAGGCGCTCCTGCGCCACGGCCCGCTGATGGCGAGCATGTACGCCTCGGATGCGTTCCAGAACTACCTGAAGGATCCGGTTAAAGGGGACGTGTATGTCTCGGCCTCCCCACCGGACAAAAAGACCAACCATGTCGTCACAATCGTGGGGTGGAGCGACAAAAAGCGTGCCTGGAAGATCAAGAACTCATGGGGCACGGGGTGGGGATACCAGGGATTCGGCTGGGTGGGGTACAACAGTTCCCTGATCTGCGCCCATGTCGTCTGGGTCGAGGCCCCGATCACCCTTCTCGACAAACTCCCCAAGCCGGCCGATGTACGGCAGGCCTTCGAGGATGAGCTGGGGAAATTCCATATCCGCCTGGAGCAGGGGACGGCGACCATCAGTGACAACCAGGCCGTTCTGAAGGGGGTTGTCAGCATCGGCCACACCGGCGCCCAGACCAAGCTTACCCTGAACGGCGAGCTGAAGCTGCAGAAGGGGGGAGGGGGCGCCGTTCAGGCACGGGTCGCGGGTGAACGGAGTGCTGCCGCCGGCAACGCCAGACGTGTGGGAATGGAAACCGAGCTTGCGGGGGGGAAACCGGCAGTGCCGTGGGCTTCCGCATCCGGCAGCGGGTCGGCTGAGCTGCAGATCGGCGCCATCAGGTTCACCTATCGGAAATCGTCCCTGGAGCTGGCGGCCAGGGGAGACGGTAACCTCTCCTTCGGCCTGCGGAATACCCCCGATCTCGGCTGTTCCTCCACCATCGGCGGCAACGGCTCACTCCTCGGGGTGACCGAGGCCAATCTCGCCGTAACCGATCTCTGCCCCGCCGGGGTGGAGTCGACCTACTCACTTAGGATAACCCCGAGCACTGCCAGTGGCAGCGGCACCCTCAAGGCGTTCGGCACCAGTTCCCAGACCACCTATACCCTCAAGAATCTCTCCACCATCGAAGGGAAAGGGACCTGGCGGGGGAGCGACAGCAGCTGGCGGGAGGTGCCGAACAATCCGCAACTCCTGTGGCGGGTCATTGGGCCGAGCGTCCAGTCGACCTTTACGCTCCCCGCACTGGCCTACAATGCCACCCTTTCCGCCGGCAGGGTTGAGCTGAAGACCAGGGAAAACAGACCGGACGGAAAACCTTGGGCATCCGGGCAGATCGGCGTTCCTGCCGTGACAGTCGGCTCGGGCGGCCTGCTCAACCTGCCGCTGCCCCAGCTCCCCATCCCCGGGGCCGAGTCGCCGAAGGTATACAAGGCTTACTGCGATGCCACCTGCGGCGAGATCAGGAATCTCGGCCTGAACCTCGGTACGGCCGTCCCCTCGGGGACCGGCATCAGCGGGCTGGGAACGCTGCAGTTCGTCAACGAGTGGCAGTCGCAGTGCGAGGTCTGGGCCTACAATCCCAGGAAGAACAAGACCGAGGGGAACGGCAAGTGCAAGGCGACGACGACCTGCCCCCCCGGTCAGAACTATTTCCAGGGGAGCGACCAGAAGTGGTACTGCCGCGTCCCGGCTGTCCAGCCGCCACAGATCCCCACCCCGCCCCGGTCGATCTCCGTGAGAGTGGAGGCTTGCATCCGCTAGTCCGCAACCGGCCGTCCGGGTCCATTTCGTGAGCCCGGACGGCTCTTCCCTTTTTCGCTCCGAAGTCAGTCGTTCAACAGTCTGAACCTGCCGGACGATCCGTCACCCATGTTCAGCACCGGGCTCTGGGTCACATTCTGCCCCTTTGCCGTATCCTCCACCAGCGGCTTGACGAAGCGGTAGATGGCGTCCAGGTCCCGATGCCCCTCCTTGATCGCCTTGAGGAAGTAGTAGGTGAAGACACCGTGCTCCTTCTCCTGGAGGGAGGTGGAGATCTGCGCCCCCTGGGTCGAGGAGAGGACCGCCATCTTCGGAGGAATCAGCGGTCCCGCCGCGGTCAGCACCAGGGGCCGCGCCCCCTTGGCCATGACGCTCCGGCCGCCGCTGCCGGAGAAGCAGGAGTCCATGACCACGATCACCTCGGCGGCCCTGGCCGCACCGAGCTTTTCGTAGAGACGCCTGACCGGGTAGCCGGTATCGTTCAGATACGACGGGTCGCCGTCGTAGGGGACGATGAACGCCTCGCCGGTGGCCGGGTCGGGCGCACCGTGGCCGGAATAGTAGAAGAAGATGCGCGACCCCGGTTTCACCCGGTTGGGGAGCCAGCTCTCCACCGACTTCCTGATGGCGGAGAGGGTGGCCCGTTCGTCCGCCAGGAAGTCGATGTTCCGCTCGGCAAAGCCCAGCGACAGGAGATAGGCCTTGACGGAACGGGCATCGTTGTAAGCGTAGTCGGATTTCGGAATGCTCTGGTAGCGCTCGATGCCGACCACCACGGCCAGGTCGTTAGCGGTGAATGCCCGGCGGGTAACGGCAAAGAGGGGGGCCATGGCGACATCGTCCGGGTCGGCGGCAACCGGAGCGCTCTCCCTTTCCTTCACCTTCACCAGCCTGGTTTCCGGCGCCTCCTCGTTCAGCGCCAGACGGATCTCGGGCCTAATGCCGAAGCGGGGCCGCTCCTCGGTGATCCGGAACGTCACCGGGAGCGTCTTCCCCCCCTTGTAACGCTGGGTCACGGCGATCGTGAAGAGGGCTCGCTTCGTCTCCCCCGGCTTGATGATGCCGAGGGGGACCTCTCCCTCGCCAAAGAGCTTGATCTGCGGATCGCCGACCTCGATCCGGGCCGTTACCCCCCGTGCACTGCCGCTCCCCGCATTCGCCACGGAGAGGGTCAGGTTGGCCTCCTTACCCCTGGAGATCACCCGCCGCCCCTCGGCGTCGCTGATCTGGATCTTTGCCACCTGCAGGTCCGGGGGGACCAGAGGCTTGAGGGTGAACGCCATCAGTACCGGCTGGGCGTCGAAGCCGCTCGCTTCCAGGGCCGACACCTGCACCCTGGCTTCCCGCCCGGGGAGGTCATCCGTTGCCGAGATATCCAGGTCGATGCTCTTTGTCTGGGTCGGGCCGAGGGTGCCGATAAACGCCTTTTCCGCTACCATCAGGCCGGCCGGGAGCCCGCCCTGCTCGGGCCGCAGGCCGATGGTCACACCGTCCGCGGCGCCGCTGCCGCTATTGCGGAGGGCAACCCTGATGCTCCCCCGTTCACCCGCATCGAGGGCGCTGTTGCCGGAAGGCTCCACCAGCGCCACCGAGACGATCTCCAGTGCGGGCAGCGGGCCACGCTTGGAGGCGATCGCCGGGAGCGGAGCCGGCACGTCCGCAGCAGGTGCCACGCCGCCGATCTGCCGGCCGAACGGGAAACGGGCGCCGGTCGTCTGATCGACCAGTGCCCCATTGAGAAACTCGGCCTTCTGCGGATCGTGATAGCGGATCAGGCCGCTGAAGGCCAGCTTTTCCCGGCGGCCGGCGATCTCCCTGGCCTGCCGGGCCGGGACCCGCACCATTGCCGGCATCCCGTTGACCGAGACCCGGAACGCCTCCTGGTCGGCATCGTATCTCCCCAGTTCGCCCTTGGCGGTGTATGGATAGAACCGTTCCTTCAGCCTTGTCAGCTCCTCCTCCAGTTGTGCGGCCAACTGCTTCCGTCTGGCCGCATACTCGCTCCGGAGTGTCCCTTCTGCCGCCTTGGCCCGCTTCAGCCGGGCCTGGTACTCCTTGCTGCTCTCGAACTCCGTTTTCCCGGGGTAGAGGGCACTGATCCGCTCATCCCGCTCCTGGTCGAGGGTCTTCAGGTCGTCGGCCCGCGACGCCTGCGCGGCTGCCAGCGAGACGATGCCCGGCACATTCCAGAGATGCACCGCCTTATCCTCGCCGGCGGTCGCCATATGGGCGCTATCGGGACTGCACTGGACCGCAAGGGGTTCCCGCCTGTCGTCAGGGATGGCGTGGATCTCGCGGAACGTCCTGGTGCTCCGGATGACGGTCCGTTTTTTCGTGGTGGTGACCAGGAGCGAACCGTCGGCGCTGAAGGCCGCACCGGAGATGTCGTCCCGCTCGGCGCCGAGCAGCCTCGGTGTTGCCGTGCCGTGCAGGTCCCAGATCAGGAGCCGCCGCTTGTCCTCCACAGCGGCCAGCCGCCGCCCTTCCGGACTGAACAGCAGGGACTGCACCTCCTTCTCCACCCCCTCCAGTCTCTTTGCCGCAGTCCACTGGTGGGCATCCCAGACAATTATCCGTTTTCCCTTCCCTGCCGCTGCCAGATACTCGCCGTTCGGACTGAATGCCACTGCAGAGAACTCATCCTCGCCGTCCCGCAGCACCTTGACCACGGCCGAGTCCACCCGGACCCGGTCTTCATCCTTTTTCCGCTCTTTCTTCCGTTTCAGCCGGTCGAAGAACCCACTTTCCTCCTTCACCGTTGCCGTTCCCGGTTCCTGAGTCGTCCGGAGCTTGTCCAGATCCCAGACGGTCACGCCCCTGTCACCCGTGGCAGCGGCCAGCAGTCGTCCCCTGGCACTGCAGGCCAGGGACCTGACATCCTCCTCTGCCCGGAACCCGGTGAGATACCTGCCCGAAGCGGCATCCACCAGGTGGAGATCCTTCCCGCTGGTGGAGAGGGCCAGGATTTCGCCGCCGCTGCAATAGGCAAGACCCGTCACCCGGTCGGGAAGATCCTTGATCGACCAGAGCTGCTCTCCCTTCCGGACATCCCAGAGGATCAGCGACTTGTCGTCGCCACCGCTCGCCAGGCGATTGCCGTCCGGGGCATAGGCCAGGGCACGGATATTTGAATCGTGCCCGGTGAGGGTCCTGGTCTCCGTGACCAGCTGGTCGAACGACAACGGGACGAACAGGGTGGAAGACCCGGCCGGTTCAACCTTCTTTCCCTTCGCTCTCTTTTCGGCCGCGCCGGCGAACAGTGCCGGGATGAGAACCAGCAGCACTGCTACTGTTGTCAGACGACGTTTCATCCGATCCTCCTGCGTGACAGCTTCCGGACAGTACCTTGCTTCCCTATGGTTGCGGCGGCTTTCCCCGGGCGTCCGGCTCGATGGTGTAGACGGCCACGGCCTCCCCCCAGTCGGCAGGGTCGAGCTGGTTCAGCTTGCGGGCCAGATCGCTCACCAGTCCGGTGGAGCGGGCATCGTACACCTGAAACATCCCTTCCGTGAACCCCCGCTCCAGAAGGATTTCCCGCCGCCGAGCGGCAATGATCTTCACCTTCTCACTGGAGATCTTCCCCTTCATGTCGGGCAGGGGGATCGCCCGGATCTTGATGGGGGAAGAGTCGGGAGGGAAAAGCTGGCCGCTCTCCGCCTTGACGAAGTTGTCCCTGTTGAGTGCGTTGGGAAAGAGGAGGGTCACCGAATTGTCGGCAGCGATGGAGAAGATATAGACATAGCTGTCCGCACTGGTCTGGTACTGTATCCTCACCTCGTCCCCCTCCCGCAGCGAGGACTTGGTCAGGTCGAGCTTTACTGAAATTCCCTCCCCGTCACCGGGATATACGGGACGGACGAGGGCCTTGATCCGCACCCGGCAGAGATTGGGGTCGCTCTTGTCCCGTTCTTCGCTGAGGATCCGGACCTTATCGATGACCCCGCGGACCCTGGCAAAGGTGAACTCCTCGGCCAGCTGACCGTTGCTTACCAGGGCATGGGACCGGACGAACGAACCGACCGCTTCTTCGAGTGCCCGTCGCTTTGCCTCGTTGCGCGCCCGCTCCATCACCTCCCGGGGAGGGTCGAACTCGCTCCCTGCCGCCTCGCCCACGGTCTCCACCCAGACCGGCGCCTCCTGGTCGGCATCCGCGGCATTCCCAGACGTTACCTGCCAGGACATCCCTATCGTACATGACAAAATCACCAGAAAGATGGTGCGCTTCATTGGCCTATCCTCTTCGTGATTCGCATTAATCGTAGAAAAAGCCTGTCCACGAAACACACGAAAAACACGAACTAAATCAGTAGAATATACAATGTCATGGTGCAATCTGTTCGGTGAATTGCTGATTCTTTTGCAATGGTTTATTCTTTCGTATTTATTCGTGGACCTAAAAGCCGTTTCTGGTTTTATCGGTCTGCCGTGGGTGGCGCAGGCGCACTCAACGGGTAAATCTGCACCCGCTCGTGGATCGCCCCTTTGCCGGTGAGGGTGCTCTCGTAGAGGTAGAAGGCGGGCACCTCGAACGGGGCACAGGCAAAGGCCTGGTGCTGCTTTTCGAACTCGGCGACAATGTGGGGCGGAGTCTCCCTGAGACGGGCGATGGTGATGTGGGGAGAGAACGGGCGGTGCTCGGCGGAGATACCTGCCGTCTGGACCGCTGCTTCCACCTCCCCCTGCAGCCCGGTCAGCGGAGCGCCGGCATCCGCGCCGACCCAGAGAACATGCGGGGTCTTCCGTGGGGGGAAGTGCCCCACCCGTTGGACGGCCAGGGGGAACGGAGCCGCCCCGACGGCGCCCAGTGCCTGCCGGATGGCCTGTAGGGTTGACTCATCCACCTCGCCGATGAAGCGAAGTGTCAGGTGGAGTTGCTCAACCGGCACCCAGCGGGCGCCGGGGATCTCCTCGCGCCGGAATCGTGCCAGTTCCCGCTTCACCTCATCCGGCAGATCGATCGCCACAAAGAGCCTGTGCATGGGAACCTCCTTATCTCTTGGCCACCTGTTCACCGCTGCCACTGACCACGTAGCGGCCGGCAACGTTTGCGATGGCGACCCCCATGCCGTCGGAGAGGCGGTTCAACCGGGCGATCACCTCGTCCCCGCGCCTCCCGGTCAATATCCCGGGCTGATAACCAACCTCCCGGTTCAGGAGATTGAGCGGGATCAGTTCCACTTCCTTTACCCCGTTGTCCAGGACGATCCGGGCGATGACGCTCCGGTCCGCGTGGCGGCTGCGACTGGCAAAGGCGAAATTGCCCAGGCTGTAGAAGATCACGCCGCCGCCGTAACGTTCGATCCCCTGAAGCACGTGGGGGTGGTGGCCGATGACCAGATCGGCGCCGGCATCGATCGCCCGCCGTGCGGCCGTTGTCTGGTACGGTTTCGGCCTGGTCTCCAGTTCGCCCCCCCAATGAAATGATACTACCACATAGTCGGCCCGGCTTTTGGCCCGGACGATATCTTCCGTGAAAAAACCAGCCCATCCCGGCGCCGTTCCCGGCCGGTCAGAACCGGCAAAGAACCCGGTCGGCCGGGTGAGGGAATAGGCGAGGACCGCCACCCGCCGGCCGTTGACCGTCTGTACGGCTTCTTTGCGGGCAGCCACCAGGTCGGCCCCGGCACCGGCGTGCCCCAGCCCCTGGCGTTCCAGGTGGGTGATGGTTTCAAGCAGGGCATCAGGACCGAAGTCGAGGATATGGTTGTTGGCCAGGGTGAGGATCGTGAAACCGGCCCGCTGCAGGGCCGGCACCAGTGCCGGGTCGGACCGGAAGCGGAACCTTTTCGACCGGAACTCCGTACCGGAACGGGCAGCCGGGGCCTCCAGGTTGCCGATGGTGACGTCACCCCGACGCAGGATCGTCGAGACGGCGGCAAAGGGGTGGTCGTAGCCAGCCCGGGAAAGGGCCGCGGTGGCGTGGCCGGCCAGCATGATGTCGCCGACCGCGTTGATGACGATCTCCTTACCGGCGGCGGGCACGGCAAACGAGGAAAGAAGCAGAATATAGATGATGGCGTTTCGCACAAACCCTCCGGAATAAAGGGGCAAACTTGAATCCGTGAGGCATGGAGGGCCGGTGGAGCGAAGCATCCGCGATTCCCGCGGCCGGTGGGCAACAATCGCATCTGCCGTGCGAGGTCGGCCACAGAGCTCGAATGCCCATAGAATGCCAAATCGCGGGTGCTTGAGCGGAAACGGGCCTCCAGGACTCACGGATTCACGGCAAGTTGTTGACTAACCACCGGTCAAGTGCTACAAGATAGGGCCTTATCCATCAATTTGCAAAGGGTTTTGCCATGCTCGACATACGTTACATCCGTGAGAATCTGGAAGAGGTAGAGGCGAGGCTCAAGACCCGCGGGGAAGCGATTGATCTCGGTCAGTTCCGCGACCTTGACCGGCAGCGGCGCGAACTCCTCCAGGAGAGCGAAACCCTGAAGGCGCTGCGCAACAAGGTCTCCGAGGAGATCAGCAAGGTCAAGGACAAGAGCCAGGTCCAGGACCGGATCGCCGAGATGCGGGAGGTCGGACAAAAGATCAAGGGGCTGGACGAGGACCTCAACAAGATCGAGGAACTGCTCCAGGCGATTACCTATACCATCCCCAACCTCCCTTCCCGCCAGACCCCGCTGGGTGCCTCGGAAGAGGAGAATGTCGAGGTCAGGCGGTGGGGGACCCCGGCAACGTACGACTTTACCCCCAAGCCCCACTGGGAGGTCGGCGAGGCCTTGGGGATCCTGGACTTCGAGCGGGGGGCCAAGCTGACCGGTGCCCGCTTCACTCTCTACAGGGGGGCCGGCGCCCGCCTGGAGCGCGCCCTGATCAACTTCATGCTCGACCTCCATACCACCCGCCACGGCTACACGGAAATGCTCCCCCCGTTTATCGTCAACCGGGAGAGCATGACCGGCACCGGCCAGCTCCCCAAGTTCGAGGACGATCTCTTTCATCTGGACGGCACCGATTATTTCCTGATCCCGACCGCCGAGGTGCCGGTCACCAATATCCACCGGGACGAAGTCCTCCGCGGGAGCGACCTGCCGCTGTGCTACACCGCCTACACCCCCTGCTTCCGCAAGGAGGCCGGCTCGTACGGCAAGGACACCCGCGGACTGATCCGCCAGCACCAGTTCAACAAGGTGGAACTGGTCAAGTTCGTCACTCCAGAGACGTCCTACCGGGAACTGGACCGGCTCCTGGACAATGCCGAAGAGATCCTTCGGCAACTGGAGCTCCCCTACCGGGTGGTGGAGCTCTGCACCGGCGACATCGGCTTTTCCGCGGCCCGCACCTTCGACATCGAGGTATGGCTGCCGGGACAGCATACCTACCGGGAGATCTCCTCCTGCAGCAACTTCGAGGATTTCCAGGCCCGCCGGGCCAAGATCCGCTTCAAGCAGGACGAGAAGGCCAAGCCCGAATTCGTCCATACCCTGAACGGATCGGGGCTGGCGGTGGGACGGACCCTGGTGGCGATCCTGGAGAACTGTCAGCAGGCCGACGGCTCGGTCGCCATCCCGAAGGTCCTGCGACCGTATCTGGGCGGCCAGGAGCGGATCGGCTAACACGCCGGGGCACCGCCTGAATTCTTTTTTTGGTATTGCAAATACAGGGCGGAAATGCTACACATGGCATTCGCTTCCTCACCTCAGGCCTTATAAGGCCGCAGGGGAGGCGGAAGAGGCGGCAACACACGGAGGAGTGGCCGAGTGGTTGAAGGCGGCGGTCTTGAAAACCGTTGAACGAAAGTTCCGTGGGTTCGAATCCTACCTCCTCCGCCAAAAATGTTCCAGGTTCAAGGTTCAACGTTCAAGGTTGGCGCCTTGAGCTTGTAAACATTGAACCTCGAACATTGAACTTTGAACAGTTTTTAGGAGAGATGGCCGAGTAGGTCGAAGGCGCTCGCCTGCTAAGCGAGTATACTGGGAAACCGGTATCGAGGGTTCGAATCCCTCTCTCTCCGCCACCTTTATCGCATAGACACCGCCCGCTGGGCGGTGTTGGTCGTTTGCGGGCAGAGCTGATAGCTGGGTCCCGCGCAACGGAAGGTTATGAACCCCGTCAGGTCCGGAAGGAAGCAGCGGCAGTAATCGACTCCGTGTGCCGCGGGGGTGCCCAGCTATCAATTGTGCCCGCAAGCAGTTTCCCCTGCATTTCCCCCACGGTAACCCAAGGCTGATGTTGCGAGGTTGATCCCCCTTGTCCTACCTGGTTCTTGCGAGAAAATGGCGTCCCCAGACCTTTGACGACCTGGTTGGCCAGGAGCATATCACCCGCACCCTGGCCAATGCCATCGAGACCGGTCGGATCGCCCATGCCTTCCTCTTTACCGGGGCCCGGGGGGTGGGCAAGACCAGCTCGGCCCGCATCTTCGCCAAGGCGCTGAACTGCGAGATGGGGCCGACCCCGCGGCCATGCAACGTCTGTCCCTCCTGTGCCGAGATCACGGCCGGCAACTCCGTGGACGTATTCGAGATCGACGGTGCCTCCAACACCGGCGTCGACGACATCCGGGAACTGCGTGAAAACGTCAAGTACCTCCCGTCCCGCTCCCGCTACAAGATCTTCATTATCGACGAAGTCCACATGCTCTCCACCAGCGCCTTCAACGCCCTGCTGAAGACCCTGGAGGAACCGCCGGCCCATATCAAGTTCATCTTCGCCACCACCGAACCCCACAAGCTGCCGATCACCATCCTCTCCCGCTGCCAGCGTTTCGACTTCAAGCGGATACCGCTGGCCACCATCGTTGACCGCCTGCGCCATATCGTCGACCAGGAGGGGATCACCGTCTCAACCGAGGCCCTTACCGTGGTGGCGCGCAAGGGGGATGGGAGCATGCGCGACTCCCTCTCCACGCTGGATCAGGTACTGGCCTTTTGTGGCAGCGAGGTGCGGGACGAAGACGTGGTGACCCTCCTGGGGGTGGTGGATCAGCGTCTCCTGGCAGACCTGGCCCGCGCCGTCCTCACGGGCGACACCCGCGGGGCCCTGGAGGTGGTGCGCCAGGTGGACGAGTTCGGCTATAATTTCCGCCAGTTCTGCCAGGAGCTGATCGGCCTGTTCCGCTCCCTCCTCATCCTCAAGGTGGTGGAGGGGGGCATCGATCTGCTCGACCTGGCGGAAAGCGAGCTGGCAACCCAGCGGGAGATATGCGCCCTGACCGATGCGAGCCGGCTGCAGCGCTGTCTCGCCATTCTGATGAAGGCCGAGACCGAGTGTGCCCATTCCGCCATGCCGCGTCTGGTTCTGGAGATGGCCCTGGTCAAGATGGCTACCCTCGGCGCCGTGGTCCCGGCCAGGGAGATCCTGGCCCGGCTGGACCGGCTGGAGGCTCGCCTCGGCAGCGGCGTAACCGCATCATCCCGGCCGTCATCCCCGGCCGCGGCCCCTTCGCGGCAGTCGCCACCGCCGGCATACCAGCGGCAGCAGCCTGCTGCTCCCCAGCAGCGCCGGGAGCAGGAACCGCCCCCTCGTCCGGCGCCTCCGGCGGCGGCAGCTGTCGCCGCGCCCGAACCGGAGCGGCCGCGGGAAACTCCGGCCGGCGGCGACTGGGCCGGCTTCGTCGCCTTTGTCAAGAGGTCCAGGCCGCTCCTGGCCACCAAGCTGGAAAAGGGGAGCCCGCTGCAACTGGACGAGGGGGGGCTGCAGATCGGTTTTCCCCGCGGCTCGCTGGAACTCAGCATGCTCAAGGAGCAGGACTACCATAATCAGCTCCAGGAGCTCGCGGTCAGCTTCTTCAAGCGGCCGACCGCTGTGAAGATCGTCCCCATCTCCACCGAAGACCGGCATCTCCCCATCTCCCTGGCTGAAAAAAAAAACCTTGACCAGGCCGCCCGGGTGACTGCCCTGAAGGAAACTGCCCTGCGCCACCCCATGGTGACTGCGGCCCTGGAGATCTTCGGCGGCACGCTGGATGAGTGCCGGGAGCCGGAATAATTACGAAGCAGCACATAAAAGGAGGAAGTCAGTATGTCAAAAGGCTTGGCCAATATCATGAAACAGGCCCAGATGATGCAGCAGCGGATGGCAAAGATCCAGGAGGAGGCATCCCTCAAGACCGCCGAAGCCAGCGCCGGCGGCGGGGTTGTAACCGCCCTGGTCAACGGGAAGAACCAGGTGGTTTCACTTACCATAAAGAAGGAGGCGGTGGATCCTGAGGATGTAGAGATGCTCCAGGATCTCGTCGTTGCGGCTGTCAACGAGGCCCTGACCAAGGTCCAGGCGGAAATCGGCCAGGAGATGAGCAAGGCCACCGGCGGACTCAGCATTCCGGGCCTGTTCTGAGCCGCGCCAGCAGTGCCAACCGTCGTTACGAAGCACCCTCATGGACCGATTTGTTGCGGTCCGGGGGTGCTTTATTTTTTTAGGCGGACTAAACAGGATTCTTGTAAGGCGTCAATTAAAACATGCAACTTGCTATAAATAATGATTTTTATTGTGAATAAATTTCAATGCCACTAATTTACTAAAAATATGTTTTATCGGTACGAAAGATATGCTACAAAAAGCTTTGTCTCTGGGGAGACTGGTAGGTGAACTGAAGAAATTGCCGGGGGTCGGCGAAAAAACCGCACTGCGGCTCGCCCTGCATCTGCTGAAAACCCCCGAAAATCTTGCGGCTCTGGCAGAAAGCCTGCTGGAGGTGAGCCGGAAGGTCAGGTTCTGCTCCATCTGCTTCATGCTCACCGAGGATGATCCGTGCGCAATCTGCCGCGAAGAGCGGGAAAGCGCCATTATCTGCGTGGTGGAGGAGCCGCAGGATGTCCTGGCAATCGAGCGGAGCAGTGCCTTTCGCGGCCGCTACCACGTCCTGCATGGCGCCCTCTCCCCGTTGGCAGGCATCACCCCCGGCGATCTCCGGATTGCCGAACTGATGCAGCGCCTGGAGCGTGAGGGAATCCGGGAAGTCGTCATCGCCACCAATTTTTCCGTAGAAGGGGAAGCAACCGCGCTCTACCTGACCAGACTCGTCAAGGAACGGGGGGTGCGGGTCACCAGGCTTGCCCATGGTATCCCGACCGGCGGCGACCTGGAATTCGTCGATGCCGCCACCATGTTCCACGCCCTTGAACGCCGTTCAGAGATGTAGCCACCGGCCAGTATTCCGGTTTCGGTAACACACATAGACAGGAGGAGTTTCGTATGAGTCGTAAAATGGTTACCATCGACGGCAACACCGCCGCCGCCCATGTGGCACACGCCACCAACGAAGTCATTGCCATCTACCCCATCACCCCGTCATCGGTCATGGGTGAGATCTCCGACGCCAAGAGCGCCGACGGCGAGAAGAACATCTGGAACACCATCCCGTCCGTCGTCGAGATGCAGTCGGAGGGTGGCGCCGCCGGTGCCGTTCACGGCGCCCTGCAGGCAGGGGCACTGACCACCACCTTTACCGCCAGCCAGGGGCTCCTCCTGATGATCCCCAACATGTTCAAGATCGCCGGTGAGCTGACCTCCACGGTCTTCCATGTCTCGGCGCGCGCCATCGCGGCCCAGGCACTCTCCATCTTCGGTGACCACTCGGACGTCATGTCCTGCCGTTCCACCGGCTGGGGGATGCTCTGCTCCAACAACGTCCAGGAGGTCATGGACTTCGCCCTGATCTCCCAGGCCGTCACCCTGCGCGCCCGGGTGCCGTTCATCCACTTCTTCGACGGTTTCCGCACCTCCCACGAGGTCCAGAAGGTCGAGGAACTGACCTTCGACGACATGCGCGCCATGATCGACGACGAACTGGTGACCGCCCACAAGAACCGGGCACTCAACCCGGACCGGCCGGTCATGCGCGGTACGGCTCAGAACCCGGACGTCTACTTCCAGGGTCGCGAGACGGTCAACGCCTACTATCCGAAAGCGATCACCATCGTCCAGGAGGAGATGGACAAGTTCGCCAAGATCGCCGGCCGTCAGTACAAGCTGGTCGACTACGCCGGGGCTCCTGATGCCGAGCGGGTCATCATCGTCATGGGCTCTGCTGCCGACACGATCCAGGAGACCGTGGACAACCTGCTCGCCAAGGGTGAGAAGGTCGGTGTGGTCAAGGTCCGCCTCTATCGGCCGTTCCCCATCGACGCCTTTGTGGCTGCCCTGCCGAAAACCGTCAAGAAGATCGCCGTCCTCGACCGGACCAAGGAGCCCGGGTCGCTGGGCGAGCCGCTCTACCTGGACGTCCGTACCGCCATCGGCGAGGCCATGGCAGATGGCAAGACCAGCTTCTCCGGTTACCCCGCCATCGTCGGCGGCCGCTACGGCCTCGGCTCCAAGGAGTTCACCCCCTGCATGGTCAAGGCGGTGTTCGACAACCTGAAGGACGACCGGCCCAAGAACCACTTCGTGGTCGGCATCGTGGAAGACGTCACCGGCTGCAGCCTGCCGCTCGACCCGAACTTCCGCAACCCGGCCGAGGGGATCTACTCCGCCATGTTCTACGGTCTCGGCTCCGACGGCACGGTCGGCGCCAACAAGAACTCCATCAAGATCATCGGCGAGCGGACCGACAACAACGCCCAGGCCTACTTCGTCTACGACTCCAAGAAGGCCGGGAGCGTCACCACGTCGCACCTGCGCTTCGGCAAGAAGGCGATCAACTCCCCGTACCTGATCGACCACGCCGACTTCATCGCCTGCCACAACTTCTCCTTCCTGGAGAAGTACGACATGCTCTCCAAGGCCAAGGACGGGGCCACTTTCCTCCTCTGTTCCCCGTTCAGCAAGGACGAGATCTGGGACAGCATGCCGATCGAGGTGCAGGAGCAGCTCATCGCCAAGAAGCTCAAGTTCTACGTGATCAACGCCATCAAGCTGGGCGAGGAACTGGGACTGGGCGCCCGGATCAACGTCATCATGCAGACCGCCTTCTTCAAGATCTCCAACATCATCCCTCTGGATCAGGCCGTTGCCGAGATCAAGGACGCCATCAAGAAGTCCTACGGCAAGGCGGGCGAAGCCGTTGTCGCCATGAACAACAAGGCGGTGGACGCCGGCCTCAACAACTTCTACGAGGTGACGGTGCCTGAGAAGGCCACCAGCACCATCACGAAGCCGCCGGTCGTCAGCCCCAAGGCGCCCCAGTTCGTTCAGGAGACCACTGCGCCCATGATCGCCGGCCTCGGCGACGACCTGCCGGTTTCCAAGATGCCGGCCGACGGCACCTTCCCGACGGCGACCGCCCAGTTCGAGAAGCGTAACATTGCCGTGGATATCCCGGTATGGGACGAGCAGCTTTGCATCCAGTGCGGCATCTGCTCCTTCGTCTGCCCCCACGCCACCATCCGGATGAAGGCCTACGACGGTGCAGCCCTGGCCAAGGCGCCCAAGAGTTTCAAGTCTGTGGAAGCCAAGGGCAACGACCTCAAGGGGCTGAAGTTCACCCTTCAGGTGGCCCCGGAAGACTGCACCGGCTGCGGTGCCTGTGTCCACAACTGCCCGGCCAAGAGCAAGGAAGATCCGAACCACAAGGCGATCAACATGCAGTTCCAGCCGCCTTTGCGCGAGCAGGAAGCGGCCAACTGGGACTTCTTCCTCGGTCTCCCCGAAACCGAGCTTTCCCTGCTCAAGCTGGACAGCCTGAAGGGGAGCCAGCTGGTCCGTCCGCTGTTCGAGTTCTCCGGTGCCTGCGCCGGCTGCGGCGAGACCCCGTACCTGAAACTGCTCTCCCAGCTCTTCGGCGACCGGGCGCTCATTGCCAACGCCACCGGCTGTACCTCCATCTACGGCGGCAACCTCCCCACCACCCCGTGGGCACAGCGTGCCGACGGCCGCGGCCCGGCTTGGTCCAACTCCCTGTTCGAGGACAACGCCGAGTTCGGCTTCGGCATGCGCCTGACCGTTGACAAGTTCAACGAGGCAGCCCTGGAACTGCTCGACCAGCTCCTCACCTGCGGCTGCAAATCCTGCGACTCCTTCCGGTCAACCATGCAGGAGATCAAGGCGGCGGACCAGTCGACCCAGGCCGGGATCGAGGCGCAGCGCGAGCGCGTCGCCGGCCTGAAAAAGGCTCTGGCCAGCTGCCCCGAGCCGGCAGCCAAGCGGCTCCTGACCCTGGCCGACTACCTGGTGAAGAAGTCGGTCTGGTGCATCGGCGGCGACGGCTGGGCCTACGACATCGGCTACGGCGGCCTCGACCACGTCATCGCCTCGGGCAAGAACATCAACCTGCTGGTCCTCGACACCGAGGTTTACTCCAACACCGGCGGCCAGGCCTCCAAGTCGACCCCGCTGGGTGCCGTTGCCCAGTTCGCCGCCGGCGGCAAGGCAATGCCCAAGAAGGACCTGGGGATGATCGCCATGGCCTACGGCACCGTGTACGTTGCCAAGGTCGCCCTCTCCAACCCGGCCCAGTGCATTAAGGCGTTCATGGAGGCGGAAGCCTTTGACGGTCCGTCGCTGATCATCGCCTATGCCCACTGCATCGCCCACGGCATCGACATGACCACTGCCGTCGACGAGCAGAAAAAGGCCGTTGCCTGCGGCTACTGGCCGCTGTTCCGCTACAACCCGGCCCTGGCCTGCAAGGCCGAGAACCCGCTGCAACTTGACAGCAAGGCTCCGACCATGACGTTCGAGGAGTACGCCATGGGCGAGAACCGCTACCGGGTGCTGAAAAAGGCCAATCCGAAGCACGCCACGGCCCTCATGGCCCAGGCCACCGACTGGAATACCCGCCGCTTCGAACTCTATGAGAAGATGGCGGCCATCAGCTTCTCGGTCTGCCCGACCGAGAAGAAATAGTCGCATTGCAGCATGACCAAAGCCCCGGCAGGCAACTGCCGGGGCTTTTTTTATCGCTGCAACGGCTGGCTCGCTTGAAAGGTGCCACCTTTTCTGTTATAAAAAACAATCTGCTGAACCAGAGCCTTACACAAGGAGCCTTCCATGTCGTATCCCCAGATGGTGATGTACGATGAGGAGTTCAAGGAGATCAATGCGGTAATCGAAAAACTGCTGCGGGAATCCAACTCCAAGGTCATCTTCCTGGTGGACAAGAACGGGCAGCTCATCTCCGGGGTCGGCGACGTGGAGCAGTTCGACACCACCTCCCTTGCCTCCCTCACCGCCGGGAACATCGCCGCCACCGGCGGCCTGGCCAAGCTGATCGGCGAAAAGGAGTTCTCCATCCTCTTCCACGAGGGGGAAAAGGACAATCTCCACATCTCCATCGTCGGCGGCCGGGTCATCCTGGTTGTACTCTTCGACGCCCGTTCTTCGCTGGGGCTGGTCAGGCTCCGGGTCAAAAAGGCCTCGGACGAGCTGACCACCGTTTTCGACCGGCTCATGACCAAGGCCGAGGAAAAGGAAAAGAGCGGCACCAGCGACTTCCCCTTTGCCGAGATCACTGACGACGATATCGACAATCTGTTCAGCTAGCTCACACGAGGAACAGGCCCCATGTCCTTCATCAACTACGCCTCCCGCGAAATAAACTGCAAGATCGTTTATTACGGACCAGGGCTGTGCGGCAAGACCACCAACCTCCAGTACATCTACCAGAAGACCGCTCCCGAGGCCAAGGGGAAGATGATCAGCCTGGCCACCGAGACGGAGCGTACCCTGTTCTTCGACTTTCTTCCCCTGGCCCTCGGCGAAATCCGCGGCTTCAAGACACGCTTTCATCTCTATACGGTCCCCGGCCAGGTCTTCTATGACGCCTCCAGGAAGCTTATTCTCAAAGGGGTGGACGGGGTCGTTTTCGTTGCCGACTCCCAGGAAGAGCGGATTGAGGCGAATATCGAGTCCCTCGAAAACCTCGGCATAAACCTGAAGGAGCAGGGGTATGACCTGGCGAAGATCCCTTTTGTGGTGCAGTACAACAAGCGCGACCTCCCCAATGTCGTGCCGATGGATGAACTCCGCCAGGAGCTTAATCCATCGGGCGTTCCCGAGTTCGAGGCCTGCGCCGCTACCGGCGAAGGGGTGTTCGAGACCCTCAAGGCCGTTGCCAAGCTGATCCTCATCGACCTGAAAAAGGGGAGATAGCTCCTCGCAGACAGCTGACAGGCGGCCTTGGGCCGCCTTTTTTGCATTTCCCCCTCAGATCACCCTGCAAAACAAAATTACTACACTATAATTATTCAAGGCACATTCGCCTCAGGGAGGATCAGATGCCTGCCCCTGACACTGCTCCAGTACCGGACGATCCCCGCCGGTCCGCCGTTGACCGGGCCATGCAGCGGCACCGGTATGACCGTGACGCCTTGATCGAAGTGCTCCATGTCGCCCAGGAAACATTCGGCCATCTGGACCGGCAGACCCTCGCCCACATCGCCCGCGGACTGAAGCTCCCCCCCAGTATCGTGTACGGTGTTGCCACCTTCTACCATTTTTTCACCCTGGAACCGCAGGGTGGACATATCTGCGGCGTCTGCCGCGGAACCGCCTGCCACATCAAGGGGTCAGGAAAGATCCTCTCCGCCATCGAGCAGAGGTTCGGCGTCACCGCAGGTCAGACCGGCTGTGGCGGCCGTCTGACCGTTGCGGCCCCCCGCTGCGTGGGCAACTGCGTCCTTGCCCCACTGGTACTGCTTGACGGCCGGGATGTGAAGGTAGACTCTCCAGCCGGAGCCGTCGCTCTTATCAAGGAGTTGCTGGCCAAAGGAGAACCGACGTGAACGTCGCAGACCTGGAAGCGCTGGCGCTGCACGAAGCGGAGCGGGAAGAGCTTTACCGCCTGCGGGTAACGGTCTGCATGGGGTCGCCGTGCAAGGCGGCCGGTGCCGAAGCGGTCAAGGCGGCGGTCGAGGAACTGATCGGCCGCCACGGGGCAGCTGACGAAATCCGGGTGGTCGGGACCGGCTGCGTCGGCCCCTGCAGTCGCGGGCCGCTGCTCAGGGTCGTCACCAGGGACGGTTCCGAATACCTGTACGAACGCCTCACCCCGCCAGCAGCCGCGGCACTGGTCGACAGCTTCCTTAACGGTGACGCTGTCCCGTCAGAGCGGCTGCTCCCTGCAGACCTGCCATTTTTTACCGGCCAGACCCGGCTGGTCCTGGCCAACTGCGGCTACACCGACCCGGAACGGATCGAGGACTATATCGCCAGAGGCGGTTACCAGTCCCTGTCCCGGGCGATCCACCACCTGTCGCCGGAAGCGGTCTGCGAGGAGGTCACCAGAAGCGGTTTGCGGGGCCGCGGCGGGGCAGGCTACCCGACCGGCGTCAAGTGGGAACTGGTGCGAAAGGCCAGCGGCAGCAGGAAATACGTGGTGGCCAACGGCGACGAAGGAGACCCGGGCGCCTACATGGATCGCACCATCATGGAGGCCGACCCCCACCGGGTCCTGGAGGGGATGGCCCTGGCCGGATTTGCCGTGGGTGCGGAGCAGGGGTACATCTATGTCCGGGGTGAATACCCCCTGGCTGCGGCCCGGCTCCGGCAGGCGATCCGGACCGCGGAACGCCTGCAGCTCCTGGGTGGACGCATCCTGGAGAGCCGCGTCAACTTTCGCATCGACCTCCGGATGGGGGCAGGGGCCTTTGTCTGCGGGGAAGAGACTGCCCTGCTCGCTTCCGTCATGGGGCGGCGCGGCCATCCCGTTCCCCGTCCCCCCTACCCTGCCCAGCGCGGCCTGCGCGGCTGCCCGACCCTGATCAACAACGTGGAGACCTTTGCCACTATCCCCACCATTATCCGCGACGGGTGGGAAGAGTTCGCCAGCGTCGGCAGTCCCGGGAACAGCGGCACCAAGGTCTTTGCCATCTGCGGCGACCTGGCCAATGCCGGCCTGGTCGAGGTCCCGCTGGGGACGACCCTGCGGCAGATCGTCGAGGAGATCGGTGGCGGTGTCACCGGCGGTGCCTTCAAGGCGGCCCAGACCGGTGGACCGAGCGGAGGCTGCATCCCGGCCCGCCACCTGGACACCCCGATGGATTACGAGCAGTTGAAGGCGCTCGGCTCGATCATGGGGTCCGGTGGCCTGATCGTGATGAACGACCGGCGCTGCATGGTAGACGTGGCCCGATTTTTCATCGGTTTCTGCCAGGACGAAAGTTGCGGCAAATGCGTCCCCTGTCGGGCCGGGACCGTGCAGATGGCACTCCTGCTCGACCGGATCTGTTCCGGCCTGGCTTCGACCGACGACCTGGAACAGCTGGAGGGGCTCTGCCAGCTTCTGCGGGAGACCAGTCTGTGCGGCCTGGGAAGCGCCGCCCCCAACCCGGTCCTGAGCACCCTGCGCCACTTTCGGGAAGAATACGAGGCCCATCTGTCGGACCGGTCCTGCCCGGCCGCGGTCTGCGCCATGGCAGCGACGGAGGCGGCATGCCGGCCCTGGCCCTGACCATCGACGGCCGGCTGGTGAGCAGCCGGGCCGGGGAAACGATCCTACAGGTGATCCGGGAGAACGGCATCGACCTTCCCACCCTCTGTTACCTGGAAGGGCTGACCGCCAGGGGAGGGTGCCGGCTCTGCATGGTGGAGGTCGCGGGGCGGGAAAAGCCCCAGGCAGCCTGCGTGACACCGGCCGAAGAGGGGATGGTCGTGACAACCGACAGCGAGCGGCTGCAGCGGTACCGGCGTCAGATCGTCGAACTGCTCCTGGCCGAGCGTAACCATATCTGCTCGGTCTGCGTGGTCAACGGCCAGTGCGAACTCCAGAGCCTGGCCGCCCGGTTTGGCATCGATCACGTCCGCTATCCCTACCTATCCCCCCGCCTCCCCCTGGATGCCAGTCACCAACGCTTCGGCATGGACCACGGGCGCTGCGTCCTGTGCGCCCGCTGCGTGCGGACCTGCGACGAGGTGGAGGGAGCCCACACCCTCGACCTTCAGGGGCGGGGTGTCAGGAGCCGCATCGTCATCGACCTGAACGAACCGTGGGGCCGGAGTGAAACCTGTACTACGTGCGGCAAATGCGTCCAGTCATGCCCCACCGGGGCGCTGTTCGAGAAGTGGACGGCCCGGGGCGAGAAGGAGCGGGAACCGGAACTGATCCCGCGCATCCTGGCCTGGAGGGAGACCCATGAGCGGTAAGCGGACAAGGCGGCTCCGTGTGGCGACCCTCTGGCTCTCCGGCTGCTCGGGGTGCCACATGAGCCTGCTGGACACCGACACATTCCTGCTGGAGCTGGCCGCGGCCATCGACCTGGTCCACTCCCCCCTTGCCGATGCGCCGGAGCTTCCTTCAAGGATCGATCTGACCCTGATCGAGGGAGGGGTCGGGACGGAGCACGACCGGGAGCGGGCGCTGCTGGCCCGGTCCAGGAGCAGGCAGGTCGTCAGCCTGGGTGATTGCGCCATCACCGGCAATGTGCCGGCACTGCGCAACCCGCTGGATCGTGATGCGGTCATCCGGACGGTCTATGGTGCGGCCTGGCAGCCGGCAGGGCTCCCTGCGCTCCTCCCTGCCGTTCTCCCGCTCCACCGGGTCATCCCGGTCGACCTGTTCATCCCCGGCTGCCCCCCCGAGCCGGAGCGGATCAGGACCGTGCTGACGGCCATCATCAGGGGCAAGCAGTTCCAGTTGCCGCCAGAGATGCTCACCTTTGGCTGAGGCTCCACTATGGCTGAGACGATCTCCATAAACCCGGTCACCCGGATCGAGGGCCACACCCGGATCGACATCTTCCTGGACGATGCCGGTGCGGTCACGGATGCCCGTTTTCTCTCCACCTCGTTCCGGGGGTTCGAGGCATTCTGTCTCGGGCGGAGCTTCTGGGAGATGCCGGCGATCACGGCCCGTATCTGCGGCATCTGTCCCACCAGTCATGCGCTGGCCTCGGCCCTGGCCGGCGACCGGCTCCTGGGGCTCACCGTCCCGCCGACGGCGGTCAAGCTCCGGCGCATTCTCGCCCTGGCCCAGGTGGTGCAAAGCCATGCCTTGAGCTTCTTTTTCCTGAGCCTTCCCGACTATCTCCCCGGCCTCAGGGACGATCCGGCCAGGCGCACCCTCACCGAACTGGCCCGCAGTTACCCCGACCTCGTCACCAGTGCGGTGCAGTTGCGTCGTTTCTCCCACGAGATCGCCACGCACGTCGGGGGCGGGGTGGTCCATCCCCAGTGGATCATCCCCGGCGGCATGGCGCAGCCGCTCGGCGAAGAGGTGCGGCAAGGGCTCCTCGGCCAGATCCCCGGCCTGATCGCCATTGCCACTGCGACCATCGAGCGGTTCCGGCAGATAAGCGACGGGCTGAAACTGGCCGGCCGCCTCGGAAGCGAGCCGACCCTCTACCTCGGCCTGACGTCAGCCGAAAGGACGCTTGAATACTATGAAGGGGAACTGACGGTGCTGGACCGGGAGGGGAAGCTGCTGGTGGAAGGGGCGGCGCCGGAGCGGTTCCCGGAACTGGTGGCCGAAGAACTCTCATGCTGGAACTACCTGAAGGGGCCGTATTACGCGTCGCTGGGCGCCGCAGACGGCAGCTACCGGGTCGGTCCCCTGGCGCGTCTCAATCTGGTGACCCGTGCCGGCACGAGGCTGGCGGATGCCGAACTGGCAACATTGCGGGAACGGGCCGGAGCCGGCCATCCGGTCCACGACGTGTTCTTCGCCCACCACGCCCGGCTGATCGAGATTCTGGCGGGACTGGAACGGCTCCAGGAGCTGCTGGACGATCCGGCGATCACCGACCGCCGGGTGCGGAGCCGGGCCGAGGTGAACCAGCCGGTGGGAATGGGCGTCTGCGAGGCCCCCCGCGGCACCCTCTGCCACGAATACCATGTGGACGAGCACGGCCTGCTGAAGCGGGTCAACCTGGTGATCGCCACGGCCCAGAACAGTCCGGCCATGAACCGGGCCGTGCGGGAGATCGCCGGCCGGGAGATCCGCAACGCCAGGCTGACCGAGGAGGTCGGGCAGCTCCTGCAGATCGCGATCAGGGCCTACGACCCGTGCATCAGCTGTGCTACCCATGCTGCCGGCACCGGCGGGCCCGCGATCCGTCTCATCGCCCCTGACGGGACAGTGGTTCAGGCTTTTCCCACGTAGGGGCGGCGCTTGCTCCGCCCGACAGGGGCGCGGCAAGCAGCGCCCCTATTTCTCCCTGTAGGTGAACCGGTAGCCGAAGGTCTTCGGCTCCAGCCAGTCCAGCGGCTTGCCACCCACTTCGGCATAGGGATAGCCGAAGGTGTTCAGAGGTGCGCCGGCCTGGGGCGGGTTCAGGACCAGGTCCCGCCCGCTGGCGATGACCACCCGGTAGGGGTCGATCCCGCCCCAGAAATATTCGCGATACTCCCTGGTCTTCGGACTGTCAAGCTCCAGCTTCTCCACCAGCATCGCCTTGCGCACGTCGGCCGGATCGGCCGGTACCCAGCCGTAGCCCGGGAGAAAAAACTCGCCCCAGCAGTGCTGGTGGCCGGTGATGTCCTCCACCGGCTTCCTGCCGAGACGGACGCTGAAGACCTCGCGGGCCGGGACGCCGGCAGCGCGGCAGAGGGCGATGAACAGTGATGAAATGTCGGTGCACTTTCCGCCCGGCCTCTTCAGCAGGTTGCAGACATCGCCCGACCCGCACCCCCTGGTGTTCGGGTCACGGAAGCTGTTGTCGCAGGTCCAGTCGTAGATGGCCCGTGCCTTGGCCAGTACGGTCGTCTTCCCCCTGGTGATCCGGTCGGCAAGCTCCTTTACCTCACCATCTATCGGTCCGAGGCTCGTCGGCCGCAGGTATTCGGCAAAGTCCGCCGGGTTCCATGCCACCTCACGTTCCGGCAGGTTGCGCCGGAGAACCTCCTGTCGTTCCACGCTGAAGGAAAGGGTCAGGGTCCGGCTTTTCGACCCTTTCGGCCACGAGGCAAAGAGCATGGGTGTTTTGTTGGCCCGGTCGGTGTAGACCCCGGCCGGGCCATAGTCGCCTTGGTACGAGATGTCGCTGACAATCTGGTCCCGGTCGGAAACCGGATAGGGTATCCAGAGCCGCACCTCCTGATCCTGGTCGTGCCTGGTAAGATCGAACTCCATGGTGACGACACCGGACCGACTCTTGGCCCAGCAGGTGCCGGTGCCGGCAATGATCCCCAGCACCAGAAACATCAACAGCCGCTTCATGAACAAACCCCTTTCACACTGAATAGACCCCAACACGACGATTGGACACGGAAAAAGCGGATAACATCTGATAAATACAGAATCGCCTGAGAAGACAGTATGGTACTAATGAAACGGTCAGCGGTCAAATTAGTAGTTTTGATATTAACGAAGGTATCGATCGCTCCTTACGATAGCACCCTTATGCGGCAATGCTCCGTCGAAAGAATCATGTTGACAGGGTCGGCTGACCTAACCGATGATGGACGCCGTTTATCATTAAATCGGTACCGTTGTGTGGCGCGCCCGGCCCGGATAGGCCGCACCATGGGACCACAGGAGACACCATGCAGCGCAAGGCACTCGCCCTCCTTTCCGGCGGGCTCGACTCCACGCTGGCGGTCAAGGTCATGCTCGACCAGGGAATCGCCGTGGAGGCCCTCAACTTTACCTCCCCATTCTGTACCTGTACCGGCAAGAATGCCGGCTGCAAATCCGAAGCGGTCCGCGTCGCCGAGGAGTTCGGCATCCCGATCAAGGTCATGACCAAGGGGCCCGATTACCTGGAGGTGGTCAGGCGGCCCCGTCACGGCTATGGCAAGGGGCTGAACCCCTGCATCGACTGCCGCATCTTTTTGCTGCGCAAGGCAAAGAAGTACATGAGCGAAAGCGGGGCAGACTTCGTCATCACCGGGGAGGTGCTCGGCCAGCGTCCCATGAGCCAGCGGCGCGACACGCTCAGGGTGATAGAGCGGGAAAGCGGTCTGGAGGGGCTGCTGCTTCGCCCCCTGTCGGCCCAGTACTTCGAGCCGACCATCCCGGAGCGGGAAGGGTGGGTCGATCGGAGCAAGCTGCTCGCCATGAAGGGGCGGTCGCGCAAGGACCAGATCCAGCTGGCCGAGGAGTTGGATGTGCGGAACTACCCCTGCCCGGCCGGCGGCTGTCTCCTGACCGAGACCTCCTTTGTCCCCAAGGTGAAGGACGTGTTCGACCACAGCGACGAGCTGAACCTGCGCGATTTCCGCATGCTCAAGATCGCCCGCCATTTCCGTCTCGGCGAACGCACCAAGGTGCTGATCGGCCGGAGCGAAGCGGACAACAACCTCCTGGAGGCCGCCACGCAAGCTGGCGAGACGGCCCTGCGCTGGGTCGACGGCAGCAGTCCGCTGGGGGTGGTCATGGGGCGCCAGGACGATGAGAGCATTACGCTCGCGGCGAAGATCCTGCTGCGCTACACCAAGGCCGAACCCGGCGCCGACTGCGCCGTGAAGGCCACGGTGGACGGCCGTGAACAGCTCATGACCGTTGCCAACGAATTTTCCGATGCCGCGGTGGAACCGTACCGGGTGTAGCGCCGATACCCTTCATGAAAAACAGTCCCAACGCGACCGGTCTTGACTTCCAGTCGGAGCAGCGCCCGATGCTCCGCTTCCTCCTTGTCCTGACGGTCGCCTCGACCCTCGGGATCCAGGGGGCGGCGATCCTGTTCAACAACTTTGCCGTGGAGGCGGTTTCCCTGGATGGCGCCCAGGTGGGACTGATCCAGTCGGTGCGGGAGATCCCGGGCTTCCTCTCCCTGCTGGTGGTCTTCGTGCTGCTCGTCATTAGCGAGCACCGGCTGGCAGCGCTTTCCGTCATCGGCCTCGGCATCGGCGTCGCCCTGACCGGCTTCTTCCCGACCCTGGGCGGGCTCGTCTTCACCACCCTGCTGATGAGCTTCGGCTTCCACTACTTCGAGACCACCAACAACTCCCTCACCCTCCAGTACTTTACGACCGCCACAACCCCCCTGGTCTACGGCCGCATCCGGAGCCTGGCGGCCGTCTCCAGCATTGTCGCCGGCGGTCTTATCTGGCTCCTGGATGGCGTCCTGGATTTCCGCGGGCTCTACCTGTCCATCGGCGGCCTGGTGGCGGCACTGGGGTGCTGGGCACTTACCCGGAACCCCACCCATGCCGGTATCCCGATCCAGCGGCAAAGGATGGTACTGCGCCGTCGCTACGCCCTCTACTATTTCCTCACCTTCATGTCCGGCGCCAGGCGGCAGATTCATATCGCCTTCTCCATGTTCTTGTTGGTGAAGGTCTTCCACTTCACGGTCAGGGAGATGACGGTCCTGTTCATCGTCAACAACGCCATCAACTACTTCCTCAATCCCCTGATCGGCCGGGCCATCATTGCCTTCGGCGAGCGGAGGATTCTCTCCCTGGAATACGGCGGCATCATCTGCGTCTTCCTTACCTACGCCTTCACCGGCTCGAAGCTGGTGGCAGCGGCCATGTACATCCTCGACTTCATCCTCTTCAACTTCGCGGTCGGCATCAACACCTATTTCCAGAAGATGGCCGATCCGCGCGACATCGCGCCGAGCATGGCAGTCGGCTTCACCATCAACCATATCGCTGCCGTGGTGCTGCCGGTGGTGGGGGGAGCCCTCTGGATGGTCGATTATCGGATACCGTTCATCGTCGGCGCTTTCCTGGCCCTGGTGGCCCTGGTGGCCGTGCAGCGGCTCCGGGTACCTGCTTCGGCCATACACCATTAGGGAAGATCGTCATGATTGTTGTTCGGTAGCTTTGGAGGGAGAATATGACACTTACCCGGCATCTCGTCGCGACCGGTGTCGCTGCGGCAGCGCTTTCACCGTGGCTGAACGGTGCAGAGCTTCTGCTGTTTGCCGTCGGCAGCGTCCTCATCGATACAGACCATTATTTCCTGTTCGTGGTACGAACCGGCCGGCTCGACATCCGTGGGATGTTCCGTTATTTCGCCGAGTTGCAACCCGTTCAGCACACGATCCCCTACGTCGGTCTCTGCCTGTTTCATACGATCGATTTTATTCTGCTCATCGGCATTGCCGCCGCATTGTATCCGGCAATTCTCCCCCTGTTTGCCGGTCTCATCTACCACTTTCTCCTCGACCTGATTGACCTGTGGCGTAAGGGGATCCTGTTTATTCGCGCCTACTTTCTCATTGAGCACGCCATCCGGCGCAGGCATCCCGGCTATCCGCACTATTGACAGTCACCAGACCAGGTTGGCGGCAATGCACAAAAAAAGGGGGCAAACGCCCCCCGCTCATGCCGTTGTGAAAAAAACCGTCAGCGCCTGTCCGTCACCCGGACCATTACGGCTGCCAGTCGCTGCAGCAATACTGTCTCGCTAGCCGCCAGACAGCAGGAAGCGACTGCATAGGCCGCTATCGCACCGGCAAATTTACCGCAGTCATATAACTGCGGCAGAAAGCAGACGGCGGTAAACAGGGCAACCGACAACACCACGCCCATCACGTGGCGCATCTGCCAACGGCCGATCGATTCCCGCATGCCGTCCAGATCCTCGGCCGTCCCCTGTTCTCTCGCAGCACTGATCCGCAGCCAGTCACCGTAGATACGCATAACCATGAAGCAAACCATGGCAGCGGTAAGCGTTACGATTGTAGTAGTGTACTGATTCATCCCGCACCTCCCGACGTGCACTCTGTTACGTATGTGCACTACGAAATTGGTGCCAGAATGCCGACCAAACAGATTATTCTCGTTTAACAAATTGACGTGCAATTCATGCAGGTTACGTCACCGGGTGACGCGCGTCTCGATCCAGTGCTCAGCCGATTGCCGGTGAGTAACTGTGCACTAACTGAACAGAGAAGCGTCATCCTCAGGCTGCGGCCAGCTCCCGCACCGCTTCGCCCAACAGGCGGCGGACGGTGCGTTCGTCCACGCAGTTGAACAGCATGCTGCCAGTGCCGAAGACCACCTCCACATAGTCGCGCCAACTCCGTACCGTTACCGGCACCTCACTGACACCGTTCCCCAGCAGACCGACAAAGTGCTGTTCCATGCCGTCTTGCCGCCGACGGGACTTCTGGCGATGCAACTCGCAATATACTGCCTGGTCGTATTCATCGTTGGTCAGATAGATCATGGCGCACCTCCCGGGTTTTTTACCATAAGATCACATGTGCGAGACATAATACGTCACAGTCTTTTGCGGTGCGGACATCCGGCGCATGGGCACCTTGACAGCCATGTTGTCGGCGTGTAGGTTTGTTCGGCAAAACAGATTGTTTACAGGGCTGAGGCCTTCCGGTTCAGGAGGGTAAAGGCATGGGCAGTGGAGAGTATATGGCGGACCAGGCGCTGTTGCAGAGGTTGTTTCAGGTGAAGGGGGGAAAGGATTTTCGCTGGATCGATCCGGCCGAGATCGTGGTCGGCCAATGGGTGCGGATGAAATGCATGTACGGCTGCAGCGACTACGGCCGCAATGCTTCCTGCCCGCCGAACACCCCATCGGTGGCCGAATGTCGGGATTTCTTCCTGGAATACCGGTTGGGGGTCATTTTCCGTTTCAGCAAACGGTTCGACGATCCGGAAGAGCGCCATGCATGGTCACGAGGGGTCAACATGAAGCTTGTGGAACTGGAACGGGAAGTCTTTCTTGCCGGCTACCACAAGGCGTTCCTGCTCTTCATGGACAATTGTCAGCTCTGCCGGGAGTGCGCCCGAACACGAACGGCCTGCCACAACCGCAACCTGGCGCGCCCCACCCCGGAAGGGATGGGGGTGGATGTCTTTGCCACGGTAGCCAAGTTTGGCTACCCCATCGAGGTCCTGGCCGGGTACGAAGAAGAGATGAACCGCTACGCCTTCCTGCTGATTGAGTAGCCCCTTGCCAGGCGTAACTCCCCCTACCCCCTCTTACTAAGGAATATGCTGACTACTCGACATCGTTTCTTCCCCCACCCATCCCTC
>CAYSMK010000030.1:0-62471 GCA_964432205.1 uncultured Geobacter sp. | reverse complement strand
AGGACAGCAACGGCAACACCATCACCATGTCGTCCAGCGGCACCACCATCGAGGATGCCAACGGCAACAAGGTGGAGATGGCCGCTTCGGGGATCACCGTCAAAGGGCAGCAGGTGGTGGTGGAGGGGCAGATGGTGATGCTGGCGGGGCAGGGGGGAGAGCCGATCATCAAGGGACAGAGCTTCCTCACCCTCTTCGCCACCCATGTCCACCCCAGCGCCATGGGCCCCACCGGGCCTCCCATCCCCCAGGGGGAGATGAGTACCCTGTCCATGAAGGTGATGACGAGTTAAGGAGTCCCCATGAACCGCCTGACCGATCCCCCCTATATGTCTTTTCCGCTGCGCATCGGCGACCACGGGGCCGCCACCGCCGACCGTCGCTCCCACGTGCGGCAGCAGATCGAGCAGGTCCTCTTCACCAATCCCGGCGAGCGGGTCTTTCGCCCCGACTTCGGAGCCGGGCTGAAACAGCTCGTCTTCGAGCCCAATTCCTCGGTCCTCTGGGAGATCACCCGCAAGCGGATCTCCTCTTCCCTGGCCGAGGCCCTCCGGGGAGAGGTGGACCCCAAGAGCCTGGAGGTGGACGTGAGGGGAGAGGGGGAGAAACTCCTGATAACCGTTTCCTACGCCCTGGCCGCCATCGGCCACGGCGAGCGGCACGAATTCCTGGTGTGAGACCATGGCCGAGAACCCTGAAAGCATACTGACCTTCGGAGGACGCTGCCCCGACTGCGCCGAGCGGCGGGTAGAACTTCCCGAGCCCCTTCCCGAACCCGGAGACGACTTCGACTGGCTCGCGCGGGACTACGACAGCTTCCGCCGCCTCATGCTCGAAGAGCTGGCGGGCCGGTTTCCGGAGCGGACCCGCTGGACCGCCGGCGACCTGGAGGTGGTCATCGTGGAGGCCCTGGCCGCGGTCCTCGACCAACTTTCGGACATGACCGACCGGGTGGCGACGGAGGCGTACCTGGAGACGGCGCGGCGTCCCGAATCGGTGCGGCGGCTTCTCTCCCTCATCGGTTACGATGCCGCAACCGCCGCCGGGCTGGAGGACGACCCCCCAGCCACCCCCGGCGGCAAGAGCCGCCACCGGAAGCTGGACGAGCTCTGGCACCGCAACCCCCTTCTCATGGACCCGGCCCGCCTCGAAGGCCCCCGGGCCATCCACACCCAGCGGCGGATGGTGACCGTGGCCGACTACGCCGAGCGGCTCACCGACCACCCCCTGGTCCTCAGGGCCAGCGGCTGGAGCGCCTGGACCGGCTCGTGGCCCACGGTCCGCGTGGCCACAGTCCTCTGGAACGACCACCCGCTCGACGAGGAGGGGCTCGCCTATCCCGAGGAGCTGCGGGAGCGGGTTGAGGCGTTCCACCGGTCGCACCGGATCTGGGAACCGGTTTGGGAGCCCGAGTCCCCCACCATCAGGACCTTGCTGCGCCCCTACCTGGAGGCGTGGCGCATGGCCGGCCAGGAACTGGTGCTGGAGGATGCCGTGCCAGTGGGGATCAAGATGTTCATCTCCATCCGGGTGCGGGAGAACTACTTCCAGTCCGAGGTCCGCAACGCCGTTCACCAGGCCCTCGGCACCGGGCCGGCGGGCTTCTTCGAGCCCGGTCGTCTCGGCTTCGGCGAAGACCTCTACGCCAGCGATCTCTTCCAGACCCTCATGTCCCTGGACGGGGTCGAGAATGTCTGTATCAATCGCTTCAAACGGTTCGGCGACCAGTACCCGGACCAGACCGACACGGGGCGCATCCCGCTCCAGGGGCTAGAAATCGCCGTCTGCGACAACGACCCCCGACGCCCCGAGCGGGGCTACATCAACCTACGCCTTACCGGAGGGCGCCGAGGATGAGCACCGGAACCGACCTCACCCGCTGGAACCGCGCCGGCCTGCACCGGTTCAGGTACGTGGACGGCAATGCCGTCACCTTCCTGGAACTGCTCCGGGCCGAGCTTGGAGATGAATATCGTGTCGAGGATGTCCTGAAGCGTCCCAAGCGCTTCCCTCGGTGGTACGAGGTTAAAACCCCTCCTTCCACAGAAACGAAAGGGGAGCGCCAGAAGCGGATGCTGGAACAGTATCATTCTCCGCGCCGGGACTGGGCCTGGGAGATCGCCCGGGTCCTGGCCCGCTCTTCCCACGTCCTGACCGAGCATCTGGATGCCTACGCCAACGAGGGGTTCCTGGGGACCGCCACCCAGTGGGAGACGGTGCGGCGGCTGGTGGAGATGATCGACTACCACCCCGCTCCGCCGGCCTCTGCCTCCACCCGGCTCGTGATCGAGGCCAAGGAGGCGGGAACCCTCCCGACTGGTTTCGCCGTGAAGCATACCCCCTCTGATGGCGGTGCGCCGGTGGTTTTCGAGACCCTGGAGGAGTTGAAGCTGGACCCGCTCCTCAACGTGCTCCGTCCCGCCGAATACAAACGGAACCAGGAGCGGCTGGGCGGCGATCTCCTCCTCCTGGAAGGGGAGGTGGAGGACCTCATGACCGGCGAGCCGTTGGTTCTGGAGGACACAGTGAGCGGAACCCTCCGGGCCTACCTCATCGCTGGGACGCGGACCGTGGAGGGGAACACCGAGGTGCGGGTAACCCCCCGGCTCTCCCACCGGCTCAGGAAGGGGTACACGCTCATCCACGCCAAGCCGGCCGAGAGGCTTGCCGCAATCGGTCCCGCTGCCAAGGGGGCCGATCTGGAGCGGGTTCTGCGTCTCACCGAAGAACCGGCGGGGCTCCTCCCCGGCATGGTGATCCAGATCAGCGACGGGGCTAAGGAACTCTACCGCCGGGTCTTTTCCGTGGCGGGGAAGCGCCTCGTCCTCGGCACCGACCTGGGTCCCCTGCGGCTCGACACGGCCCGGGTCGGCTATCCGGTCACCATCACGGTGAGCGCCCAGGAAGAACGTCCCGTGGACAAGCCCGACGCCGTGATCTACGCCCTCCGGGTGGCCGGCGACTGGTCGCGGCTCGCCGACCGGCGAGTCGCCCGGGAGACCGTAGACACCAGCAAGCAGAAGCATCTGCCGTTTTATACGGTGACGGCGGCCCGCTATCATCCGGCCGACAGCGAGCACCCCCGGCGCGGGTACACCATCCTGACCGTCTCGTGGCTGAAGAGCGACCATCCCTTCCCCCTGGACAACCCCCAGACCCTGCTGGTGCCGCCGGTTGGGGTCGGGCCGTGGCAGACCGACACCTACCTGGAGAAGAAGGATGGCCACCTCCCGGCCGCAATCGTTACCGGCAAGCCCAAGAAAACCACGGCCGGAGACCTGGCCGTGGTGGTCATGGGTAAGCAGGCCGCCCGGGCGCGGCTCGCCTCGGTGAGCGTCGACCCGGAGAGGGAGGAGGCAACCCTCACGGCGGAAGATGGATGGGACGACCGGGGTGGTGGTGACTTCTTCCTCACGGGGACGACGGTTTATGCCCACTTCAAGGAGGAGCTCAGAACCGTGGCGTGGCAGGAGAACCGCCAGCCCGTGACCGGAAGCCGCATTCCCCTGGCATCGGTGCCCTCGGCCCTGGAGAAGGGGCGCGTCCTCATGGTGGAGCGGGCCGACGACCCGACCACTGCCTTCTTCACCACGGTGGCAAAGATCGAGGGTGCCACGCTGGTACTTGCCCGGGACCTCCCTGCCGGATTCACCCGGGGAAACACCCTCGTCGCAGGCAACGTGGCCCTGTCCGGTCATGGCGAGAGCCGTGCTGAGAAGGTCCTGGGGAGCGGCGACGCCACCCGGGCGAACCAGTCCTTCGTCTTCGCCGAGGCTGGCGTATCCTTCGTGGCCGACCCGACCCAGCCCGCCGGGGTGCGGGCCGCCATCGACCTGTCGGTGGCGGGCCGGGTGTGGGAGCAGGTGGGGAGCTTCGCCTCCTCGGGCCCTACCGACCACCATTACACGGTGAGAATGACCGAGGCGGGGCACCTCCTGATCGCCTTCGGCGACGGGGTGAGCGGCCGCCGCCTCCCCACCGGCGCGAACAACGTGCGGCTCACCTTCCGCTCGGGAACCGGGCTTGCCGCCAACCTCCCGGCCGGGAGCGCCTTCAAAACGGCCAAGCCCCACCGCCTGGTGGAGAAGGTGCGCCAGCCCATGGCCGCCACCGGCGGCAACGACCGGGAAGGGGTGGAGTCCCTGCGGGAGAACGCCCCGGCGACCCTCCTAACCCTGGAGCGGGCAGTTTCCCTGGACGACTTCGCCTGGCTCGCCATGTCCCAGAGCAGCGTCTGGCAAGCCAGGGCCTTCAGCCGCCCCACCGGGCTCGGGCGAAACGACAAGGTGGAGGTGGTGGTGGTCCCTGCCGGGGGCGGGGAGTTGGGAACCCTTGCCGCAACCCTCACCGCATTCCTCGTGGCCCACGCCGTACCGGAGGTGGAGGTGACGGTCCTCCCCTTTGCGCCCCGCACCTTTGCCCTGGAACTGCTCCTGACCGTGGATGCCGCCGCCTGCAACCCCGACACGGTGACCGCCGCCGTGAAAAGTGCCCTGCAGGACGCCTTCTCCCTCCGGAAGCGGAAGCTGGGGCAGTCGCTATTCTTAAGCGAGGTCTACCGGGTGGTCGAAGGAGTGACCGGCGTGGAGCACTCTGTTGCGGTCATCAATGGCGACCGGACAGTGCGGCGGGTGGCTGCCGGCGACCGGGAGCTCCTCACCCTGGGGCAGCTGGTGGTCACGGTCGAAGGCGAGGCCGCGGCCGGACCCTCGCCGGAGGCCGCCGAGCCCGGGGAGCCGGCTCCCAAACAGCGACTGGTGGGACGCCGGGGCGTGGGAGTCATCCAGGGGGTGGGGGCCCGTTACGGCGAGCTTCTGCGGGGGGCCGGCATCAGGTCCCTGAACGATCTGCGGGGCATCGAGCCCGGTGATCTCGCGGTTGATATCCCGATGGTAAGGTTGTGGGAGTTCAAGACCAAGGCGGAGATCGTCCTGGGGCTCGCGGCGGACCGCTCCCGCCTCTCGCCGCTTATGGGGCGCAGCGTCCATGACCTGGCCGAGGGCTCCTCCGCCGAGCTGGGACGGCTCACCGGCGAGACGCCCGCGGCCGTGGACGAGCTGAAAGCGAAGCTTCGCCTCCTGCAGTTGGCCCTGGACGAAGAGCTCTTTGCCACGGTCACCCTGCGGGAGCTTCTGGGCGAGCTGGATTAACCGGAGACGACGATGGCCACCGACAAACCGACAACCGCTACCGGCACGCAGCTCTACGGCATCCTCCCCGAGGTATACCGTACCCGCGACAGCGCGGAGGCCGGGGGCGAGGGGGACCTGGCGCGGTTTCTCGATGCCTGCGGCGAGCTCCTTGACCGGATTCGCGCCACCCTGGACCAGCGCCTGGCCGACTCCTTCCCCGACAACCCGCCGGCGGGGCTCGGCTGTCAGCCCTGGCTCATCCCCTACTTTGCCCAGCTCCTGGACGTGCGCCTCGTCTCACCGGACGAAAAGGGACGGCGCGACGAAGTGGCCAACGCCGTGGCGTGGCGGCAGCGGAAAGGAACCCTGACCGCCATCGAGCAGATTGCCGAGGCGGTGGGGCAGATGGAGGTGGAGATCCAGGAGGGGTGGCGGCGGACTGCCGTGACTCCCCGCGTCGGCATGCCGCAGCTTCCGGCCGGGGCGCTGGGGGAAGACCCCGCCTTCGACGATTTCCGGCATCATTCCCTCTGGGCGGCCAGGCATCCCGATCTTCCCACGGCCACGGTGGATTTCCGCTACCCCACCCGGGCCATGGAGATTGCGGTGGCCACCGGTGATTTCCCCTCAAACCCCACCGCGAAGCTCACCACCTTTGCCGGAACGCCCGTCTGGTGGCGCCAGGTGAATCCCCACGGCGTACCCTGTTTCCCCGGGAGCTTCGACGACGTCTCCCGTCGCACCGTCGATCTCCGTACCCCCGATTGGCGGCAGGGGCAGATCCACCCCAAACGGGTGATCCTCCACGCTCCGCCCCCCCTCGGGTTCTTCGCGCCGGGGCTCTTCCCCGTCCATGTGGGGGATATGCTCCTTGATGAGGATAAGGAGCACCTGCTTGAGGACCTCGTCATCGACGGCAGCCTGAAGGTGACCGCCGGGACGGTGACGCTCAGGCGGTGCGCGGTCAGGGCGCTTGAGGTCACCGTACCTGCCGGGGCCATGGAAGAGCCGGTGGTGAATGCGCAGGAGTGTCTCTTCGACAGGATGGCGGTGCCGGGCCTGTTCCGTCTCGAATACTGCACGGTGCTGGGCAGTTGCGAAGGTGGCAGGCTCCAGGCCAGCGACTGCCTCTTTGCCGGACAACTCAACCTGACCGGTGGCATGCTCAAGCATCCCCATTGCATACGGTTCTCCCGGGTTCCGCCGGGGTTTTCGGGAACGGCGCTCCTCACCTACCACAACACCAACGAACGGCCGGTTTTCTACGCCTTCGAGTTCGACGAAGGGGGCGAGGTGGTGCGCCGCACCGCCCGGTTCGGCGAGCCTGGGTGCGCCGTCCTTCATCCCGCCACGCCGGAGGCGGTCCGCTTCGGGGCCGAGGACGGCGGTGAAATAGGCGCCCACCACGGCTGGCGCTACAGCCTCCTCATGGCGGCGGTGCTGGACAAACTGAAGGAGTTTCTTCCGGTGGGGATGGAGGCGGTCATCGTGCCGGACCTCCGGCTGCACCGGGCGCCGTTTCCGCCGTGTGATTTATTTTGATCTCCATATACAGGGGTAGCCCATGAAAACTCAGATCTCGCGCGACAGTTTCCAGCCGGACAAACGCTACACCGGCATCCACCAGCAGCAGGGGCGGGTGATCACCGACGCCGACTGGAACGAGCTGGTGGCCATCTGCCGGGAGCAGCTGACCCGGGCTCTCGTCGACGTTGTCGGCAACGGCTCGCCCCGCACCGGCGCCGTTTCCATTACGACCGACCGGAAGATCCAGCCCGGCGACCTCTACGTGGACGGCATCCGGGCGGAGCTGCCGGGGAGCGCTGCCATCGCGGCCAGCGCCCAGCCCGACCTCCCCGGCTACCCCGCGCTCCCCGCCACGGGGCCCTATATCGTCTATGCGGACGTGTGGGACCGGGCCGTCACTTCCCTGGAGGATGGCACGCTCCGCGATCCGGGGCTCCACGGGGCCGACACCTGCACCCGCACCCAGACCATGCTCCAGGTGAAGACCTGTCCCGAGACGGTGAACCCCGAGACGGGGATTTCCCGGCAAGGGGACGCCACCCTGTCGCTGGCCCTTCACACGAACCTGGAGGCGGGCGACCCCTGCGACCCCTGTGCCGGCTTGATTTCAGCCGGCAAGGGGCGGGTAGGCAGCTACCTCTTCCGGCTGGAGGTCCATGCCGTGGAGGGGACAGCCGCGAACCCCACCCGCCTCATCCTCAAGTGGTCCAGTGAGAACGGGGCCGAGCAGTACGAGGCCCTGTCCGTGGAGAAGATGCCGCCGGGGTTCGTTGCCACCAACTACGTCTACGAGTTCCACAACCCCATCACCGAAAAGCAGATGGGGCTCTTCCCGGGGACGGGGTTCACGCCGACCCGCGGCGTCATCAAGGCTGCATACGAGATTCCCGCTGCCCCGCCCAAGGAGCTCGTCCGTCGCTGGGACGGCTTCTGCGAGCTGACCCGATCCGGCGCCGTCTGGTCACTGGTGACCGGTATTGACAGGGGGGTGGCGCTCGCAACCGGCGGTTCTCCTACTGCTCCCGGCCACGTCACTCTCGGTTCGGATATTCAGATCAACCTGGAGGCCCTGCAGCTCACCCTCGGTCTCACCGGCAAGACCTTCATTGCCGGCGACTTCTGGCTCGCCCCGGTCCGGGAGGCGGTCCTCAATCCGGGCGATGCGGTGCTGACCGGCGCCGAGCCCCGGGGGATCGTCCACCACTACCTTCGTCTGGCCCGGGTCCAGGCAGACGGCACGGTGGTCGTCTTCGATAGCGACGCCGACAAGCGGCGGCACAGCTTCCCCCCCCTCACCGACCTCCATGCCCACGACGTGGGGTACCAGACCACCTGCTCCAGCGGGCTCTTCGACGCCACCCACGACAATGTGGAAAAGGCCCTGAACCGCCTCTGTCAACTGGCCGCCGAGCATATCGCCTACACCGCATCGTGCACGAAGGGACTCTATGCCGGTTTCACCGGCACCGTGAAGCAGGCCCTCGACAGGATCTGCGAGATCCAGGCATCACACGTGGGGTTCGCCAAGCCGTGTGACACGAGCGTTTATAAGGGGAGCACCGTTGCTACGGTGGAAGATGCCCTGAGACTACTCTGCAGCGTCACTGCAGGGCAGATCGGTTTCACCAAGACGTGCGACACGAGCATCTACCAGGGCAAGACCGTTACCACGGTGGATGACGTCCTGAAGCTTCTCTGCGATATCCAGGCGGGGCAGGTGTCGTACAAACCGGGCGGTGACTGCACCTTCCTGAACCAACCGGGGATCGATACGGTCCAGGAGGCCCTTGACGCGCTCTGCGCCCGTCCTGCCGGCGGAGGCTGCCGGATAACCGTGGGGAAGAAGGGAGGGGTTTTCAAGACCCTGGAGGAGGCACTCAAGATCCTCCTGGAAAAGGGGGAGCGGGATATCTGCCTCTGCCTCCTGCCGGGGGACCATGAGTTTACCGGTCAACTGATCGAGCCGAAGGACGATGGCGTCAACCTCTGCCTGTCGGGGTGCGGCCATGGCACGCGGCTCCATCTGATGAAGGAGCCGGCCCACTTCAGGGGGTTCGCGGCGGTCTGCCTTTCGGAGATGGAGGTCATCACCCGCGAAGCACCGTCCGGGGCTCTCGTGTTCGATCACTGCCGGGACGTCTCGCTCAAGGGGATGGCGGTCTACGGGCTCCTCACCGAAGGATTCCTGGTGGGAGTCCATAATGCCCGGACGGTTACCATGCACGGCCTGAAACTGGAAGCGACCGGTCCCGACAGCATGAAAATCTCCGCCGAGATCCTCAATTCCCACCCCGCTCTTGTTGATCTCTACCAGATTGGCGACCGGATCGTCTTCGACAGGAAGGTGGTTGAGGCGGCAAAGGCCCTGAGCGCCCTTTCGCAGCAAGAGCGCCAGGCCCTTTCAGCGGCCATCGGCCAGCGGGTTAAGGCGGCAACGGCAGGCATGGGGAGTCGCGAGCGGCAGAGCTACCTGGATATTGTCGCTTTGTTGCGCCCGGCAACGGTGAGCGCGGCCGACCTGGCTGCCGCCTTCGGGGCGATCCGCGACGAGGCGGTCCGAACGCGCCCGGCAGTGGCCCTCTCTGTTTTCGATGCCGGTGCCGACTGGACCCTCGGTGACTGCGACATCTTCGGCATCGTCACTCTCTATGGCAGTCTGCCGGCGGGCCCCTTGCCGGCTGATCTGACAAAGGCGTTCGATGCGCTGGTCAAGGAGCGAAAGGCGACGTTCGTGGGCGTCGGAACCGTGTTTCGGGCCACCGGTTGCCGCATGACCCGGATTGACGTCAGTACCGCCATCCGGCAGCGACTCGAAGAGATCGTCAAGAACGCAGGAGGCCCGCTACCTGCACTCTTTTCCACCGCCATGCTGGGTGACATGACGCTCCTCGGCCAGGACAACCAGATGGCATTCCTGAACACCAGTCTCTCCTCGTCGGTCTTCGAGGCGGGGTCCGGACTCGTTGCCGTGGTGATGGGCAGCTCGACTATCTACGTCGGCAACCGGGGGGGAGGGGAAGCGGTCATCATGAATCTTACCCCCGCTGGGCGCTCCGAGCGGGCCGCCAACCTGGGGATAACCATCGCGGGATAGAGGGCGTTGGAGTTCGAACAGTTAGCGGCAAGGAGGCGAACATGAAGACATTCGCCGATAAACTTGAAATCAGCCGTGGGAGCGTCCGACGGGCGCCAGTTTTGCCGTCGACCTCAAGTACGTCCAGGCAGGAGGTGCAGCAGATCCTCCGCAGCCCCGGAATACAGCCAGCGCTGGTGGTTGGTGCACCCGACGACCTCTTGGAACGGGAGGCTGACCAGGTGGCCGACGCGGTGATGCGGATGCCAGACAGGGGAGGGGACGTTCTCCATTCCTGCGACCTGGATGACCGGGCGCACGCCCTTGACGGTGGCGGAGTTCCCTTAGGCGAAGGGGAGCGGGCATTCTTCGAGCCCCGCTTCGGCGCCGATTTCAGCCGGGTGCGGGTCCATACGGAGGCTGTGGCCGAGGAGTCGGCAGGGGCGCTGAACGCCAGGGCCTTCACCCTGGGACACGACATCGCGTTCGGCGCGGGGCGCTATTCTCCCGGAACCGACGAAGGAATGCGGCTCCTTGCCCACGAACTTGCCCACGTGGTACAGCAGGGTGAGGTCCCGGCCGCGACCATCCAACGCACTCCCGACCTCGACGATCCGACCCGCTTCACCCAGGTTCACGAGGGGCTCTTCGTTACCGCCCCCAGCGGCGGGGTACTCCGTCCCTGGGTCGATCCCGACCCGGCCAACGGCGTGGCAGGCACCGCCGCGGAGATAAGAAACCAGTTCATCACCGCGCTCCGTGCCTACATCGCGGCCAACCCCCTGTCGGTCGGCGGCACCGTCTCCACCCTTACCACCGAGTCCCAGGCCGAAACCACCGCCATTGCCGTGGACCAGGACATACGGTCAACCTTTCCCCAGATCACGACCCCAATCCCCGAGGCCCAGATCCGTTCTGCGGTCGGCATCATCCAGACATCCCAGACCTCCGCTCCCCAGTTCCTGAACCAGTGGCTGGAGAACCGTCTGAGTCTCATGACCGATATTGACGAGTTCAATATCCGCGCGACCGATCCACGCTACCAGCAGATGCTTGCCGATATACTTGCCGACAGCTGGGCCGGCCCCAACGTCCGTACCCTCGCCAGTCGCCAGGCCGCTTTTGTCGAGTCCGGCACGAGAATTTTCATCCACCGGGGTGCTCCTTCCGACCTGCGGAGGCTCATCCTCATTCATGAACTGACCCACTTCTACGCCGCCCAGGGGTTCAGGGACTGGGTCGATGCCACCACGTCACCGCGTTTCTATACGGAGGGGTTCACCGAGTACCTGGCGCGTATGGTCATGACACCCGATGAGCGCGCCGCCCGTAACAACTATGCACCAAACGTCCAGGCCATCCAGGACAATGTGGCCACCTTCGTTCCCGAAGACGATATCGCCAGGGCCTACTTTATGGGAGAGGTGTGGCGTCTGGAGGCCACCTCGGCCGTGGCCCGGCAGCTCTTCGAGACCCAGGTGGGGATGCGGGAAGGTGCCCCCCGCAGCACCGAGGTGGCCGAATCCCAGAGTTCCCATGGAATCGTGCAGACCGTGGCGGAAGGGAGTCGCTACCGCTTCATGAACCTGGCCATCAACCAGTCTGCCCCCAAGTCGGAGCATGTGGCATTTTTTCAGGAGATCAGGCAGCGGCACCTGGACGGGCACCCAGATGTGCAGATCCGCTTCGTGGGCCATGCCGACGAGACCGGCGGGGCGCGGCACAACATGGATCTTTCGCGGCGCCGTGCCGAGGCTTTTTATCAGATGGCGAGGGATGCCGGCATTCCCGACAGCCAGCTCCTCGATGCCGCCACCCCCCCACACCGTGGAGAGGCAGAGCCCACCGCCGAGAACGCCAGCATCCATGGCCGGGCACTTAACCGCCGGGTGGAACTCTTCCTGGTCTGCAACGCGGCTTCAGCTTCATCCCCCTGATTAAGGGGGAACCGGCCACGGAAGGCGAACAAACTGTCGAGCAGAGGAAAGATCTTTTTCAAGAACCCGTTCTTGGAAGGCAATGCCGAAGAGGCGTAAGGAAGAGATTGGAAGGGGGACCACATGGCGCGCACGAGATGCACCGTCGACCCTTGAAAAGCAGTTCTGGATTGAGGTGTCTACCCTTTGTCGCTCCTCCGTTAGGACTTCATCCACCGCCCAGCAGCGGGAACAGGGCCAGGGTGTCGCCGTCGACCAGCGTGCGATCAAGCTTCACGTGACGGCTGTTGACCATCATTATCCCGAGTTCCTGTTCAGACAAGGCCAGTTCTTTGACTATCTGGCTCACCGTGGTTCCGTCCGGGTACTCCCGCTCCTCCATGACGAAGCGGCCGGTCCGAAACGAGGCGAACAGTTTGACGGTTACTTTCATGGTTGCTCCTTGAACTGCACGGTCAGGCCGACCATCCCGCAAGCGGGGAGGCCTGCACCGCCCTGTGCCAGCCCCGTACCGATCGGGGCATCGTTTAGCAGGATTTCGTCGCACCTCTCCCAGAACGATGCCCCCCTGCCGGTCAGAAACGCGTTCAGCTCCCCTGCCGGGAGCATGATGCCGCGCTGGAGAAAGGCGGGTCCGAGTTCGGGGAGGAGGAGATTGAACAGCTTGATGCGGACCTCGCCATAGCCGGCAAGGGCATCCGTTTCGCCGGTCCGGTAGGTGATGGCACCGCGCATCGCTGCATAGTACCCCCCGCGCCGCATGGTCGCCCCGACCAGGCCGGGCATGGCTGCGGAAAGGGCGATAGTGGCCCCGTTCAGAACGATGGCGCTTTCCAGGTTGTCGATCGGCTTGCCGTTGAGGAAGATGGTGGTAATCCGCTCGGTCACGTACTCATCGCTGAGACCGAGCTGTCCGCAGAGCAGCTCTTTCAGACTGCAGCCGACCCGGGCGGATATGGTGAACCCCTGCTGGAGGATGAGGGAGAATTCGCCGAGCCGCTCCCGGGGGACGGTCAGGGTAAGGTGAGTCGGGGTGGGATTGATGCCGGACACGGACTCCTCAATGATATCGTCAGTTGATTGGTCCGGCATGGCTCGGTCTCCAAGGTTCCCGGAGGGGCGACACCGCCCCTCCGGGAGATAATACCTACCAGTTGAACACGTCGTCAAGCTCTTCGTCCTTCATCATGAAGGTCTGGTTGTGCGGCGCGATCGGCTCGTTGTAGAAGAAGCGCGGCAACCGGTCGTGCTCCTTGGTGAACCCGGCCCGTTTGTTGAAGTCCCGCTCGGCCGAGAGGACCTTTTTCCCCAGGGCCACCACGTCGTCGCCGGTCATCTCGATGCCGTAGAAGGAGCCGAGCATGTCCAGGAGCGCCTGGAAGGTCTCGGGCTGGTCCATGATGGCAAAGGCGATGAAGAGGCACATGCCGGTGGAGTCGATGGCGGCGGTGGCGATCTGCAGGTTCCGCGACAGCTCGATCTGCCCCTCGGTCTTCAGCGGGTCAACGTCGCCCCCCACCTTGAGTATGTTGGTGGCGATGGCGTAGCCGGCGGTGTGGTCGGCCCCCTGGGTGGTGGTGGCGTAGGTGACGCCGATCCCCTGGATGGCGCGCGGGTCGTAGGCCGGCAGGGCCTGGTCCTTCACGACCGGCACCCGCTCGACGCCGAAGACCTTGCCGGTCACGGCGGCGCCGCAGCCGAGCACCCGGCCGAGCGGTGTCCCCTGCTGGACCTCCTTCAGCAGGCGGATCGCCCCTTCACGGTCGCCGAACTCGATGATGCCGGCGTCCATGGCCACCCCGATGGTGACCCCCATCTCGATGGTGTCGACACCGACGTTGTCGTCCATGAAGTCGAGCATGGCCACGGTGTCCAGGTCATCGATGCCGCAGTGGCCGCCGTGGGACCAGACCGTCTCGTACTCCGGCTGCTTGGTCAGGTAGTGGCCGTCCTTGTCGTTGTAGATCCCCGAGCACTGGATGACGCAGCCGCGGTGGCAGCCGTGGGTGGCAGTCCCGCCCCGGTCGATTTCCAGTTGGGCCTGGGCCTCGCCGGAGAGCTTGGCGGAACCGGGGAACTGGCCATCCTTGAAGTTGTAGGTGGGGTAACCGCCGGCCTCGTTGAGGACGTTGGTCAGGACGTTGGTGCCGTAGGCCGGGAGCCCTTCGCCGGTGACCGGGTGCTTGCGCAGCCCCTCGACGAACTTGCGGTTGGCGTCACGGTACTTCTCGGGGTCCTTGGGTGCCCGCATCTTCATGCCGGCGTCGTCGAGGATGATCGCCTTCACCCTTTTGGCACCCATGACCGCACCCACGCCGCCGCGGCCGCAGTGGCGGGTCGGCCGCAGTTCCGGGTCGGTGCAGGCGATGGAGGCGGCCAGGAGCTTCCGCTCGCCGGCACTGCCGATGGTGATGTAGGCCACCTTGTCGCCGTACTCCTGGCGCAGCTTCTCCACCAGGGGATAGTTGTCCATGAGCTTCAGGCTGTTGTCGACGACGATCTGTATCCCGTCCTTGTTGATGATGATCTTGTACAGGTCGTCGCCTGTCGGCTTCCCTTCGAGGATGACGGCGGCATAGCCGATCCGCGCCAGCACCTGGGCAGCCTGGCCGCCGGCATTGGACTCCTTGATGGTGCCGGTCAGGGGGCTCTTGCAGCCAACCGACAGCCGGCCGGTCATGGAGCCGGTGGTGCCGGAGAGCATCCCCGGGGCAAAGACCAGTTTGTTCTCCGCCCCCAGCGGGTGGCAGAGGGGGTGTACTTCCTTGGCGATGAAGAGCGAGGTCAGTGCCCTGCCGCCCAAGCCGGCGTATTCGCCAACCTCTTCCACTGTTACCGTGGGGCCACCGGCCGCTCCCATGTCGATGCGTGCGATCTTGTCCATGCTGTTCTCCTTCCCTTCCCTTTCGTTTGGTGGTGTGAATGCTCCTTTCCAAAGGGAGGCCGTGCCGTTTCCGGCATGACCCATAGGCCTGTCGCCATGGGAACGTTCCTGTAGGCTGGCAAGCTCGGAGTGGTTAAAATCTGTAGGGGCAGACCCGCGCGTCTGCCCATCTCAAGGGTGAACGCACAGGTTCGCCCCTACGCGGATACCTCCATCTGTCTCATCAGAACGACCCGGTAGCTGGCAAACGTCCTGCGGCTCAGGCACCCCCAGAAGACACCGGTGCCATACGCTATCTGTTCCAGGAAATAGATGACGGCAAAGCGCACGAACGACAGCTGTGGCTTTTTGATCGCGTGATCGACCTTTGCCGCACATGCAAGTACACCGATCGGCACTGCCCAGAATGCTGGAAAGAGCAGGGCGCCGATGATAAGTGGGAGAGAGTAGTATCGTGTCAGGTGGTAGGACAGATAGTATACCAGGCTGCCGAGGGCGCGCAACCGGCCGGCCAGCAGGGCCGGCAGGCCGATCGGCAGCCGCCGGCGGGCGAAGCGGAACCTGACCAGGATCGTGTCGACGACAAGGATGCCGGCGGCGATCGCCAGCGAGAGCCAGCCCGTGAACGGCGCCATGATGCAGAGCGCCAGCAGGAGCGCCAACAGGGGGGGAATGACCATCTTCTTGTGCCGGTGCGGGTGGCGGCGCTGGAGCAGCCCCTCGGAGGTGCCGTAATCGAAACGCCGTGACATGAAGGAGCGGATGGTGCTGCGGTGTTCGTGCAGGACCCGGCCTGCCGGGAGGTAGGCGATGGTCCACCCCCGGTCGCGCAGGCGCCAGGTCAGGTCCACATCCTCCCCCACATGCATGGAGTCCTCAAAGCCGTCCACGCCCAGAAAGAGGGTACGCCGTACCAGCAGGTTGCAGCTGGGGAGGTAGAACGTGTCGTCGCCCGTGTTTCCGGTCCGCTCCCGCGAACCAAGGGAAAGACTGGACATGACCGCCTCGTAGCGGTCCACGGCAGAACTGGTGCACATGCCGTCCACCTGTCCGCCCACCGCGGCCATATTCGCATCGTCGAAGACCGGGAGCAGCTCGGCCAGCCACCCGGTGGAGGCACTGCAGTCGGAGTCGATGAACGCCAGGATCTCGCCGGTAGCGGCCCGTGCGCCGACGTTGCGGGCGGCCGCCGGACCCCGGCCCGTCCCCCCTGACGGGACGACCAGCGCGCCCGATTCCCGCGCAACCGCGGCGGAATGATCTTCGCTCCCGTCGTCAACCACGATGACCTGGAGCTTTTCCAGCGGATAGTCGAGACCGGAGAGGGAGGCCAGGCAGCGCCGGAGCTCTTCCGCCCGGTCCTTCACCGGAATGACGACGCTGACGGAGGGATACGAAACCGCCTGTTCCGCAGTGTCACGCACCCGTTCCACGAACCCCTTGGCAGACAGCTGCTCAAGGACATCCGCTTCGCCGGCGGTGACGGCAGTCAATGCGCCGTCCGTTCCCCGCCTGATCAGCGCCGCCAGCGCGGGGTTGAGGCGCAGGGTGCAGAGCGGATTCCTGGCCACGAGGAAACTCTCCCCGTTTTGCTCCAGCAGATCCACATGCTGCGCCAGGCGGTAGCTCATGCGGCGCTCCTTCCTTCCGGGGCAATCACCTCTTCGCCCAGAATCCGCCAGAGTTCGGCAGCCGTGTCAGCTGCCGAAAGGTTCCGCACCTTCCCTTCGCGGGCCTTGATGCCGCCTGAGAGGAGTGAGATGATCCGCTCGAAGGCCGGGAGGCTCGCATCCGGGGTGACGACCCGGACCGGGTCCGGACGGGGGGTGCCGAATTCCGCCACGTTCAGATAGGCCCCGGTGGCGCCGATCTCCCAGAAGGGGAGCCCCAGGTCCGGCAGTTCCCATTCCTCGATGGGGGCGATCAGGGATTTTACCACCTCCTTGATGGAGGGATAGCGAGGCGCCCGTCCTTCATCGAAGAGGACGGTACAGGGGAAGGGAGCAACAACCGTTTGTCTGGCCCCGCGGTCCGACTTGCGGAGCGCCTCCACCCCATTCTGGCGCAGGGTGAGCGAGACGGCGGCCGAGACGCAGGGTGAGCCGCTGGCGGCAGCCGCCAGGGCAGGCACCGGGTCGTCCCCCCGGTCGGTAAGCCGGTTGCCGGTAAAGATCAGGGTAGGGGAGAGGGTGCTGGTGATCCTGGTCAGTATCCGGGCATCGGTTACCGCATCGCCCCCTTCCAGACCGTGATCCCAGAAGCGGATCGCCCGGTCGGCTCCCATGGAGAGGGCGAGCCGGAGCGTATCGTCGAGCCGCTCGGGGCCGATGGTGAGGACGGTCACCGTTGCCCCGAGGCTGTCCTTCAGCTGCAGGGCCTCTTCCAGGGCCACCAGGTCGGCCGGGTTCGGCACACGCCGTAAGCCGCGGTCGCTGATCCCGGCGCCGCGCGACGTGACACTTGCCGGCGGGCGCGGGTCGCTGGTCTCACGGATGAGAACGAGAATGTTGAGGTTGTTGAATGGCATGGGTAGTTCTCCCTAAGGTCTATCTATCTCTATCCCCCCTCCCGACCTCCCCCCGCTGGGGGGAGGAGTTGCTGATTCCCTCCCCAGGAGGGGGAGGGGCAGGGAGGGGGAAATAGTTACGTCATCCGGTACGCCACCCCGAATCCTCCCCGGGGATAGCGCCAGCGGGTGAAGGCATTCCGGTGACAGACCACGTAGCAGGTGCCGCATTCGAGGCAGCCGTCGTAGACGAAGGTCATCTTCTGCTCCTCCTCGGACCAGGTGTAGCAGCGGGCCGGGCAGGAGTTGGTGCAGCCGCGGTTGTCGCAGCCGACACAGACCTGGGTATCCAGGACGATGTGTGGCTCCCGGTCGATGGTGAAGCTGGTGAAGTCGAATATCTCATCTATGTTCATAGGGATCTCCAGGCGCTGAAGGCATCGGCCATGAGGTTACCCAGCCCGACCTTCTCCTTGGCCGACTTGAGGAACAGTTTGGTCAGGTTTTCCTTGGGCGCCCCTTCGATGCGGTAGATCTGTTCCATGAAGCTCGTCATCAGTTCCGGATATTCGTTGTAGATCCGGTCGTTGTGCAGCATGTGGGGCGCTTTGCGGTAGAGTTTCAGGTCCTTGATGACGTAGCTGTCGTTCATCAGCCGCCGGTAGACCTCGAGTCCGCGTCGGCTGAAATCGCCCGTCTCATGGGCGGCAACCACCGCCTTGCCGGCCAGCACGCCGGACTGGGAGGCCAGGTTGATCCCCTCCAGGTTGAGGCCGGTGGCGTTGCACAGCGCCGCGGCGTCGCCGGCCACCAGGATGCCGTCTCCCACCAGCTCGGGGATCATGTCGTAGCCACCCTCCGGAATCAGGTGGGCCGAATATTCCCGGAGCCGTCCCCCCCGGACCATCTTGGCCACCTGGGGTTGCTCCAGGAAGTCGTTGAGGAGATCGTAGGGGGTCTTGCCGCTGGTCCGCAGGCTGGCCAGGTGAAAGACCAGGCCGACCGAAATGGAGTCGTAGTTGGTGTAGAGGAAGCCACCCCCCCGGACGCCGCCGGTACAGCCGACGAATTCGTTGGCAAACCCCTGGTCCCGGACCAGGCCGAACCGTTCGTCGATCATCTCCCGCGGCATGTCGACGAGTGCCTTCACCCCGACTGCCATCTGGGCAGGGTCGAAGGTAGGCTGCCGTAGCCCCGCCTTCTTGGCGGTAAGGGAGAGCACGCCATCGGCCGCCACCACCACCGGGGCCGCGATCTCCCCACGGTCGAGAATGGAAACGCCGGCCACCCGGTCGTTCTTCCAGACCAGATCCTCCACCGTGGCGCGGGTGATCAGGGTGGCGCCGGCCTTGACCGCTTCGTCGGCCAACCAGCGGTCGAAGCGGGGGCGGAAGATGGTGTAGCCGTTGTAGGGGGGCTTGTCGAACGTCCCGGCCTCAATGACCGTGTTGAAGCTGGAGTCGCCGGTCATGAAGGTGACTCCCTTCTTGACGATGTGCCGCTCCAGCGGCGCACGCTCCCAGAAGTCCGGGAAGACCTCCTCCAGGGAGGGGAGCCGGTGCAGCACCCCGCCGAACATGTTCTTCTCGCCCGGGAAGGTGCCCCTCTCCACCAGGGCCACGTCCAAACCGGCCCGCGCCATGGTCAGCGCGGCCGAGGAGCCGGCAGGCCCTGCGCCGACAACGATTGCCTGAAACGTCTTGTTCATGCAGCACCTCCGACGGCAGCCCTGGCCCGCTCCAGGAGGAGCGGCAGCACCTCTCGCAGGTCAGCCACGAACCCTTCGTCACTGTTTGGAAAGATGGGGGCCTTGGGATCGCTGTTCACCGACACGATCCGCCGGGAGTCCTTGATCCCTCCCACATGGTGCATGGAGCCGGAGATGCCGAGCGCCAGGTAGAACCTGGGGGTAACGGTCCGGCCGGTCTGGCCGACCATCCGTTCGAAGCCGGTCCAGCCCAGATCGAAGACCGGCCTGGTCACGCCGAAGGATACGTTCAGGAGCCGACAGAGTTCCTTCAGCTGTTCGAAGACCGCGGGGTCGCACCCCTTGCCGGCGCTGAAGATCACCTCTGCCTCGGTCAGATCGACGGTCTGCGGGTCGGGGGGGATGCGGTCGATGATGGTTGCCGCAGCCACTGCCGGCTGTTCCTGTGGCTGCCAGTCGGACACCACCGGTATGGTGGGCCGGACCGACGGCAGGAGGACCTGGCTCAAACTGCGGGTCGGCACGGTGATGACCAGGGGGCGGCTGCCGTCCCATATCCTGGTCTCCGCCACCCTGTTCCCCAGCGCCTGGCGGGAGAGGTGCACCCCGCCGTCCACCTGCCGGGCCGTAGTCACTTCGGTCAGAAGGGCGGCGTCCAGGGTTGCGGCGACGACCGGCGCCAGGTTGGCCCCCAGGTCGTTGTGGGGCAGCACCAGGAGGGTTGCCGACAGGTCTGCTGTCAGCCTGGCAAGACTCTTTCCCAGGAGGGCTGGACTGTCCAGCAGCCCCTCTCCGCCGACCATTCGGGTGACAGCCGGCGCCCCGTAGGCGCCGAACCCGGCCAGGGCTTCACCTGCTGGGGGGATGGGCGTTACTGCCCCCCAGGCCATATCGAGGAAGCCGGCCAGACGCGCCCCGTAAGAGAGGAGCCCCCGCCCTGTTTCGTCGAGCTCGCCGTCGGCCAGGTCGACGAACGCGAGGATTGTTCCGGAGCCGGCCATCAGATCTCCCTCCCGGTCTTATGCCCTTCCCAGATGGCCATATCAACCTTGCGCGGGGCCACGCTGTCGCCGATCCGGTAGAGCTCCTTCACCTTGCCCTTCAGGCTCATGTAGAGCCCTTCCTCCACCCGCTGTCCCATGGCCAGCACCAGGGAGTCGTAGGGACCCCACTCGTCCCAGACGTTGGAATAGACGTTGAATCCTTTGACCGTCTTGGCGCCGGCCTCGCCCCCCACCTCTATCACCGCGATGTCCGGGGTGAAGGTGACTCCCTTCTGCAGGAGCCTCTGCCGGGTCAGGTACAGATCCTGGGTCGGCCCCAGCTCCGCACCGATGAAGAGACTGGAGGTGATCATGTGCACCGTCTTACCCTGGTTGGCAAGGAACTCGGCCGTGGCTGCGGCCCGCTGGTGGCCGTCGTAGTCGATCAGGCAGACGTTCTGGCCCAGCTGCGCCTCGCCGTTAAGCACCTGCGGTACGTTGAAGATGGCCGGACCGTCGGCCCCCCCGACGGGATGTTCCTTGGGTACGCTGCCGGTGGCGACGATCACCACGTCCGGCTTTTCAGCCAGCAGCTGCCCGGTGGTCACCTCTGTGCCGAGTTTTACGGTCACGCCGGCCTTGTCCACCTGTCCTTTTTCGTTCCTGATGATGACCCCGAACTCGTCGCGGCCGGCCCCCTTCATGGCAGTCAGCACCTGGCCGCCCAGGGTCTCGTTACGGTCGTACAGGGTCACCTTGTGGCCGCGGCGGCCGGCCATCTTTGCCGCCCACAGCCCGGCCGGACCACCGCCGACGATGGTCACCTTCTTCTGTACCTTCGCCTTTTCCAGGGTCCCTTCGCCCCACTCCTTCTCCCGTCCCACGGCCGGGTTCTGGATACAGCCGAGCGTTTTGTTCATCCCGATCCGGCCGATGCACCCCTGGTTGTCGGCTACGCAGTAGCGGATGTCGTCCAGCCTCCCCTCGAACGCCTTTTTCGGGAGGAACGGGTCGCAGATGAGCCCGCGGCACATGCCGATCATGTCGGCCTGGCCGGCGGCCAGCACCTTCTCGGCCATGACCGGGTCGTTGATCCGGCCGGTGCAGAAGACCGGCAGTTTGATCTTTTCCCGGATACCCGCGGCCAGCGGGATGGTGTAGCCGAGCGGCGTGTGCATGGAGCCTTCCACGAGATACAGGTTGTAGAAGGTGGCGATGGAGAGGTCCATGAAGTCGATGAGGCCGCTCGCCTCGAACCGGGCGCAGATCTCCTGGACCTGGGCCAGGTCCAGGCCGCCGGGAATCATTTCGTCGGCGCACATCCTGATGCCGATGGTAAAGTCGTTCCCCATAGCCTTTCTCACCGCGGAGATGAACTTGAGGGGTGCCCGCATCCGGTTCTCCAGTGAACCGCCGAACTCGTCCTGACGGAAGTTGGTCAAGGGCGACAGGAACTGGCGTGCCAGGCTGGAATGGCCGAACTGCAGCTCGATGCCGTCGAAGCCCCCCTCGCGGACATGGATGGCGGACTTGGCAAAATAGCGAGCCACCTCTTCGATGTCCTCCGGCTCCATCTCCTTCGGGGTCTCCCGGAAGAGGACGTCGGGCATGGGGGAGGGGGCCCAGACCGGCAGCCGGGAGAGGGAGCCGTCACCCTGCTGACCGTTGTGGTTCAACTGGGCGAAGATCTTGGCGTCGAACTGGTGCACGTAGTCGGTGATCCGCTTGAACCCCGGAATCGTCTCTGCGTGGTAGACGTCGATCAGCTTCTCGTAGGACATGTCTGTCGGGTGGACACTCATCTCCTCGGTGATGATCAGGCCGGCTCCCCCCTTGGCTCGCTCGCCCCAGTAGTACATCTGTCGCTCGCTGGGGAGGTTGCCCACTGCCAGGTTGGTCAGGTGCGGCTGGAAGGAGATACGGTTCTTCACTTCGACCGTGCCCAGCTTGAGGGGGGAGAACAGATACGGGAACATCATGGTGTAGGCTCCTCAAAGTTTATCTCCCCCCTTTATAAAAGGGGGGTCGGGGGGGGATTTGAAGGCATTGCCAGAGGCAAATCCCCCTGAATCCCCCTTTCATAAAGGGGGACCATAATTGTCAGGCGGCCGCTGCCGTCTTGTTCGCGTCGGCGATGGAAGTCACGCAACGCTCAAGACACTCGGGGTCTCCGCCGTTGATGTCGTTTTTAAGGTGCCAGGCAACGGCCGGACAGCCGCCGTGGCACTGGTCGAACCGCTGGCATTCTTCACAGGAGTGGATCCGGAGGTCTCGGAAGGATGCATAGATCTCCGAGCTGTCCCAGATCTCCTGGAAACTGTTTTCGCGCAGGGAGCCCGCCAGGAAACGGTCGGTCTGGAGAAAGGCGCAGGGGTACATGTTGCCGGTGGGGCCGACGCAGCAGGTGAGCTTGGCCGCGCCGCAGAGGTTCAGACCCAGCCCCTGGCGCTCCTGGGAGGTAAGGGAGAAGAAGCTGTCGCCGGTGCGGACGTCGCCGCTCTTGGCCAGCCAGTCGGAAAACTCCAGGAGTTGGGCCGGTGTGGGACGCAGCTCTTCCCAGTTATCCGCCCCCCGTCCGGACGGGCGAAACCGGCTGACCCGCAGGGATACGCCGAGAGAATGGGCCAGTTCGTACATGGCCGGGATCTGGCTGGCGTTCTGTTTCGTGAGCACGGTATTGATGCTGGTCGGGATGGAGCTTTCGGCCAGGAGCTTGATCGCCTCGATGGCCCTGGTGAAGACGCCGTTACCACGTATCTCGTCGCAGGTTTCCGGGGTGGCCCCGTCCATGCTGACCTGGATGGCTACCAGCCGGCTCGAGGCCAGACGGGCGACCCGCTCGCGCTCAAGCAGGGTCCCGTTGGTGGAGATGCAGGTCATGATCCCCCGGCTGTGGCAGGCGGCCAGGATCTCTTCGAAGTCCGGGCGGAGAAACGGTTCGCCGCCGCCGAAATTGATCTGGAAAACCCCGGCCTGGTGCACCTGCTCCACCAGGTCCAGGGCCTCGGCTGTGGAGAGCTCGCCAACGGCGGGCTCTCCAGAAGCCGAAAGGCAGTGAGTGCAGCGGAGGTTGCAGGCCAGCGATACTTCCCATGTCAGATTTACCGGGGAGCGAAGCCCCATCTCAACATATTTATTGCTCACGGAGAAACCCCTTTTCTAGAAGCTGTGCAACGAACTTCTGTAATGCCTTCTTCTGGTTTTCCGTCAGCCCCTCGGGAAACTCGTCCCTGCCACGGACGGACCCGTAGAACTCTGCGGGAAGAAGACTGCCGGTCTCGGCGAAAAGAAGGCGCGGCCCCCTGTTGTCGTAAAACAGGAGACCGAATCCTTCCTGCCGCACGCGACAGGCGGGGTGCAGCCGTATGCCTGCGCCCGCCGCCGCCATCCTAGTACACCCCGCAGATGCCGTCGATTGCGAGCTCTTCAACCCGGATCTCCTCCAGGATGCGGGGCTCCTCGTTGCACGTCTCGATTGCCTGATTTTCTGTTTCCATGTTTTTCTCCTTTGTGGGTTGGTTTCCGCATGTGTGATGATGCGTCCTTTTGCTCCTATAATTGCAACGCTGGTGCCAATCAGTAAAACGATGATTTATGCTTTAAATACTCGCTGGTTAGAAATCTGCTGGTTCGTACGGATCTGGGGGAGTGTGGAGAAATGGGACATTCTCCAAAAAGTAAACGGGTCGGTGCAAGAGGTTGATTGGTGATAATTTCTACAAAGGGTAATTTCGCCACACTTTTTAAACCTTTGTTTTGCGCTTTTGTAAACCCGGCTGCAAAAAACCTCGGAGCCTCTGTCATTGAAAATGAGGTCTCCGAGGTTTTCTCGACTCCGCATGCGTAGCATGTTCCCGGCAATCCTGGCTACAGAACATGATTTCCGCTGTCACTACTCCCTACATGCAGGAACGCAGGATCGTTCGTATATGATCATGGCTCATGTCCCGCGGATTTGCCTCCATGGACAGGTCGTTACTTGCCCACTTGACCGTATGCTCTATGTCGGCTTCGGTGAAGTTGTATTCCCTGAGCGAAACCGCCGGAATGCCGACATCGTTTCTCAGCCGTTCGATCTCTTCCAGGGTCTTGTCCGTGGCATGAACCGGGTTCAGGTGCCGCAGATCCAGGCCCATGGCCTCGCCGATCTCCTTGAACCGCTCCGGACAGGCGATGGCGTTGAACCGCTCCACCGGGAGCATCATGAGGGCATTGGCATGGCCGTGGTGGAGCCCCTTGATGACCGAGACCATGTGCGCCAGGCCGTGCACCATCCCCATCCCTCCTCCCATGTTGTACGACATGGAGGCGATGAACTGTGCCCAGATCAGGTTCTCGATGGCCGTATCGTTCCTGGGGTTTGCATACCCCTGGCGAAGGTTCTCACTGAGAAGCTTGATGGCCCGGAGGCTGGTGCCATGGGAAACAGGGAGGTTCAGCCGGCCGATAAAGGGTTCCATGGCGTGGCAAAATGCATCCATCCCTGTCCAGGCGACCAGCTGCGGCGGCTGGAGCCGCATGAAGGCCGGCTCGCTGATGCCGACGCTGGGGGCGACGCCGGGCACCACGAGGATCAGCTTGTAGACCAGTTCTTCGTCGTTGATGATGGCAAAGGCCGTGCAATCGGCACCGGTGCCTGTTGTGGTATTGATGGCAACGTGGGGTATGTTGACCGGTTTATAGGTGGGAATTCTCGTTGTGTAATGTGGGTTGAGTACGGCTGCAAAGTCCCGCAGCTTCGTGTCGGGATCATTGTTCGTCACCATGATGCGGATTGCTTTTCCCGCGTCATGGGAACTGCCGCCACCGACCGTGACGATCCCGTCACAGCCGGCAGCGAGATATGCCCTGGTTCCTGCGGCAACTTCCTGATCTTTCGGATTGGAGGTGACGCCGGTAAAGATGGTAACGGTCACGCCCGCCTTTTTCAGTACCCCCTCGACCTCCTCGACAATCCCTGTGCCGCTCAACCCCGTCGTGACCAGCAGGGCATGCGTGATACCGTACGTCTGGCATTCCTGGCCCGCCATTCTGTGAGCACCCCAGCCAACGATCCCTCTGGCATGCTGATGTACATAGAGAAGCGGAAATTCTTTTCTTTCCATGCTGACCATGTCTGTTTCCTCCCAAGGTTGGTGTTGGCGAGTCAGTAAAACGCTGTCTTATGATATCAAAGTTGTTTGCATATCTATAATGCATAAGTTATATACTGAGTATGTGTATTGCGCATTGTTGTGGTTAATATATTGATTTTGCGTGCATAAAAAATGACTGTTAGTCGGGTTGTGGTGTTTGGGCAAGGAAACAATGTCACAAATAGGTGTGGTCGCGCTTGTTTAGGAGGGACTGCATGACAAAGAAATCGCATTCCATGGTCAGCGAACTGCGTTCCATGGACCTGAACCTGCTTGTTGCATTACGTGCCCTGCTCGACGAACGCAATGTCTCTCGGGCCGCAGAGAAATCCGGACTGAGCCAGCCGGGAATGAGCAGGGCGCTGCAACGGTTGCGATCCATGTTTAACGATCCATTACTGGTCAAATCGGAGCAAGGCGGCTATGAGCCAACTCCCCGAGCGGAGGCAATAGACTTTGCACTGCGGCAGATTCTCTTCGACATTCAGAACATCATTGCCCCGCCAACCTTTGACCCGGCACTGGCCAAGGGCGATTTCCGCATTCTTGCCCTGGATTACGAACTGGTCGTGCTGTTGCCGAAAATTGTTGCGAGAATCCGCAACGAGGCACCCGGACTCAACGTTTGGACGATAGCGCCGAAGATGATGAATACTCAGGAAGGAATTGACTTTTCGCCATTGATACGGGGAGAAATCCAGCTAATATTGACTGCATTCACCTATACGCACTCCGGCATCTATCGACAGAAGCTGCTGGAGGAAACCAATATCTGCATCAGCTCTGTCAACCACCCGGATGCAGGGAGTCAACCGTTCCCTCTGGAAAAACTCAAAAACCTCGACCATTTATGGGTCGATATCATTGGTCCCGATCCCGGAGCAATCGACGAGACACTGGCCACGCACGGCCTGTCGCGAGACATTAAGCTATCGGTTCCCAGTTTTCTCCTGGCGGGATATACCGTGGCCACTACCGACTTGATCGCCATCATGCCAAGACGCGTCATGCAGCCATTCGCGGACGCAGGCCTGATTTCCATCATGGAGCCACCCATCGGGCTCCCGGCATTCACCATTTACCAGTATTGGCATGAGCGTTACAATAAAGACCCCCTGCATGTCTGGTTTCGTAAGCTGGTGTTGGACGTTGCGCGTACTCTCGATTAGTGTCCATCCGGAAAGGTTTCATCATGCACGAAAAAAATTCCCACTGCTCTTTCTGCGGCAGCCGGTTCCCCGAGGCGGCACCATGGCCACGCCACTGCACGACCTGTGGCCACAGCAGCTACCTGAACCCGATTCCGGTGGCCGTTGTCCTGCAACCGGTCGGCGAGGGACTGATCGTCATCCGAAGGAACATCGAGCCAAAGAAAGGGACCCTTACCCTTCCGGGCGGCTACATCGATTGCGGCGAGTCGTGGCAGGAAGCGGCACTACGGGAGCTGCGAGAGGAAACCGGCATCGATGCAAACGGCACGGAGATCAGCCTCTATGACGTGCAGAACGGTCTGGACGACACCCTGGTAATCTTCGGCCTGGCAGCGTGGCAGCCCCGGAGTGTGCTGCAGCCGTTCTCGTCAGACGAGACCCAGGAGGTGGTCCTCATCGACAGGCCGATAGAGCTGGGGTTTACGATGCATACCGATGTGGTGGCGAGATTCTTTGCCGGGACGGTCCCCTGAGGGGGATGACGTTTTGCTTTGATGCGGGAGATGGATGGGGTAAGATGGCTGCGCAACAATAGCGTCAGCGTCAGAGGTGCCGGCCGTGTTCGAACAGCAGTATGATGATGAAATGGTCGCCGAGATCCGGCGGCTGGAAGCCAGGCAGAGGGCGGATGCCGCCGGGCACCCGGAATGGGAAAATGCCTGTGCCGGCTGCGGCTGTGAGCTCTCCCTTGCCGTTGACCGGTGCGACCGGTGCGCCGGCCCTGACGATAACCGACGACGGGAAAGACCGGCAGATGCGTGAACTGAAATACCTGGCAGGCTACCCGGACGTGGTGATCGGTCAGGTGGGGCAATTGATAGCCGATGACAGGCTGGGGAGCCTCCTCCTGCAGAGATATCCGGCACCCCATGGGATCAGGACCGATAAGGCGCTCTACGGATTTGCCGTTGGGGTCAAGGAGAGATTCCTGCGCAAATCGGACCCCCTCGGCAAGGTTTCCTATGACGGCAAGATCAACGTGATCCGGCACGCCCTGGGTCTGCACACCTTCGTCTCCCGGGTCCAGGGGGCGCGGCTCAAGGCCAGCCACGAGATCAGGATCGCTTCGGTCTTCAGGGATGCGCCGCTGGAATTTCTCAGGATGATCGTCGTTCATGAGCTGGCGCATCTGAAGGAAAAGGGGCACGACAAGGCCTTCTACCGGCTCTGTGCATACATGGAGCCGGCCTACCACCAGCTGGAATTCGACCTGCGGCTCTATCTGACCCACCTGGAACTGTTCGGACCGCTCTATCATGCGTAACACCCCGTACAACGAGCCTTCCTGAGCCGGCGCCGGTCTTTTGTTTTGCCCGCCATCTGCTACAATATATCCATACGAACAGTGCAACGGATGGATCGGCTTCCCAAACGAAAGAACGGGGGCAGCTATGAAAAGGACATTTCTCGCGATCATCCTGGCAGTCATCACCCTGGCCATGTTCGGGTGTGGCGATGGCAGCTCCCCACCGCCGACCTTTGTCACCCAGATCGTCAGCGATCAGAACTTTAACGGCGACATCACGAAGCCCGTCACGGGTCCGTTCCTCATAGTCCAGGGGAACACCCAGAGCCTGTTTGCCGGGATAGACCCGGTCAGCCAGGCGGAAAGCCGGGCGTTCCTCGATTTCCCCCTGACCGGTGCCGGCGGGGTCCCGGGGAACGCCGTCATTGTCTCGGCGACCCTCGATCTTTTTATCAGCAGCTTCCAATCGACGGTCAGCACGATCCCGATGCGAATTGAGCTCGTTTCCTTTACGTCGATTCTGCTGGCAGCGGACTATGACAGCCTACCACTGACAACTGCCATAATCAGATTCCCGGTCTTTCCATCCGACGCCGGTAAACACGTGCCGGTGGATGTGACCAGTCTGATGGTGGAGGCGCAGCGTCTGGGGCTGCTCAATTTCCAGGTGCGGATACTGGAGGATTTCGGGCCGGTTACCCCGGGACTCATCGAGATCAACGACACCACCGGACCGAACCGGGGGGTACTGGCACCGCTCTTGGAGGTCATCTATTCCTGATCCCGCCGCATCGAACGGAGCTGCGCCAGGCCTGGTGGTGAAGCAGCTCCGGAGCAACATCACCAAGCTGTATGCCTTCTCCTTCCTGCAGATGACCCTCTTCCCGATGGCGATCATCACCCTGTTCTGGAAGGAGCGGATCGGTCTGTCCCTGACCCAGATTCTCCTGTTGCAGAGCATCCTGTCCATCGTCATGGTGGTGATGGAGTACCCCACGGGGTACGTGAGCGATCGGATCGGCTACCGGGCCGCGCTCAACATCGCCGCCATCCTCGGCATGGCCGGGTGGGGGCTTTATGCGGTGGCCGCCACCTTTGCCCATGTGCTGGCGGCCGAGATGCTCCTGGGGGTCTCCCTTGCCTTCATCAGCGGCTCGGACAGCGCCCTGTTGTACGAAACCCTGAAGGAAGAGGGAAAGGAGGAGCAGTACGGTCGCCACCAGGGACGGATGAACGGCTATGCCCAGACCGGCGAGGCGATGGGGGCGGTCTTTGCCGGGGTGCTTTACGCGTCGTCGCCGCTGCTCCCTTTCATCCTGCAGATCGGCGTCTGGTTCCTCGCCCTTCTCATCACCCGCTCACTGGTCGAGCCGGCGCGGGAGGTTGCCACTCCCGCAAGCCACCTGGCCGAGGCGCTCCGCACGGCGCGCTACGCTTTCCTGGAGAACAGGCGGCTGCGGTACACCATCCTGCTGGGCTCCGCGCTCGGGCTCGCCTCGTTCTATCCGGTCTGGCTGATCCAGCCGTACATGAAGCAGGCAGGGGTGGCGGTGACCTGGTTCGGCCCGATCTGGACCGGGGCCAACCTGTCTGTTGCCCTGTTCGCCCTTGCGAGCCACCGCACGCGCGGGGCACTGGGCGACCGGTGGATGGTGGTGCTGTTCATGATCCTGATCTGGGCCGGATATCTGGGGCTCGGGTTTGTCGGCGGGGCAGGGGGATTTCTCTTCTATTACCTGCTGACCAGCATGCGCGGCCTGCGCGGCCCGATGATGCTCAGTCTCTCGCAGAAGGAAAGCCCGTCGGCGCACCGGGCGAGTATCCTTTCCCTCCAGTCCCTCTGCTTCAGGCTGCTGTTCGTCTGCACCGGCCCACTGGTGGGTATGCTGGCCGACACTGCCGGCGTCCAGCAGGCATTCCGGATGCTTTTCTATGTCTATCTGGTCGTCCTGCCGCCATTGGCGGTTCTTTTTCTCCGAGAGGTAGGGCGGCAGAAATCCCTTCGGGAAAATGCAATCCTTTGACTTGAGGCAAATTGCCGTTGGGATATTTGGGCTATACTGGTAAATATTTTAAAAAGTACGATGAGGAGGGCTGTCCATGCGCGATTTCAGTGACACCGACCGTAAGAAGAAGAGCGGCAGAATCAGGCTGCCGGATAATCCCGGCAACCTGTCCGCAGAGACCCTGTGCCAGTTGGAGAGCGCGGTGAAGGCTGCTCTGAAAGACGGTTACGTAGCGTGCCCCTCCGCCTGGAAGATAGCCAAAGACGCCGGTGTCTCCCGTCTGGATGTGGGGGCGACGATCGACAGGCTCGGCATCCGCGTCACCGATTGCATGCTCGGCTGCTTCAAGGTGAGCAAGACCGCCTACACCGGTTCGGTGACCGAACCGTTCAGCGAAGAGGTCGTCAGCCGCATCGAGGCCCTCGGGGCCGCGGGCGAGCTCACCTGTGCCAGCGCCTTTGCCCTTGCCAGTGAACTGAACGTCAAGCCGATGTCCGTTGCGGACGCGGCCAATGTCCGTGGCTACAAGATACGGCAGTGCCAGCTCGGGTGTTTTTAGTATCCCGAGCGGTTAATCCCGAATACTGCTTTCAGGTCCACGACACGAAAGCACACGAAAAAACAAAGCATTGCAATAGATTGGCATGTACTATTGATGTTGCTATTTTGTTGATTTATTTCGTGTTTTTCGTGCATTTTGTGGACAGGTGCTTTTTCCGGATTGATTTCTTTCCTGGCACTACCGGTCCAGCAGCTCTCTCACCCTTCTCAGCAGCTCGAACGGTTGTACCGGTTTCATGATCAGTTCCGTCTCTTCCCCGACCGCCTCCTGGTTCTGAATCAGATCCATGGAATAGCCGCTGGTATAGATCACCTTTACATCCGGATCGATCTTCCTGATCTCCCCGTATGCCTCCCGACCGCGCATCTTCGGCATGATCATGTCCATCAGGATGAGCCTGACACTGTCCCTGTTGGCCGTGAACTTTGCCACGGCATCCGCGCCATCCTCGGCAAGAATCACCCGGTAACCGTAACCGGCCAGGACCTCGCTCACGAGACTGCGCACGGCAGGCTCGTCCTCGGCTACCAGGATCGTTTCCGTTCCTCGCCCGGGTGGGACTTGGATGGGGATGTCCTCTGCGTCAGCCGGCTCGTCCCCGATGAGGGGGAGATAGATCCTGAAGGTGGTCCCCATCTGCGGCTCGCTGTAGACGTGAATGAACCCGTCATGCTGTTCGACGATCCCGTACACGATGGGGAGCCCGAGACCGGTCCCTTTCCCCAGCTCCTTGGTGGTGAAGAACGGCTCGAATATCTTCATCCTGGTATTTTCGTCCATCCCGATGCCGGTATCGGACACCGACAGGGTCGCATACCGCCCCGGTCTACCGCTGCCGTACGCCTGGACGGAGGGTGCATCGACCACCTGGAGCCCGGTTTCTATGGTCAATGTGCCGCCTTTCGGCATGGCATCACGGGCATTGGTCGCGAGATTGATCAGGACCTGGTCGATCTGGCCGCTGTCAACCATGACCAGCAGACTGGCCGTACAGAGAACCGACCTGAGCTCGATCTCTTCCCCGATGATCCTGGCCAGGAACTCCTGAATATGTTGCACTATGTCGTTGAGATCGGCTGCCCTCGGCCGCATGACCTGCTTGCGGCTGAATGACAGTAGGCTGCGGGTCAGATGGGCCGCCTTCTCCGATGAGATGACGATCTTGTCCACCATGTCCCGATGGATGTCATCGGCGGGCAGGTCCGTCTGCAGCATATGGGCATACCCCATGATAACCATCAGGATGTTGTTGAAGTCATGGGCCACACCCCCTGCCAACTGGCCGATGGCTTCCATCTTCTGGGACTGCAGCAGCTGCTCCTCCAGCTGTTTCCGTTCGGTGATGTCGCGGACTGCCGCGATTACATAGGTTTGATCCCGAAAACGCATCCGGTTCAACGTCAGTTCTGCAGGGAACCGGCCGTCATCCTTCCTGAACAGTTCCGTAACCGCCAGGGTCTGTTCCCCTCGTCCCTCCTGGGGGGTGCAGATCAGTTTTTCAGCGTCGGGACAGCTTGCCAGGTTGGATATCGTGAACAGCGAAGTTTTGAGGAGTTCTTCGCGGCTCCACCCGGTCTGGCGACTGGCGGAGCCGTTGACGTCGACTATCCGGCCCGTGGGAACTTCGACGAGGAATATGGCGTCGTTGCTATGGTCGATGAAGGCCTTGAACCGTTCGAGCTCTTCGAGACGCTGCTGCAGCTCCGGGTAGTAGGTCTTGCGGACGGACGATTCACCGAGGCCGGCCAGCTTTTCCAGCATGGGGGCCAATGCGTCCGGGACCTCAGAGCGATTCTTCATAGACCGTCTCGATGTCACGCTTTGATGCCCGCCGAGGGTTGGTCACCATGCAGGGATCCGTCAGGGCGTGGTCACTGAAGAACGTCACATCGGTCCGGCCCACCCCCAGTTCGCCCAATGTCCGCCCGATGCCGGCAGCCTTCTTCAGGTCCCGCACATGCTTCAGCAGGACCTTCTTTTTCCGGGCGGGGGTCATACCGCGCAGATCCAGCCCCATCGCCGCGGCGATCTGCTCGAAACGCTCGGGCGAAGAGGGGAGGTTGAATTCGATGACATGGTCGAGCAGGATGGCGTTGCACTCGCCGTGGGCTATGTCCAGCGCCCCGCCCAGACTGTGCGCCATGGCGTGGGCTGCTCCCAGGATGGCATTGGAAAAGGCCAGCCCGGCCTGCAGGCTCCCTTGCATCACCTTGGTGCGGAATTCCAGGTCTCCGGAGTTTTCTATGGAAGGGATGAGGTTTGCGCTGACCAGGCGGATCGCCTCGATGGCGTGCAGGTCGGTCATCGGCGAGTGGGCGGTCGAGACGTAGGCTTCGATGGCGTGGGTGAGGGCATCCAGCCCGGTGCAGGCCGTGAGGTACGGACTCATGGTCGTCAGGGTGGCAGGGTCGATCAATGCCAGGTCCGGGACGACGGACTTGCTGATGATGGCGAACTTGACCCGTTCCAGGGGATTGCTGATGATGGCGAACTGCGATACGTCGGCAGACGTTCCGCCGGTCGTGGGGACGCAGATGAGGGGGGGCATCGGCGCATCCACCAGATCCACTCCCTCGAAGAGCAGGATATGCTTGTGGTTGGAGCTGACAATGCCGATCCCCTTGGCGCAGTCGATGGGGCTGCCGCCACCTACGGCCACAATGGCGTTGCAGTGTTCCGACTCGTACACCGCAACCCCCGCCATTACCTCCTCGACCTTTGGGTTGGACGTAACGCCGGTGTACAGGGCAAAGGGAACTCCTGCCGCCTCCAGGCTGTCCGTGACGTCCTTGGTCCAGCCGGCGGCGACCACGCCGGGGTCTGAAACCACCAGGACCTTGCGGCCTCCCAGGTTCTTGGCGTAGCGGCCGGCCAGATGCCGCGCTCCCACACCGAAAACGAACTCAGGAGCCACAAACTTTCGCAGTTCAAAGCCGTTTGCCATGACACCCTCTATGTGACCGGATTTAGCGCGTTTCCTTTCATGCCTGCTCCGTCGGCATACTACCCCATATGTCAAAACAATAACATGATTTTATTATAGACAAAATACGTCGACAATTCTAGAAGCGCTTGAATTATATGATTGCAATCATGAAGGATCACTAGTGACAGGCGGGTTCTTTGGGCGTCTTCCCACGGGAATTTTTCAACCGCTCAGCAGGTCTCCGGTCTCATCCTTGAGTGATACCCCGGAAATGCCACGTCGCATGGCTTCCTCGGTCAGGTAGAGCAGCTTTGCCGCAGCGGTCTCGTAGTTTGAGCCTTCCGGCGGGCGGATGTTGGAGATGCAGTTCCGCTGTGCATCGGTGTTTCCCGGTTGCGGCGCAAACGTCAGGTAGATGCCGAGACTGTCGGCGGCACTGAGGCCGGGACGCTCGCCGACGACGATCACCGCCACCCGTGCGGCAAGAACGCTGCCGATGTCGTCCGATAATGCGACGCGGCCGTCAGGGACCAGGGAAACCGGGGCGAGGTGGAGTTGTCGGGTCCGGAAGGCGCTCAGTATCGCCTGCAGCAGCGGAATCCCGTGCCGTTCGACGGCAGTCGAGGAGAGGCCATTCGTGACGATCAGCGCCACGTCCGCTCCTTCGGCAGTGAAATGTCTCAGCCGGGTTCGCGATGCATCGGTGAGCACCCGCCCGAGGTCGGGCCGACGGAGATACTCATCACGACCATTGACCGGCGTATCCAGGATCAGCACCTCTTCATCGAGACCGCGCACCTGTTCGGCAAAGGCGCCGATATCCCAGGGAATCTGCACTGCGTCCCGCGCCTGTGCATGGGCCAGCTGAAAATCCAGCAGCGCCTGGGTGGGAATGGCATGGCCGGCCCTGCCGAGGGCGATGCGCGCCTGGGTAAACCGGCGCAGGGCAATCCACGAATCGGTCATGGCGTGGCTCCCGTCAGTTCGTTGATGGCGTCCAGCAGCCGCGGCGAGGTGACATCCTGCCTCAAGGCGTTGCGGCCGTCGAATATCCCCATGCGGTTCAGCCATGCCTCGAATTCAGGCGCGGGCCGGAGTCCCAGCACGCGGCGGAGATATAGAGCATCATGGAACGAACTGCTCTGGTAGGCCAGCATCACGTCGTCCGCCCCGGGAACGCCCATGATGTAGGTGCAGCCGGCAACGGCCAGCAGGGTCATCAGGTTGTCCATGTCGTTCTGGTCGGCCTCGGCGTGGTTGGTGTAGCAGACGTCGCACCCCATGGGCAGCCCCAGCAGTTTGCCGCAGAAATGGTCTTCCAGCCCGGCGCGGATTATCTGTTTGCCATTGTACAGATACTCCGGCCCGATGAAACCGACCACCGTATTGACCAGGAGGGGCGAGAAGGCGCGGGCGACGGCGTAGGCGCGCGCCTCGCAGGTCTGCGCGTCGATGCCGTGATGGGCGTTGGCCGACAGAGCGCTCCCCTGGCCGGTTTCGAAATACATCACGTTATCGCCCAACCTCCCTCGTCCCAAGGCGCTGGCCGTGTCGCGTGCCTCGGCCAGCAGCGCCAGGTTGATGCCGAAGCTCCTGTTGGCCGCTTCGGTCCCGGCGATGGACTGGAACACCAGGTCCACGGGAACTCCGCGGCGCATCAGTTCCAGGGTGGTGGTGACGTGGGCCAGCACGCAGGACTGGGTGGGTATTTCAAGCCTGGCGATGATGTCGTCCAGCAGGTGAAGCAGCTGTTCCACGTTGCGCGGGCTGTCCGTTGCCGGGTTTATGCCGATAACCGCGTCGCCGCTGCCGTACAAAAGCCCGTCCAGCACGCTCACGGCGATGCCGCGGGGGTCGTCGGTGGGATGATTGGGTTGCAGTCGCGTGGCGAGCCGACCCGGCAGACCGATGGTGTTGCGGAACCGGGTAATCACCGAACAGCGCCGGGCCGCTGCGATCAGGTCCTGGTTGCGCATGATCTTGGCGACTGCCGCGGCCATTTCCGGCGTAATCCCCGGACCGGCCGCGGCGATCTCCGCGTCGGAAGTGCCATCACTCAGCAGCCATTCGCGGAATTCACCCACCGTGAACGACGAGATCGGGGCGAACGCGGCCCGGTCGTGGGACTCCTCGATAAGCCGGCTGACCTCGTCCTCTTCCGGGGGGATCAAGGGTTCGGCGAGAAACCCGGTCAAGGGCAGATCGGCCAGCAGCCATTGGGCGACGGCCCGCTCTTCCTCCGAGGCCGCGGCAATGCCTGCCAGTTCGTCCGCCGACCGCAGCGGCGACGCCTTGGCCAGGACGGTCTTGAGATCTGCAAAGCCGTAGCTTCGCCCTTTGAAGTTCCTGGTGTATTTCATACAGATCACATTTCGATAACTTCGCTTAACTGGATGACTGGTTGACCGTAGTACTAGTTTATGGTACTAATAACGTGTGAAACGAAAGCATGCCAAAACTCTCGAATCGATCTTTGCCCACCCGGTTCCGGCCAATATCCAGTGGCCGGACATCGTAGCGCTTTTTCGGGAACTGGGGGCTGAGATCACCGAACGGGAAGGCTCACGTATCGGTGTACGTCTATTTGGTGACCGGCGAGTGTTTCATCGTCCGCATCCTTTGCCCGACACCGATAAAGGGGCCGTAACAGCCATTCGCAAGTGGCTGGAAGAAAATGGGGTTACACCATGAACACTATGGACATTAACGGTTATCAGGCAGTGATTTTATTTGATCCGGAAATCAACATGTTCCGGGGTGAATTTGTCGGGCTTAATGGCGGCGCAGATTTCTACGCTACCAGTGTCGACGATCTCCGTAAAGAGGGAGAAATTTCCCTAAAGACTTTCCTTGAAATGTGCGCAGAGGAGGGGGTTGAGCCGCGCAAACATTTTTCCGGAAAGTTCAATCTGCGCGTGCCCCCGACGTTGCATGAACGGCTTGCCACCCAAGCTGCTGCTCATGGCAAGAGCATCAATGCCTGGATAACTGAACTCCTGTCGGAATCTACCGCCCACGTTCATTAGGCGTACTCTCCGCGGTGAACGCCACAAGCCTGACCGGTCTGTTTATTGGGCCGGTCTTGGCGCTAGTTGAGTCCTTTGATCATATTTATTGAGCAGACAGTATTTCCGATAATGCCTTGTTAAACGCGTCCAAATTGGCTAGTTCAATGGTCATTGTTAACTTCAGCTCTAGCTTTTCTTCAGTGTTTGCTGAAGCCAATGTGTCTTCAATCCTTTTCAGACAGTCGACTGGGAAATTGTTTAATTGTGTTATGAGCTGATCAGCAAATAAAGCTAATTCTGGCATCAACTTATCGAATGGTTCCTCCACATGAGCACATCGTATCCTTTTTGACCATTTATATGCTGTTTCCAAGAGCTGACCAAAAGCTTGAGAAACCCAAATAATTTCTTCGGTGTTTCCTGGTTCGCCTGGTGGGCCAAATGCTTTCTGGGCTGAATCGTTAAGGAGTCTATTTGCAGAATCAACCAACCCCATCAATTCATGCAATCTAGTAGACATCCACTCTTTTGCAATATAAGAAGGTACTGGTTCGGATAAATCCAATCTTAGTTTCTCTCTGTATTCCCTAAAAAGATTTGAACGTTGAGCAACAGCATCGGCCCAACACTGCATGAAAAGCTGATACTCCCATGCTGTTGGTTTCTCAAGAGACAAGCGTAGGGCACTGGGACTTAAGGCGTGAAAATAATGAGGGAATTCCTTGCCCGTTATCTTCGACCTCAACTTCAACGATTCCTGGAAGAGATATGCAAATTGCATCCGTAGTATGTTGACGATATCTTGTGCTGAATCGAAAGGGAAAGTCCAAACCTTATCTCGGGACATCACCTTTTCAACAAACTCAAAAAGTTGCGTGGTGTCCACTGTTCCGCTGAAATCAGCATCCTTATTTTTTTCCCATACAGGTATTACGGAGAGGATTCCGCGCTCGACAAATGCATAGATTGGAATTCCCTTTTTACGTGCAGCTAAAAATTCCAAATTTGTAATTGATTTATTTGTATCATCGTCAATTGATCCATACCTGCCACCAATTACTAGCACAAAAATATCTGCATTATTTTCGACACGTGCACGACAATTCTCAATAGTGTTCAGGTCAGGATTAATTGGAAACGACGGAAGCTCGGACAATAACGGAATATAGCCAAGTTCATCTGAAATGAATTTAGAAAGATTTGCTCGGATCTGCCGCAAATCATAAAATGTTGAGCTTACCATCACATAAGGGGTAACCGACATTTGCATCCTTCCTTTCATCAATTCAACTCGTTAATCACCGGAATTCTCCCCGGTACCCAGTCCTGCTCTATGTTTCCTTCCATGGTGCGTCAAAATGATAAGTAGGCAATTAATGCGACTTAAAGTAGCCCCGAACCGGTGCCAAGTCAAGAGGGTGGGAAATAGGGGTTGAAAAGGAGTATGCACACACAAAAGCCCGTCCGCTAACCGGACGGGCTTTTGTGCCCTGCAGTCGCTCTGTTTCCGGATGGGGACTACTTGAAGACGAGCATGGTTGCGGTCTGGTTGATATGACCGATGAACTGTTCGCCGTAGGTGCTGAACCCGACGGTCGGCACCTCTGCAAACAGGCTGGCATACTGGTCGGTAAGCTGCTTCTGTCCCAGCTCCAGGGTTCGCAGGATGCAGTTGAAGTTGATCACCCCCGACACCCCCCCCAACTCGGCCTTTGCCCTGGCCAGGGCCTGCGAGGTGTCCTGGATGATGTCCGTCGATTCCAGCAGGGTGAGCTCCATCCCTTCGGTTATGCCGCAGTAGAAGGCCATATTCTCCCCCTTGATCTGCTGCGGACTCCGCACGTACGGTTCGTCACCGATCATCAGCCCCACCGGATTGTGCATGAACCGCTCGGGCGCCTCGGCCACCGAGGTCCCGATCGCCTCCGCATAGACAACGGCGGCCGGCCTGTTGTCGAACTCCATGACCTCCCGTGCGAACGCGTCGGCCTTGGTCACCACCAGTTTCTTGTCGAGCGCACGGAAACTCTGGGTCTTGACGAAGGTGAACTCCGTAGCCGGCTCGATCAGGGCCAGTACTGCGGCGTTTCGATAACACTTGCCATTGGCGTAGACGTGGGTGGCGGCGAATTTGAGGTCGTCACCCGCCGAGCCGCCGATGAAGTTCACGTTGGTCAGGTCGCCGATCCGGTCGATGATCAGCTCCTCCTTGAGACAGAGGCCATCGACGAGGACTATTCCCACGTACCGGCTCGGGTCCAGCTCGGCCATCGGCTTACCGAAATGGCGCTCGAACGAGCTGAAGGCGTCGTAACTGTCGCTGTTCAGGTCTTCCAGCACCGCGATCTTTGCCAATTTGACCGCCTTCCCGTTGAACGCCATGGCAACAACGGAGTTGGTGAGCATCCTGCCGGTCACGATCTCGCCGGCAGTGGAGCAGCCGAACACGTCCGCCGCCGGGAAGGCCGCCTGCATCTCCCTGCTGATCCCTGCGGGGTCGAGGGCGGAGGAGGCGAAGAAGATGACCAGGTTGGCGTCAGATCCGGCAAGCTGGTTCCGCAGATCCTGTGCCGCAACCTTCGGGGTACTGCTGACTGAATATGCTGTAGTGATGTTCATGGGATCTCCTCTGCTATTTGAGTTCTTTTGCCACTACGTCGAGCTTGGCGAGTATGGCCGGGTCATCGTCGGACTGGGGAGTGAACTTGTTCGGGTCGATCCCCTTCAGCATCAGTTTTGTCTTGATGACGCCGGCCAACATCGGATTGTCTTTTGCCCTCTGGGCGATGATCGTGTCGATCATCTGCTTTATCTTGCCTGCCATCTGGTACACCTCCTGGTTTATTTATCGCCTCTCGGTACTGTTCCCCTTGCCACCTTTCGGATGTTCATGATGCGATTCTGAACTGCCCCACCAGCTTCTGCAGATCGTTCGACAGGGAGGCGAGCTCCGCTGCCGATCGGGCGCTCTCGCTGGCAACCTCGGCCGTTGCCGTCATGACCTCGGTGATCATCTGGATGTTGCTGCTGATATCGTTAGATGTGGCGGTCTGTTCCTCGGTGGCGGTGGCGATCTGGTTGACCTGCGCGGTAACCGCCTGGATCTGGCTGAGGATTCCCCGGAGGGCGTCGCCCGATTTCGCCGCCTCCGTGGTCCCTCGCTCTACCTCGTTTACCCCCTCCACCATGGTCCGGACCGCTCCTTTCGTTTCGCTTTGCACCGCCTTGATCATGGCGCCGATCTCCTTGGTGGCTTTGGTCGTCCGCTCGGCCAGGGCGCGCACTTCGTCGGCCACCACGGCGAAGCCTCTCCCCTGTTCCCCGGCCCTGGCCGCCTCGATCGCCGCATTGAGTGCCAGGAGGTTGGTCTGATCGGCGATGTCCTCGATGGTGCCGACGATCTCGCCGATCTGGTCGGATTTCGCCCCCAGGGCGTCAACCGTCTGCGCCGACTCCTTCACCCGCTCGGCGATGAGGTTCATGACGGCTACCGTCTGCTGGACCACGGCGGAACCGGACAGGGTGGAGGCATTCGCCTGCTCGGAACTCTGCGCCGCGATGGTGCAGTTGTTGGCCACATCGTTGGAGGTGGCCGCCATCTGCTCGCTCGCCACGGCAATCGTTCCGGCCTGAACCGCCACCTCGCCCGCATTGCCGGCCATCATCTCGTAGGCGGTGCAGAGCATCCCCGACGTCGACGACATTTGGGTGGTTGTCTGCACGAGCCGGACAACGATGTCGTGAAACTTCCCCATGAAGGCGTTGAACGCGCGGCACATATCGCCGACCTCATTGTCGTCTCCGTAGTCGATCCGCCGGGTCAGGTCGCCGTTCGCCTCCGATGAGACCAGGATGTCGTGCATCAGGTTCAACGGCGTGAAGAGGCGGCGAACCAGGAACAAGGTGATAGCGGCCGCCGCGGCGAGAAAGAGGGACGCCAGGGCAGGGATCAGGAACAGCAGGCGCTGGTAGGAGTCGAGGTACACGCTCTTTTCGACAGCTACGGCAAAGGCGCCGATTGTCTCCCCCCGGCCGTTTTTGAGCGGATCGTAAGCGGCATAGTAGGGAACCCCGAGCACCACCACTTCGCCGCGATAGGGTCTGCCGTTGCGGATGACCGCATCGTAGGCCGGACCCTGCAGTTTCGTCCCCAGCGCCCGGCTCCCGTCCTCCCTGGTGACCGTGGTGGCGATACGGGTGTCTCCCATGAAGATTGAGGCCGCCCCGCCGCACAGCTCCTTGAGCCGGTCCGGGAGTGCGTTGTCGCCGTTCACCGGATAGACGCCTGCCATCAGCCTGTCACCCTCGATCCGGACATCGCGCCCCTTCTGGTCCAGGAGCTCCCGGAAGGTTTTGAGCCGCGCCTCCTGCGAGGCGACAGCCTTGGCATCAAGGCTCTGTTTGAAGGTGTACAGACAGATCCCCGTGATGCTCGCCAGGGTAACCGCGATGATGGCCACGTTTACCGCGATCAGTTTCGTTCGTATTTTCATCTGCAGCCTCCAGCCCGGGTCGTATCCGATGTCGCCGTATTGCGAACACTGTTTTCTTTTCTTTTATTCGACGGTTGAAAGATTCCTTGAATGCGTAATTTACTCGGTGAGCATGCGTAATTTACGCTGATTGAGCATGTTGATTATATTGGTGAATGCAAGGCTGGAGGGAGGCCTGCGCGAAGGGCAGGAGGCTGAGAGAAAGGGTGTGGGACAGGGGATGCAGGAGTGCGGGAGGACAGGAGATATGCGGACGTTCAGATTTCCTAGAGACTGACCATCCCCTCGCGCAGGGCGAATTTGATCAGGTCGGCACTGCTCTTGAGTTGCAGTTTTTTCATGCAGTGCCGGCGGAAGGTGTCGACGGTCTTGTTGGAAATGCCGAGCATGAAGGCGATGTCCTTCGAGTTGTTTCCTTCGGCGAGGAGCTTAAGGATCTCCTGTTCGCGTACGGTGAGGCTCGTATTGCCCGTGTGCCGCACCTTTGATACGTGTACGAAGTTCCGGCCCAGTATCTCGGACACATTCGGCCCGAGATACGTCCCGAGCGAGTGGACCGTGCGAATTCCCTCCATGAGGCAGCTGAATTCCGCGTCCTTCAGGAGGTATCCCCGTGCGCCCGAGTTGAATGCGGTCACGACCGATTCCCGGTCTGAACTGCCGGTCAGGAAGAGCACCTGACAGGGCAGTCCCTCCGCAACCACTGTCCTTGTGGTTTCAAATCCGTCCAGCCGGGGGAGGTGGACCTCCGTGACTATTACATCCGGAAGCAGTTCGAGTGCCAGTTCGATAAGTGACTCTCCGTCACCCGTGTCGGCAATCACTTCAATGCCAGGTTCCCTGTCCAGCAGCGATTTTACCCCATGGCGGACGATCGTGTGCCGGTCGGCGATAAGGACCCGTATCTGTTTCTCTGCCCCGAGCGGGTAATGGTACGAAGTCACTGTTGTTCAGCCTTGTCCGGGGTGCTGTGATCGTCGGCCGGTCCTGAGTGGCCGCTGGCCGGCAGCAGCATCGTGAACAGGGAGCCCTTGCCAAGCACGCTTTCCACCTGGATCTCGCCGCCGTGGCGCTTGACGATGTCGTAGGTCAGCGCCAGGCCGAGGCCGATCCCCTTGCCCACCTCCTTGGTGGAGAAGAATGGGTCCCATATCCGGTCGATGGTGTCCTGGGCGATCCCGCAGCCGGTGTCGTCGATCCTGATGGCGACCATGGCGTCATCGGTAAGGGTCGTCGTCACCGTCACCTGACCATTGCCGGTGATCGCCTGGTGGGCGTTGACCAGCAGGTTCATGCAGACCTGGCGCAGTCCGGACGGATCACCCATGACCCGCGGGAGATCTGCCCGCAGGTCGGTGGCCACGTCGATCTGGCGATAGACCGGGTGGTGCCGCAAGAGGGCGAGGATCTCCCTGAGCACCTCGTTCATGTCCACCAGCGACAGCGTGCCGTCCGACTTCCTGCCGAAGCTGAGCAGATGGTCGATGATCCCCTTGCAGCGGTATGACTCCCTGACGATCACCTCCAGATAGTGGGGAAAGACGTCCAGCCGGCTGTCGCTCTTCAGGGCCGGCTCGTCGCGGAAACGGCGCAGCAGTGCTTCGGCGCAGCCGGCCACCGAGGTGAGCGGGTTGTTGATCTCGTGGGCGATGCCGGTGGCCAGTACGCCGATGCTGGACATCTTCTCGGTCTGGATCAGGTGCATCTCCTGCAACCGCTTCTGGGAGACATCACGGAAAAAAAGCAGCGCCCGGTTCCTCTCTCCCAAGGCGTCCCGGATGGGGGTGGCGGTGATGTCCACGTACTGGGTCCGGTGACCGTCAAGCACCGAGACATGGGAGGTCTCCACCCGTTCTCCCCTGATCGCCCGTTCCACCGGGCAGTCGTACGACATGGCAGGCGATTCGGGATGGAAGAGCTCCCGACAGGAACTGCCGGACCGGATCTCCCTGGGGTAGAGCTGCGGACCGATCAGGTTGTGGTGCTGCACCTGGCCGTCATGGTCGTACACCACGATGCCGTCGCTGATGGAGTCGAAGATCGCCTGCAGTTCGTTGGTTTTGTTGCGCAGTTCCACCTCGGCCTGCTTGCGCTCGGTGATGTCCTGGGTCGTGCCGTAGAGCCGTACCACCTTGCCGGCACTGTTCACCGCAGGCTCGACGATGGTATAGACCCACCGGGAGGTTCCGTCGTCGAACTGCAGGCGGTGCTCGATCTCGTAGCTCTTGCCGTGCTCGACACCCAACTGCAGGTTTCCCACGACCGCTTCCATGTCCTCCGGGTGGACCACGCCGGCGAATGCCTCCTGGGTCGTCTCTTCCCGGTTGAGCCTCATGATGCGCAACAGTTCGTCCGAGGCGTTCACCTCGCCACTGACCGGATCGAAGCTCCAGGACCCCACATGGGTCATGGACTGGGCCTTGGCCAGGTTGTATTCGCTCTCCGACAGGGCCTGTTCGGCCTTCTTTTTTTCGGTGATATCCACCAGTACGGCAAGGCACTCTTCGCCCGATGCGGTGACCATGGCCTCGATCCGCACGTAGAGCGGCCGGTTGTCGCCCGGTGAGAGCCGCAGCCGGCAGGTTTCCTTGACAGGGGACCTGAAGACCGTGTGCAGGTAGTTGCTGAATACGAAACAGTCCTCGTCGGCGACGAATGATTCGAAGCGCCGGCCGATAAGGTCGCTCCGGACGATCCCCAGCAGGCGCTCGCCAAAGAGGTTTACCGACTGGATGGTCCCCTCGCGGTCGAAGGTGAAATAGCCCACCGGGGCAAAATCGTACAGCAGGGCGTACTTGTTGCGCGATGCCTCCAGCTCTTCCCGGGACCGGCGCAACTCTTCGATCTTCGTTTCCAGTTCGGCCTGGTGTGCCCTGAATTCGCTCAGCAGTTTCAACCTGGTTTCCTCTTTGTTAGCCCCTTTTGTAATAAGGGGTGCCGTACCGTTCGCGCCATTCCCTGCTGCTTGGGCTGAACTGGGTCCGATTGGGGCTGTCGGTCGATTTAGGCAGGTTATAGTACGTGAGGTCTTCTGAGAGTTCCGCGGCCCTTGTTTCCCGGCAGCGTCTCCGCCATGCCCGGGTATCGTGGTGGTCGTAGAGCGTACAGAAAAGGTCCTCCACCACCCGGCTCAACTCGTCCACATCCCTCACTACCTCCACCCGGTCGCAGTACGAGCCGTACAGTTCCATCAGGCAGTCCCCCCGACGCCAGATATCCCGCTCCTCCGGAGTCAGCCAGAGCAGGTAACCGGCCTTCTCCCGGATCTCCTCCAGAGCCCAGTCGTTCGCATCGTTGTAGTTGTTGCGGCCGTCACCCATGATGATGATCGCCGGCTTGCCGCGCATGCTCTCCAGGTGCTTCTTCTTGAAGGTCACAAAGACGTTGCCGTAATCGCTGTTGTCGTCCAGGTTGATGATGTCACCCTTGTCGATGTTCTCCAGCAGGCAGTTGACCGGCATGTTGCGGAGCAGGTCGGTAATTTCCGCCACCTCCTTGTTGAAGACGAAGCTGCGTACATCCATCACCCGGTTCTGAAGGGTGTGGAGCAGGAGCAGCATGAAGCGGGTGGCGTGGCTGACCGAGTAGCTGACGTCGCAGAACACGACGAGCCGCGGTTTTTCCTTTCGCTTGCGCCGTAATGACAGCAGGAACGGGACCATGCCGTGCCGGTAGTTCTTCTGGATCGTCCTGATGACATGGAGCTTGCCGCGGCTCTCCATCTCCTTCATCCGCTGGACGTCCTTGCGGATCCGCACGAGCATCCGGCAGACCACCTCCTGCATGTCGGCCAGTTCCTCGGGGGTGAACACGATCTGCTTGCCGGTGCCAAGATTCTGGTTGAAGGCAACGGTTGGCGGACTCTTCAGGTAATAATCCGCCGGCATCGGTGCCTCCATCTTACCGCGATAGCCGTCGAGCTGTACCATGACCTCCGCGCCGGCGGCAGCGTCATCGCTCTCTTCCATCCCTGCCAGGTTTTCCAGGTCCTCGGCCGAGAACTCCTCGTCTGTCACGAGCAGGGGCTCGTCTTTTTCCTCTGCTCGATGTTCCGCCGCCTTGAGCTGTTCCCCTTCGACGATATGGATCATGGCACTCAGGAATTCCACGGCATCTGGTCCCGCTGCGCCCGGCTGACTGCTGCTGAAAAACCGGTCAAAGACCTGGTCGAAGGCGGGAATGTCGTTGACGTTCTTCACCAGGGTCAGGCGCAACAGCGCCTTGACCGATTCCCGCCCCGAAAGGCCGCCAAAGGCAAGGGCCTGCACGGCATCGAGGCTCTCACCGGGGGAAACCCTGATTCCCCGCTCCCGCAACGCCGTGACAAATCTGGTGATGATCCGTTCCATGGTATTACTCCGACCCCAAAAAACTCTTTTGCCTCACGATTACCCGGATTTTGAATCATCAATCTTTATAAATCATGCGTCATCTTGAAGGAATCGTGAGGCTGAACGCTTCTGGTCCTGATTGTATCCCTATCTCAAAACCTGTGCCGCCAGGTCGGTCACCTGCTGCAGGTCTGCCTGGTGTTTGGCGATCACCCCAACCGTATTGGCAACCACTGCCGGCGTCAGCTGTTCCGTGTGGAGGATGGAGAGCACCTGGGCCCAGTCGAGGGTCTCGGAGACGCTGGGTGGTTTGCGCAGATTCAGTTCTCGGACCTGGCGGAGAAATTCGACCATCTGGCGGGCGAGTCCCTCGCACAACTCGGGAAAGCGGGAGCGGACGATGGCCACCTCCCGATCGAATTCGGGATAGCCGATATAGAGATAGAGGCAGCGCCGCCTGAGCGCATCGGAGATCATGCGGGTGCCGTTGCTGGTCAGGATCGCCAGCGGTCTGTTCTTTGCCGGAATCACCCCGAGCTCGGGAACCGAGACCTGGAAATCGCTCAGGCATTCCAGGAGCAGCGCCTCGAACTCGTCGCCGGAACGGTCGATCTCGTCGATCAGGAGGAGGGACCGTTTGTCCGAGAGGAAACTGCGCAGGATCGGTCGCTGCACGAGAAAGTTCAGGGAGAAGAAGAGACTTTCCTCCGCCGAGAGGCGTTCCACTGCTGCCCGCAGGTCGGCAGATTCGGAGAGGTAGCTGTCCAGCTGGGTGCGCAGGAGCTGTGTGTAGAGCAGCTGCTTGCCGTATTCCCAGTCATAGAGCGCCTTTCCCTCGTCGATCCCTTCGTAGCACTGGAGCCGTACCAGGGGAAAGTCCATTACCTCGGACAGCGTCTTGGCCAGGCCGGTCTTGCCGACGCCGGGCGGCCCTTCGATGAGGATCGGCTTCTCCATCCGGAGGGCGAGAAACACGGCGGTGGAGATGGTTTCGTCGGCAATGTAGCCACCGCGACGGAGAAGGTCTTTAACCCCTTGTTCGGTGATCATGAGCTACCTCGTTTCGGTAAGATCCAACAACGCCTGCCTGCCTTAATTATACCCCGATGATGTGAAAGCGCCGCTGGCGCCCGGAGAAGAGTCATTATCTCCGGGCCCAGCGGCACCTCACTTCAGCTTACTTCCATATGTCCAACCTGCCTGTTACATGCAGCCTTTGAATACGGCGCGCATTTCGTGGAAGCCCACGTCCTTCGGGTTCCCCTCGGAGCAGATGTCGGCGGCCGCGAACTTGGACAGGCCGTCGAGATCTTTTTCCTGCAGACCGAGGTCCGCAAAGCGCTGGGTAATGAACAGCTCGTCCTTGAGCTCCTGGATGGCATCGATGAACTTCTCGCCGGCCTTGTAATCGGACAGTCCGGCAACATCGATGTCGGCTGCTTTGGCCATCATCTTGAAGCGCTCGGGGCAGGCCGGCAGGTTGTAGCGGCATACGTCTACCAGAGCGATGGCGTTGCAGAGGCCGTGCGGAGCATCGTACAGACCGCCCATGGCGTGTGCCATACTGTGAACGATGCCGAGACCGGCGCTGTTGAAGCTGTAGGCAGCTGCCATTTCAGCCCAGACCATCTGCTCGACGGCCCTGTCGTTGTTACGGTTGGCGGCGGACTGACGCAGGTTCTGGAAGATTTCGGTGATCGCCCAGAGGCCCGGGCCGTAAGCGGACTGCACGCAGAGGCGGGAAGCGATAGCTTCGACAGCGTGGGTCAGCGCGTCCATACCGGTATAGGCAACGAGTTCCTGGGTCATGCACTGATGGATCAGGGGATCGTTAACGGACTTGCTCGGCGTACAGTTCGGATCGAAGAGGGCCATTTTGTACATCTTCTCGGTGTGGTTGATGATCGAGAAGCAGGAGACTTCCGAACCGGTGCCCGAGGTGGTGTTGATGGCCAGGTGGGGGATCTTGTTCTTCTTGGTCGCCTTGAAGGCGCCTTCGAAGGTCCGGACGTCCTGGCCGTCGTGGCTGTAGACCAGCTTGATGGCCTTGCCGCAGTCATGGGAGCTGCCGCCGCCCAGGGTGATCATGCCGTCGAATTTGCCGGAGGCAAGTGCCTTGGCGCCTTCCATGACTTCATGGTCTTTCGGGTTCGGAGTCGCCTTGTCGAAGACTTCCGAGGCCACGCCGGCGTGCTTGAGGACACCCTGGATGGCCTCGACGATGCCGGTGCCGCGCAGGCCGGTGGTGACGATCAGGGCGTTATTGATGCCGAGCGCCTTGGCGTCGTTGCCGACCATGGTATGGGCGCCCCAGCCGATATTTACAGAAGGATAGGCGTGCTGCATTTTGATCGGGTACTCAGTCCGCTGCTGGGTAAGGGTCCGCTTTACATCTCTGAAATGTGGCATCTGTACTTCCTCCTTTGGTGGTGTGTGCTCATCTTTTTTTTGTGCTGCAATTGATTGCGCTGATTGTGATGTGTCCCTGCGTCATGAGACTCTTTGCTGAGTCGTCTCACCTCCTTGATAACCGGGTTTTATGATTATTCCTGCTTTCAGGAAACATGCTCTTTGGGTACTGCGTGTTGCGTTGTCTATATCCCCTTTAGCAACTCTGATGCCATGTTGAAACAATGGTTTGAAATCGGGCTGTTACGGGTGATTGGCACATTTTGGGCGAGGATGGGGAGGAGATGGTTCGGGGAATTAGGAAACAGTTTTTTATTAGACGGCCCCTGTTGGGGGCGTGGAAATTATCCCCACCGGGGAATTTCGCCGCGATACGGAACTTGTGGTGGTGTGAGAGGGAACTGCGGACGGTACTAAGAGCTAACAACCAGGCAGAGAGGCACATGCACCTGAAAACCTTTTCTGTCCACGAACGACACGAAAAAACACGAAAAAATAGGGCATTGCAGCAAATAAGCAATTCGCCGAACCGATTCGACTGTCAGGATGCTATTCTGCTCTTTTTGTTCGTGTATTTCGTGCGTTTCGTGGACTACGGCCTTTTCTGTTGATCCGGTGCATAAGCATACCAACGTAGGGGCGGGTCTTGTGCCCGCCCAGTCAGGGCACCCAACGTGGGGTTTACATGTTTATTCGCCGGAGCAAATAGGATGAAATAGCCTGGTTCAGCTGCCTTTGCCCGGCAGTTTTCGTCGGGAGATGGTTTTTCTTGCCTGGCAGCGGTCGTCCGGCGCCCGGAGATCTCCGCAGCTCCCCCACGCCCGTCCCATGCAGCCGCCCGCGCAGACTTGCCGTTCGGGGCAATCCAGGCATCCTGCCAGCGTATCGGCTCGATGGCTGCTCGTCTGGCGCAGGGAGGACCAGAGGGGCGCCCCTTCCATGAAGGCGGCAGTCAACCCCTTTTCGAAAACCCCTGTTACGGAGAACTGCGGAGCATGGCAAAGGAGGCAGGGAAAGAGCGTGCCGTCGGGGGTCAGATAGGGGTTCTCGACGAACGTGCAGCATTCGGTGCGGGGAGTGGCCTTGCGCCACTCCAGGGCGGCCACGGTCCCGATCCGATCATAACGCTCGCGAAAATCCGGATCGCTGTCGTAACGGTCCAGCAGTTCCAGGAACTGGGCAGGGTCGGGCGGTGCGACCGCCGCTGAGTCCTCGGCACGGCCGCAGCGGACAAGCGTGCCGGTGGTGACTGTGCTGATCGACATATCGTCGGCAAGTTGCAGCAGGGCCGGGATCTCTGCCAGGTTGTGGCGCATTTCGGTGAAGAAGATGGCGAGTCGTGGCCCCAGTCCCCCGGCAACGAGCCGGTGAATTCCCTCCAGCGCGGCCCTGTGGGAACCGTTGCCCCGTGCCAGATCGTGGGCCGGTGCCGTAGCACCATCCAGGCTGACCTGGATGGTGAGGCCCGGAAAGTCCAGTGCGCGGAGTGCCGATACCTCTCTGTCGGTGACGAGCATGGCGTTGGTCTGCAACGTGATGCTGCTGAAGCCGGTCGTGCGCGCCAGCCTGACAAGCCCCAGCCAGCCGGGATGGCAGAGCGGTTCGCCGCCGGTCAAACGGATGCCGGTGCCGGCAACTGCGGCAAATTCGGTAATCAACCGGCGGAGCACCGGTTCCGGAGCGTGGCCGGTCGCTGTGGTCGTGCCCGCATCGACCCAGCAGTGACGACAGGTGATGTTGCAACTGCCGGTGATGGAGAGGGTGAGGGTCTTGGGTGGGCACAACCCTTCATTGCGGAGCATGTCGGGGATCTCGATCGGGGTCATCCTGCACGTCGCTTTCTCGCCAGAGGAACGAGCGCTCTGGATATGGATGGCGCCGTCGGTGCCGGGGCAGTTACGGTCATACCTGCTCGGTCTTCACGGTGGCCGAGTGGGTAAAAACGCCACATATTGGGGCGAGCCTGTGACGCTAGCCGAGCGGGGGTGTGGAGCGAAATGCCACACTGTGGAAAAAATACCCAAAAGCCTACTGCGTCACCGGCAGTTGCCTATCACTCGGCCCACAAGCACAGTGAATCTGTTACCCCTCCAGGCCGTACCGCTCCAGCTTGGTGTAGAGTGTCTTTCTGTCGATCTCCAGAAGTTTGGCTGCCCGGCTCTTGTTCCGGTCGACCATCTCCAGCACCCTTTGGATGTGATCCCGTTCCACGACCCAGAGCGGCTGCGAAACGGTCACCGAGGTTGTCGGCCCGCTGCTCGTCGCGATCGGCGGGAGGGTTTTGGGCGGCGCAAACGGCAGCAGGTCGGCAGTTATGACCGGTTCCGTGGCCAGGATGCAGGCGCGGCGGATCGTGTTGCGCAACTCCCGGACATTGCCCGGCCATTGATAAGCCCGGAGGGACGCCATTGCCTCTTCGGTGATCTCCCAGTGCCGGGAGTCGTTCTCGCACCCGATCTTGATAAAATACCAGGTGAGGGGAATGATATCATCCGGCCGTTCGCGAAGTGGCGGGATGGTGATCGGAAGCAGGTTCATCCGGTGGAAAAGGTCTTCACGGAATTCCCCCCTGTTCACGCACTCCATCAGGTTCTTGTTGGAGGCAAAGACAAAGCGGACATTGACGTGGATGTCGTGGTTGCCACCCAGCCGGCGAAAGGTGCCGGTCTCCAGGATGCGGAGCAGCTTGACCTGGACGTCCAGCGGCATCTCCGAGACTTCGTCCATGAACAACGTGCCGGTGTCCGCCAGTTCGAAGAGGCCGGCGCGGCCTTTGCTGGCGCTGGTGAAGGCGCCCTGCATATGGCCGAAGAGCTCGCTTTCCGCGGTATTGACGTTCAGTCTGCCGCAGTTAACCGTGACGAAAGGCTTGTTGATGCGCCTGCTGGCATCGTGCACGGCCCTGGCGATCAACTCCTTGCCGGTGCCGCTCTCGCCGAAGATCAGGACATGCTCGTCGGTCGGCCCCCAGCGTTGCACGGTTTCCAGTACCTTCAGGATAACCTGGCTCTTGCCGACGACCTGGTGGTTTTCGAACCGGTTGATCTCCAGTTTCAGGTTGATGTTTTCGAGTCTCAGGCGATTCTTGTCGATGGCCTTGTCGATGACGATCTCCAGTTCATCGAGCTTGATCGGCTTGGTCAGGTAGTCGTAGGCGCCATGCTTGATGCATTCCACGGCCGTTTCAATGGTGCCGTGACCGGTGAACATGATGATTTCCGGGATGGTGGATTCAATGCGCATATGCTTGAGCACTTCAACCCCGTCCATGCCGGGCATCCGTACGTCCAGCAGCACCACATTGAAATTCTCCTCCATGTACTTGGCCAGTCCTTCTTCGCCGCTCGCGGCAGACGTCACCTTGTAGCCGCTTCTCGTGAGTTCCATCTGCAGCAGTTCCCGAAGCGGTTTTTCATCTTCGACTACGAGTATCTTGGCATCCCTGCGTTCTTCCATTACTGACATATGGGCAACCTCACGGTAAATCTTGATCCCTGGTTGAGCTGGCTTTCTACGCTGATTTCCCCGCCATGCCGCTTGACGATGTTGTAGGTGACGGCAAGCCCAAGACCGATCCCCTGGCCGACCTCTTTGGTGGTGAAGAAGGGGTCCCAGATCTGATCGATGGCATCCTTGGGAATGCCGCAACCGGTGTCCCGGATCTGGATGGCAACGGTCTTTTCGTCAAGCCGTTTTGTCGTTATCTCCACGACGCCAGGACCTTTTATCGCCTGGTGGGCGTTGATCAGGAGATTCATGCAGACCTGGCGCAGTCCGGCTGGATCGAAGGCAACCTGTGGCAGGTCATCCTGCAGGTTGGTCGCGATCTCGATCTTGTCGTACCGTGACTTGTGGCGGACCAGTTCCAGCACCTCCCTGAGCGCTTCGTTGATGTCCACCCTGCCGCTTGAGCCGTCCGATTTCCTGCTGAAGCTGAGCAGGCAGTCGATGATCCCTTTGCAGCGGTATGCCTCGCGGATGATGACCTCCAGGTATTTGGGGAATTCATCCAGCCGGACGTCTGCTTTCAACGACGGCTCGTCGCGGAAACGCCGCATGAGCGCCTCTGCATAGCCTGCCACCGAGGTGAGCGGGTTGTTGATTTCGTGGGCCACGCCGGCAGCCAGGAGGCCGATGCTCGACATCTTTTCCGCCTGCAGCAGATGCAGTTCCTGGAGTCGTTTTTCGGTCACGTCGCGGAAAAAGACCAGGGCGCGGTGCCGCTCTCCCTGCGGGTCTTCAATGGGGGTGGCAGTTGCGTCGACGTACCGGGTCATCTGTCCTTCCTTGGCAATGACCATGGAGGTCTCCACCCGCTCGCCGAGCAGTGCCCGTTCGACGGGACAGTGCGGCGACGCCTCCTGCTCCGGATGGAAAAGTTCCCGGCACGACCTCCCGGAGAGGCTTTCCTGGGGGAAGAGGGTGGGGCAGATGTGGTTCCGGTGCTGGACCAGACCGTGGTGGTCGTAGATGACGACCCCGTCGCTGATGGAGTCGAAAACGGCCTGCAATTCGTTGGACTTGCTGCGCAGGCCGATGTTGGCGGCCTCGAGTTCCTGGATCTTCTGCTTGACCTCGGCATAGAAGCCGATCTTGGAGCTCTCCAGCCCCAGGATACGCTCCAGGTTCTCCTCATTGATAAGGGTGCGCCGGGCTACCTCGGTCATCAGTATGCCCTCTCCAGAATCCTCAGCAGATCGTCGGCATCCGCCTCCCGGGGCGACGTCACGATGCAGACGTCGTTCAGGGCACGTCTGGCAAGTTCCGGCAGGTCCTTTTTCACGACACCTATGCTCCTGAGGCTGCGGGGGGCGCCACTGGCGTCCAGAAGGGATTCCAGGGTCTCCTGCACCTTCTCGCCGGCCCCCTTGATGTCGCCGTTCGCCCGGTGGCCGAGCCCCCATGCCAGTTCCGGCAGCTTGTCCGTTACCACCGGGATATCATAGCGGATCACCTCCGGAAGCAGGATCGCATTGATGCTGCCGTGATTGGCGTCGTACATCCCGCCGATGGGGTGGGCAAGGGCGTGGACGATCCCGAGCAGAGAGTTGGAAAAGGCCATGCCGGCATGCAGACTCGCCCGTGCCAGGTTTTCCAGGTCGTCGGGGGTCCGTTCGCGCACGGCATTGACCAGGCTCCCGGTCAGGAGCCGCAACGCCTTGATGGCATGGACGTCGGTGAGGGTGGTCGAGGCGACGGAGAAGAATGCCTCCATGGCATGGCTGAGGGCGTCGGTGGCGGTGGTACAGACGAACTCCTCGGGGAGGGTGAACAGGGTGTCCGGGTCGGTCAGGCTGATATCCGGAGCGACGCAGCGGCTCATGATGGTCAGCTTGCAGCGCCGCTGCGAGTCATTGATGATGGCGAACTGGGAAACGTCCGAACCGGTGCCGCAGGTTGTCGGACAGAGCACCAGGGGGGGGAGGGGGCGGCTGATCTTGTCGGACCCCTCAAAGTCCCGTATCTGACCGCCGTTGGCCGCCAGAATGGCGATCGCCTTGGCCGCGTCCATGGAACTCCCCCCGCCCAATCCGACAATGACGTCGCACCCGTGGCGCAGGTACTCCCTGGTCCCCTCCTCGACCTCGAAATCCTTCGGGTTCGTGGTGATGTTGTCGTAATAGATGAATTCCAGACCGGCTTCGAGCAGGCTCTGCATGGCCTTGTCCACCCATCCCGCGTGAAAGAGACCTTTGTCGCTTACCAGGAATACCTTGCGCCCCCCCAGGCGGCGGGCACACGAGCCGACATGCCTGAGAAGCCCTCTGCCGAAAATGATTTCAGGCACCTCAAACTTGCAGTGCTGCAGGAAACCGCTGTCGTTGGAGCTGTGATTCATTCACTCACCTTTTAGTGGCATGAATTAAATTGATTCGAATTATCAGTGTGTTAAGTGGCTCGCGACTACTGAGAATACTATAGCAATGCCCGTGCCAACAAGTCAAACGAAGTTTTATGGCTACCATCGTCTCCGGCTCGGAATGGAAAGAATCGTCATCCGCAAGGGATAATCAATCGAGCTGGGTTCTTTCTCAAATAGGGGTTGTGAATATTCTCTACGCTGTGGAACTACTCCCCATACGGCATATAGTGGCTTCAGCAGCCGTTTTGCACGCTTTGTGACGATTCGCCACAGATGACGGCCTGCCGGTGGTCGGGATACCTTGCCTTCTAACTGCTTGAAAACAATACATAAAACCACTGTTTTATTTATGGCACCATGGTTGCACTGGGCAATGGTGATTGTGCTGAAAGCGATGGAGCCCTCCTGGATGAGGCTTGGAAGGGAAACCCTCGGAAAAGAGCTGTCGTAGGGAAGAGGCTGGTGTCTGGTCGAGCCGTTGTACACAAACTGCACGTCTGGGCTTGCTGCCACGTGTGAAACCGTATTGGGCAATGACCACGGCGGGGCCAGGCACCACGTTTAACGCATCACTGGAATGAACTGCCAAGGTTTGTCCTTGGCACCTGGAGCATCACGAAGCTTGTTGCGGGTCAATGGACGAGTCCTGGCAGATAACTAATCATGGTAGAGGAGGTTTTCATGAAAAGAAGGAACGTTTATGGTGCAATTATGGCCATGATGCTGATCACCGGCGTTACCAAGGCCAACGCGGCCTTCGTAATCGGTGGCGAGAACGGCTGGCAGTTCAGCACGGATGGTTTTCTCAACGTCTTTGGCGTGTATGAATCCGTCGAAAAGAGACCGGCCGACGTGGTCGGCGGTATGCTCGGCCTGGGGAGCGGCGAGAGAGAGCAGCAGTTCCGGGTACGAACCGGTTTGCTGCCGGTGGGCGTAGGCTTCAACATCAAGGCCCCCACCACCAAAGGGGTGGATTATGCCGTCCGCCTGGGACTCTATCCCCAGGTCCAGAACAACGGTGGCAGTCGCACCGACATCAGTCCCAATATCGACTTCCGCGAGATCAACATCACGGCGGAAGGGAAGTTCGGTCAGGTCCTCGCCGGCCGGGCCATTAACCTCTACCAGGCGAAAAACATCCTGACCGACATGACCCTCTTCAGCGTCGGCGTCGTGGGGCCGGTCAACAGCGGCCCGACCATGGGGCATATCGGCTACGGTTACCTCTACCCCAACTTCGGCGCCCAGTTCCGTTACACCACTCCGAGCATGGGTGGGGTGAAGGTCGCCCTCAGCATCAACGACACCAATGACATCGGCTCGGCCACGGTACGAAACGTCCCGCGGATCGAGAGCGAGATCTCCTATGCCACCACCTTTACCGGCGGCAAGCTGCAGACCTGGCTCTCCGGTCTCTATCAGACCGCCGCCTTTTCCGACAACAGCCCGGTGCGTCCCGGCGGCCACGCCACTTCGCTTGGCGGCGCGGCCGGTGTTCAGGTCGGCCTCGGCGGACTCGACATGCTGGTTTCCGGCTATGGCGGCCAGGCGCTCGGCATGCTCGGCATCCAGGGAGCCGATGCAACCGATGCGGTCGGCAAGGAGCGGAAGAACTGGGGTTATCTGGCCCAGGCCACCTACATGCTGACCCCGGAGTTCAAGTTGGGGCTCAACTACGGCCAGAGCAACGCCGTGAGAACGGACAACGATTCGGATTTGAACATCAAAACCCAGCAGGCCGTGGCCGGTGCACTCACGTACAACATCAACAAGTTCACCCAGCTCATCGCCGAATACACCTGGGCACAGGACAAGTGGCACAACGGTGCCAAGCAGGACGCCAACATCGTCGCCCTTGGCACGTTCTTCTACTGGTAGCCGAAGCGTTCACAACCATCCAAAGGAGTCGGTTATGCCCAAGTATGTCATCGAACGAGAGATTCCTGGCGCAGGGAAGATTTCCGCCCAGGACCTGCAGGCCATTTCCCAGAAATCCTGCAGCGTCCTGACCGGGCTCGGTCCGCAGATCCAGTGGGTGCAGAGCTACGTGACCGACGACAAGATCTACTGCATCTACATTGCACCAAACAGGGAGATGGTCCTGGAGCACGCCAAGCAGGGCGGGTTCCCTGCCAACAGCGTAGCCGAGGTCAGGACCATCATCGACCCGACAACTGCCGAGTAACTTTAGCCTGGATTCATCCGGATTGATTCGGAAGTGAACCAGCCAGACACGTTCTGTTCAAAGGAGAACACAAATGACGTTAGCTCTGCTGCTTTTGATCTGCATGATGTGGGTACCGGTGGGGTTACTGTTCCTGGGTTCAGGAGAGGCGAAAAGCACCGGGTTTGTCAGCGCTGTCGTGGGTGCGGTCGTCATTGTCGGTGCCGTTCTTCAGACGGCAATCTTCAAGGATCCGTTTACCGGCGGGCTCCTGTTCGTCTTCGGCGTCCTTTATCTGCAGACCGCGCACGCCCTTCTGACCGGCCTGGAGGACATGCGTACCGTTGGTAACGGCGCATTGGTGGTGGCCGTGGTCTGTGCCGTTTACGCCTACCTCTATCTTTCCGGCGGTGGCGTGAAGCCCGACGGTAAAACATTTATCGACGTAGTCCCCTATCTGGGATTCATGAATATTACGTTTGTCGTTATCTGCCTGACCGTGACCGGTGTGACCTACGGCAAGGTGCAGGCAAAGGTTGCTGCCTACATGTTTCTGGTCTTGAGCTTCACCTGTCTCCTGGTTCCTGCCATAGGGCTGATGGGATATGGGAAGCTGCCGTTTTAGGACTGTTCCAACAATCAAACCGTTCGGAGGGAACAATGAAAAAGATTGCACTCGTACTAGTGGCGGCCATGACCCTTTCCGCTGCTGTTCCTGTCCTTGCCCAGGACGAAACCAACCAGGACAAGGTGATCTGTAATCTGGCATCAAAGAACTGTCTTACCCAGTCCGAGTCCATTCAGAAGAGGATCAAGAAGATCCGGAGCGAGATGGCCAAGGGAAAGACCTATACGACAGAGGATGTGAAGCAGCTTGAGCAGAAGCTGAAGGAGGCCCAGGAGATCCTGGACAAGCTTGAGGGTAAGACCCCGAAGAAGTAAGTTCGGGATGTGGTATACTTTCCTGCAGTCCACTTGAGGGTCAGGTCGCGGTTCTTGCGGCCTGACCCCTCCTCATTGATGGAGGCCTGTCATGAAGCACGAAATTCCCATTGTTTCCGGCCTGCGTGCCATCGCACTTCTTTCACTACTGCTCGTTGCCGTGATGGTGGTGGGCGGGTGCGCACATCAGCCCGTTTCCGCGAACGTTCCCATTGACAGACTCTGGCAGTCCGGTGACCAGTTCGTGGCGATCGTACCACGGGAGCAACCGTCGGCAAATGCCTTGAACGAGCATCCGGGAGCATTGGACCAGGTCCGGCTGCGGGGGCTGCTGGCCACGCTGGGGTGGCAGGAAAAGCCGGACGAGACCCCGGTCCCGCTCTTTACCGACTACGAACTGTCAATCCTGAGCGAACAGATCGGGTCCGGACTTGCCCGGGCATCGGCCGACCAGGAACTGGCCTTTGCCCTTATCGGCAACCACCGGGCGCTCATGGGGCTTGCCAGACAACGCCTGGTGACCACCGGCCGGGTGTTCCTCGCGCAGGGGAGGCTGCATCTCATCCTGGGAATGGTGCACGAGGATGTGCGGGACAATGAGGACCGGCGGCTGAGGCCCTTTGTACCGGGAACGCGGGCCACACCGGCGGCCTTGTCAGGACGGGTGACAGTGCTGTCCGCGGTGGGGGAAAAACAACGGCCCGACTGGCTGGTGATCGACCCGGCAGCGGAACTCCCGAAACCTTCGGTGGTGCATCCGGGCAGTGGGGACGGAAACGTGCCGGCTGCCGATGCCGTGCCGCCCCGGAAACAGAACGACCAGACCGGCAGGGATACGAAGCGTATCGAAGAGCGGCTGCTTCTGCTGCAGGGGCTGAAGGAAAAGGGGCTGATTACGGAGCAGGAATACCGTTCGAAACGACAGGAGATCCTTGGGGATATTTAGCTGCTTCCTGGACCTAGAGACTGTTTTGCAGAGCCGGGTGATTCCTTTGGAGTCGCCCGGCTCTTTGTTTTGGCGCCGGGGCGGTTCGGCTGTGGGGATATGCCACGCTGTGGCGATTCGCCATATGCTGGTTATTGGTTGCTGCCAGCGGCCACTGTGGTGTTGTTCAGCAATACCGTTGCAATATCGGGCTGTTGGCTGGATGGGTCACTCCTCCCTTGTGGAACCTTTCTAGAAGATGTGTTCGCTCTGAATTGGTTATCTAGTTGTAATTGTTGAGTGTTTACAATTCGTTCGCTGTGTTTGGGCGGTTGGCGCGTCTTTTGCTGTATACTTTTTGCTCTCATTAAGGTGAGGCTTACGGCATGATCGCATGGCGGCCAGTGGGGGAATGATGAAGCACACGAAGATGACCTTGTCGCAGTCGACGATGAACCTGGACTTTGTGAAGAAGGTGGAAAAGCTGTCGGGCAGTTCGGTGCGGCGCTGCTTCCAGTGCGGCAAGTGCTCGGCCGGGTGCCCGATGCGGTCGTTCATGGAGCACCCGCCGAACCGGGTCGTGCGGCTGTTGCAGCTCGGGCAGTACGAGCGGGTGCTGGCGGGGCGGAGCATCTGGTACTGCGCCAGCTGCGAGACCTGCACGACCCGTTGTCCGAACAAGGTGGACCTGGCGGCGATCATGGACGCACTGCGCAAATGCTCGTGGGACGCGAACGGCCCGTCCAAGGAGAGCTACGTGCAGCTGGCGAACCGGCTGTTCATCGAGAACATCCGGAGCTACGGCCGTCAGTACGAAATGCGTCTGGCCGCGGTGTTCAACATGAAGAGCGGTCAGTTCCTGAAGGACTTCATGCTGGGTCCGAAACTGCTCACGAAGGGGAAACTGAAGATGTTCCACCAGAAGAACAGGAACCTTGCCGAGATCGAAAAGATCTTCAGCCGGATCGAAGAGCTGCGGAAATGAGTTCGTAGAGTTGGTGGAGTTCATAGAGTTTGTAGAGTTGGTAGAGTTGAAAGGTTTTAACTCCCTGAACTCTACGAACTCCATGAACTCAATAAACTCTCTGAACTCAATAAACTAAAAAGAGACACTATGAAGACCAAACTGAATTACTCCTACTATCCGGGCTGCTCGCTGCACGCCTCGGCCAAGGAATACGACGAATCGACGCGGGGGCTGTTCAAGGCGCTCAAGATCGGGCTGGTCGAAGTGCCGGACTGGTTCTGCTGCGGGGCCACGCCGGCGCACAACGTTGACGAACTGCTGTCGCTCTCCCTGTGCGCCAAGAACCTGGAACTGGCCAGTGGCGTGGAGGGAGACCTGGCGGTCGCGTGCGCCGCCTGCTTCTCGCGGCTGAAGACCACCCAGCACCACTTGGCGGCAGACAGCGACAAGCGGCAGCAGGTGGCCTACGCCCTGGACGCCCCGCTCGCCATCGAGAAGCCGGTCAAACACCTGCTGGAGATCCTGGCTGGGGACCTCGGCCTGGAACAGCTCTCAGCCGCGGTCCAGAAGCCGCTCAGCGGGCTGAAAGTAGCCTGCTACTACGGCTGCCTGCTGACCCGGCCCCCGGAAGTGCCGCAACTGGACTGCACCGAAGCCCCCACCATCATGGAGCGGGTCATCGGTGCGGCCGGGGCCGAGACCGTCACCTGGAGCCACCGGCTGGAATGCTGCGGGGCCAACTTCACCCTGTCGCGGCCCGGGGTGGTCCTGAAACTCTCCGGCGAGATCCTCGCCTCGGCCAAGCGTGCCGGTGCCGACTGCCTCATGGTCGCCTGTCCGCTGTGCCACGGCAACCTGGACATCCGGCAGCAGGAGATCGAAGAGGCAACCGGCGAGCGGTACGGCATGCCGGTCTTCTACATGACCCAGCTCCTTGCCCTGGCGGCCGGCGTTCCGACCGGGAAACTCGGCTTTGACAGCATGATCGTCAACCCGGTGCCGCTGTTGAAGGAAAAACAATTGATTTAAACACGGAGACACGGAGAGCACAGAGAAAAACAAAGTCTTATTGGTTAAAACCTGACGCCTGTCGGTTCAGGTTCTTGCCTCTCTCCGTGTCCTCTGTGCCTCTGTGTTGAAAAAAGAGGTTTTAAATGTCACGAATAGGCGTCTTTGTCTGTCACTGCGGGGAGAACATCTCCCGCACCGTTGATGTGGAAAAGGTAGCACAAGCGGCCGGTGCCCTCACCGGCGTCGCTTACGCGTGCGACTACAAATACATGTGCTCCGACCCGGGGCAGAACCTCTTGAAAAAGGCCGTGGCCGAGCACAACCTGGAAGGGATCGTCGTAGCCGCCTGCTCGCCCCGGATGCACGAAAAGACCTTCAGAAAGGCGGCCCAGGCAGCGGGGGTCAACCCGTTCCTGGTGGAAATGGCCAACATCCGCGAGCACTGCTCCTGGGTCCACGAGGACCGGGAAGAGGCCACGAAAAAGGCGAGCGACATCGTCACCATGCTGGTCGAGCGGGTAAAGCGGGACCGGAAGCTGGTCCCGATCACCGTCCCGGTCACCAAACGGGCGCTCGTCATCGGCGGCGGCATCGCCGGCATCCAGGCGGCCCTGGACATCGCCGACGCCGGGCACCAGGTCGTCCTCGTCGAAAAAGAGCCCTCCATCGGCGGGCACATGGCCCAGCTCTCGGAGACCTTCCCGACGCTCGACTGCTCCCAGTGCATCATGACCCCGAAAATGGTCGACGTCGCCAACCACCCGAACATCACCCTCCACACCTACTCGGAGATCGACCAGGTGGACGGCTACATCGGCAACTTCCAGATCACCATCCGGAAAAAGGCGAGAAGCGTCGACATGGGCAAATGCACCGGCTGCGGGGTCTGCATGGCCAAATGCCCGCAGAAGAAGATCAAAAACAGCTTCGACCGCGACCTCGGCTTAAGGCCGGCCATCTACGTCCCGTTCCCCCAGGCCGTCCCGAACACCCCGGTCATCGACCGGGCCAACTGCACCTGGTTCAAGACCGGCAAATGCGGGGTCTGCCAGAAAGTCTGCGGCCCGGGGGCGGTCGACTACAGCCAGGAAGACACCCTCATCGTCGAACCGGTAGGCGCCATCGTCGTCGCCACCGGGTTCGAACTGTACAGCATCACAGAAAAGCCCAAAGGGTCCCCCATCAAAGGGTACGGCGAATTCGGCCACGGCAACCTCCCGGACGTCATCGACGGCATGACCTTCGAGCGGCTGGCCTCGGCAAGCGGTCCCACCGGCGGCAAGATCCTGCGGCCCTCCGACGGCAAGGAACCGAAACAGGTGGTCTTTGTCCAGTGCGTAGGGAGCCGGGCCAGAGAAAAGGGGATCTCCTACTGCTCCAAGATCTGCTGCATGTACACCGCCAAACACACCATGCTCTACAAACACAAGGTCCACGACGGCCAGGCCTACGTCTTCTTCATGGACGCGCGGACCCCGGGCAAAGGGTACGACGAATTCTGGCGCCGGGCCGTCGAGGAAGAAGAAGCGGTCTACATCCGGGGGATGGTCAGCCGGCTCTACCAGAAAGACGACAAAATCGTCGTCATGGGGAGCGACATCAGTGTCGGGGTCCAGGTCGAGATCGAAGCCGACCTGGTAGTGCTGGCCACCGCCGTCCAGCCGAGACAGGGTGCCGACACCCTGGCCCAGAAGCTCGGCATCTCCTACGACCAGTACAACTTCTACTCCGAGGCCCATGCGAAACTGCGGCCGGTGGAGTGCGCCACCGCCGGGATTTATCTCGCCGGAGCGTGCCAGGGGCCGAAAGACATCCCGGACAGCGTCAGCCAGGCCTCTGCGGCCGCGGCCAAGGTCATGACCCTCTTTGCGAAAGACGAACTGGAGCGGGAACCGATCGTCGCCAAGGTCGACGAGCGGTACTGCGCCGGCTGCCTTGCCTGCAAAAAGGTCTGTCCGTACGGCGCCGTGGAAGAGAAAGAGATCCGGGACCGCCAAGGGAACCTGCTCAAGGTCGTCGCCTTTGTCAACCCGGGGGTCTGCGGCGGCTGCGGCACCTGCCAGGCCACCTGCCCGTCGAAGAGCGTCGAACTGGACGGCTACACCGACGAACAGATCATGGCGATGATAGAGGCGATTTAGACGCTGGGAAACAAAGCTTTTAGCTTCAAGATTACCTCAAGATTACTTCAAGATTTAAGGCCTGAAGGTTTGGGTAATCATGAAGTAATCATGAGGCTAAAGAAAAGGTGTTTGCATGCACGCTGAACAACAGAAACACGACTTCGAACCGAAAATAGTCGCCTTCGTCTGCACCTGGTGCACCTACGCGGGTGCGGACCTGGCCGGCACCAGCCGGCTGCAGTACCCCCCCAACGTGCGGGTCCTCAAATTCCCGTGCACCGGCCGGATCGACCCGGTCTTCATCCTGCGGGCGTTCCAGAAAGGGGCCGACGGCGTCCTCGTCTCCGGCTGCCATCCGGGCGACTGCCACTACATGGCCGGCAACTACCACGCCCGGCGGCGGTTCGCCGCCTTCCGGAAACTGCTGGAATTCGTCGGCGTCGACCTGGACCGGCTGCAGTTCTCCTGGGTCTCGGCCGCCGAAGGGGGGAAATGGGTGGAAATGGTCACCGGCCTCACCGAGCGGGTACGCGGCATGGGACCGCTCACCGAATTCCGGGAACTGGAACAGGCGGAGTGCTGGTCCGGGAAGCTCGAGACCCCGGAGCTCAACGAAGCGTACAACAACATCTAGGTGAGGCGCTCAGGGCTCAGGGCTGAGGGCTGAGGGCTGAGGGCTCAGGGCTGAGGGCTGAGGGCAAAAGCCCCTGGTTTTCCGAGTCCCGAGCCCCGAGCCCTAAGCTCTCATCCCCGAACCAAAAGGTTTTCCATGGACAACAAAACACAACAACCGGATGTAACCCCCCTGGTCGAGGCGAACTACTACCAGGCCGTCACCGAAGCGATCCGCAGCGAGGCGATCCGCCTCCTGGGCGAAGGCAAAGTGGCCGCCGTGGTCGGTTACCGGGCCGGCCGGCGACAGGGGAGTGCCCTGCCGGCCATCGTCACCAGTATCGACCAGGTAGACCAGCTGATCTTTTCCGCCGCCTGCGTCAACAACCTGGCCCTCTACCTCACCAAGGCCAAGAAAGAGGTGAGCAAAAAAGGTAGACTCGCCCTCGTCGCCAAAGGGTGCGACTTACGGGCCGTGGCCGGACTCCTGGGGGAATCCCAGCTGAAGAGGGACGACGTCTACCTGATCGGCATCGCCTGCGCCGGCGTCTTTGGCGCCGCTGCCGACCGGAGCCTGCCGCTCTGCGAAGCGACCATTGCCCGGAAATGCCGGGAATGCACTGTCCACGAGCCGATAGGTTCCGACGCCATAGCCGGCACCCTGCCGCCGCTCAAGGAACTCACCCCCCTGGAGAGCGCGGAACTGGCAGAACTGGAAGCCATGACCCCCAAAGAGCGGTGGGACTACTGGCAGGCCCACTTCGCCCGCTGCATCCGCTGCCTCGCC
>CAYSMK010000029.1:0-65424 GCA_964432205.1 uncultured Geobacter sp. | reverse complement strand
GAACGTCGGTCGCTTTCCCGCCGGAATGCCGGTCGGATTCGTCCGGAATCCGCACATTTATCCTGTACCCGTATGGAAAGCCGCCATAGGCGATCACAATATCAGAGTCGTCCGCCTTTACGGTAGTAGTGGACAGCGGGGACGTGGTGACTACGATTAGTGAAGGTGGATTCGCGAAATGGTTTACTGTGACTTCATCTCCGATGAGTGTTGCTTCTGCCGTGCCTGCCCCGATGCATAAGCCAATTGCCAGGGCGATGTATCCAGCGGTTCTTTTCATAGAGTTCTCCCCTTTATGAATCAAATGTGTCGATAATTGATATTAGCTGCAAGAAAAGAGCCAGTTGCGCGGGTTCTAATGGGTTGATTTTTAAGTGTTTTTATTGGGGTGAAATAGCCGAGTTGTAAAGAAAGCCGAATCTTTGGCGGGCAAAGGGTGGGCAAAGTCTTGTTGAAACGACAAATTGCTTTATAAATCGAAGTGTTGCGCTATTGCTTGGGGAAGTGTAAAGAATTTCGAATAAAAACGCATTTTCGGATTTCTTTACAGAGTAAGAAGCTTTATGACCGCTCTATTCCAGGTCTTCTTCAGCATGCGATCGTGCGCGGCATTGAGCGGCGAGATATTCTTCTCGACGACGATGACAAAACGCTATTTATTGAACGCTTATCGAAACTCTGCGGTTTCCACTGATGCCGACCGGACAGGAATTCAGGGGACATCAAGCGGCAAGCAGTTCCTTCAAGGCCTCCGGGTTCTTGATGGCAATTGTTATGAGAGACTTAGCCGCTCCCGAAGGTGTTCTGCGTCCCTGTTCCCACTCCTGGAGTGTGCGGAGCGAGACCCCAAGCATTTTAGCAAACTCACTCTGGGAGAGCCCGATTTTTAGGCGGGCCGAGGCCAAGGGAGAGACTTCTACAGCGGAAACACGCCCGACCTTGCCGGCCTTTATGTCTCGCACAGCTTGGAGCAGTTCCTCGCCGATGTTACGTTTTGCGTCGCGTTCAAGCAGTTCTTTTTCATCGAGTGGCATGTTCCATCTCCTCTTTGAGGGCCTTTAGAATATGGCCGGGAATGCTGTCAATGCAAATATACGGCATTGACGTATAAAGTCATCCGGCAAATTGAAGAACAGACTGCTAACGACCAACCATAACCATGATACATTTCTTGAGCATTGGCATTATTCTGGGGCTTTCCGCCGGTTTTTCGCCCGGGCCGCTCCTGATGCTGGTCATTTCCGAAACCCTTCGCCACGGGACAAAGTCGGGCATGAAGGTCGCGCTGGCGCCGATCATTACCGATCTGCCGATCATCCTTGTCACCCTGGCCTGCCTGGTACAACTCTCCGGTTATCACGACATCCTGGGGATCATTTCCCTGGCGGGCGGTCTGTTCGTGCTGTTCACGGGGTATGAGGCGATCCGCACCCGGGAAGTCGAGATCGCCCTGCCCAAGGAACAGCCGAGGTCGCTGCTGAAAGGGGTCCTGACCAACTTTCTCAGCCCGCATCCGTACCTGTTCTGGATCAGTGTCGGTGCGCCGATGCTGACCAGGTCGCTTACCATCGGCCTTGCACCGTTCGTTGCCTTCATCGCCAGTTTCTACCTGTCGCTGGTCGGTGCCAAGATCGTCCTGGCCATTGCGGTCGGCAGATCGAAGCAGTTTCTGAGCAGCAGGCTCTACCTGTACATCATGCGCCTTCTCGGCGTCCTGCTGATACTGTTGGCGGTTATGCTGCTACGGGAAGGGCTCAAATTGCTCGGCTTCATGTAGCCGTGCCGGGGGGATTGTTTCAGTAGCGGGGGCGATGGAGCGTAATTGGCAGGTGAGTCTGAAACTGGGTGAAGTCTCCGTCCGTGGTAAATATGGGAATCTTGTGGCGTGCTGCTATGGCACAGATGAGAAAATCGGTATTTGATCCCTGGACTCCCTTACCACGACAGAGGTTGAAGAATTCCGCCGCATCCTCGTAGTCGCGGATCGTAAGCTCGAAATCAGGGAATGACCGAAGGTGATCGCGCAGTTTCAGGAACTGAGCGTGGTGCTTTATGCCGGAGAGGAGCTCCTGACGTACGGGTCCGATCATCTGAACCCGCGCCTCCCTGATTAGCTCAATCAATTCAGACACTTCCGGGCCATCAGCGGGCAGGTTTCGCCGCAGGGCCAAGGACCAGACAGATGTGTCGACGAGGATCTTCACTGCTTTGTTCTCTGCGCCTTGTAGTCGTAGGCGGGATCATACTCCACCGCATGGAACAGGTCGATGATTTCGGCTTGCTTCCGGCGCTGAATATATTCCGCAAGCGCCTCGTTAACCACGGCCTTCTTGGTTGCATGCTTGCCGATAATACGGGCTTCTTCCAGCAGGTTGTCATCAATAGCCAGGTTTGTTGCCATGGGACACCTCCTTTACACAAATGCTTACACCTTGCATTGTGTAAAGTCAAGCAGGCGACAAAATGCCCGAATTCTCTCCCTACAACAAACCCTTTGACATCCTCCGAAATCCGTTTAAACTTCGTTTAAACAAGTTCAGGGGAGCGAGCCCATGCCTCATGTCGAAGCGGTTCTCAGCATCAAACAGTGGGGAAACAACCTGGGAGTTCGCCTGCCGCAGGCGGTGGCCCGTGCTGCAGACCTTCATGCCGACCAGCGGGTCTGCGTCGCGGCCGATGAAGGACGCATCATCATCACCCCGATCATTGAGCCGGGAATGACCCTCGAGGAGCGGTTGGCGCGGTTTGATCCTGCCAGGCACGGCGGTGAACTGCTGGTCTCTTCACCGGTCGGGGCCGAGAAGTGGTAATCGCGACAAACCCGTCGTGGGTGCCGGACCGGCAGGAGATCATCTGGATCGACTGCAACCCGCAGGCAGGGCGCGAAATGCGCGACCGTCACCCGTTTCTGGTTCTGTCCCCACGGATCTTCAACGACCGGACGTCGCTGGTCATCGGCCTCCCGATGACCACGGCTGAGTACAACGCCGACAACCCCTTTGCCGTGGCAACCGGACCGGCCCATGGGCGCAAGTCCCACAAGACGAGCTATGTGCTCTGCCACCAGCCCAAGTCGTTCGACTGGCGGGTGCGCAGCGCCGCCCCCCACCCCCTCAAACGGCTGGACGACAGCCGGTTCGCCGCCGTCTGCTCCTGCCTCAACCAGATCGTGCAGCTCGCCTGAAGCGCCTGATTCCCTACCAGACATAATCCTTGGCGATCTCCCTTTTATCGTGGCCGTAGAGGATGTGAAGCACCCTCAGCCCCTTCAGCTTCACCGGCGACAGAGAGCCGAGCGGCAGGTAGACGATCTTCTTCCCCAGGCGGGCTGCCAGCTGGCGGAACATGCTCCTCGGCGGGCGCGGCGCGGCGTAGACCACGTGCTTCTCCCGCGCGTAGTCCAGGGCCGCCAGGAGGAGCCGTTCGTGCTTCCCCCGGGCAAAGGCGTAGTCCGGGTCGGTCCAGACATCCAGCATCCGCCGGGGCGGGAAACAGAGGACGAAGCCGCCGTACTCGCAGCGGCAGATGCCTGGACCGACGATGTTGTCGGCCGGCGGCGTGGCGTAGAAGGCCATGTCCGATTCCTGATCGTGCTCCCCGAGCCAGGTCATGCAGTAGGGAAAACGGTCGCTCCCCCGGTCCTCGTCGAAGATCACCACCACACTCCCCACCCCGCCGGTCACCCGCTGCTGCTCCCGCACGTAGAGCCGCCCTTCGTGCAGGTTGCGCACGGTCTCCCGCAGGTCGATGCCGTCCAGGAGGGAGGCGCTGAACGGCTCGGTGCGGAACTGCTCTTCCGAAAGCTGCTTGGCCCCCTTCTTCTTCAGGAACCGCCCGTACTCCTCGATCTGCAGGTCCTCCGGCGGGTAGGAGCAGATGGACGGGTTGTCGAACCCGTCAAGCCATTCGCCGGGTCGCTTCTCCCGCCGCCGCTTCAGGAACTGCAGCGGGGAGAGCCCCTTCCCCGGCCTCGGCTGGCGGGGACGAAAGCGGATCTGACGGCTGCCGCCCGAGATATCCTCCGGGGTGAGGCGCAGGGTCGGCAGCTCGGCGTCGGCCCGCTGCCAGGGGTAGCAGGTGGCCAGCCGGCAGAAGGCGTAGGCGAAGTTGTCGTCCACGCAGCCGCGGGCCGTGGCCAGGAGCTGGAACAGGTCGGGGATGAGCCGGTTAGCGATGGCGGCATAGTTGCGGGCGAAACGGAAAAAGGCCCGCTTCTGCCAGAGGTGGACCGGCTCCCCGGTCTCCTGCCGGTAGTGGCGGGCAGCTTCCAGGAAGAGGCGGAACACGATCCGCTGCCGGTCCGGCATCTCCCCGGCGCTCCCCACATGGCGGGCCGATGCACTGATGGCGGCCATGAGGAGTTCCTCCTCCGGGATCTCCCGTTTGCCGCCGCTCAGGAGTTCGAAGGCGTTGAACTTTTTCCGCAGCGACAGCCCGTCCGTGGCCGGCTCGGGTGGCAGTTCATTCCGCCGCAGCTCGTAGATGGCCGAGACAAAGGGGAACTCCCCGAGGATCTCCCGGCAGGAATCGGGATGGAGGTTGGCAAGCCAGATCCCTTCCCGCCGCACCCGTTCCAGCGGGGCCGCCTGGGGCCGCTGGTACAGCTCGCCGATCCGCCCCACATGGCTCATGCCGCCGACGAAGAGTATCCGCTCGTGCTGGCGGCTGAGCTCCTGCAGCCGGAACGCCATCCCCTGCTCCCGCCGCTGGTCCACCAGTTCCGGTTCCGCAGAGCCGGTCGCCCGGACGAATTCGTGATAGTACTGGCCAAGGCCGATCCTCTGGACGGCGTAGGAGTCGGGGAGGGAGTCGGTGTGGGCCGGGTAATGGTCCACATCCACGTCGATCAGGGAGAGGGGGATACCGCGTTCCAGGGCCAGGCGGGCCGCCTCCACCAGCGGGTCGGCCGGTTCGATCAGCAGGTAGACGGTCCGGTGGCTGCCGCTCTGGGTCGGCACCTCGTACCAGAGGACCGAGATCTCCGGCAGGCGGCCGACCCCTTTGCGGAACCGCTCCTCCAGGGTGGCCGGCAGTTCGATGGCGATGCAGTCCGGCTCGATACGGTCGACCGCCTGCCGCACCAGATGGGCGCATTCCATCCGGTAGTGGAGCACCGGCAGGGCATGGACAGAGCCGAAATGTTCGAGATGCAGGCGGTGGGGCATGGGGTGCTCGCGACCGTGGAAGTGGTGGTTGGGCAGATGCGTACAGCCAAACGGTACTGGATAATTCCCGTAACGTCAACCGGAGCCCTGTGCACCGGCAACAATCGGGCGGCCAGTCAGAAACGAAGATTCTGCCGACGATAGACGAATCCCTGCTCCTTTGCCTTCATCTCCCGGGCAAAATCGTGGAACAGGTTCCAGTAGACGTCGTCCAGGGTGACATTGGCCCAGAAATCCTTGCTGTCCAGGCACTTCACCGTATAGAAACCGAACATGTAGTGGGCCAGTTCCGGCCGGATCAGCCCGGAGTTGACCCAGAGGGCCACCTCCTCCAAGAGGCCGATGAAGTCGCGTTTCCCCTGGGCGTCGAACGCGGCCAGGGCCGGATCGTTGGCGAACATCATGGCGCAGATTTCCTTGAAGACCGGGTTTTCCTTCAACCGCCGGCGGAGCAGGGTGAAGTGCTCCACCCGCTTCTGCACCCCCTGGCGGCGGTACTCCAGGAGGCCGTTGAGAAAGGCGAAGATCGTCACCAGGCCACCGACGATGATGGCGAAGTCCTTCAGTACCGTAATCATATCCACTCCTTTTTTACGGTTATTTTTTCACCCGGAACCCGGCCCGCTCGAAGGCGCTCAGGTCGAGCCCTCCCTGCTTTTGCGGCTCAGCAGGCTTCTTGTCCACAACTGCCGGCCTGTCCCGGCGGGGTCTCTGCTCCCCGCCCCCCGGCAGCGCCTCTCTTATGGAGAGGGAGATCCTCTTTCGCTGCGGGTCGGCGGCCAGGACCTTCACCTGCACCAGCTCCCCCACCCGGACCGCATCGTTCGGGTCCTTGATGAAGCGGTTGGCCAGGTGGCTGACGTGCACCAGGCCGTCCTGGTGGACGCCGATGTCCACGAAGGCGCCGAAGGCGGTGACGTTGGTCACCACCCCCTGGAGCACCATCCCCTCCTTCAGGTCGGCGATCTCCCGGATGTCGTCCCGGAACGTGGCGGCCTGGAACTGGCTGCGCGGGTCGCGCCCCGGCTTCTTCAGCTCCTCCAGGATGTCTTTCAGGGTGGGGAGGCCAACCTGCTCCGTGACGTAGCGCTTCAGGTCGATCCGTCCCGCCAGAGCCGGGTCGGTCACCAGTTGGGCCAGGGAGGCGCCGAGGTCGGCGGCCATCGCCTCCACCACCGGGTAGCGCTCCGGGTGCACGGCGCTGTTGTCCAGGGGATGCGCGCCCCCCCTGATCCGCAGGAAGCCGGCAGACTGCTCGAACGCCTTGGCCCCGAAGCGGGGGACCGAGAGGAGCGCCTGGCGGGAGGGGAAGGCCCCCTTGTCGTCCCGGTACTTGACGATCGCCTTGGCCAGGGACGGCCCGACGCCGGCAACGTAGGAGAGGAGCGCCCAGGAGGCGGTGTTCAGGTCGACCCCGACGAAGTTGACGCACGACTCCACCACACCGTCCAGCGACTTCTTCAGCATGGCCTGGTTCACGTCGTGCTGATACTGGCCCACACCGATGCTCTTGGGATCGATCTTGACCAGTTCGGCCAGCGGGTCCTGGAGCCGCCGGGCGATGGAGATGGCTCCCCGCACGGTCAGGTCCAGCTCCGGGAACTCCTCCCGGGCGATCTCCGAGGCCGAGTAGACGCTGGCGCCGGCCTCGCTCACCACCACCACCGGGACGTGCCGGCCGGCCCCGGCCAGGGTCTCTTTGACGAACAGCTCCATCTCCCGGCTGGCCGTACCGTTGCCGATGGCGATCATCTCGCAGTCATGGCCCTCGATGAGGCGCAGAAGCTCCTTCCTCGCCTGGGGAACCCGTCCCTCGCCGGTGTGGGGGTAGATGGTGACATGTTCCAGGAAACGGCCGGTATTGTCCACGGCGGCCAGCTTGGAGCCTGTGCGCAAGCCCGGGTCGACGCCGAGCACCCGCTTGCTCCCGGCCGGCGGGGCCAGGAGGAGGTTGCGCAGATTCTGGGCAAAGACCCGGATCGCCTCCTCGTCGGCCCGGTTCTTGGCCTCCAGGCGGAGCTCCACCTCAATGGACGGGGCGATGAGCCGCTTGTAGGCGTCCTCGCCGATTCCCTCCAGAAGCGGCCGGAAGATGCTCTCCCCCCGGACCAGCCGGCTTTTCAGGCCGACCAGGATCGTCTCCACCGGGGCGACGACGGTGAGGAACAGGACCTCTTCCTTCTCCCCCCGGCGCATGGCCAGCATCCGGTGGGACGGGACCGTCCGCAACTGCTCCTCGTAGTCGTAGTACATCTCGAACTTGGTGACCGTTCCCTTTTTATCCGTGGCCACCCGGGAGCGGATGATTCCCTCTTCGGCGGTGAGCCGCCGGACAAAGGCGCGGGCATCGGCATCGTCGGCCAACCGCTCGGCCAGGATATGGCCGGCCCCGGCCAGGGCCGCGGCCGCATCCGGTACCTCCTTTCCCGGGTCGACAAAGGGAAGGGCCGCCTCCTCCGGGGTGCCGGCGGTCAGCTCCTGGGCCGCGATCAGGTCGGCCAGCGGCTCAAGCCCCCGCTCCCGGGCGATGATCGCCTTGGTACGGCGCTTTGGCTTGTACGGGAGGTACAGGTCCTCCAGTTCCATCTTCTGGCGGGTCGCCTCGATCCGTGCCTTAAGCTCCGGGGTCAGCTTCCCCTGCTCCTCGATGGAGGCCAGGATGGCGGTTTTCCGCTCGGTCAGTTCGGTGAAATAGGTGAACCGCTCCTCGATGGTCCGGATCTGTACCTCGTCCAGTTCGCCGGTCCGCTCCTTCCGGTAGCGGGCGATGAACGGGACCGTTCCCCCTTCCCGGAGCAATTCGACGGTATTTTCCACCTGGAACGGCTTGAGGCCGGTCTCTTCGATTATATGGCCGATGACGGCGCGCTGCTGGTCTGTGGTGAGTGCCATTCTCTGCTCCTTGTTCCTGATTTGAGGGGGTGGATACTACTACAGGGCGGGAAAAATGGGAAGGGGCGCTGCCGCTCCTTGACCTGCATCAAGGCATGGCGCTGGAATTGCGGTATGCTTTAAACGACGACAGCCCATAACTCCCCCTGACCCCCTCTTAGCTTAAGAGGGGGGTCTTTAAGCTAAGGGGAGGTCGGGAGGGGTTATGACCAAGAACGGCTTCAGGTCCACGAACGACACGAAAAACACGAAAAAATAAAGCGTTGCAGCAGATCAGCAATTCACTGAACAGGTTGTACTTTGATGTTGCATAGTTTGCTGATTTAGTTCGTGTTTTTCGTGAGTTTCGTGGACAACCGCCTTTTCTAGGGTTGATCATTTTCTTTCAGACCGAAAGGAGCAGCAACCATGAGCGACGCACCAGAAACCCTGATCGGTAACCCCATCACCATGGCCGAACTGGTTGCCTACCAAACCGGATCGGTGGTCAGCCGGACCCTCATCGACAAGAAGATCGGGACCGTTACCCTGTTTGCCTTTGGGGAGGGGCAGGGGCTCTCCGAGCATACCGTCCCGTACGACGCCTTTGTGCAGATCGTCGACGGCACCGGCGAGATCACCATCGACGGCCAGGCGCAGACCGTGGAGACCGGCCAGTTCATCATCATGCCGGCCAACCACCCCCACTCGCTACGGGCGGTCAAGCGGTTCAAGATGCTGCTGGTGATGATCCGGGCGTGAATCCTTGAGGACGGAGTACCCCGCTCAGGCTCAGAGTGCCGCTCGCACCGCCGCTGTACGGCTCATTTCGCCTACAGCGGCTGGCACTCGGGTACAGTCGCTTCACGGGGCACTCCGTCCTCAAGGATTTGGGTCATTGTTGAATTGCTTTGCCAGGCTGTCGTTGGGCCCCTTGCGCAGCAGGTTGTAGGCGAAGTTGGTGAAGCGGGGGTTGGGGTTGCGGGCGACCCGCCCGAGGACCGATGACCAGGAATAGGCCTCTTGCCTCGCCTCAACCCAGCCGCGGTAGAGCCGCTCCGGCGACATCTGTTTTGGCCGGAACACGACCTCGTTGTGGTTGTAGCGGTCCCAGTCCCTGTGCAGGAGCCTCCCCTCCCGTTCGTACTGCTCGAACAGCGAGGTCCCCGGATAGGGGGTCAGGATGTGGAAGGTGGGGATGCTCGGGCTGCACTCCTCCACGTACCGCAGGGTCTCCTCGAACACGCTCTCGTCGTGGTCGTCGAAGCCGAAGACGAACGACGCCTCCACGATGATACCGGCCTCCTGAACCCGCCGGATCAGTTCCTTGTGGGACGAGCGCGACCTCGACTTGGCCAGACCGGCATTGGCGCCGCTCACCGACTCGATCCCCACGAAGAGGCCGATGCAGCCGGAACGGGCGACGAGCCGTACCAGGTTGGGGTCCTCGGCAAAGCGAAGCCCGGTCTGCCCTCCCCAGCGGAGCCCCAGGCCGGCCATCCCCTCCAGGATCGGCACGGCCCGTGCCGGGTCTCCCAGCAGGTTGTCGTCGAGAAATACGGTCAGCTTCCGGTCAAAGGTGCGGAGTTCGGCCAGGATCTCCTCGGGCGGACGATAGCGGAACTGGTTGCCGAAATAGTTGGTGGTGACGCAGAACGGGCAGTCATAGGGGCAGCCGCGGCTCGCCTGGAGCGTCTGGGTGGTGAGGTACTTCCGGCCGGCGAACAGGTCGCGGCTGGACCAGGGGATTACCAGGGTGTCGCCGGTCGGAACCGGTGCCTTGTAGAGAGGGGCAAGCCGGCCGGCGAGCAGGTCCGCCAGCAGGGTCGCCCAGACCGGCTCGGCCTCCCCCACCACCACGGCATCGGCATGGCCGAGGGCCTCGTCGGGCAGGACGGTGGGATGCATGCCGCCAAGTACCACCGGCACGCCACGCGCCCGGAATCGGTCGGCAATAGCATAGGCACGGAGGGCCTGATGGGTCATGGCGGTGATCCCCACCAGGTCGAACAGGCCGTCGAACGGCACCTCCTCGTGCACTTCGTCGGCCAGTAGTACCTCCCACTCGGAGGGGGTGGCCGCAGCCACCTGTTGCAGGGCCAGGGAGGGGAGCTGGAAGCGGCGCACCCACCCCAGCTTCTCGGTCGCCGGGTAGACGAGGAGCAGGCGCGGCCGGCGGTCGGAGCAATGGGGAAGGGACGCCGTCACTGACGGCACTCTCTGCATACAGGTCTGTTCATGGGGTCCCGGAAGGCGTGGCTGGCGCGTAACTGCATGAGACGCCACTGTTATACGATTCGACGCCGTTCGTCAAGGCCCCTCCGGGCAGCTACCCGGCAAATATTTCGGCAAAGAACAGTTTCATCGCCTCCCACGACCGCCGGTCGGCCTGTTCATTGTAGGCAGCCCCCTTCTTCGGGTCGTTTCCGGAATCGGGGTTGGTGAAGCTGTGCACCGCGCCACTGTAGTAGACCATCTGCCAGTCGGCGCCAGCCTTCCGCATCTCGTCCTGGAAGGCCGCCACCTGGGCCGGCGGCACGAACGGGTCGTCGGCCCCGTGCAGGGCCAGCACCTTGGCCCGGATCTGCCCGGCTGTCGCCGGCAGCGGTGTGTCGAGGCCGCCGTGGAAGCTCACCACCCCACGCAGGTCGGCGCCGCTCCGGGCAAGCTCCAGCACCGTGGTGCCGCCGAAGCAGTAGCCGATGGCAGCGAGCCGGCCGGTATCGACCTGCGGCTGCCGGCGGAGCTCGGCCAGACCGGCCAGCACCCGGTCCCTCATCACCTGCCGGTCCCCCTTATACTTGCCGGCGATTGCCGCCGCATCCTTCGGATTGTCCGGCCTGATCCCCTTGCCGTAGATGTCGGCGCCGAACGCCACATACCCCATCCCGGCCAGTTGCTGCACCCGCTTCTGCACGTACGGCCCGAGACCGGTCCATTCGTGCACCACCAGCAACCCGGGCCGCTTTGCCGTCACGGTATTGTCATAGGCCAGGTACCCTTCCAGGACGGCATCTCCCTGGCGGTACTCCACCACCTTGGTCACTATCTTCGCCTCGGCCACCCCGCCCAGTGTCAGCAGGGCACAGAGGGCAAGTATCGCGTATCTCATGGGATACCTCCTCGTACGTAATGCCCGAATCACTTGATAATTCGCAACCTCATTCCCCCCTCCCAACCTCCCCCCGCTGGGGGGAGGAGTGTCTGTTTCCCTCCCCAGGAGGGGGAGGGCCGGGGAGGGGGATAAGGCGTTACGGAATAGTAATTCTCGTACTGCAAGTATACCAGAAGCTGCCGTACTCGGTCGTTCCCTTGACAGGAGGCGATCCGGGAACATAGAATGCGCCGCAATGGACGCCGTGACCAAGAGATGCGACGAGACCGCAACAACCGGAACTATCCGGGCTTTGGAGCTGTTCTGCGGCATCGGCGGCTTTGCCGCCGCCGTTGCCGGGTGGAACGTGCAGGTGGTGGGCGCCCTGGATCAGAGCGCCGAAGCGCTTGCCGTCTACCGCAGCAACTTTCCGGAACATCCGGCAAAGCAGGTAGACCTGGAGCGGGTGAGCGCCTGGGAACTGACCAACTTTTCTGCCGACCTCTGGTGGCTCTCCCCACCCTGCCAGCCCTACTGCGAGCGGGGTGTCCGCCGTGACCTGGCCGACCACCGCGCCCGGAGCCTGGTCCGTATCCTGGAGATCCTGGCCCGGATGCCCGCCGACCGGCTGCCGCGCCACTTGGCGCTGGAGAACGTGGCCGGTTTTGTCGGCTCCCAGGCCCATGACCGCCTGACAGGACTCCTCGCGGAACGTGGCTACGGTCTCGTGGAGCGTCAGCTCTGCCCGACCGATCTGGGAGTCCCTTCCCGGCGGCCCCGCTACTACCTGGCAGCGTCCCGCGGTCCGCTCCAGGCGCCTGAGCCGTCACCGCCGGAGAAGTGCAAAGGGCTCGGGGAATACCTGGACCCGTTGCCTGAAGACGCAATTCCACCGGAACTGCGCCTGGCCGACGACATCCTTGCCCGCTTCGGAAGGGGGCTACGCATCCTTGACCCGTCCGATCCTGCCGCCTACACCACCTGCTTCATTGCCGGCTATGGCCGGTCCATCGTGAACGCCGGCTCCTATCTCCGTAATGGCGGCACGGTGCGCCGCTTCACCCCCGGTGAGATCGCCCGCCTCCTCCACTTCCCGGCCGGGTTCAGTTTCCCGGCCACGCTGCCGCTACGCAAGCAGTGGCACCTGATCGGCAACAGTCTCTCCATTGTCGCGGTCCGCGAACTGCTGCGGGCCTTTCCCGAGCTGCGTCCTTCTGTCTGAAACAAAACGGGGAGGCGCCTTTCGTGGCCCTCCCCGGTTCGTGCGCTTCGTGGACAACTGCTTTTTCTAGGTTCATGCACTGCGTTTCTATAGTAACGCCCGCACCGCGGCCAGGACCGCCGCGTAATCCGGCTCGCTGGTCACCTCCGGCACGTGCTGGATGTAGCGGATGGTGTTGTTGGCGTCGATGACGAAGATCGAACGGGAGAGCAGCTTGAGCTCCTTGATCAGGACACCGTAGGCCTGGGCGAATGAACGCTCCTGGTAGTCGGAGAGTGTCGTGACCCGATCGATGCCGGCGGCGCCGCACCAGCGCTTCTGGGCAAAGGGGAGGTCGAGGCTGACGGTCAGCACGGCCACGTTATCCGGCAGGGAGGCGGCCTCCTGGTTGAAGCGCCGGGTCTCCATGTCGCAGACCGGGGTGTCCAGGGACGGGACGGCGCTGATCACCTTGATCTTGCCGCTGTAGCTGGCAAGTGACACCGGCGCCAGCCCGTTGTCGACCGCGGTGAAGTCGGGCGCCGGGTCCCCCACCTTCAGTTCCGGTCCGAGCAGGGTGAACGGGTTCCCCTTGAACGTGATGATCCCTTTTCTTTCGAGCATGGATGCCTCCTGTGGATGTCGTGAATTGTCTCAAGATGATAACTGTAGCGAAACAGGATCAAAAGACAAGGGGATGCCTGCGGCGATTTGTTGCTGCGCAAGCAGTGCGATCCAAGCGGATTACATGATCGTAAATGGCATGGCATGTTTGATAAAACGTTTTTGCCTCAGGGTAGAAGGTGATTGCAGACAGATTAGATAAGCATAACTTGCTACAATTACGCATAATGCTATACTTAAAACGATTTTTTACAGAACGCAGTCGAGGTCTTGAGATGACTAGTGCAGGTGGCCGGCAACAAGACAGTGCGGACTTTTTCCAGGGGAAACTCAGTCTCATCGGGCAGCTGTTCGAGCAGGCCTGGTACGGGATCGCGGTGTTTGATCGGGAGTTGCGCTATGTTCACGTCAACGACCGGATGGTGATCATCGACGGTATCCCGGCGGACCGCCACATCGGCAAGACGATCGGTGAACTCGATCTGCAGATCGCCCTGGCCATCGAGTCGGTGATCTCTCGTACGATCAGGGAGGACCGTTCCTTTGTCGAGCGGGAGGTTGTCGTGAATACGCAGCTGCCCGACCTGTCGTCGCAAAACAGATTCTGGCTGGTCAGCTGTCACCCGTTCAAGGGTGATGACGGGGCCGTGCTGGGGTGCGGGTTGATCGTCCAGGACGTGACGGAACAGAAAACCAAGGAGGATGTGCAGGCCGAACGGTTGAAGGTCGAGGCCCTTCTGTCCGATCTATCCTCCACCTTCATCAACGTGCCGGTCAGCGAAGTAGACCGGAAGATCAAGCAGGGGCTGCAGAAGCTCGTGGAGTTCCTGGGATTCGACCGGAGCACCATCTGGTACATGTCTCCGGAGGGGGACCGGTTGCAGCTCGCCCACTCCTTTGCCCTGCCGGGGATAAAGGAGCCGCCTTCGGTGATTGCGGATCTGATTCCGGTCTGGATGAATATGGTGCGCAAGGGAGAGACGTTCAGGATTTCCGATACTGACGATCTGCCCGACGAGTGCTGGCGCGAACGAAAGTACTGCAAGGAGGCAGGGGGGATCAAATCCATGATGTTCATCCCGGCAAGCGTCGGTGGGACCATCGTGGGGACCATTACCTTCGTTTCCTACCACAACAAGGTGGAATGGCCCGACGAGCTGATTCAACGGCTCCGCCTCGTCTGGGAGATTTTTGCCAATGCCCTGGAGCGAAAGCGGGCCGACCAGAAGATCCAGATCGCCCTGGCCGAGATAAAGGAGCTGAAGGACCGCCTGGAAGCGGAGAACATCTACCTGCGCGACCAGATCAGCACCGAATACCGGCACGATGAGATCATCGGCCGGTCCGACGCCATTCAGAAGGCGCTCCTCCAGGTGCGGCAGGTTGGTCCGACTGACACCACGGTGCTCATTCTCGGCGAAACCGGCTCGGGCAAGGAGCTTATCGCCAGGGCCATCCACAGCGCCAGCAGCCGCAAGGCCCGCGCCATGATCAAGGTGAACTGCGCCGCGCTCCCGGCTGCGCTCATCGAAGCAGAGCTGTTCGGCCACGAAAAAGGGGCCTATACCGGGGCGACATCGAGCCAGATCGGCAGGTTCGAGGCGGCAAACGGCTCGACGATCTTTCTGGACGAGATTGGCGAACTGCCTCTGGAGCTCCAGGCGAAGCTGCTCAGGGTGCTCCAGGAGGGCCAGTTTGAACGTTTGGGCAGCCCAAAGCCCGTCAACGTGGATGTCCGGGTCATAGCCGCCACCAACAGAAATCTTGCCCAAGCGGTCAGGGAAGGGCGATTCCGCGAGGACCTGTACTACCGTCTGAATGTGTTCCCGATTTCCGTCCCCCCCTTGCGCGAGCGACGGGATGACATCCCGCTGCTGGTCTGGGCAATGGTCGAGGAGTTCGGCAAGGTCCTGGGCAAGACCATCGAGCGGATTCCCAAGAAAAACATGGAGGCCATGGAGCACTACCATTGGCCGGGAAACATCCGGGAGCTGCGCAACCTGGTGGAGCGGGCCATGATCCTGAGCAGTGGCGCGACGCTGGTCGTGGACGTGCAGGATGGCTCCTCGCCGATCACCACCCAGCCGATGACCATCGAAGGCATGGAGAGGATGCACATCAACTCCGTACTGGAAAGGACCGGCTGGCGCATCCGCGGCAGGAATGGCGCCGCCGAAATCCTGGGGCTGAAGCCGACAACGCTCAATTCTAGGATGAAGAAATTGGGAATCAGGAGAAGAAGCACCCTTTCCGAAGCAACATAGGGTGGCAATGTTTCTGGGCTTCAAGCAGGTTGTCTGAACCTGCGCATATCAATGCTATTCACAGTGAAGATCTCTCCCCGATGATATTACTGAAAGCCTAAGGTTACTTTTCACCAGCCTGCATTTGCTCAATAGAGACAACCCGGTCGTATATTCTTACTTGAAAATTCCCTTAAATAACAAATGTGGGACAAATAGAGCTCACATATGTCCGTAATTAGAGACCTAAATGACACTCATGTGTAAAAAGATTTGTTGTTGATAATATTTGCTTTACAACAAAATGTTCTATCTGCTGTAACTGTCCAATTATTCAGAATTTTGTTGTTTATAAATATTTAATGCATAAGATCCGTTGATTTGGAACAATGTTTGAATTGATCGATTAGCAATTCATTATGGAAGATCACAGAGGCCATGTTTTCAATCACTGAAAGGAGACAAAAACATGAAAAAGGCAACTTCAGCGGTCATAGGGGTAGTATTATTGGCAGCCAACACTGCATCAAACGCAGCAGTTCAATCAGGAAATAAGGATGAATGCTTACTATATGGAAAAAATTGTCTTAGTGAGAGCATTAAATACAGTATACCAGAAAAAATAACTAAATTGCAGATTGAAATTGCTAGAGGTGAGAAGGTATATTCTGCTGGAGAACTACTGCAGTTAAATTATAAATTGAAAGATGTTGAAGCAGTATTACGTTCCTTGAATAAAGGTGGCAAGTAAGCATATTTCTCGCAGGATGTTACTAAGGCGGAACCTGACTACTCGACATTCCCCCCTCCTGCCTCCCCCCTCCGGGGGGAGAACTCTTTGCCCTCCCCCAGCGGGGGAGGGATGGGTGGGGGAAGAAACGATGTCGAGTAGTCAGCATGTTCCTTAGTAAAAGCTGGCCGTTTCGATTCAATAAATAGCCGAATAGCAGTCTACGTACTCCGCATGTCTATCACAGGACAGAGCCGTGCGTCCGGCGCACGGTTCCTCTCCGAAAGAAGTGTCTTCGGTCCGCGTTTGGCCGGTGCCACAAAAGACATGCTTGAAGACGTGCCTTGCGGGTGTAGAAGGTGAAGCGTGCATAGACCTGCTGAATGTTGTTAGCGGCTTGCCTGTCGCCAGACAGTGTAACTTTGATACGTTCTCCTTCCTTCGCACCAGAGCGGACTACATCCTTTTCTATATTCTTGCCCGTTAAAACGATTAGCGATGAGCCCTATCAGCGGCCCATTATCGAAACAAGGAAGGATCAATTCCCCACGCAATTAGTAACCGATGAATATGACGACGGTTTATGCCGGAATAGTCGGCCACTTTTGTGATGTTGCCTTGAAAATAAGTAAGAAGTGACTGGAAATAGGAGCGGCCCGATTCCATAAGAACCCTTTCCTTAAGTTCCGAATAGGTTTCAGTAGGAAGGGATGAGGAAATAGTTGTTTGTAGGCTTTTGGGAAGATGTATCATATCAAGGATCTCAGGGTTATGAAATGTCATGACCTGTTCTAACAGGTTTACCAGTTGACGAATATTCCCAGGCCAATGATAATTACAGAGACATTTCATCGCTGCTGGTGAAACAGATGCAATTTTCCGATTTAATTTTCGATTTAGCCGATGCAAATACCAATTAACCAAAAGAGGGATGTCTTCGGATCGCTCTCGAAGAGGAGGAATGCATATCTCAATAACTTTGAGCCGATAGTAGAGGTCCTCCCGAAAACGGCCCTCCTTAACCTCAAAAAGGAGGTCCCGGTTGGTTGCAGCCACTATCCGAGCCGCAGTTACCCGACGACGAGTTTCACCTACTCGATGAAATACTTTCTCTTCGAGGATGCGTAACAACTTTTTCTGGAGACCCAAGGGAATTTCGCCGATCTCATCAAGAAAAACCGTACCATCAGCTGCTGCCTCTATTTGTCCTTCCCGATCTTTGTGAGCCCCGGTAAAAGCCCCTCTTGCATGACCAAAGAGTTCACTCTCAATGAGCGTGTCCGGAATTGATGCGCAGTCAACGGTTATAAACGGTTTTTCTTTACGGTCCCCAGCAGCGTGAATCGCATGAGCTATAACTTCTTTCCCCGTTCCACTTTCGCCAGTGATCAGAACTGTTGAATCGGTACTAGCAACTGCTTCGACAGAATGAAGCACCCTGCCGAATGCCTCACTTTTCCCCACCGCCCCCTCAAAATGAGCAGCACGGCCCGTTGCTTCAGATAGTAAGCGAAAGCGCCGTCTTTGTTCCTGGTGATCCAGGGCTTTCTGTAAGGTTAAATCAACGACGGTTAAATCGAAAGGCTTAGTCAGGTAATCATACACACCTTCACGCATAGCCTGGACCGCGCTTTCGATGGTGCCGAACCCTGTAAGCAATATGACAGGTAACTCAGGCATGATCTTATGCGCCTCTTTCGTCAGTTCCAGGCCACTCATGCCTGGCATATTCAGATCAAATATAGCCACGTCCGGCTGCCAGGAATGAATATTTGAGAGAGCATCACGTTGCCTGTACTCACCCTTCACTTCGTAGTCCATAGACTCCAACGCATTAACAAGAGCGTCTAACAAGGCTCGTTCATTGTCCACCACCAATATTCGCGGCGCAGTTATTGTGGCCATGTTTCCCCCGGGCATGGAAATGTGACTCTAAAAAGACAACCTTTCGGCAATAAATTTATAACCTCTATCGAACCACCATGATTCTTTACTATATTGTAAACTATCGAAAGGCCGAGTCCCGTCCCTTGGCCAACCTCTTTGGTCGAAAAGAACGGCTCAAATATGTGAGGAAGACTGGCTTCGGGAACGCCGGGCCCTTCATCCTGGATTTCCATGACAAAGCTAGGTGACGTATAATCGGCAGAATCAATATACGTTATAATTTTAATCATACCTCCCTTTTCTTGCGCATCCAATGCATTTCTCAGAAGGTTCCATATAACCTGTTTAATTCCTGAACCATCTGCGCATAGACTCAGAGAGTCATCAGAAAGCGAGAGTATTAAATCTATATCTCGTGTCATGGTTTCGTTGCAAACAAGGGACGTAATCTCTCTCACAATAACATTTGGGAAAACTTCTTCTTTAACCGGGCTCTTGAGATGGGTTAAATCCAAAAGATTGCGCACTTGCGCTTGAATTCTTTTGATCTCGGCCATCACAATTTTCATGTTTTTGGATACGTCACAAGGGATGTCACTCCTTCGAAGAACCATTTGGGTATACGTGGAGATTGTGGCCAATGGGTTGTTGACTTCGTGCGCGACACCGGCAGCCAAACGACCGACTGCCGAAAGCTTTCGTCCTTGCTCTACTTCGGCAAATACTCGCTGAAGTTCATTGTTCTTGTCCTGGAGGCTTTTAGCCATAGAATTCAGTGCCTTGGCCAGCTGGCCAAGCTCAGTGCAATCTTCCGGTAAGCGATGAGAGAGATCACCGTCTCCGAGTGTACGAATTCCTTTCAATATCATGCGAATGCCTTTCGACTCATAGAAAAAAACGAAAATAGTTATACCTATGAGTCCAAAAAAAGCAAATGCCACGATGTGCATGAAATTACGTCGTATTTTCTGAGATTCGGCAAATATCTTTTTTGCGCTCTCATCTGAAGCGGCAAGGAATTCCTTCTCGGGCACGAAGCAAACAATCTTCCAACCAAGCGGTTGAACTGTTGCATAACCAACCATTGCACGGAAACCAGGTAGTTCGAGCAATTTTATGTTTTGTTTGTCAGTATGGAGTTCCTTTGCTAACGCTCTAACATCAGCAAGATTCGAACGTTCCATGACCTGTCCATGGGGGGGAAGTGATGGATTTAATCCTAAAGCATGTAAAGGAAGATTTTTAGATGCCGCTATAATTTCAGAATCTGAAATAAGTAGGGAAGAAGATCCCTGAGATAATCTAATGTTGCTTATTTCACGGAGAATCTTATGAACTGTAATATCAATTCCAACAGTTGCCTCATAGCGACCTTTTGAATAGACGGGATACAAGCACGATATCATCCATTCACGGCTTAGCGGATCGAGATACACGGGGGTGAAAAGCCCTCTCTTCCCTGGATTGTGCTTTTCATCTGCAAGATAGTAAAAGGGCCAGGTCGTCAGCGCCTTATCTCTCGGCCAATACTTGCCATCAGACCAGGGGTAGACTCGTATAAACCCCTCGCGGTGCAATATCCAGCCTAAAACCATTCTGGATTCTCGTTCACTCAAAGGCTTTAACAGAAGGTCCAACGTTTCCGTAGCGAATACTGCCGGATCCATTACCGGCCTGTAACGAGTTGCATAGATAGCCGAATTGCCATCGTTGCCCAATGTCGAATATGTTCCATCCAAATTTATGCGATACTCACTACCATTTCTAAATGTGACAGTAGGTAATGCAGCGAATATATTTTGTGAGAATGAGCCAAGGCAATACGTCTCATCCTGCAGCCTTGTGAAGATATTAGACAGCCTGTCTGCCTCCATAGTCAAACGTTCTTTCACCAATTTAGCCTGATTGGATATTAATATATTCCTTGCACCTTCATACGATACGCGTTGTATCGTTAGTAAATGATCAAACGCAAACAATGACATAAGTAATAGAGGGAGAACCCATAGTAGACCAAATACAATTAGTGACTTTACTGTAGTTGACCATTTTAGTTTCAAAAGTATTTTCATGTTGTTTATTGTAATTTCGTTTGTGCGGTTATGTATACGAAATGATGACCTTTTGCCCACGACTCAGTCGGTGTAAGGGTACTATTTTAGGGCTATCTTGCCTTTTACGTCTTGATGCAAATAGAATTCCCAAAAAAATCACCGTACAGTTTTATGTGCAATAGCGTATTTTTGATCATATAAACAGGTAACTGTTTGTATCCGCATGTGTTTTGGCGACAGGCACGAAAGGTTGTTTCTTGCTGTTGTTATTGGATAGCGGTTCCAGATGTGCGTCCTCGTCAACCATAGCGTCTCTTCCCGACAGATCTTCCTTCTTGTTAGACCTGCGCCAATGCAATTTCCAACCCCGAAGTAGCAGGGTAGTGACCGTAAACGTTTGTCCTCTCTCCTGCAGTCCCTCACCAAGCCACTTTATATCGTGTGCGCGGATGAATTTTTCTAACAAGTCTCCGGTACGGCAACTTCCTTCCTGCACGGCAGTATCGTTCGTTCTTGGCTTTGTTGCGGCTGTTCGGCTTAGGCGCTTGCATCACAGCACGTTGCCAGGAAACGAAACGTAGTCGGAACCTGTGTCGCGAACATGCCGCACAAAGCCTGGATCTGGGTCAATTTAAATTAGCACATGGAATTGAATGGTTAGGTTGGAGTCAGCGGTTGCCTTAACACTCAATCCTTCAATGTTTCAGAATACGAGAGACAAGTAAGGCTCACAAATCCCGGTTGTTTAATCCCTATTGAGACATATAGGTCTCTTATGTTGGCATCCATAGAGACCAAGATGTCGCCCGCCTGACCATTTCTCTGCTTTTTATTGATGCAAATTCATAAATCAATGCTCCTGGTTTTGTAACATGTTGATTATGAATATGTTTATTTATTTGATGTTACTAATATTCAGATAGTTGGGGTTTGGAACAGTGTTTGAATTCGTCCTTGATTACTCATTAAAACGGGTCCGGTCAGCCTCCATCGGCGGGAACTGAATTGTGCTCGAGTCGCCAGGATGGTTTCCTATGTGAGACGGGTTGAAAGGTGGTTATGGGAGTGATTTCTTCTGGTGCCGCTTAAGCTCTGCCGCGGGATTCCCAAAGTTTGACTATCCCGTAAGTATGCTGTTAGCCACAGCTTTGAGTTCAGTCATGTTTTGATGTTTCGGTCACGATCAATTCCCATGCGATGCCCGGCAATCTAAGTCCCTCTGCGTTGCCGGAGATGCATACAATTTTTGAGTGAATAATTCATATCAGTGAAGCTTTTCAAGTAATGAGGAAACTGTTGATAAGAGAATATGAGACACGTATGGCCCACCGATTTGTTTGTTTAGCGTGTAAAAGACTCATATGTCTCTACTTTATAAGTTTTTGAGACTTCTATGTCACAAATAATCATGTTCAATATTAAAATTCCAGTTTGTTACAGCAAATATACTACTGCTTAAATTGTAACTGTATAATTTATATATAAAACTATTTTGAACAAAAATTAATTCAGCAAATATTTTTTTGGAACGATATTTGAAGTGATATGGCTCAAGTTGTTGCAGTTCATGTAGATAGTAAAATTTATAATTACTGTTACTGACTATTGTGTACTAACAATTAGTTTGGAGGTGATTATACGAACAATTAAATAGATAGAGAAACGGTGGAGCATGTTCAGATGAAAATAAATCGGAGGTGGTGAGATGGTTAAAGCAAGTATTAAAAGGGGAGTAACCAAAGTAAATCGAGGTAACAGATTATGTTTATCTATCCTAGCTGCTGCATCTATTTTCGGAACTTGCGACATTGCCAATTCTTTTGAGATCAAAACGGGTAACGAGGACGTTCGAGTTAACTGGGACAATAACTTCAGGTACACACTAGGGTACCGGATCGGGAGTCAGGACCCGGCGATTGTTGCTAATCCTAATCTCGATGACGGAGATCGGAACTTTGGCAGGGGAGTTGTCGGGAATCGCTTGGACATCCTCTCAGAGTTTGACGTCTCCTATAAGAAGAAATACGGGATACGGTTTAGCGGGACCGGCTGGTACGATCAGGCATACCACGATCGTCTCAACAATACTTCCGTCGGCACCTCTAACCACCTCGATAAGAATGGGAACCAAGCTTTAGGCCTGGAATCATTTACTGACCGTATCTACGCAGGGCCAGGCGGCGAGTTGCTTGATGCGTTTGTATTCGGCAAGTTCGAAATCGGTGACATGCCCCTCCAGGCCAAGGTCGGCAGGCATACGCTTTACTTTGGCGAAAGTCTATCGCTGACGGGAGCACTCAATAGCGTTTCCTACGCCCAGTCGCCACTCGACATCGGGAAAGCGTATGCGCTGCCGGGCGTAAATCCGAAAGAGTTGTTCCGCCCCCTGAACAGCGTTTCTGTAACAGCACAGCCAACCAACACATTGTCGATCACGGGTCAAGCCCTCTTGCAGTGGGAACCCAATCGCTATCCAGAGTCAGGCAGCTATCTGGGTATCTATGATTTCTTCCTCACTTCAGCTGAATCTATCCTTGATCCGGGGCTGGGGAAGATAACCCGCGGCGGCGATATCAACCCGCACGCGATCGGAGATTGGGGGCTCGCGGCGCGCTGGTCACCGGACTTCCTGAATGACGTAACGTTTGGCTTTTACTACAGGAATTTCTCCGACAAGATGCCTCAGGCCCATATTGTTCAGAACCCGGGAGTGGATACATCGAAATTCAATTGGGCCTACGGGTCGGACATCGACCTCTATGGTGTAAGTGTGACCAAGCAAATCATGGGTATCAGCACGAGCGCCGAGCTTTCCTACCGACATAATATGCCTCTGCTGAGCGATACGGCCATCTATTCCTCCGCTCTGGATCTTCCACGCAGAGGAGAGACTGGTGGGGCGCGGGGCGACACTTGGCATGGGGTTGTGAATGCCCTTGGCTTAATCAACAGGACTCCGCTGTTTGATCTCGCCTCCTGGTCCACGGAACTCAGCTGGAACCGCTGGAGTCATGTGACGCAGAACGAGGGGCTGTTTATCGGGCGGGACAGCTACAGCGGAATCAACAAGGTGTCGAAGGATGCGCTCGCAGTGGATCTTACGTTCTCTCCGACGTGGTACCAGGTTCTTCCCGGGGTTGATCTTTCGATGCCGCTCACCTATGGCCGGGGATTGTTCGGCAACTCCGCCACAGGCGTCAGCAACAAGCAGGGCGGCTACTGGAGTGCCGGTGTATCGGCTGACATCCTTGCCCGCCACAAAGTTGATCTTACCTACGCTGATTATTTCGGAAAATATTCAACGGATTCTGCAGGTGCCGTAGCAATCAATAACGGTGACTACGCGTTGCTTAAGGATCGAGGAACGCTGTCACTTACGCTCAGAACCACATTCTAGAAGGAGGAACATCTACATGAAACTACATAACAGCGTCATTGGGGCCTGCATGGTGATGGCCTGCGCAGGGACGGCCTTGGGGGCGATAAACCCGGAAGAGGCGAAGAAGCTCGGTACGACATTAACGGCAATTGGAGCAGAAAAAGCAGGTAACAAAGACGGTACGATCCCCCCGTACACCGGTGGTCTAACTACAGCACCCGCAGGATTCAAGAAGGGGAGCGGCCTGCGTCCTGATCCATTTCCCGAAGAAAAACCGCTGTTCACGATTAATCAGCAGAACATGGGTAAATATGCTGACAAGCTCACTGAGGGGCAGAAGTTACTGCTGAAGAAATATCCAAAAACGTACCGTATCGACGTCTACAAGACCCATCGCACGGCAGCTTTTCCGAAATATGTGACTGATAACACCATCAAGTCTGCCACAAAAATCAAGACCACCAACAACGGTCTGACGTTGGCGGGTGCCCACGCAGCATACCCTTTCCCCATACCGAAGGATGGCTTTGAGGCCATGTGGAATCACCTGCTGCGCTATGTCAGCCCCAGCTTCGAGCATTATCCCCGCTCTTGGGTGGTAAACGCCGCCGGGCGCCCGACGATGACCTATGAAATGGTTGAATTGCTGGACTGGCAGTACTGGGACCAGAAAAATGAGAATACCGAAATATTTTTCAGGCTTAAGGATATTGCCACCGGCCCCCCTCGCAATAACGGTGAAATGCTTCTGTGGCATGATTGGCTCGACCAGTACGGGAAAGGCCGTCGTGCCTGGCAGTACCTGCCGGGGCAGCGTCGTACAAAACTTTCACCGAACATTGGCTACGACACGCCGAACAACCAACTCAATGGCGCGACTACCTATGATGAATGGCAGCTTTTCAACGGCCCGATGGATCGTTTCAACTTCAAGCTGATCGGCAAGCAAGAGATGTACATCCCGTACAATGACTACAAGCTGGTCTATCAGTCCAAAATTGACAAGGTATTAACACCCAATCATATAAATCCTGACTATGTCCGCTGGGAACTACATCGTGTGTGGAAGGTAGAGGCTGAGCTCAAGCCGGGTAAACGTCACATATACAGCAAACGCGTATTTTATTTGGATGAAGATACCTGGAGCGCATCAGTCAGTGACGAATACGACGCGCGGGGACAACTCTATCGAAGCGCCTTCTCATACATGGTTCAGAACTACGACGTAAATACGCCATATCCCTATACCCATGGTTTCTACGATTTTAACGCCAATATGTATACCTTGGACTGCAATATCGCTGAGACAGGGGGGGTTAAGTACAAAGCCATTGAGCCTGACAAGAATTGGAGCCCCGAGGCGCTGGCGGGCAGTGCTCTTCGCTGAAGCTTTTACAGAAAAGGTGCTCCTGGCGCTTGTGCGCCAGGAGCAGAGCGGACAAGCGAAATGTAAGTCGGGGCGCATGCCCTGATGCCCAGGAGAACATATGAATCCCCGCATGATAATTGCCATGATTGTTACGACAGTACTCGCTTTCCCCTGCATTGCTGTCACATCCGCCTATCGTGATGTGCTTGAGACGCCGGCTCTGAAAAGTCCACTTGCCGCAAAAAACTTGCTCACCGGTGTCACCCTCGCTGGCGAGCGTCTGGTCTGCGTCGGCCAGTACGGCCACATCCTCTATTCGGACGATCATGGAAAGAACTGGACGCAGGCAGAGGTGCCCGTCAGTTCCGACCTGACAGCCGTGCATTTCCCGTCACCACTGAAAGGTTGGGCGGTCGGGCATGACGGAGTTGTGCTGAAAAGCGAGGACGGTGGCGCAACATGGAGCAAGCTGTTTGATGGCCGTGCCGCCGCCCAGGTCATGGTCGGTCACTACAAGGCTTCAAAAGAATGCTCAACCTGCCACGGTCCCACCAACCAGCCACCCGCAGCGAAACCCACAGGCGCCAATGCATGCCTGATGGAGGACATGAAACGTTACATCGAACAAGGGGCCGACAAACCATTCCTCGACGTCTGGTTCGAAAACGATACCCAAGGATTCGTGGTCGGCGCCTTCAACCACATCTTTCGTACGACTGACGGCGGCAAGAGTTGGGAGCCTTGGTTCGGCCGCATCAATAACCCTAAGCGTTTTCATCTGTTTGCGATGCGGGGAATCGGCCAGGATCTGTTCATCACTGGCGAGCAAGGGACGGTCTGGAAGCTTGATCGGCAAGTGGGACGGTTTCAGGAGATTAAGACACCCTACAATGGCACGTTCTTTGGGATTACCGGCAAGCCCGGCTCGCTCATCGCGTTTGGACTCCGCGGCAATGCATTCCGCAGCCAAAACGGTGGTGCCAATTGGCAGAAGGTTGAGACCGGCATAAAGGTAAGCGTGACCGGTGGCACTGTAATGGATGACGGACGTTTGGTGCTGGTTGGCCAAGGGGGACAGGTGGCCATGAGCACCGATAATGGGGCGAGTTTTACGCCGGTAAAAGTTGATCAGGTCATGCCCATAGCAGCGGTCGTTGCCCCTGACAGGGATACGCTGGTGCTTGCCGGTCTAAACGGCGTGCGGGTACAACCTATCAAGTGAAAGAATAGGGAGAACGTAAATGGCCGTCGGAATTGATAAAATTGACAAAATGCCCGTGGTGAGAGAGCTAAAGGACTTCGACGACAAATCGGGGAACCTACTCGAACGTCTGGTCTTCAACAACCGGATGATGGTGATCATCGTCTGCGCGATAGTGACTCTGCTGTTTGCCTATCAGACGACCAAACTCGCGTTCAATGCAAGCTTTGAGAAGATGATCCCTCAGAGTCAAACCTACATAAAGAACTATCTCCAGAACAAGAGCGAACTAAGGGGACTCGGAAACTCAGTTCGGGTTGTCGTGGAAAACACCCGGGGTGACATCTTTGATGCGGAGTACCTGGAAGTTCTGAAGCAGGTTAACGATGCAATCTTCCTCACACCGGGGGTGGATCGTGCGTGGGTCAAATCGATCTGGATGCCGGCCGTGCGTTGGGACGAGGTGACCGAAGAGGGGTTCATGGGCGGTGCCGTCATGCCTGATACGTACGACGGTTCGGAAAAAGAGATTTCCAAGCTAAAGCAAAACCTTGGCCGCTCGGGGGTCGTTGGGGATCTGGTGGCGAACAACTTCAAGTCGTCAGTAATATTCTGCCCACTTTTGGAAAAGGACCCCGTTACCGGAAAGCCCCTCGACTACAATGTATTCTCCAAAAAACTGGAAGAGATCAGGGCGAAGTACGCCAAGTCTGGCGGCAAGATCAAGATTCACATCGTAGGGTTTGCAAAGCTTGTCGGCGATCTGATCGACGGCCTGATGCAGGTAATGACCTATTTCGCCATTGCCGCCCTGATAGCGGGAATTATCATCTTCCTTTACACGAGGTGCATTCGTAGCACGTTGCTTGTCATTTCCTGCTCCGTAGTGGCGGTGATTTGGCAACTGGGGGTGGTTACCACTCTTGGCTTCGACCTCGATCCCTACTCCATACTCGTACCATTCCTGGTCTTTGCCATCGGCGTCTCCCATGGCGTGCAGAAGATGAACGGCATCATGCAGGATGTGGGGCGAGGGACCCACCGGCTAGTAGCAGCTCGCTACACCTTTCGCCGGCTCTTCCTTGCGGGGATGACCGCCTTATTGGCAGACGCGGTCGGATTTGCCGTGCTGATGCTTATCGATATTCCGGTAATACAGGATTTGGCGCTGACGGCAAGTATTGGTGTGGCGGTTCTCATTTTTACCAACCTGCTGCTTTTGCCGGTGTTGCTATCCTTCTTCGGTGTGAGCCTTTCCGCAGCCAAGCGCAGTCTGCAGGAAGAATCCGTTGAAAGTGCAGGCAAGGGTGCAGGGAAAATCTGGGCATTTCTTGATCGTTTCTCCGAGCGGCGATGGGCGACCGGTGCTGTAGTAGCTGCTGCCGTGCTCGCCACGATCGGTTTTGCCGTCAGCCTCAATCTCAAGATCGGAGATCTGGATCCCGGTGCGCCAGAGCTTCGTCCAAATTCACGCTACAACCGGGATAATGCCTTCATTACGGCCAATTATGCGCTTTCGAGCGATCAGTTTGCCGTCATTTTGAAGACCCCTCCCGATGGAAGTCAGAAGTACGAAACGCTCGTCGAAGCCAACCGCCTTGCCTGGACACTCCGGCAGTTGCCCGGGGTGCAGACTACGGTCTCGCTTGTCGATGCGGTGCGTCAGATCACGGCTGGTACCTTAGAGGGCAATCCCAAGTGGTACACCATATCCCGTAATCAGGACGTGCTGAACTACGGGGGGCATCAGGCCATGGTCAACAGCCCGGACCTGTTCAACAACGATGGCACCGTCATGCCGGTGATTGCCTACCTCGCTGATCACAAGGCCGAAACGCTCGAACAGGTAGTGAAGGTAGCTGATGAATTTGCGAAACAGCACAGTGTGAAGGAGCGACAGTTCTTGCTTGCTGCCGGGAGCGCCGGGATCGCTGCCGCCACCAATATAGTCGTCAAGGAGGCGAACCGCACCATGCTGGTTTACGTTTACTGTGCGGTGATCCTGCTCTGTTTTATCACTTTCCGCAATTGGCGAGCGGTGGTGGTGGCAGTGTTGCCTCTGGTCGTCACCTCGATCCTCTGTGAAGCGCTCATGGTAATGCTTGGTATCGGCGTGAAGGTGGCCACACTGCCGGTAATTGCACTGGGGGTTGGTATCGGCGTTGACTATGCGCTGTATCTTCTGAGCGTGCAGCTTGCCAAGCAGCGGGAAGGACTGTCGCTGACGGAAGCCTACAAACACGCTGTCCAGTTTACCGGCAAGGTGGTCGGTCTGGTAGGAGTCACGCTCGCGGCAGGTGTTGTTACCTGGGCTTTTTCTCCGATCAAATTTCAGGCGGATATGGGCATTCTCCTGACGTTCATGTTTGTCTGGAACATGATAGGTGCACTTGTGCTTATCCCAGCGCTTTCATACTTCTTGCTCAACGATGTAACTGCTACTGAAACCAGCGAGAATCCAGTTGAAGTTGACGACTCCTCACCAGAAAAATGCCTTTCTGAGCCATAAGAAGCCAGATTGGTGACGTTAAATAAGCCTTTATTGTGTGACAACAAAAAATAAGAAAGGAGAACGTATTTTGAAACAGGAAACCAAATTGATGATTGTGAAAAGGAGGATCACATTGATGCGAAAAAATTTGTTAGTTATGCTGGTATTCATGATGACACTCGCACTGTCTATATCCAGTGCAATGGCATTCACAAAGGATTCACTGGTTTACAAGAAATGTACTGGTTGTCATGAAATAGTAGGAGGTAAAATATCTCGCATAGAAGAGATTCGTACAACTCCAGAGGAATGGACGGTAATCGTTGACCGTATGTCACGACTGCACGGGATGCCACTCGATGTAAAAAAAGAAATGGGGCAACTGTTGAAGGAACTGTGTTCAACGCAGATTCTCACCCCTGCTGAGTCGGAAAAGATCGCCTACATAAACCTCTATAACAATCCTCAAACAGTTGAACTAGACCAAAAGAAAGGGTCTGATCAGGAAAGGTTCTTCAAAACATGTGTGAGGTGCCACAGTGCGGCAAAAATTGACTCTTACCGAATGACGAAAAACGAGTGGTCTAAAGTTCGAAATTTCCATCTGTATATGGATCCTGCCATCATGTTCCAGATGCGGGAGATGAAATTCGAGAAAGAAGCAGATGCCGTTCTCGATTATCTTTCAAAAAAGAACGCGTATGGACAGGCATGGAAGACACCTTCAGTATCTCCGGCGGGCTCATGGTTGATCTTTGGCTATGAGCCGGGCAAGGGCAGCTACCAGGGAAAGGCTACGATCAAGGCCACCGGTAGTGATGAATTTGCAGTTGCAGGCTTCCTGGCGTATGAAGACGGGACCTCGGAGAAATTCAGCGGCGAAGCAACAATGTATGGCGGTCATCAGTTGCGTACCCAGACACAACATAACGGGTTCAAAACCTTGGGTGCATACACCTTTTCGGATGGCCGTATCAAGGGTGACAATCATTTCCCTGCCCCCGATCTGAGAACTTCAACGAGCACCTGGTACCCGGATAACGCACCGTCACAGGTTGTAAAGATATCACCGGAGTTCCTTTTAACGAAGGAAAGAACAACACTCACCCTTGAGGGGATCAAGCTCCCGGACGTTAAGAGTACCGATATCAAGTTTACGGATGGTTCCGTTGACGTGCTCTCCGCCAGGCGAGTTAACACGGAAACAATAGAGCTGCAGGTCGTTTACAAGGGGACAGGACTGCCGAAAAAATCGGGCATAAGCGTTAAAGGTATGAATCCCATTCCCATTACCCTTGCTACTCAAATTGACTATATCTCGGTATCGCCTTCGCTGGGTCGTGCAAGGGTTGCCGGCGGAGCCACCCTGCCGTCCGAGGGGCTCGTGTTCCAGGCAATTGCCTACGCCAGTGGTGTTGACGTCTCTGATCCCTCCAAAGATATGCTGCTGGGCGTGGTTCCCGCTCAATTCAAGCTGAGTGAGGAGGTCACGCGAACCGATGATGACGATCTTTACTGGGCAGGAAATATCGCACGGAACGGTAAATATATCCCTCACGGCGATTATGGACCTGTTTCGTCACGTGACCTTCAATCGGAGGCGATTGGGTTAGTGAGAGTCGACGCTGAATACAGGCGCGGAGATCGTATCTACTTTGGGAAAGCTAAGCTCGCCGTGACAGAACCGGATTTTGTACAAAGGATAAAATAGCCATGAGGTATGAGTGGGCTGATCACAAATTATTCGAGTCTCGTGAAGGCGCAATACTCTTAGGTGTCGATCAGGCAACTCTGTTCCTTGTCGACGAGCAAACAAAAGAGCTCATTTCCCGGTGGAGTTCGGTCAAGGTGCTGGATTTTGCTGATATCTCGCCGAGCCATAAGGAGCCATTCGAACAACTTGTGACAGCTCACATTCTCCTTCCCGTGGGGAGTCAAAGAGTGCGGGAAGATTACCGGGGCAACCCGACAGGGATCCCTCTGACCACAATGGTGCTGGAGGTATCCCAGGACTGTAACCTCAGCTGCAGGTATTGCTATGCGGAAGGCGGGTCGTATGGCAGGAAAGCGCAACTGCTTGATCCCGAGACAGCCCGAAAGGCTATTGGTTACCTTTTTGACAATTCCGGTGGCCGGGAAATGATTAGTCTTATTCTTTTCGGAGGAGAACCCCTCCTAAATATCGAGTCGATACAAGCCGCTATTGATGAGGTTCATTTGCGCGAACAGGGTACGGGGCAGAAGGTGCTGATTTCGCTTACAACGAACGGCACCCTTCTTGATGCTGAAACGGTTGACTATCTACATCGCCAGCAGGTGGCCGTTTCGGTAAGCCTGGATGGCCCTCCCGACCTACATGATGTTAACAGACCTGATCGGATTGGAGGTGGTTCCTACCAAAAAATTGTTCCGCACTTGAAGAAGTTGATTGAAGGCAGTCCTCGCCCTGTTGGGGCGAGGGTCACGTTAACACCCGACCAATGGTGCAGGGCTGAAGAGGTTTTCGACCATCTGATGGGTTTGGGATTCCACGAGGTCGGCATTGCACCGGCGAGTCCAGTCATAACCGATTTTCTGCCCAGTCCGGAGGAAGAAGAACAGCTATTTCAGTCCTTTGTTTCTTTAAGTCGCAGATTTGTTGTGACCTTCCGTGAAAGAAGGATCCTGCCGTTTACGAACCTCATTGACCTTCTTGCCAGACTGCATGTCGGGCAAGCAAAAACAATCTCCTGTGGCGCGGGTTTCGGATACCTGGCAGTGGATGTCGAGGGGGCATTATTTCTCTGTCATCGTCTTGTCGGGGAAGACACGTTCAAGGTTGGGGATCTCGATGACGGATCAGATCAGACCAAAATCTTCTCAGCATTGGAGAGCGTGACTGCAGGAGGAAAAACTATCTGTAGGGGCTGCTGGGCCCGAACTCTCTGCGCCGGTGGTTGCCATTATGAAAATCATCTACGGGAAAGGCGCCTGGGGCTCCCTCCGGGAACCAGCTGCAGCTTTATTCGTAGATGGCTTCAGCTGGGGATAGAGCTGTACGCCGAGTTGCGGGAAATATCGGCGCCGGGTTTCCTCCAGATGCTGGAGAAAAGGGCAACCTGCTAACTTATGCAAATCTATCTGAAAGGAAAGGAACATCATGAAGAATGCCAAGAAGTGTATAGAAGCATTGAACCGGAAGGCAAGAGAAATAGAAGCGTTAGCCGAAGGTGAGAGTAAGTCGGTGGAGGCCCTCGAGGACGTCTCGGTGAGCATGCCAGTCGGATGCAACACAGTATTCGACACCGGCTGGGAGACAAATCCCCGTGCTACATATCCAATCGGGAACTGTCAATCTTCTGCCCGTGATTACCCAGGTTGTGCTGGCGACTGCTGGTGGCCGGCACAGGTTCCGGATGGACTGACAAATAGTCCGGATTTCGATCAGCAATGCCAAAACGTGGCTCGTGATTGGAGAAATATTAAATAGAAATAACCACTTTGATGTAATCAAACAATAAACATACGAGGAGCCAAGCATGATCAGACAAAAATGTTTTACGATTGCCGCTATAGCGTTATGCCTGATGGCAATAGCCGCTCTGGGTGAAGCCAAGGAATATATCTTTAATCTTGGGTATTCGATGGTCTCCGTGGTCGATAGCGATACCGATGAAATCATCGCCGATATACCGGTCAATGGCTGGACCCGTGAAGCCGGCTGGACGAAAGACAAGAAGTATTTGTATGTCACAAGTAAGCGACATCTCATTAGTAAGATTGATCTGCAGCAGATGAAAGTAGTGAATAGTGTCGACATCAATCAGGATGGCTGGCAACGCTTCATGTTCGGGTTCATGCTGGACGAATCAGGCAAAACTGCGTGGGCAAGCCTCATGACACGTAAGACCGAGGGGGGAGAGGTCGTGGTCCCCGCGCCGGTTCTAGCGCAAATTGATCTTGAAACAGGGAAAATACTGCGCAGTGTGGAGCTTCCCTTGGGCGTTGCCGGTGTGCTCAAACTAAAAAACAAGGACATGGTTTATGCCGTCGGAAAGGATATCTACAAAATAGATACGTCAAAGCCGGACATGAAGATTGTCGAAACCTATTCCATGTTTGATCGAGAAATGAATGTGCTGGTGCTCTGGCCGCAAACTCAGGAAAACGGCGACACGATTCTTGTCAACTATTATGGGGGCAAGCACCCAGGTGGTGCTCCCAAATTCATGGGGTTATTGAGCATTGATGGAAACAATGGCGAGATTAAGGAAATGCCCATAAAAGGCGAGCCGGTTATGCTCTACACGACAAACTACTCTAACGACAGGAAAAAAGTATATGGGGTTATGGACGATCTTGTTGTAATTGACGTCGAAACAAGCTCCATTTCAACAATCATCCCCATACATGAAGGGACCCAATATGGGGTTTTCCCCTCCGAGGACGGCAAAAAAATCTATGCTGGTGCTGGCGGGTCAACGATGGTTGTGTACGATGCCGAAACCGTGAAGCCGATCAAAGTCATACAATTCAAGACTGACGGCTGGGCGTTGGCGAAGATGCCGCTGTAATAAGAGTGCTGCGAGGTCCGTCGCTAGGAATGGCGCGGACCTCGCAGCAAAACTAGAGGCAAACGATGGAATATGGGCTATCAATTTCAGATGTACGTAATCTGCCCGGGGATCCGCGTGAATTTTGTTCCGTTACGTGGAGGCATGATCTCCCTCCAGGGCCATTGCGTGCCATCTATTTCGGTTCTGAATTCTGCGAAGACTTGATTCCGGGATTAACGAAGGCGATAGACTTTTGTCTTTGGGCTCGTGAGGCTGGACTGGAAGCAGTGATGTTGACATCCACCGTTACAGATAAAGGGTTGAAACGGGTGGCCCGGCTTTACGAAGGGCTTAAGCGTGAAGGATGCAATCCCGCAGTGGTTTTTAACGATTGGGGTGTTTTTAACGTTCTTCGCCAATCCCATCCGAATGTCCGGTTGCGCGCCGGGAGGTTGATAAATAGAGCCCTTCGCGATCCGAGACTTATTGAACAGGTAGTGGTACCGGCAACAGGGCTCCCTCAGCGGGGAGAACGGATACGTAAGCTTCTGAGGGGTCTTGGGGTTGTTGCCGTTGAAACGGACTCCGATCTCGAAGGAGGTTTTCTTGGCTCTAGCGATAGCGGGCTGCAGAGGGTATTGCATCTCCCTTATACCTTCGTCGCATCGGGAAGGAATTGCCTGATCAAGGCCGAAGTCACGAATGACGAAGGCTGTTTCACCAAGGGGCTCGGCAAGCCATGCCAACGTCCTTGCAAAGGGAGATGGCATGAGATAGCCAGGCCGGATGTCAGCGTACCCTTGTGGAGGTCCGGCAATACGACCTTTTACGAAGTCCCACATTTTTGGGCAGAAGCCTATATTGCCATGGCAGATCGTATAGTGCTTCATGACAGGCCGCAATCATGACAATAGTAGCTCCCATAAGGAAATCGGATGAGGTGGCCCACTTACTGGAAGCCGGCGCGGGTGAATTTTACTGCGGCATTTCCCCCCCCGGTTGGGACTCACAATTCGGTATGTCATGGTCAAGCAGAAGATCTCCGCACTCTGCAGGAGTTGCAGATTTGGCTGATTTTGAAAAAATTCTCGAACTTGCCGAGGGGAAGCCCGTCTTTATCACCTTTAACGCCCCCTTTTACCCGCCCGGTGGCGTCGAAATGCTGGCTGAATTTGCTACATCCATGCTCAAAATTGGTGTTTCAGGATTTATTGTTGCTGATATGGAGCTCATGCTCGAGCTCATCGAGAGAGGCTACGCCTCGAAAATCCATGTATCCAGCCTTGCCGCCTGTACGAACAAGGCGTCCGCTGAATTTTTCCGTAATTTGGGTGTCTCTCGGGTAATCCTGCCACGGCACCTGACTATTGAAGAGATCGAGGCTCTGATCATTCCCGGTCTGGAATTCGAAGCATTTATGATGAATGATGGATGTGTATTTGAGGAAGGGCTCTGTGCGACAACCCATGCAGTAGGGCCTTTCTGCGAAAAAGACGGGGAAGGGGAGGAGGGTATATCGATTGACACAAAAGAAAGATATGCCTTCTGGAAATGGCTTTTGAATTCTTGTGGATGCCGGACCAGCCAAACGTATCCCATGGGGCCGTGTGGTGTTTGTGCCCTGCCACGATTAATTAGTGCGGGTGTTTCGCATTTCAAGGTGGTGGGCCGTGAAGCATCACTGCAGCGAAAGTTGGCTTCAGTGCATCTCGCATCGCTTTCTCTGCGCAGTGCTTTTGACGGTGCAACGCCCGAAGAAATCAGGCAGGAAGTAATCCGTCTGCGAGGGGTAAGTTCGCTCTGCTTGGAGAGACATCTCTGTTACTACCCAGGTATTTGGAACAATGCTGATGAATGAGTCTAGTATCCTGACAATGATAAAGGCTTTCTACTGTCATTTGCGAGGTAACCGTCTCCTGATTGCATCACTTTTGATGCTCGGGATAGTTTCTTCAGCGGTATCTATGGTTACACCACTTATCAGTAAAACCTTCGTGGATGATATCGCTGGCAATCATAACTATACAATGGTTCCTCGTGTAGTTGCGGCATTATTGGCCTTTGCAGTCTTAGACATCATCCTCGGCACGGTAAAGCGGATGGTTCATACGAAACTTTCAACCAGAGTCCTCGTAGCAATGAGAGAAAGACTGTTCTCACACTGTCTCAATGCTCCGTTAGAGCATCTGGAGCGCTATCGTCACGGCGACCTCATGAACAGGTTTGGCGCAGATATCCCGAAGGTTCAAGTTCTTCTTGTCGATGGGGTAATTGGTTTCATTCAAAACATTCTCTTTTTGATAGTGGCGGCTATTGTACTGCTGAAACTCTCAATCAGTCTGGCAATCTTGAGCTTTGCGGGACTCGCAGTAGCTTTGGCGATCACTGCATCGTTTCGGCGGCCTGTCGAGGAGGGGGCGCGGACAATTCGGGAAGCGATGGTTGAGGTCTCTCACTTTCTTTCGGAACGACTGAATTTCCTGCGAGCGATACGGTTGCATGCCGCTCAAGTCGGGGACCGGCGTCATTTTTCAAGGCTAAATTCCAATTTCGCCAGGGAGCTGGTGCGATTTCAGGTGGTAGATGCAACCGCATCGGGGTGCCCCGGACTCGCACTGTCGCTGAACCTCGCATGTGTCTATCTTTGGGGTGGCCGGTTACTTGAGTCAGGGGAAATTACATTGGGGACCTTTGTGGCGTTCATGCTTTATCAAGGACGTCTCACCGGGCCTGCGCTCGGGCTGTTGGGATTGGTGCGAAGTGTTCAAGAGGCTAAGACCAGCCTGGAAAGGGTTTCTGAGGTTTTAGTCGATGAAGAGTACAAACCGGCGGAGATCGCCGGATTGCACGGTAACGGAGCGGTGATTTTCAATAACGTGACCTTCGCTTATCCGGGACGCGACCCTGTCCTTCAAGATGTAAGCTTGAAGATCGGGGAGGGTGAGCGAGTTGCGCTTTTCGGTGCTTCCGGCGCTGGTAAGTCTACATTTGTTCAACTTCTGTTTGGATTGCGCTCGCCAATGATGGGTGACATCTGCTTGATGGATCGCAAGTCCCCCTCTACTTCGGACTATGGTGATTCTTACTGCCAACAACTCGGTTATGCCGGGAGTGAACCGTTCCTCATTCATGCGACAATTGCTGAAAATATACAATATGGGAATCCTCCTGCTACATATGAAAAAATGGTTGAGGCCGCAAAGGCAGCAGAAGCTCACAACTTCATCATGAATCTGTCTAATGGCTATGAGACGGTTATCGGGGGCAGGGGAACGGCCCTTTCAGATGGGCAACGGCAACGGATCGGGTTAACACGTTTATTTTTGAAGAAAGCAAGTGTGTTGGTCTTGGATGAAGCTTTCTCTGGTCTGGATCCGGAGACTGAAGGACGTATCCGACACAATATGTATGATAAATTCCAGAACAGTACCATATTGTTTATATCTCATCGACTACACGCATTACCTGAGTTTGATAGATTATTCCTGATAGAAAAGGCACAGATTCGGCAGGTGGGTGAACAAGCTTTGGCAGAGGTCTTGACGGGCAATAATGATCATCCACCAAAATTTGCTGAATTACAGGCTGTATAAGGTTGAAAAAAGAGTGACGAGGACCTTTCTACCGGCATGTGATTCAATTTTATCATTGCAAGTATCTTTTGCTTATACAAGGGATTACTCATTGGTATGGACATTTTGAACCATAAAAACAAAGACATCCCTAGTTATATAAAGTCGACGCAGAATCACATCAAAATTGGCATGATCGACACCGGAGTAAATCCATGGCATTCTCAGGTTAGGGGATTAGTGGATGGCTGTCATATCTATCTGGACCAGAAGGGAAAAATTCTCGAGGATGACGATTTTCGTGATTTTGTTGGCCATGGTACCGTTGTTGCGGGGATATTGAGACGGTATCTTCCCGCATCAGAAATTTTCTCGTTGAAGGTTTTTGAGAGGGATTTCTGTACGTATCCTTCTCTAGTGGCGCGTGCTGTTTTGCGTGCTGCTGCGGAGGGATGTTCGCATATCAACCTGAGTTTGTGCACGTCGTTCGGGCCTGGTAGCGATCAGTTGGTTAAAGCCTGTGAGTCTGCTCTTCATGCTGGGTGTATTATTGTCGCTGCAGGCAAGTCGAATTGTTCCGGTCTGCTTCCCGCCTCCATACCCGGGGTCATAGGCGTAGTTGCAGATGACAGATTACCTCCGGAAGAAATTGTTTTCGATGAAAGCCAACCTTACCCTTATTCTGCGAATGGAAGCTCGCTATCACTTGACAAAGAGCTTCCTCTAGGAAGTCTTTTCGGCAATTCCTTTGCTTGTGCGAGGGTGACTGCTCACCTAGCGAAGTTTAGTGTGCCCCAATTTCCGGACAATTGAATGCCCAGATCGGTACATGCTCAAACAGACGTGTCGGCTGTTATCATGTGTCTTGCTTCTACGGCCACATTCTGGACATTCCGGCTTGTTGTTGCGACGCAGCTTGTCAATGATCAGTGCACCGCCTGCTACAGATTCTGCGGAAGAGGCGTGGAAAGGAGGATTCACGTGGTCCTTGTCACAAAATCACTCAAAGGGAATGGGAGCAAGAATGGATAAGATTGCACGCATCGACATGGGGGCTGCCGGTGGCCCCAGGGTGACGTTTGAACCGGTCGGCGAGTATGCCGGCCTTGGCGGCAGGGCGCTGACGTCGCTCTTCATCGCCAAGGAGGTGCACCCCCATTGTCATCCGCTCGGCGCCGAGAACAAGCTGATCTTTGCTCCGGGGATGCTCTCCGGCACCATCGGTTCCATGACCGGCCGTCTGTCGGTTGGCTGCAAGAGCCCGCTGACCGGCACCATAAAGGAGTCCAACGCCGGCGGCCAGGCGGCCCAGGTACTGGCGAGAATCGGCTATGCCGCAGTCATTCTGGAAGGAAAACCGGCCAGTGACGACCTCTACAAGATCACTATCAACATTGACGGCATCAAGATCGAGGTGGATAACAGCCTCAAGCTGATGGACAACTATCCCCTGGTGGAGAAGATGCGCGGCGAGTACGGCGACAAGGTCGCCTACATCACCATCGGCTCGGCTGGCGAGCGGCAGCTCCTGGCCGCCTCCATCGCCTGCACTGACCCGGAACTTCGGCCGACCCGACACTGCGGAAGAGGGGGCGTTGGGGCGGTCATGGGGGCCAAGCGGGTCAAGGTGATTATCCTGGACGATGCCGGCATGAAGATGCGGGCACCGAAGGATCCGGAGAAGTTCCGGGATGCCAACCGCAAGTTCGTCGAAGGTCTGCGCAAGCACCCGGTCACCGGCGAAGGGCTCCCTGCCTACGGCACCAACATCCTGACCAACGTTCTCAACGAGGCCGGTGGCTACCCGACTCGTAACTTCAAGACAGGTGTTTTCGAGGGTTCGGCCAAGCTTTCCGGTGAAGCCCAGGCAGAGCTGGAGATCAAGAGGGGTGGCACCGCTACCCACGGTTGCCATCGCGGCTGTGTTATCCAGTGCTCAGGCATCTTCAACGACAAAGACGGCAAATACGTCAGCAAGCAACCCGAATACGAGACGGTCTGGTCTCATGGCGGCCACTGCGGTATCGACGATCTGGACACCGTGGCAAGACTGGACTACATGGACGACAACTTCGGTCTCGACACCATTGAAATGGGGGTTGCCATCGGGGTGGCCATGGAGGCCGGCCTGGTCCCCTTCGGTGACTGTGAAGGGGCCATCCGGCTGATAGAAGAAGTGGGCAAGGGAACCCCGCTCGGGCGCGTTCTCGGCTGTGGTGCCGAGATTGTCGGCAAGGTCTTCGGCGTCGAGAAGGTTCCGGTGGTCAAAGGGCAGGCCATCCCTGCCTACGACCCCCGACCGATCCAGGGCATCGGCGTCACCTACGCAACCACCACCATGGGGGCCGACCATACCGCCGGCTATGCCATCGCCACCAACATCCTCAAGGTAGGGGGGGACGTTGACCCGCTGAAGACCGAGGGGCAGATCGAGTTGTCGCGGAACCTGCAGATCGCCACCGCCGCCATCGACTCCACCGGCATGTGCCTCTTCATCGCCTTTGCCATCATGGACCAGGCGGAGACCTTTCAGGCCCTGCTCGATATGCTCGGCTCCTTCTACGGGATTAACATGACCGGTGACGACGTGGTGGCGCTAGGCAAGAGGGTCCTTTCCGCCGAGCGGGATTTCAACGCTAGGGCAGGTTTCACCAAACAGCACGACCGGCTGCCGCGCTTCTTCTACACCGACCCGATCGCTCCGCACAATCAGGTGTTCTCGGTACCTGACGAAGAGATCGATCAACTGTTCAACTGGTAGCGGCTCTTTTCAACTGGGGCGGTACCCGCCTCTGTCGGAAATTGGAGACAGAACTATGCCGGGCCGATCGACACCCGAAAACGGTGAGGAGTCTGGCCTAGACGTTTAGTCGTCTCAACGAGGAGGAATATTTATGGACTGTAACAGGAAACCGAAAAAGAAAAGCTACGTTATTTCCATGCGGATTTCCGACGAAGAGCGGGAGCTCCTTAAAGAGGTGATGACGTATCAGCACATCAAGCGGATGTCGGACCTGATGCGGCAGGCGATTGAGCTGGTCAAGCGGACCCCCTCCTCCGACATGATCGGAGTGATGACGCCGAAGCAGTTGTCGATGTCGTCCAATCCGTTCAGTTAGCCATGAAGCGAACCAACGCCGAACATCGAGCAGGCAGCCGATTAGTGACCACGGTCGATACCAAGGCTTGTTTCCTGGCGGGGGAGTCGCTTCCGGACGGTCTCCTGCCCGAGGTCATTAGTCGCTCCTGGCGGCGGTGCGTTGACAGGAGGGTCAGCGTGGAGCGGCAGGCCAGAGAGATTCCAGTGGTCTCCACCGGTGCATTGCCAGGGTTTCGCGAGCGGAGCAGGCGGCTGATCATTCATTCCGAGCCGGTGATGGAACAACTTCACGAACAGATTTCCGGGACTTCCAGCGTGGTTGTGCTGACCGATGCAACCGGGGTTGTGCTGCATTCGGTCGGCGATACGGACTTCGTGGAAAAGGCGCAGCAGGTGAGTCTCCAGCCCGGTGGCATCTGGACCGAGGAGGCCAACGGCACCAATGCCATAGGCACCGCACTCGTCGAGCAGGTTCCGGTATCGGTGCACAGCAACGAGCATTTCATCGCCATCAACCAGTTCCTGACCTGCTCGGCGGCCCCGATCTTCGACCCAAAGGGGAGGATGCTCGGGGTGCTGGATGTCTCCAGCGACTCCGCAACCTACCAGCGCCACACCATGGCGCTGGTGCGGATGTCGGCGCAGATGATCGAAAACCAGTTCTTTGCCCACGAATGCAACGATGAAATACTGATCCATTTTCACCTGCGGCCGGAGTTCATAGGCACCCTCTACGAAGGAATTGCAGTCTTCTCTCTCGACGGACGCTTCGTTGCCGGCAACCGATCTGCGCTGGTCCAACTGGGACTCAACCGCTACGATGCGGAAAAACGTGACATCAGCAGCATCTTCGACCTGACCCTTGCCGGTCTGTTCGAGCAGGCCCGTATTCTTCCCCAACCCGTGATACGGCTTCGGCTGCGAAGCGGCGTGGAACTGTTCGGCCGGGTGAAGTTCGGCGCCTCGGTTTCACTTATCACTCATCTGCCGTTCCGCAAGCCCGAGGCAACAGGGCGTGTTTCCGGGACGGAGACGGCATCCGGTTCCCTGGTGGCACTGGACTTGGGCGACCCGACCATGGGTGCTGCCATCCACAAGGCGAAAAAGATCATCGGGCACGACATTCCGCTGATGATCGAAGGGGAGTCCGGGAGTGGCAAGGAGATGTTCGCTCACGCCTTCCATGCCGATGGTCCCCGCTGCAAAGGCCCATTTGTCGCACTTAATTGCGCCGCCATTCCCGAGGGGCTGATCGAGTCTGAACTGTTCGGTTACCACGAAGGTGCCTTTACCGGTGCCCGCCGCACTGGCAGCATCGGCAAGATCCGGCAAGCTGACGGGGGCACACTGTTTCTCGACGAGATCGGTGACATGCCCCTCGCCCTTCAGGCCCGGTTGCTAAGGGTTCTGGAGGACAGGACGGTTACGCCGCTAGGTGGCAACAAGTCGCTGCCGGTCGATATCAAGATCATCTGTGCCACCAATCGCCGGCTGCGGGACGAGGTTGCGGCCGGACGTTTCCGGGAGGACCTCTACTATCGTCTGAATGGTCTCCTTATTACCCTCCCGCCCCTCCGTGCCCGGGCGGATCGGCTTCCGCTGGCCGTCAGCATCCTGCGGACGTTGGCGCGGGGGGATGACATTGTTGGCTTCACTCCTTTCGTCATCAGCCTCTTTTCCCGACACGACTGGCCCGGCAATATTCGTCAGCTGACGAACGTTATTCGAACTGCCATGGCCTTGCGGGAAAATGAGACCGCAATATCGGTTGAGCATCTACCCGAGGATTTTCTGGAGCAGGTTGGGGAACAGGCGACGGAATGCCGCAGACTGCAAGCACGGGAAGGGGCGGGACGTTTGGAGGAGTTTGAAGCTGCCATGATCAGGGACGTCCTGCGCGGATGCGATGGAAACGTCTCTGCCGCCGCCCGAAAATTGGGTGTTTCCAGATCAACCTTGTACCGGAAAAAAGGTGTTAATCAGGTAACGACTTGATTCAAGCATCCAGAATGCACCTCACCCTTCTGGCGAGGTCAATCGGAATGATTGGCTTCATGATGATTTCGAGACATTCTTCTGTCTGCGCCTTTCCTTCGGTTAAATATGAGTCATAACCGCTTATAAAAAGTACCTTTATATCTGATCGGAGTTTCTTTATCTCTTCGTATGCCTCAATACCGGATTTCTTCGGCATAACAATGTCGAAAAGGAGAAGGTGAATCCGATCTTTGTTTGCTTCGTATTTGTCGACAGCATCTTGCCCGTCTTCCGCTGCAAGCACATCATAGCCGAACTCATTGAGGATCAATAAATACAGTTGCCGAACTTCTGCATCTTCTTCCGCGAGCAGTATTGTTTCCGTTCCCTTTTGTGGATAGAGAGGAGCGGGTTTTTCTTCCTCGGCATATTTCGAATCAACGACCGGAATGTATATTCTGAAGGTGGTCCCTCTTCCTGGTTCGCTGACCAAATTGATATAGCCGTTATGCAGTTGGATGATTCCGTATGCGATCGCAAGGCCGAGACCGGTTCCTTTACCTACCTCCTTGGTGGTGAAATATGGCTCAAAAATCTTACTTTTGACTTCTTCATCTATCCCTGAGCCGGTATCAGTTATTTCCAACATGGCGAAATTGCCAGGCACACCGTATCCGTGGGTCTTGATGAATATGTCGTCAATTTTCGCAAGTTCTGTCTTGATAGTCAGCAGTCCGCCATCGGGCATAGCATCTCTTGCATTAGTAGCTAGGTTCATCAAGATTTGCTCTATCTGGCCGCAGTCTGCATTTATTATCAGGGAATCTTTGCGCAATACTGTCTCCAGGCGAATATCCTCTCCGATCACTCTGGCGAGAAAATTATCCATATTCCGCACAACCTCGTTAAGGTTGATCAACTGAGGTTTTATAGGCTGTTTCCTGCTGAAGGTTAGAAGACTACGGGTCAAATTTGCCGCCTTGGTTGATGCAGATAATATCTGATCAAGATTGACGCGTAATGGGTCATCATCCTTTATTACCTTCTGAGCTAAACTCGCAAAGCCTATGATAACGGAGAGAATGTTGTTGAAATCATGGGCAATGCCTCCTGCTAATTGACCAATGACCTCCATTTTCTGGGAATGGCGGAGTTGCTCTTCAAGCATTTTTTGTTCCGTGATGTCGGCCATCACTCCAACCAGCCCTGCTATCTTCCCGTGCAGATCAGAGAATGTAGCTTTGCTGATTATCATCTCGTGCTTCATGCCATCAGCAGACGGTACTGATTCCTCATACTGTTTGATGCCAGGCTCACGAAACAAGGCGAGGTCCGTATCCCGTAATTTCACAGTCAGATCCGGAGGGAAAAAATCACTGGCCGTTTTCCCGGCAATAATGTCCCCGGAAATATTGAAGAAGGATTCGAAAGCGGTGTTGCATCCAAGGTACTTGCCTTCGATATCCTTGTAAAAGATCGGGCTCGGTATCGTGTTGATCAATGTCTGCAAAAAACTGAGTTGTAGCTTGAGCGCTTCTTGCGCGTGTTTACGCAGAGAAATATCCCGTATGTTGCAGTGGATGACATTTTCGCCGTCGATTGAGTAAACGCAACTGATGAACTCCACTTCAATGACACGGCCTTCGCGTGTTATGAGTGGAAAGTCTTCGCGTCGGATGAAGTCTTTGGACTGCGGTTCTTTGAAGAAGGTCGTGAAAGCGTCGGTATTCTTGAAAGGGTCAGCCTCGCATAGCTTCATACCCAGGTAATCCTCGGCAAGGTATCCCAGCAGGTCGATCATAAAAGGATTCACGTCGATGATTACTCCAGTATCAGCATCGAGGATTAAAATCCCATCCTTGGAGGATTCAAAAAGGCGTCGGTAGCGGATCTCTGACGCCCTTAGCGCTTTTTCCGCCCGCTTGCGCTCGGTGATGTCTCGGGCTACACCGCGATAGCCATGAAACACACCTGCCTGATCAAAAACGGGAACGCCGCAGATTTCCAGAATTACGGAAACACCTTTCTTGTGTTGATTGGTGGTCACTAGATTTACGATCGGACGGCATGATCGGGCGATCTCAGAAAACTGCATACGTATGCGATCCGCTTCTTCCGGCGGCATCATATCGAATAGATATTTGCCCATTACTTCAGCAGGAGTGTAACCCAATAGTTCATTCAATTTCGGGCTGGCATACGTTACTATCCCTTGTTCGTTTACCTCCCAAATCCAATCGGAACTGGTTTCCACAAGTGATCGAAAACGCTCCTCGCTTTCACCTAGTGACTGACTTGCCTGCTTGAGTTCATGCAAACGCTGCTCAAGGGTTCCGTAAAGACTCCGCAGTTGCTGAGTCATGTAATTGAACCCTTTCGCCAACTTGCCCAACTCGTCGTGCCGCTCGCCAATCACGACTGTTTGGGTCAGATCGCCTGATGCAACTCGCAGGGCAATCTCGGTAACTTGCCGGATAGGGCGAGCAATATGTCTGGCAACTAGCCAAAGTGCTCCCACGCCAGCCAACATCATGACCAAAGCTATTGCAACTAATCTCCACAGTAATTCATTGGCAGGGGCAACAATCACGTGAGATGGCAGAATTACCATCGCAGCCCATGGTTTGAGTGTGCGCCCAAAGTGGATGGGTACGATTGCTTCCACATGATCGCGAGTTAATTTGATTCTCTCTTGTCCGGTCTGCAGTACTTTCACGTATTCATCAGAAACCTGCATAGCCATTAACTCAGAAAGCGGCCTGCCCCTCATTTCCGGTTGGCCGGTTGCTGCCACCAGTTTACCGTTATTGCCAATCAAAAAGAGCTTCCCAGCTCCTTTATAGATGTTTACCTTGTCGGCTAATTCCTGAAGGAACGTCACCGGAATGTCTTCACCCGCAACGCCATAGAACGTGCCATTGGCAACGATCGGAGCCACAATTGAAATCATCAGCACATCTTTACCCATCACCGGGTATGTGTATAAATCTGAAACATATTCCCGCTTATTTCTTTTGGGCTCTTGGTACCAATCGCCGGTATCGAAATCAACAATTGGTTCCACCGAGATCTCACCGGTCCCCCGATTCCAGTAGGGGAAATAACGACCGGTCATGCCATATGTTTTGGTATTGGCGTATCGGGCATCCTGGCCATCAAAGGCATTCGGCTCCCACAAGGTCCATACTCCGATGTACTGGGGATTCTCGACAAGGACTTGCCTCATCATGGCATTGACTTGTTCTCGGTTTATAATCAGCCGGTTTTTCAATTGCCTGACCGCCGAAAGTTCCTGTGCCCTCGCACGAGCAGTATCAAGACCCACCTCAATTTCGGCCTTTACAATTCCGGCCTGGATCCGTGCTTCGGCGATGGCTCGTTCCTCTGCAGCCTTAATCGCCGTTATTCGAGCGGTAGTCGCAGAGTAGGAAACGATGACAATCCCACTAACGATAAGGCATATGCTTGCCCACAAGGCAATTTTTAGTTGTATGGACTTAATGTGTAGAAACTTCATTTCTACCCCTATATGTTAGCTTCCTGTATCGGTAAATTTAATCTGTAGGCAGTCAGGGGATGTGCTTGCTTATGGGGATAACAGAAGGTTGATCAGGCACCCGTATTGTGCAATTTTTCATGATAGTTCCCTTTCTGTCCTAGGGTGAAATAGAACGCAGCGCCTGCACCAACCGTTCCTTCTGCCCAGATACGTCCGTTGTGACGGTGGATTATCCGCTCTACCGTTGCTAGTCCGATGCCGGTACCCGGAAACTCGGTGGTCTTATGCAGTCGCTGGAAGGGGAGGAAGAGCTTGCCCGCATAGGCCATGTCAAAGCCGGCTCCGTTGTCCCGGACGAAATAGACGGTTTCGTCATGCTGTGTTTCGAGGCTGAACTCGATGCGGCCATCGTTGTTCCGGCCCGTGTATTTCCAGGCATTGCCAATGAGGTTCTCCACGACTACCCTGAGCAGTTGGCGGTCGGCAAAGGCCTCCATGCCCGGCGCAATGTGGACGCTCACCCGGCGGCCGTGCTCCGCCTTGCGCAGTTCATTGACTACAGTATCCGCCATCGCGGACAGGTCGACCCGCTCGACAGAGAGTTCGCCGCGTGTTGAGCGGGAAAGGTCCAGGAGCCCGTCGATGAGATCACTCATCTCGCGGCTCCCTTCATGGAGGTAGCGCAGGTAGCTTTTCCCCTCTTCATCCAGCTTGTCCGCGTAATCTTCAAGCAGGGCCGTACTGAAACCGTCGATGGCGCGCAAAGGGGCTCGAAGGTCGTGGGAAACGGAGTAGGTGAAGGCCTCCATTTCCCTGTTGGCAAGCTCCAGTTCCCGGGTACGCTCGATCACGCGGGCCTCCAGTTCCTGATTCAGTTGACGGATATCGGCTTCCGCCCGCTTGCGCTCGGTGATGTCTCGGGCTACACCGCGATAGCCATGAAACACACCTGCCTGATCAAAAACGGGAACGCCGCAGATTTCCAGAATTACGGAAACACCTTTCTTGTGTTGATTGGTGGTCACTAGATTTACGATCGGACGGCATGATCGGGCGATCTCAGAAAACTGCATACGTATGCGATCCGCTTCTTCCGGCGGCATCATATCGAATAGATATTTGCCCATTACTTCAGCAGGAGTGTAACCCAATAGTTCATTCAATTTCGGGCTGGCATACGTTACTATCCCTTGTTCGTTTACCTCCCAAATCCAATCGGAACTGGTTTCCACAAGTGATCGAAAACGCTCCTCGCTTTCACCTAGTGACTGACTTGCCTGCTTGAGTTCATGCAAACGCTGCTCAAGGGTTCCGTAAAGACTCCGCAGTTGCTGAGTCATGTAATTGAACCCTTTCGCCAACTTGCCCAACTCGTCGTGCCGCTCGCCAATCACGACTGTTTGGGTCAGATCGCCTGATGCAACTCGCAGGGCAATCTCGGTAACTTGCCGGATAGGGCGAGCAATATGTCTGGCAACTAGCCAAAGTGCTCCCACGCCAGCCAACATCATGACCAAAGCTATTGCAACTAATCTCCACAGTAATTCATTGGCAGGGGCAACAATCACGTGAGATGGCAGAATTACCATCGCAGCCCATGGTTTGAGTGTGCGCCCAAAGTGGATGGGTACGATTGCTTCCACATGATCGCGAGTTAATTTGATTCTCTCTTGTCCGGTCTGCAGTACTTTCACGTATTCATCAGAAACCTGCATAGCCATTAACTCAGAAAGCGGCCTGCCCCTCATTTCCGGTTGGCCGGTTGCTGCCACCAGTTTACCGTTATTGCCAATCAAAAAGAGCTTCCCAGCTCCTTTATAGATGTTTACCTTGTCGGCTAATTCCTGAAGGAACGTCACCGGAATGTCTTCACCCGCAACGCCATAGAACGTGCCATTGGCAACGATCGGAGCCACAATTGAAATCATCAGCACATCTTTACCCATCACCGGGTATGTGTATAAATCTGAAACATATTCCCGCTTATTTCTTTTGGGCTCTTGGTACCAATCGCCGGTATCGAAATCAACAATTGGTTCCACCGAGATCTCACCGGTCCCCCGATTCCAGTAGGGGAAATAACGACCGGTCATGCCATATGTTTTGGTATTGGCGTATCGGGCATCCTGGCCATCAAAGGCATTCGGCTCCCACAAGGTCCATACTCCGATGTACTGGGGATTCTCGACAAGGACTTGCCTCATCATGGCATTGACTTGTTCTCGGTTTATAATCAGCCGGTTTTTCAATTGCCTGACCGCCGAAAGTTCCTGTGCCCTCGCACGAGCAGTATCAAGACCCACCTCAATTTCGGCCTTTACAATTCCGGCCTGGATCCGTGCTTCGGCGATGGCTCGTTCCTCTGCAGCCTTAATCGCCGTTATTCGAGCGGTAGTCGCAGAGTAGGAAACGATGACAATCCCACTAACGATAAGGCATATGCTTGCCCACAAGGCAATTTTTAGTTGTATGGACTTAATGTGTAGAAACTTCATTTCTACCCCTATATGTTAGCTTCCTGTATCGGTAAATTTAATCTGTAGGCAGTCAGGGGATGTGCTTGCTTATGGGGATAACAGAAGGTTGATCAGGCACCTGTGATGGGAATGACACTGAACATAGCAGGCACCTATGGCCAGGATATAATAAGGTATTATTTCATGCCTATACACAAACAAAAAGGGAAATGTGCTCAATACGGTAGTTGAAGGGTGCTTGAAAAAAGCAACTTGGCTCGACAGTAGACGATGGTGGTAAGGCATCACAAAGGGACGCCCCTGCTTTATCGCATCGCCACTTGTATATCTCAAAACTCCAATGAATACTCCGGCAGTTAATGCCAACCCATTCAAGGCGACAACTATCCTGATGTCGGCTGGGTGAGCGAGCCCCCGTGTAACTGCCACATGCAGGATCATGGGATCGTGCCCGAATATCCGCCCCACGCATCGACGATATATCGTCGATGCGGCTATATATCGTCGATGCGTGGGGCGACACATTTTTACACTCATCCTCGTTGTTTTCATTAATAATTAGCTCGTTGAGGTTAGTGGCAAGGCAACTATCGCATCTTGTGAGACGAAATATCGTCGGTAATCGCTCCCCTCCGTCAGTGCCCAGAATACCACATTCTGAAAATTAACTACATAATTACGAGTAGTTACTGATAACTTGATACGGATATTGTTGTTGGTATGCAAGATGCAAAACAATTTTATATTTTGTTTTATGGGCCATACAAACAGAACAGTCATCCTGACGGACCGAGTCGTTCTACAACCAGTCTGAGATGTGGAATTGTAAAGGGGGCAACCCTGACATGCGGAGCATATAGAATGCACAAACCACTGTTTGTCGGCCTCGACATGGGGGCATCAAGGACCAAGGTGGCGGTTATCGATCCCTTGGGGGAGCTGATCGGCCATGCGGTCAGGAAGTCGGGGGTCGACTTCGGTGTGACCGCCTCGGCCTGTCTCGACGACTCGCTGGCCATGGCCGGCGCAACCCGCGACGACATCGTCCGGGCCGTCTCCACCGGCTATGGCCGGGCCAATGTCGCCTTTGTCACCAAGGAGAGCAAGACGGAGATCGGCTGTCTGGCCAAAGGGTGCCACCACTACTTTCCCGAGGCCATCACCATCATCGACATCGGCGGCCAGGACAACAAGATCGTCAAGCTGGACGGCTCCGGCCGGCGCAGCAGCTTCAAGATGAACCGCAAGTGTGCGGCCGGTACCGGTGCCTTTATCGAAGAGATGGCCAGCCGCCTCGACCTCCCCCTGGAACGGATGAACGACCTGGCCCGCCAGTCGGAAGATATGGTCAAACTCGGCAGCTTCTGCACGGTGTTCTCGGCCACGGAAGTCCTGGAGAGCATCCGCAACGGCAAGAAGGTGAGCGACATCGTCAAGGGGATCTTCTATTCGGTCATCAAGAGGGTCCTGGAGATGGATTCGCTCACCGAACGGGTCGTCATGACCGGCGGTGTGGTGGCGCACAACCCCTATATCGTCGAGATGGTCGGGGAGATGATCGGTCGGCCGGTGATGGTTCCCGAACATCCCCAGCTGGCCGGCGCCATCGGTGCGGCGCTCTACGCCCTGGACGGAAATGACAAGGACGTGAATCCATGAGCCCTGGAAACCCGTTTCCGCTCAAGCACCCGCGATTTGACATTTGATTGGCATGCACACTCGGTGGCTGACCTCACACACCAGATGCGGTTCGGTGCCAACCGGCCGCGGGAATCGCAGGTGTTTCGCTCCACCGGGCCTCCATGCCTCACGGATTCAGGAAGGAGACAGTAATGGCTGAAGAGGGGAAGACGGTGCGCAAGAAAATCCAGGCCACTGACCGGATGAACAGGATCATGGCCGATTACTTTTACGGCCTGAACGAGGCGGCAACCGATAAGACTCGGAAGGTTGCCTGGTGCACCAGCGTCGGCCCGGCGGAACTGCTTAGGGCCATGGGGTTCGCCGTCCACTTCCCGGAAAACCATGCGGCCATGCTCGGCGCCACGCGCCTCTCCACCGATCTTATCCCGGTGGCCAACGCCATCGGCTACTCGCCGGATATCTGCTCCTACCTCACGGCCGACATCGGCGCCTACCTGAACGGTACCACCCCGCTGGCCAAGGCCTACCCGGGGATCGAGTCCGTGCCCAGGCCCGACGTGCTGGTCTACAACACCAACCAGTGCCGCGACGTGCAGGACTGGTTCGCCTGGTACGCCAAGGAGCTTGGGGTGCCGGTCATCGGCATCACCTCCCCCAAGAACGTCAACGAGGTGACCACAGCCCATATCGACGATGTGGCCCGGCAGATGGCGGACCTGATCCCGGCACTGGAGGAGATCTCCGGAGCCAGGCTGGACATGGAGAAGCTTCGGGAAACAGTGGCCCTCTCCCGTGAGTGCACCGAACTGTGGAAAAGGGTCCTGGAGACGGCGACAGCCTCCCCTGCGCCGCTCACCTTCTTTGACGGCACCATCCATATGGGACCGGCCGTCGTGCTGCGGGGCACCCGGGAGGCCATCGACTACTACAAGGTGCTGCTGGCCGAACTGGAGCAGCGGATCGCCGACGGGGTGGGGGCGGTCGAAGAGGAAAGCCATCGCATCTACTGGGATGGCATGCCGGTCTGGGGCCGTCTGCGGCAGCATTCGGAGCTGTTTTCCGGTCTCCGGGCCAACGTTATTGCCTCCACCTACTGCAGCAGCTGGATCTTCCCATCCTTCGACGAGAACGACCCCCTGCGCAGCATGGCCAAGGCCTATCTGGAACTCTTCATCGTCCGCTCCGACGCCTACAAGGAGACCTACATCCAGGAGATGCTGCAGAAGTTCCGGATCGACGGGATCATCTACCACGATGCCAAGACCTGCCCCTACAACTCCAACAGCCGCTACGGCATGCCCCAGCGGCTGGAGGCGGCAACCGGCATCCCGAGCCTGGTCATCTCCGGCGACCTGAACGACCTGCGCTGCGTATCCGACGAGCAGACCAAGACCAACGTGGAAGCATTCATCGAACAGCTTGAGGAGGGGAAATAAGATGTCACACCAGCTTGACGCACTGTTCAGCCCGAAAGGAGTGGCCATCATCGGCGCCTCCACCAAGGAGCTGTCCATCGGTAACGTCATCACCAAAAACCTGCAGACCTATGGCTACAAAGGGGCCATCTACCCGATCAATCCATCAGCGCCGGACATTCGCGGTATCAAGGCGTACAAGAACCTGGCCGAGATCCCCGGCGAGGTTGATCTGGCCCACATCATCATCCCCAGCAGCCAGGTCCCCCAGGCCATGGAAGAATGCGGCCAGAAGGGGATCAAGGCGGTCATCATCAACTCTGCCGGCTTCAGCGAAATGGGGGAGGAAGGGGCGCGGCTCCAGGCGGAATTTCTCGCCACGGCCAAACGATACGGCGTGCGGGTCTTCGGCCCCAACTGCCAGGGGATCATCAACTCCGATCCTGAGCTGAATGCCTACTGCAACTTCACCTTCACCTACCCGGAACCGGGCTACATCTCGGTCGTAGCGCTCTCCGGCGGGGTCGGCGCCCTGATCATGCAGGCCCTGGCCGACCTGGGGATCGGCCAGCGGCTCTACGCCTCCAACGGCAACGCCTGCGACGTCTCCATCCCTGAGATCGTCCGTTACTACGGCCAGGACGAGGGGACCAAAGCGGTCATCCTCTACACCGAAGGGTTCTCCAATCCCCGCGAATTCCTCGAAGTGGCCAAAGAGGTCACTGCCCGGAAGCCGATCCTGGCCATGAAGGCCGGCCGGACCGAGCAGGGGGCCAAGGCGGCCTCCTCCCACACCGGCTCCCTGGCCGGCGTGGATATCGCCACCGAACTGATCTTCGAAAAGACCGGCATCCTCTCGTTCAGTGACGAGGGTGAGATGGCCCGGGCCGCCATGGCCTTCGCCACCCAGCCGATCCCCAAGGGGAACCGGGTCGGGATCATCACCAACACCGGCGGCCCAGCCGTCATCGCCACCGATGTCCTGGTCTCCTTCGGCCTGGACGTGCCGAAGCTCGCCGAAGCATCCATCGAGCGACTGAAAGGGACCCAGTTGCCGGAAGCGGCCCTGGAGAATCCGATCGACGTGGTGGCCACCGCCGGCGGCCCCCATTTCCGCGGCGCCCTGGATGTCCTCATCGACGAAGAGGGGATCGACAGCATCTTCATAAACTTCGTCACCGCCCCGTTCACCGACACCCACGAGGTGGCCCGCCAGATCGTTGAGGTCAGCAGGCTCGCCAGGAAGCCGATCGTCTGCAACTTCATGACCGATCTCAGCCAGGAGCGGTTCCAGATCACCCGGGACATTCTGAAAGAAGGCGGGGTCCCGTTCTACGCCTACCCGAGCGATGCCGCAAAGGCGCTCGGCGCCCTCAGTCAGTACGGCCGGATCAGGCAGCGCGACATCGGTCAGGCCGAGACTTTCGGCAATGTGGACAGTGCCCGGGCCAGGGCGATCATCGACCAGGCAAGGCAGGCCGGCCGCAGCGTTCTCAGCGCCACCGACGTCTACTCGATCTTCGAGGCCTACGGCATTCCGGTGGCCGGCTGGCGGGTAGTGGAAAGCGCTGCCGACGCGGTCGCCGCCGCCGGGACAATCGGCTACCCGGTGGTGGTCAAGGTGGACTGCGAGGAGATCGACCACAAGAGCGACATTGGGGGGGTGGCGGTGAACCTGAAAGATGCCGCCGCGGTCCGCGCCACGGTGGAGGAGATGCAGGGCCGCCTCGGGCATTTCGGCCGGCTTCGCTTCTTTGTCCAGCAGTTCCTTCCCGGCGGGCGTGAGCTGATCATCGGCGCCACAGCCGAAAGGGAACTGGGACACCTGGTGATGTTCGGCCTGGGGGGCATCTACGTCGAAGTCCTCAAGGACGTGGCGTTCAAGATCGCGCCGGTTACAAAGGTGGAGGCCAGGGAGATGCTGGCGAGCCTGAAGACCGCTGCCCTCCTGGACGGCGTCCGCGGCGAGCAGGGGGTCGACAAGGAAAGGATCATCACCCTGATCCAGCGCGTCTCCCAGCTGCTCACTGATCTGCCGATGATCCAGGAGATGGACATGAACCCGATCATGGCGTTCGCTGACGGCGTGTTCGCCGTGGACGGCAGGATCAGGATCTAAGATTTCCCCCCTTTGCGAAAGGGGGGCAGGGGGGATTTCTAGTGGCAACCAAAGGCAAATCCCCCTAAATCCCCCTTTCATAAAGGGGGACTTCGATTACAAACAGGAGGAACATCCATGTTGACAAAGGCATTCATCCCCTACCGCGGTTATTACAGCACCCCCTTTGCCAAGTGGCAGGGCACCCTGGCCAACGAGAACTCCATCGTCCTCGGCGCCGCCACCAGTAAACGGTTCCTGGAGGGCAAGGGGTGGGACCCGAAGACCATCGACTACGTCATGGTGGGGAGCACCGTCTACCAGCAGCACTGGTTCTACAGCGGTCCCTGGGCCGCGGCCATGCTGGGGGCCGAGGGGTCGCCCGGCGTCCTCATCACCCAGGCCTGCTCCACCTCCGCCTTTTCCCTCTACCAGGCCGGTCAGGGGATCGAGACCGGGATGTTCAAGAACAGCTGGTGCCTCCTGGCCGACCGCTGCTCCAACGGCCCCCACGCCATCTGGCCGAACCCGAACGGCCCGGGGGGGAAGCCTACAGCCGAGGACTGGTTCATGGACAACGTGAACAAGGACCCGTGGGCCGGCCAGGCCATGATCCAGACCGCCGAGAACGTCAGCAAGGAGTACGGCATCACCCGCGAAGAGTGCGACGCCCTCACGCTCCGTCGCTATGAGCAGTACCAGGACGCCCTGGCCAACGATCGGGAGTTCCAGAAGCGGTACATGTTCCCGGTCGAGGTGCAGCTCTCCAGGAAGAAGACCATCACCCTGGAGGCGGACGAAGGGGTCATGGCCACCACCAAGGAGGGGTTGGCCGGCCTCAAGCCGGTCCTGCCCGACGGTGTCCTCACCTTCGGCGCCCAGACCTTCCCGGCCGACGGCAACGCCGGTGTCTGCGTCACCACCCGCGACAATGCAAAGGAGCTGAGCGCGGACAGGAACATCGAAGTGCAACTCGTTTCGTTTGGCTACGCCCGGACCAAAAAGGCGTACATGGCGGCCGCCGTGGCCCCGTCGGCCCAGATGGCTCTTGACAGCGCCGGCATCAAGGTGGGCGACCTGAAGGCGGTCAAGACACACAACCCGTTTGCGGCGAACGACATCGCCATGGCAAAGGTCCTGGGGCTGGACGTGAACAGCATGAACAACTACGGCTCGTCCCTGATCTACGGCCACCCCCAGGCACCGACCGGGGCGCGGCTCATCGTCGAAGGGATCGAGGAAGTCGCCCAGAAAGGGGGCGGGTACCTGCTCTTCTCCGGCTGCGCCGCCGGCGACACCGCCGCTTCCATCGTTATCAAGGTCAGCTAGGCCTAGCCTATTCAGCATAAGTGGAGTGAGTCTATATGGCGTACACATTCATCACCATGAAGAAGGACGAGCGGGTCCTTACCATCAACCTCAACCGGCCACCCACCAATCCGCTCAGCAGCGAGTTCGGCCAGGAGCTGTTCAATGCCTTCAGCGAAGCCAGCCAGATGGACGACGTAACGGTGGTGGTCATCACCAGCGCCCAGGAAAAGGCGTTCATCGCCGGCGCCGACATCAAGGAGATGGCGGCCATGTCCCTGGCCGAGTCGGAGGCGTTCTCCAAGCTGCTGCAAAACGCCAACAACACCCTCGAAGGGATGAAGAAGGTGGTGATCGCCGCCATCAACGGCCACGCCCTGGGGGGCGGCTGCGAACTGGCCATGGCCTGCGACTACCGCTTCATGGCGGCCGGCAAGGCGCTCATCGGCCTGCCCGAGGCCGGTCTGGGCATCGTGCCCGGCGCGGGCGGCACCCAGCGGCTCCCCAGGCTGATCGGCGTGGCCAAGGCCAAGGATATCCTCTTGTGTGGCAAGGTCATGGGGCCGGACGAGGCGCTGGCCATCGGCCTGATCGACCGGGTCATCGAGGCCGACGGGTTCATGGACGAGGTGATGAAATTTGCCCACAAGCTCGCCGCCGGCGCCGGGAAGGCCCTTGGCTACATCAAGGTGGCGGTGAACGAGGGGATCGACCTCCCCATGGAGCAGGCGCTGGCAGTGGAGCGCAGGTACGGGCTGGAGAACCTGCAGACCCACGACGCCAAGGAAGGGCTCACCGCCTTCGGCGAGAAGCGGAAACCGAACTTCCTGAGCAGATAAGCCGAAACAGTGGGCCCGTGGGGCATGGGAACCCGCCTCCGCTCCACTCCAGCGATTTGGCTTCCGAGATGGTTCGATCTCGGTGGCCGACCTCGCACCGCCGAAGCGTTTCGATGCCAACCGGCCGCGGGAATCGCTTCCGTTTCGCTCCACCGGGCTCCCATGCCCCACGGGCTTAACATTTACGACAATCTATAAAGGAGAACAGACGATGCAGCTTGAAGATATCAAGACCGTAGGGATGGCAGGGGCAGGCAGCATGGGGGCGGGTATCGCCCAGGTGGCGGCCATGGCCGGCCTTCAGGTCAAGGTGGTGGACGTCAGCGAAGCCGTCTGGGGCCGGGCAGAGAAGACCATCACCAAGAGCCTGGAGCGGATCGTCAAGAAGGGGACCATCAGCGAAGACGAGATGAAGGCGATCCTGGCACGGATCAGCTTCTCCACCGACGTTGCCACCCTGGCCGACGTCCCGTTCATCTTCGAGGCGGTATTCGAGGATTTAGGCGTCAAGAAGGAACTGTTCGCCAAGCTGGATGCGGTCTGCGGCGACGACACCATCTACGCCACGAACACCTCCTCCATTGCCATCACCGAAATGGCCGCCCTGGTGAAGCGTCCTGCCAAGTTCGTGGGGATGCACTTCTTCAACCCGGTGCCGATGATGAAGCTGGTGGAGGTCATCCCGGCCTTGCAGACCGCGGTAGAGACCAAGGAGCTGGCCCTGGCCATGGCGAAGAAGATCGGCAAGACCGCCATCACCTGCAAGGACACCCCCGGCTTCGTGGTGAACCGGCTGTTCGTCCCGTACATCATCGACGCCGTGCGGCTCCTGGAGGAAGGTGTGGCCTCGGCCGAGGACATCGACACCGCCATGAAGCTCGGCTGCAACATGCCGATGGGGCCGCTGGAATTCCAGGACTTTGCCGGCGTGGACATCGGCTACCACGTCATCAACATCTTTCATGACTACATGAAACAGGAGCGGTTTGCCGCTCCCGGCCTCTTGCGGAACATGATCAAGGCCGGCTACGTGGGGCGCAAGGCCGGTAAAGGTTTCTACGATTATTCGGAAGAGAAATAGGCGGCAGCTCCATCCCACTCTAACCGTATGTGATTAATCAAAATCAAAAGGTGAGATCATGCTGAGCTGGCAAGATAGTTACAACTCCAGGGTTACGACTCCCGATGAAGCCGTCAAGTCAATCAAGTCCGGAGACCGGCTGTTCCTGACCGGCAATGCCTCGGTACCGCTGCAACTGCTGGATGCGCTGGTGAAACGCGCACCGGAACTGAAAAACGTCGAGATCTGCCACCCGCTGGCCATCTGCCCTTCGGATTATGTCTCTCCCGAGATGACAGGGCATCTGCGGGTCAATACGATGTTCATCAGCGCCAATGTCCGCAAGGCCGTCAATGAAGGGCGTGCGGATTTCACCCCGGTGATGCTGTCCGAATTCCCCCTGTTGTTCAAGGACGGCCACCTGCCGCTCGATGTGGCGCTCATCCATGTTTCGCCGCCCGATGAGAACGGGTTCTGCTCCATGGGTGCGGAGTCGGGGCTGACGATATCGGCCGCTGAAGTGGCCAAAACCGTCATTGCCCAGGTCAACAAACAGATGCCGCGTACACTGGGCGACACCTTGATGCACGTCGACCGGATGCATCACATCGTGCCGCTGGACTGTCCGATCAGCGAGCATGCCATGGGCGAAGAGGCCGACCAGGAGGTGGTGGAGAAGATCGCTGCCAACATCGCCGACCTGATCCCCGACGGCGCGACCATGCAGCTCGGTATCGGCGCCATTCCCGACGCCGTGCTCAAGCACCTGTTCTTCAAAAAGGACCTGGGGATCCATTCCGAATTGATCTCCGACGGGGTCGTCGACCTGGTGGAGGCGGGGGTGGTGAACTGCTCCAAGAAGACCCTCCATCACGGCAAGATCGTCTGCGGGTTCCTCCTGGGCACCAAACGGCTCTATGACTGGGCGAACAACAACCCGATGATCGAACTGCACCGCACCGAGTACGTCAACGACCCGTTCGTGGTGGCGCAGAACGACCGGCAGGTGGCGATAAACGCCGCCATCGAGGTGGATCTCACCGGCCAGGTCTGTGCCGACAGTATCGGCCCCAGGATGTATTCGGCCGTGGGGGGGCAACTGGACTTCGTCTACGGCGCATCCCGCTCCAAAGGGGGGGTGCCGATCATCACCATGCCCAGCACCTCCACGCTCAGAGACGGGACCGTCATCAGCAAGATCGTGCCGATGCTGAAACAGGGTGCCGGCGTGGTCACGAGCCGCAACCATGTCCGCTACGTGGTGACCGAACACGGGGTGGCGGAACTGTACGGCAAGAGTGTCCGCCAGCGGGCCCAGGCGCTCATCAACATCGCAGCCCCGCAATTCCGCGACGAGATTACCAGGCAGGCCAGGGAGCTGAACTATCTGTAGCGGAAGCCACGGCGGAGAAAAACCGCTGCCGCTTGAAAATGGGGGTAAGACCATGATATGGAACAGTGTCGAGACGAGCAGTCGCAGCGAGATGCAGGGCATTCAGCTTGGCAGACTGCAGAAAACCGTCAGCTATGTGTATGAAAAAAATCCGGTTTACAGGAAAAGGCTCGACGAAGCGGGTGTGAAGCCGGGCGACATCAAGTCGCTGGACGATATCAGGAGACTTCCCTTTACCGTCAAGGACGACTTGAGGGAGAACTATCCCTTCAATATGTTCACCGCCCACCGGGATGATGTGGTCGAATATCACGCCACCTCCGGGACGACCGGAAAACCGATCGTGGTCGGCTACACCCGGAACGATATCGAGACCTGGTCCGAAGTCATGGCCCGCTGCCTTACCAGTGCCGGCATCACCAGCAAGGATGTCCTGCAGAACATCTACGGTTATGGGCTCTTTACGGGCGGTGTTGGCGCACACTACGGGGGGGTACGGATCGGCGCGTCGGTCATTCCCATCTCGGGCGGCAATACCCAGAAGCAGATCATGCTGATGCAGGATTTCGGGACCACGGCGCTCACGGTAACCCCTTCCTTCCTGATGTATATCTATGAAGTGGGTATGGAGATGGGGGTCGATTTCAAAAAGCTGAATCTCCGTACTGCGGTATTGGGCGCGGAGTTCTGGACCGAGGAGATGCGCGGCAAGATCCAGGAGAATTTCGGGGTCAAGGCCTGCGACATTTACGGACTCTCCGAGATCATCGGCCCGGGCGTTGCCTGCGAATGTCACGAAGCGCGTAATGGCCTGCATATCAACGAGGACTATTTCTACCCTGAAATCATCAATCCGGCAAACGGCGAGGTGCTCCCGATCGGCGACGAAGGCGAGCTGGTCTTCACCAATATAGCCAATGAAGGACAGCCACTCCTGCGGTACCGCACCAAGGACATCACCAGGCTGTCCCTCGAACCCTGCGCGTGTGGCCGCACACTCGTCAAGATGAAGAAAGTGACGGGACGCTCTGACGACATGCTGATCATCCGGGGGGTGAACTTCTTCCCCTCCCAGATTGAATCGATTGTTCTCACGCACCACGGCGTCACGCCCAACTACCTGGTTGTGGTCGACCGTCAGGGAGCTCTGGACGAGGTTGAGGTGAAGGTCGAGGTAATCGACCAGTATGCCTACAAGTATGTCGGGGAAACATTCGTCATAAGCGAGCACCAACGGGTAACCGATGACGTGGCGACCCGGGAAATAAAGATGAATCTTGAAAAGGATATCAAGGACATCATCGGCATCACGGTCACGGTCACCTTGGTTGCACCCGGTTCAATCCCGCGCAGCGAAGGCAAGGCCAAGCGGTACATCGACAACAGGCCGAAATAGTGGCTTTAGTCTACGTCCCGTAGGGACAGAATGCTTTTAGCCCGGCGATTTATCGCCGGGATTCAAGTCATATGTTTTCGTCACGTACGTGACGGAGGGATTAATCCAATCCAGTACCGGGGGATGAATCCCCCGGCTACATGCATTCTGTCCCGATGGGACGAAAAACGAAATGTGACGACGTAGAAATATTTTCGAAACGATCTGTTGAAAGGGTGGTGAACATGAAGAAGATAATATCCGGTAACGAAGCTATTGCATTGAGTTTTGGTGATGCCGGCGGCGTCTTTGCCTCCGGCTACCCGGGAACCCCCAGCACCGAAACCCTGGAAGAGGTGGCCCGCCTGGGCGAGGTCTACTGCGAATGGGCACCCAACGAGAAGGTCGCCCTGGAATCGGCCATCGGCGCCTCCATCGCCGGCGGCAGGAGCCTGTCCACCATGAAGCATGTCGGGGTCAACGTGGCCGCCGACGCGCTCATGACCCTCACCTACACCGGCGTCAATGGCGGTCTGATCCTGATGGTGGCCGACGATCCCGGTCAGCATTCCTCCCAGAACGAGCAGGACAGCCGCAACTACGCCAAGTTCGCCAAGGTGCCGATGCTGGACCCGGCCGACTCCCAGGAGGCCTACGACTTCGTCCGGGCCGGGTTCGAGATCTCCGAGCAGTTCGACACGCCGGTGATGCTCCGCACCACCACCCGGATCTCCCATGCCAAGGGGGTGGTGGAGCAAACGGCAAAGGTCCAGCCGCAGGTTGGCGAGTGGGTCAGGAACGTACCCAAGTACGTCATGCTCCCCAACTTCGGCAAGATCAAGCATGTGGAGGTGGAGGCACGGCTGCTCAAACTGCAGGCGTTCGCGGAGACCTCGCCCCTCAACCGGGTGGAGATGGGTGACAGGGAGCTGGGGATCATCACCTCCGGCGTCTCGTACCAGCATGTCCGGGAGGCCTATCCCAATGCCTCGGTCCTCAAGCTCGGCCTGGTCCATCCGCTGCCGATGAACAAGATCCGCGAGTTCGCAGGGAGCGTCAAGCGGCTCATGATCGTCGAGGAGATGGATGCCATCTTCGAGGAGCAGATCAGGGCTGCAGGCGTCCGGGTCGACATCGGCAAGGACCGGATTTCCCTCTGCGGCGAAGTCAGCGCCGACATCGTCCGCACGGCGGCCGGCGATACGGTTGCTGAAAGCGTCGCGCCGGTCGAGGGGCTCCCCCAGCGTCCCCCCACATTCTGCCCGGGCTGCGCCCACCGCGGGCTCTTCTCCATCCTGAGCAAGCTCAAGGCGTTCGTCTCCGGCGACATCGGCTGCTACACCCTCGGGGCACTTCCCCCCATGAGCGCCATGCATTCCACCATCTGCATGGGGGCGAGCATCAGCGCGGCCCACGGCATGGCCAAGGTCAACGAGATCGCCGGCCGAACCGAAAAGCCGGTGGCGGTCATCGGCGATTCCACCTTCTTCCATTCCGGGATCACCGGGCTCCTCAGCATGGCCTACAACAAGAGCAACGCCCTGGTCATCATCATGGACAACCGCACCACGGGGATGACCGGCGGCCAGGAAAACCCCGGCTCCGGCCGGGTTCTGCAGGGGGGGGCCGCAGAGCAGGTGGACATCATGGCGCTGGTCAAGGTGCTCGGTGTGGAGCATGTCGTGGAGATCAACACCTACGACCTGGCAGCGACCGAGGCAGCCATCAAGAAAGGCTTGGAAACCCCCGGCCCCTACGTGCTCATCGACAAGAACCCTTGCATACTGCGCTACCGGGTGAAAAAGCCGACCGTCACCGTCAACCAGGACACCTGTACCGGCTGCCGCGCCTGCCTCAAGGCCGCCTGCGTGGCGCTCGGGCTCACCGCCTCCGGGGACAAGCCGAAGGTTCGAATCGATCCCAACATCTGCAACGGCTGCGGCGTCTGCTCACAGCTCTGCAAATTCGACGCAATGTCCGTAGCCTGAGGAGGGGAGGAACCAATGAACGTGTTTAATATTGTTATTGCGGGAGTCGGCGGCCAGGGGGTGCTGATGGCCTCCAAGGTGCTCGCCGAAAGCGCCCTTAAGAGCGGCATGGATGTCAAGCAGAACGAGGTTCACGGCATGGCCCAGCGGGGCGGGAGCGTCATCTCCTTCGTCCGGATCGGCGACAAGGTTAGCTCCCCGGTGGTCATGCCCGGGACTGCCGACATCCTCATCTCCTTCGAGCCGCTGGAGGCGCTGCGCTACCTCCATTACCTCAAACCCGGCGGGATGGTCGTCTACAACAGGGTCACGATCAACCCGAGCACCGTGGCCTCCGGCCTGGCCACCTACCCGACCGATGTGGAGGAGCAGATCACGGCGAAATGCAGCAACAGCCACGCCATCGAGGCCCTCTCCATTGCCCACGAGGCCGGCAATGCCAAGGCGGTCAACATGGTCATGGTCGGTTCGGTCATGAAGAGTCTCCCCCTGGAGTCCGCGGTCATCGAAGGGGTCGTGGCGGAGCTGTCGCAGGGCAAAGGGGTCGATGTCAACCTGAAGGCGCTCCAGGGAGGCGCTGCCGCTGCCTGAGCCGCTTATCAGGCTCAAAAGGGAGGTTCAGATGAAAATGAAACAGTTGTCCGTGTTTCTCGAAAACTCGCCAGGTCGCCTCTACGAGGCCACCCACGCCCTCGGCGAGGCGGGGATCAACCTGCGGTCCTTAAGCATCTGCGACACCGCCGGCTTCGGGGTGCTGCGCATCCTCGTGTCGGATGTGGTCAAGGCCCGCCGGGTGATCATGGAAAAGCAGCTGCCGGCCCGGGTCGACGATGTGGTTGCCATCGAGATCGACGATACCCCCGGCAGCCTGGCCAACAGCGTGCTCAAGCTGTTTCTGGAAAACAGGGTGAACGTGGACTACATGTATGCCCTGGCCGGTACCGGCAGTTCGTCGGGAAAGGCGGTGATGGTCTTTCGCTTCAGTGACAACGATCAGGCGATTGCGTTGTTGCAGAAGAACGGCATCAAGATCCTCGATGCCGAGTCGTTCGGCATCCACGACAATCCGGGCCAGATTTAGCCGGCTTCAAGGAGTCAGTGCCATGAAGGAAGAGAGCAGTTACAAACCAACAAAATTCGCGGTCATCGGTGCCGGGCCGGTGGGCGCGATCGTCGCTGCCTTCCTGTCAAAGGGCGGCTATGAGGTCACCCTCTGCGACGTCATCCCGAGCCTCCTGGAACCGGCCCTGAACCCCGGCATCATCCTCGAGGGGGCCGACAACCTGCAGGCCAGGGTGGCCAGGGTCACCACCAGCGTGGATGACCTCGTCCTCGATCCGCCCGACGTCATAGTGGTCACCGTCAAGGCCACGGCCCTGCCGTTGATCGCCTCCGCCCTCGAAGGTTTTGTCGCCGAGGGGCGGTACGTGATCAGCTGGCAGAACGGCATCGACACCGAACTGGTCCTGGCGGAGCATCTCGGGCGTAAGGCGGTCATGCGGGGGGTCGTTAACTACGGCTGTGTGCCGCTGGCGCCGGCCCACGTCCGGATTGCCTTCCACCACCGTCCCCACTTCATTCAGGAGCTCGACCCGGTGTCCCGTGAGGCGGCCATCGGCATCTGCAACGTCTTCACCGAGTGCGGCCTGGAGACCCGGCATACCGAGCAGATCACCGACAAGGTCTGGCGCAAGACGGTCATGAACTCCTGCATGAACGCCATCTGCGCCGTCACCGGCAAGACCATGATCGAGATCATCATCGACCCGATCCTCTTCAACCTGGTGGACGCCCTGATCAAGGAGGGGGTGGCCGTGGCGAGGGCGAACGAATTCTCCCTCGGCTCGGACTTCTACCCCTACTGCGTCAACTACATCAAGAACGCCGGCAACCACAAGCCTTCCATGCTGCAGGATATCGAGGCGGGCCGCAGGACCGAGGTGGACTACATCAACGGCAAGATCGTCGAGTACGGCGCCCAGGCCGGGATGGCCACCCCCTACAACACCATGATCCACGGACTCGTCAAGGCGCTGGAATCGAAGCCGCGCCCCGCGACATGAACCATTTTCCGTTCCCCCTCCCTAGCCCTCCCCCTCCGAGGGAGGGAACAAGTATTCCTCCCCCCAGCGGGGGGAGGCCAGGAGGGGGGAGTAACAGCAACTGGCAAGGGAGAACCTCATGAAACTGAAACAGCTCTCCATCTTTCTGGAAAACGCGCCCGGCCGCCTCTTTGAGGTGACCAAGGCGTTCGGCGCTGCCGGCATCAACCTGCGGGCCCACTGCATCTGCGACAGCTCCCACGACTTCGGCGTCCTCAGGATACTCGTCTCCGACATCGATACCGCCCGCCGCATCATGATGGAGCGGTACGTCCCGGCCCGGGTCGACGATGTGGTCGCCATCGAGATCGAGGACACCCCTGGCAGCCTCTCCCAGGTGCTGGAACTGTTCCTGGGGACCAAGGTGAATGTGGAATACATGTACGCCGTGGCCGGCGCCACCTTCGGCAAGGCAGTGATGATCTTCTGCTTCAGCGATATCGACCTGGCGATCGAGATGCTGCGCAAAAACGGGGTGAAACTGCTGGATGCCGAGGCGTTCGGCATCCTCGACACGCAGGGATGACTGCCGCCCTGCCGGTCGCGCAGGTGGTTCAAGGAGCCGCATATGAGTAACGAAAGCAGCTATAAACCGAAGAAGTTCGCAGTCATCGGCGCCGGGCCGGTGGGGGGGATCGTCGCCGCATTCCTCGCCCGGGGGGGGTATGACGTGACGCTCTGCGACGTCGTGCCGAGCCTCCTGGAGCCGGCCCTTAATCCGGGGATTATCCTGGAAGGGGCCGATAACTTCCAGGCCAGGGTGGCGAGGACCACTACCCGCATCGACGACCTCGCCGCAGACCCCCCCGATGTCATCTTCGTCACCGTCAAGGCCACCGCCCTGCCGCTCCTTGCCTCAGTGCTGGAGAAGTTCGTCAGTGAAGGTCGCTACTTCATCAGCTGGCAAAACGGCATCGACACCGAACGGGTCCTGTCGCAAAGCCTTGGGGTGAAATCGGTAATGCGGGCAGTGGTCAATTTCGGCAGCGTGCCGGTGGGGCCCAGTCATATCAGGGTGGCGTTCCACCACCGCCCCCATTTTCTCCAGGAACTGGATCCGGTCTCGAAGGAGGCGGCGATCGGCATCTGCAACGTGCTCACCGAGTGCGGACTGGATACCCACCACACCGACCAGATCCGCAACATGGTCTGGAGCAAGACGGTCAACAACTCCTGCATGAACCCGGTCTGCGCCGTAACCGGCAAGACCATGTTCGAGGTCATGAACGACCCGATCCTCGTCAACCTGGTGGATTCGCTCCTGAAGGAGGGGGTCGCGGTTGCCCGGGCCAACGAATTCGCCCTTGGCCCGGACTACTATCCGTTCTGCGTCGACTACATCAAGGACGCCGGCCATCACAAACCGTCCATGCTGCAGGACATCGAAGCCGGCCGCCGGACCGAAATCGACTTCATCAACGGCAAGATCATCGAATACGGTGCCAGGGCCGGCATGCCCACCCCGTACAACACCACCCTGCGGGCGCTGGTCAAGGCGCTCGAATCCAAATAGAGCCAAGGAGCCCGGTCAACCCAACCCTAACCCACGAAGGAGGAGACGTAGCATGAAACGACTCAAAGCATGCATCATGTCAACCGTAGTCGCCACTGCCTTTGGAGCCGGCATTGCCAGCGCCGCACAGGAGGTGATTACCCTCAAGGTCGCCCATTTCCTCCCTGCCTCTTCATCGTTCAACCAAAAAAATGCCATACCATGGTGTGACAAAATCAACAAGGAGTCCAAGGGCCGGCTCAAGTGCCAGATCTACCCTTCCAACCAACTGGGCGGTACCCCGGCGCAGCTCTTCGACCAGGCCCGGGACGGGATAGCCGACATCGTCTGGACAGTACCGACCTATCAGGCGGGTCGATTCACCAAGGCAGAGGTCTTCGAACTGCCGTTCATGGTCAAGAGTGCGGAAAAAGGGAGCCAGGCCATGTGGGACTACGTCCATAAGAATGCCATGGACGAGTTCAAAGGGGTCAAACTGATCTTTACCCATGTGCACGACGGTTCGCAGCTGCACTTTGGCAGCAAGTCGGTCAAGACCCTGGAAGACCTCAAAGGGTTGAAGGTCCGTTCTCCGAACCGTATCGGTGCCAAGACCCTGGCGGCGCTCGGCGCGACCCCGGTGCAGATGCCGATACCGGCGGTGCCGGAATCGATATCCAAGGCGGTGATCGACGGCGCCAGCCTTCCCTGGGAGGTCACCCCGTCACTCAAGTTGAACGAAGTCTGTAAAGCCAGTACCGAGACCGCGCCGCACCAGGCCAAGCACGCCAACGCCATCTTCGTGTTCGCCATGAATCAGGCCAAGTACAACAGCCTGCCGCCGGATCTGAAAAAGGTCATCGACAACAACAGCGGCATTGAAACATCCAAGTGGGTCGGCAAGGTATGGGACGAAGGGGTGGCGGCATCACGCAAGGTGTCCGTTGATCGGAAAAACATCATCAACACGTTGAGCGATGCCGAATACAAACGCTGGATCCAGGCGACCTCGCAAGTGGATGATGAATGGATCAAGGAAGTCACTGCCAAAGGCGCCAATGGCAAGGCGCTCTATAATGATGCCAAGGCCCTGCTGAAAAAGTACCACGACTGACACTGACAAATCATCCCCGAGGGGTTGCAATACTAATGAGGGCCAGCCGTTGCAAGCTGGCCTTTTTTTATTGGGGGTGTAATTTAGTTTGTGTAAATGGTCATTAAGGGGTAGAGCAAATCCCCAG
>CAYSMK010000028.1:0-69019 GCA_964432205.1 uncultured Geobacter sp. | reverse complement strand
GGGCTGGGCGGGGTGATCAACATCATTACCAGGAAAGGGACCAGCAGAGTGCAGGGAATGGTAACTGCCGAAACTGGTGACCATGAGCCATATCTGGCCAGAGGAAACATCTCCGGTGCCAGCGACCGGTTCGACTATTTTCTGAGCGGCAGTGCCGTCAAAGTGGATGGTTTTCCCCTGGCAGATGCGTTTCGCGCCACAACCGAACAGGGGAACGGCTACCGGCGAAACAGTGACAAGGAACGCCGCAATCTGTTCGGCTCAATCGGCTTTACCCCGACCGAGCAACTGAACCTCGGCCTGACCATGAGTTACGCGGCCGGGGAGTTCGGCAAGCCGGCCGGCATCATCAACGATCCGTTCGATCCGTTTGCCTCCCCTCCCAAATACGCCAGGATCGCCAATTCCTCCACCGTCACCGCCCAGCTTGCCGTGGATTATGCACTGACCGACCGGTCCACGCTCCGGGGGTGGAGTTTCGTCAACCACCATGAGGAGCAGGACAATCTGTACGACAACCGCGCTTTCAACTCGTTCAACCTGGTGGCAGGCTCCTTCCGCCAGCAGGTGAAGAGCACCATCGCCGGTGCCACCTTGCAGCCGAAATACGATCTGGGGAAAGGGGGTGTGGTCACCTTCTCGCTCTCCGGCGAGTCGGACCGCTGGGAGAACAGCGGGCCGCTGACCGTGGCCACGGACAGCTTCAGTCAGGCATCTGCCAGCAGGTCGCTCGAACTCTATTCGACCGGTGTGGAGTACGAGCTGTCGCCACTCAAGGATCTGGGGCTGGTTGCCGGCTATGGCCATCACTGGCAGAACCGGCAGGAGACCAACGCCGACGAATACAGCCTGCTGGCCGGCGTCAGCTACAACCTGACCGGGGAGAGCCGGCTGAAGTTCTCCTTCAAGCGCACCATCCGGTTTCCTTCCCTGGGCGATCTCTACGACGTGGACCAGGGGAATCCCAATCTGTCTGCCGAGCGTTCCACTACCTACGAAGCCGGGGTGGAACAGAAGCTCCCGCTGGAGAGCGTCGTGACGCTCACCGGTTTCCGTACCGTGGCCCGGGACCTGATCCAGAACGACCAGACAGCCGGCCGCAACATGAACCTGGCCGAGATCCGTTTTGCAGGTTTCGAACTGGCGGCGTCGGGCAAACCGCTGCCAAGCCTGCTTTTGCGTGCCTCCTACTCCTATCTGGATTCGGAGGACAGGTCGCGGGCCGGACGGGACCAGCAGCAGTACACCCCTCGCGACAAGGCAGTTCTGGAGGGGAAGTATGACTTCGCCTGCGGCTTTACCCCCTATGCCTCGCTCCTCTATGTCGGAAACCAGTATTTCTATACAAAGAACAACATCGTTCCGGTCCAGAAGGCGAAGCTCAACGACTATACAGTGGTCAACCTCCGTCTGAGTCAGCGCCTGCTGACCAACCGGGCAACCATTTATCTGGGGATCGACAACCTCTTCGACGAGAACTACGAGACCAGCTACGGTTTTCCCCAGGCCGGACGGTTTGTGTATGGCGGGGTCGAATTCAGGTTGTAGGAGGAGACGTTCGTGTTGCTTAAAAACCAATTTGATACTGTTCCGGGTAATGATCGCAGACGGGTTATAGCAGCAATCCTCCTGAGCCTGCTCTTCTGCCTGCTGCTCCCGGCCTGCGGCGGCGATTCACCCTGGCGCTTCACCCCTGCTGCGCCGGCCATACCTGCTGGGCTGGTCGCGACGCCGGGCAACGGCCAGGCCTCGCTCAGATGGAGAACCGCCGATAACGCAGCCGCCTACAACGTCTACTATGCCCCTTCACCGGTATCCGTCAACGGAACCGGAACCAGGGTCGCCACTATCACCAGCACCTCAACCATTGTCACCGGCCTGAGCAACGGTATCACCTACTACTTCGTCGTCACGGCAGTCAACTCCAGCGGCGAAAGCCTGCCGTCGGACCAGGTCTCAACCATCCCGACGGCACCGGGCTCATTCCAGCAGTCGGACCTCCAGGGGACCTGGCAGTTCAACGGGCTGGTCAGCGGCGCCAGCGCCGGGTGGCTGCGTGGTGCGGCGGTCATTGACGGGGCCGGCAAGGTCAGCGTCACGACTTTTCTCGACAGCGCCGGCAACACCGCTCCCCCGGCCGACCTGTTTACCACCATGACCATCCTCCCTGACGGAGCCGTCACCCAGTCCGGTGCCGCGGCCGGCTTCCAGGGTGTGCTTTCCGCCAACCAGTACAAGGATTTGCTGGCAGGCAGTGCCACCTTGTCCGGTGCCTCCCGCCTGCTGGTCGTCATGCAGAAACGGGTGGCCGGGATCTCCTACGCCAGCAGCGACATCAAGGGAACCGGCCGGCTGGTCGCCGGGCCGCTCCCCTTTGTCTACCACCAACTTGCCAGCGGCCTGAACCGGGAGTGGGAACATGCCAGCGGCCAAGTCGGCCAGGATCAGGCGGTTACGTATGCCTCGATCACCGGCCCGACGCCCCGACAGCTGCCGGGAGCCGGCAACAAGGTGACGACGCTGGCCATCTCTGTCGACGGCATCGTCACTGAAACCCCGGTCACCGGGGTCCTGCCGCGACCGGCCGCCCTATTGACCAACGGGGTCATGTCCGCCGACAAGATGACCATCATCGGCACCGCCACCGACGCCGGCGGCGCCTTTGTCCTGCGGATCATCCAGTTCATCCATCCACCTTCCATCAGCCTGACCGCCGCCAGTTACACCCTGGCCGATCTGGCCGGCGCGTACCGTCTGCAGGCGCTGGTCAATGGAGCCGTACCGCAATGGGTCTCGGCAGGACTAAATCTCGACTCAGCAGGTACCGGCTTCTACGGCAGCTACCTGGACAGCAGCGGCAGTACCACCCTGCCAGCCTCCATCTCCCTAACCATCGACCAGCAGGGGATGCTCACCCGCAGCGTGGACCAGACGTACAACGGGCAGTTCTCCTATTTCAAAGACCTGTATGTCGCCACCAGAACCGATGCCCCGGGAGTTTACAGCCTGGGGCTGGCGGTTAAGCGTTGAGAGGAGCTTGCGTGGAGTCGTTGGAGTCGCTGTGGCCAGGCCGGCTGACTTTAGGAGGTTTGGAGTATCGGTTCAGCAATTAAGGCGTAACCGCCCAAATGTCTCTTCGAAATAATGGGAGGAATACATGCTTAAGAAGATGATCATACTTGCCCTATTGGTGATGTTTTCCTGCGTATCGACAACGGCACTGTCTGCCGGACAACCCGGCACGACAGACACGGTCTTCAACAGGAGGTTTATCCACAAACTGAAACCGATGATGCCGTACGATCAACTCGTTAAAACCATCGGGGCACAAGGGGCAAAGGTCGGCGAAGACAAGAGGTCATCACCGCCACAAACGATGTACCACTGGAACGGGAAAAGGAAATCTGCCCTGGATGTAAAGGTTGCCGCGGGAAAGGTCATCGCTCTGACTGTGACAACACCGAAACAACAACACCTCTCCCTGGGAAAAGACGGCGAATTGGTTGAATCGGGAGATTGATGTGGTGAGGTGAGGTCAATCGGTGGGGAAGATGAAACATTGGCTTGTACGTCATGCTTGTTTTGTCTTCCATGTCGAACTGAAACGTTGACTTTTGAGTAGCAGGTCTGGTGGAGATCATGGGCAGCGATAACGAAACAAAGGCAGATAAGAAACGGCGCTCTGGCTGGTCCAAGGGTATAGACCTGCTGCTGCGGCTTGGTCACGTCGGTGTGGCGAGCGTGCTGTTCGGCGGGGTCATCTGGGAGATGCCGTTCGACCGGTTGTGGCCCTGGCACCAGTTGGTCATTGCTACGGGGGGAGCCCTGATCGTCAGCGAGTTCTCCCAGAGTCGGCACTGGCCGTACCAGCTGCGTGGCGTCATGGCGGTTATGCATGTGGGGCTGCTGGCCGTGGTCCATCTCCGACCGGAGCTAATGCGACCGGTGCTTATAGCGGTACTGGTGTATGGTGTGGTGGGGAGCAATATGCCCGGCTATCTCCGCCACTGGTCCCTGCTCCATGGCCGGAGGGTTGACTAGTTTCCGATCGAAAAGGGCTCTTTGCCCAAATTCAGTAAGGGGGAACATATATCAGCGAGTTCGGCAAGGAAAAATACGGCAGCCCCCTCTTCTTCCCTGATTCCCGGGAGTGGCGGGACCGTCAGCAGCAGGGACGATAGCTCGGCAGCACGGGGGGGACGACCGTCCTGAAAACAGACAACTGTGTGTTTGGCGGACAACTGTCTGGGTCTAGGAGCGGAGCCGTAGCCAGGGAGCCGGCATCCGCCAACTGCTTGATTACAGTAGCGTGGCGACCTTTGTTCTTTCGAATCGACGTACGTGGCACTGTTGTTGCTCTAATTAACAATGATTGCATCAGCTTCGCCACGATCAGTGTCGTAAGCAGTAAGAGTCATACCAATCGAATAGATTTCTCCGAGTCGTTGCACCTACCAGGGTATTCCCCTCACGGTGTGCGGCCATTGGGTGTTGCTGGAAACGGCTGCACCTTCCTTTGAAAAGGGGATCTTTGCTTGACGTGCCACTGCCGCTGGTGTGTCCCATGCCCCTTTTCCATCGAAAGGGGTTTTTTGTTTTTCTCCGGGAGATTCGCCCGGCGGGCCGCTCAATGCTCGGTACCGAACCGGGGGCCTGCTGGGTGACCAAATGCTCTACCACTACCTGATGAACAAAGGTGACGATCATGGACCACGAAAACAGTGTGCCCTTGCAGATTGAGCCGGACGTGCGGAACCTGCTGGAGCAGCGGGGGATCAGGGAGGAAGATGTCCGCCGTACGCTCTCTGTTACGGACAAAGAGCAGCTGTTTCACACGAACAAGGCTACCGGCCACCGGTTGGCCTACGTCATCACTCCCAAGGTAACCTACTGGGTGGAGTATGCCCTGGAAGAGGGGATCTATCGGATCTTCAATGCCTATTCCCACCGGATGAAGATCCTTGAGGGATTCAATCTGCCGCCCAAAAAGGAATCACAAGAGACGGACTGGTCATGCGCCAGGTGCCTCGTCCCGCTGGCGCTGGCAACGGTAAAGCTGGCCTACCTGGACGAAACCTTTGCTGTTGAGCTTCCTTCCTGTCCGACATGCCAACGGGTACTAATCAGCGAGGAGAATGCCGTCGTCAAGATGGCCATGGCGGAGCGGATGCTTGAGGACAAATAGCGGGGATATGGCGGGCCACCCCATGGCCGGGAGATCGACACCATGAACGATGAGATGATGAACACAATCCAACTGGATGGCCCCTATCTCGACATCCTGTTCCTCAAACAGAGCGGCTATTGCTGCAGCCAGATCGTGGTCAAGCTCGTGCTGCGGGACCTGGGCCGGGACAACCCGGACCTGGTGAGGTCAATGGCTGCTCTATGCTTCGGCGCCGGCTCTTCAAACGGGACCTGCGGGGTGCTCACCGGCGCGGCATGCGCGTTGTCGCTCTGCCTGGAAACCTTCCCCGACAGGGACCGCCAGGCCCCTGAGCTCCCCTTGCTGCTCGGCGAGCTGGTTGACTGGTTTACGGTCAGGGCGGAGAGTACCTACGGCGGGAGCAGGTGCAATGAGATCCTGTCTGCGAGCCCCGACAAGCGCGCCTGTGCCGACTTGATGACGGCATCGCTGGAAAAGCTTCAATCGATGCTGGCGACCATGGGCGGCGCTGAGAAAGGATGCATCAGCGGCCATCCCTAAACGAATATACGTGGCCGGGGCGTAATGCCTCTGCCCGGAGGACCAGCGGACATGGGCGCATTCATTTGCTGTCATGGCCGTGGAGGAGAAATTGCGGCTGATCGATTGTCGATCATGGATCTCGAACCAACAGAAGGATGAAACGGAGGGTGAAAAGATGTCGGAAAACGGGAAGAAAACGGTGTATACGGCCTGCTGCCTCTGCTACCAGAGCTGCGGCGTAGAGGTAACGGTGGAAGACGGGAAGGTGACGGCGGTGAAGGGTCAGGAGTCCCACCCGATGAACAAGGGGATCCTCTGCGCCAAGGGGCAGGCAATGATCGAGCACCTGTACCATCCCGATCGGCTCAAGTACCCGCTCAAGAAGGTGGACGGGAAGTTCCAGCAGATTTCGTGGGAGCAGGCCTACTCCGAGATCGCGGCCAAACTTAAAGAGTTGAAGGAGGAGTTCGATCCCTCAGTGCTGGCATTCTTCTGCGGTTCCATCGGCGTCGAAAACCTGGAGATGGGTTCGCTCACCCATCGGTTCAAGGCTGCCTTCGGTTCGCCGAACTTCTTCTCGGTTGAGAGCATCTGCTTCCGGATGAGGATTCGCTCGCGGCAGATCACGTTCGGCAAATACCCGGTGGAGGAGATGGACTCAAACCTCTACGTCCTCTGGGGGCATAACCCTGCCGCATCGGACATCGCCCTCTCCATCGCCATCCAGGAAAACCTCAAGAAGGGGGCCAAGGTCGTCGTCATCGACCCGAGAAGGATCGCCATTGCGGACCAGGCCGAAATGTACCTGCCGATCAGGCCTGGCACCGACGGCGCCCTGGCCCTGGCGCTCATCAACGTCATCATCAACGAGGACCTGTACGACCACGAGTTCGTGGAAAAGTGGACCTACGGCTTCGACAAGCTCGTGCCCCACATCCAGCAGTACACCCCCGAGTGGGCCGAGGCAATCACCGAGGTCAGGGCCGACGACATCCGCAAACTGGCACGGCTCTTTGCGGGGACCAAAGGCGCCAGCATCTGCCACGGCACCTGCACCCAGGACCAGCAGGCCAACGGCAGTCAGACCGACCGCGCCATGGCGATCCTCCAGTCCATCACGGGCAACATCAACGTGCCGGGAGGCTGGGTAATCAGCCCACGGCTGTCACTCTCCGACATCAGCCTGCCGGTCAAGGGGAAGCCGCTGGGGGCCGAGGAGTACCCGCTCTTCTACGAGCTCTGGAGCAGGACGAGCCCCTATGCGGTGATGAACATGGTACCCGAGAGCGTGCCTGACAAGCTCAAGGCCTTCATCGTGGCCGGCGGCAACCCGCTCGTCACCATGCCCGACTCCAACGCCCTGACCGAGGCATTCAAGAAGCTCGACCTGCTGGTGGTCTACGACCTGTTCATGACCGAGACGGCGGAGCACGCCCACTACGTGCTGCCGGCCGCCAATCAGCTCGAATTCTGGGGGCTGGGCTACAACTACAACGTCTGCCACTGCCTCCCCTATCTCATGCTGCGCGAACCGGCGGTGGGCCGCTACCATGAGTGCAAGAGCGTGGTCGAGTTCTATAAGGGGCTTGCCGAGGCGTGCGGTTTCGGTGAGCTGTTCCCCTGGAAGGATGATCAAGAGCTGGTGGCTCACGAGCTGGAGCCGTGCAGTCTCTCCTTCGATTATCTGCGGGCGCATCCTGAGGGGGCCTTCTACCAGGAGAAGAGCTACGAACTGACCGAGCGTTCCTTTGCCACGCCGACCCGCAAGATCGAACTCTACAGCGATGCCTTCGAGCATGTCGGCTTCAGTCCGCTCCCCACCTATCTGGAGCCGGAAAAGAGCCCCCAGGGAACCCGCTGGGCGGAGCTGGGAGAAAAGTATCCCCTGGTCCTGTCCACCGGCACCCGTTATATCCATTACAACGGCTCCCAGATGCATAATATCAAGTCAATGAGAATACTGGATCCCCATCCGCGGGCCGAGATGGGTCTGCAAACGGCGGCCCGATATGGCATCGCACACCACGACGACGTCATCATCGAGACGGACCGCGGCTGGGTGAAGATGAAGGCCGAGGTGAGTGACCGCACCATGGAAGGGGTGGTACTGGTACCCCACGGCTGGCCCAGGGAAGCCAACTGCAATCGCCTGACCGATTGCCAGTGCCGGGAGCCGATCATGGGGTATCCCCAGTGGAAGGGACTGCTCTGCAGCATCAAAAAGGCGGTGTAAGATCAAGAAAACTCAGCGAGTATAGCAACCCTCCCCCGCCAGGGGGAGGGAATTCGAGAGGTTCATGCTATGGCAAAATGTAACCGTCACTCCATAAACGTGCTGGACATACCACTAGAAATCGGCTAAATAACCAAGACACGTGCTCTCCGAGTCCTAGCTGCCTACAAGCCTTGTGCTCACGGCAGCGGACCACCGGGTCCTGCTGGAAACGGCAGTGCCTCCCTTTGGAAAGGAGACCTTTATGACTGTTGTGTATCCACACGTCACATGGGGCCTTTCCTTTCCGGGGAAGGCCCTTTTTTGTGGCACACCGTTTCATTTAGCCCATTGTCGTGGAGGATTGTTCATGGTCAGCATCACCAACGAGCCGATAAACCCGACAGCACTGTACGAACGGATTGGCAAGGGCAGTTCGGGATCGGTGGTCTTCCACTACGCCGTGGTCAAGGAACAGGCCGACGCCAGCGGCAGGACCAGCTGCATCGACTACCGGGCAAAGGATGGGGTCGAACAGGAGATGGAGGGGATCGTCGCCGACCTGAAGGAGCAATGGCAGGTGGAGGACATCCTGCTGATCCGGCGCACCGGCTGTCTCGGCATAGGCGACATCATCTCCCTGGTGGCGGCCAGTTCCCCCAACAGCGAGGACGCCTTCGAGGCGTGCAGGCAGGGAATCAGCCGGCTGAAACGGATGACGACCATCGTCAAGAATGAAGTGTATGCCTGAACCACATCAAAAAGGAGGGATTGTATGAACAGAGCACGAAACATCGTCAGCTTCCTCACCGCCCTTGTCGCACTGGTTTGCGTCACAATGACCCAGCCGGCGGCAGCGGCCCAGAAGAACCTGATCCTCGCCACCACCACCAGCACCCAGGACTCCGGCCTGCTGGACGTCCTGATCCCGCTCTTCGAGAAGGAAAACGGCTACTTCGTCAAGACCATTGCCGTCGGCTCCGGCCAGGCCATGACCATGGGGAAGAAGGGAGAGGCCGATGTGCTTCTGGTCCACTCCCCGGATGCCGAGATGAAGTTCATGGCCGAAGCAGCCGGCAGCAGCCGCCGGCTGGTGATGCACAACGACTTCATCGTGGTCGGGCCGGCCGCCGACCCCGCTAAAGTCAAGGGCACCAAATCGTCGGCCGAGGTATTCAGGAAGATCTCCCAGGCCGGCGCGCTGTTCCTGTCGCGCGGGGACAACTCCGGCACCCATGCCAAGGAAAAGGGGCTCTGGAAGGCGGCCGGGGTCACCCCGGACGGCCAGAAGTGGTACCAGCAGACCGGTCTCGGCATGGGCCAGACCTTGAACGTGGCAGCCGAGAAGAAGGGATACACCCTGACCGACCGGGCAACGTACCTGGCGCTCAAGAAGACGCTCGGACTTGAGATCCTGGCGGAAGGAGACACAAAGCTCCTGAACGTCTACCACGTGATCGAGGTGAATCCCGCCAAGTGGCCCAGGGTGAATACCGCCGGCGCCAAGGCGTTTGCCGACTTCATGGTCTCGAAGAAGACCCAGGAACTGATCGCCAAGTTCGGCGTGGACAAGTACGGCTCCCCCCTCTTCTTCCCGGATGCGGGCAAGAAGCCGGAGTCGCTGGGACTGTAGATGGAGCTGATTCTCGAAGGATTTGTGCAGGCATGGCACCTCCTGGTCTCTCTTGACCGGGAGGTGCTCTCCGTTGTGCTCCTTTCCCTCAAGGTCTCCGGACTGGCAACCCTGATCAGCCTGGTGATCGGCACCCTGGGGGGTACGGCTGTCGCCCTCGCCGACTTTCCGGGCAAGCGGCTGGTGGTGAGCGTCGTGAACACCAGCATGGGGCTGCCGCCGGTAGTGGTCGGCCTCTTCGTCACCATCATGCTCTGGCGAAACGGCCCGTTCAGCGAATGGGACATCCTCTACACCCCCAGCGCCATGGTCATTGCCCAGACCATCATCGCCACCCCGATCGTCATGGGGATCTCCATTGCCGCCATCCAGAACCTGCCGGCCAACTTGAGGCTGCAGATCCTGGCCCTGGGAGCCTCGCGGTCGCAGATGGTCTGGCTGCTGGTCAAAGAGGCACGCCTGCCGCTTCTGGCCGGGATCATGGCCGGCTTCGGCGGGGTGATCTCCGAGGTCGGGGCCTCCATCATGGTCGGCGGCAACATCAAGGGATACACCCGGGTCCTGACCACGGCCACGGTCATGGAGACCAGCCGGGGGAACTTCGACACCGCCATTGCCCTCGGCATCATCCTCCTTGCCCTCTGCTTTGCCGTCAATTACCTGCTGACCGTTGTCCAGCAGCGGGAGCGGCCCCGATGACCGCTCAGAGACCGATACTGGAACTGCGCGACCTCAGGGTGGAGCGGGGCGGCACGGAGGTCATCCGGATTCCGTCATTCACCCTGCACGAGAACGAGACCGTGGCCCTGATCGGCCCCAACGGCGCCGGTAAATCCACCTTCCTGCTCAGCCTGGCCTGTCTGCTGAAACCTGCGGCCGGAGAGCTGCTGTTCCGGGGCGAGACGGTCCGGATGGGTAGTGGAGCAACCGACTTTCGCCGGAAACTGGCCATGGTCTTCCAGGACCCGCTGCTCTTCGACACCACGGTGTTCGACAACGTGGCAGCCGGGCTGAAGATCCGCCGGCTCCCGCCGGCAGTCATCCGGGAGCGGGTGACGAGCTGCATGGATCGGTTCAGGATCGCCCACCTGGCCGACCGTTCGGCCCGCAAGCTTTCCGGCGGCGAGGCGCAACGCACCAGCCTGGCCCGCGCCTTTGCCACCCAACCGGAAGTCATCCTGCTGGATGAACCGTTCGTCGCCCTGGACCCGCCGACCCGCCAGAACCTGACCGACGACCTGGAGCAGATCCTCCGGGAGTCGGGCACGGCAGCGATCATGACCACCCACGATCAGGTAGAGGCGCTCAGACTGGCCGACAGGCTGGTCGTGCTGCACCAGGGCACCATCGTCCAGACCGGCATGCCGTCGGCGGTCATGGGCCAGCCGGCGAACGAGTTCGTGGCCACCTTCGTGGGGATGGAGAATGTCTTTACCGGTACGGTTGCAGGGGCCGGCAACGGCCTCTTGTCCCTGGACGTGGCCGGCCGGACCATGGAGCTGCCGGGGGATGGCGCACCGGGCGAACATGTGGTACTCTGCATACACCCGGAGCATGTGGTGGTCACGTCGACCAGTCCCGATCACACCAGCGCCCGCAACGTCTTTCCCGGCAGCGTGACGAAGATCGTCCCGTTGGGGCTGTTCAACAAGGTGTACATGGACTGCGGCTTCACCCTGGTCGCCACGGTGACCAACCAGTCGCTCTCCCAACTGGCCCTCACCCCGGGCTGCCCGGTCTACGCCTCGTTCAAGGCCACGTCCGTGCACCTGTTCCGGAAAGGGTGATACTCAAATGACGCAAAGGATACAGAACCAGCATGCCTACCTTTGAAGAAGCACGAAAGATCATTCTCGACAGCATCGCCCCGCTCGGCGTCGAACAGGTGGGGCTTCTGGACGCAGTGGGACGGGTCATTGCCGAAGAGATCGTTGCCCCGAGGGACCTGCCGTTGACGGACAACTCGGCCATGGACGGCTATGCCGTCATTGCGGCCGATTGCCGGGAAGGGTCCCGGCTGCAGGTTACCGGCTTCATCCCGGCCGGCGGGATGATCAGCTCCGCGGTGGTGCCGGGCACGGCCATCAAGATCATGACCGGAGCCCCTGTCCCGCCCGGCTGCGACGCGGTGGTGCCGGTCGAGGAGACCGCGGAGGAGAGCGGCGTTGTCACCATCAAGGCACCGGTCGTGCAGAACCAGCATATCCGCTTCACCGGGGAGGATATCGCGGCCGGGGAGACGGCCATCACGGCCGGCACCCTGCTCCGCCCCCCCGAGATCGGACTGCTGGCCTCGTTCGGCTATGCCGTTGTTCGGGTTTACCGCCGGGCGCGGGTAGCCATCCTCTCCACCGGCGACGAACTGGTTAACCTGGGCACCCCCCCCACCCCTGGCAAGATCGTCAACAGCAACTCCTTCTCCCTTGCTGCCGCAGTGAAGGAAATCGGCGCCGAACCGGTACTGCTCGGCATTGCCCGGGACACCAGGGAGAGTCTTGAGGAGAAAATGATCGAAGGGCTCAAGGCGGACGCCCTCATCACCTCGGCCGGCGTCTCGGCCGGCGACCTGGATCTCGTCCGCGACGTGCTTGCCGAACTGGGGATCAGGCAACTGTTCTGGAAGGTGGAGATCAAACCGGGCGGTCCCACGGCCTTCGGCCTCAAGGGAACGGTGCCGGTCTTTTCCCTGCCCGGCAACCCGGTATCCACCATGATCACCTTCGAGGAGTTCGTCAGGCCGGCGCTCCTGAGGATGATGGGGCACACCAGGGTGATCAGGCACCGGGTAGCGGCAACCCTGAAGGAAGAGGTCCGGAAAAAGGGAGGGAAGGTAAACTTCCTGCGGGTACGGCTCGAACGGATCAACGGCAACCTGGTAGCGACGACATCCGGCGACCAGAACACCGGCATCCTGAAAACCATGATCCAGGCCGACGGTGTCGCCCTGCTCCCCAAGGATCGCACCTCGTTCGCCGCCGGCGAGGAGGTGCTGGTCAACGTGATGCGAAGCGAACTGGAGATGGATGAGGTGTAACTCCCCCTACCCCCCTCTTAACCCAAGAGGGGGAATGCACTGCTCTCTCCTCCCCACCCTTTCCACCCCTCACCTGCCTGCGCTTCGCCAAACCTCATTGACAGCATACTGACTACCCGTATAATGCGTATCTCACCGCGAGGTCATACCCATGAGCGAAATCGACAAGAGTGTCGGGTTCCTGCTGGCCAAGGCGTATCAGCGCGCCTGCGCAATCTTCAAGGAAGAATTCGACCGCTTCAACCTCACCCCCCGGCAGTTCGGGCTCCTCGGCTTTCTCTGGCAGGAAGACGGCCTCTCCCAGGCGGAACTGTCGGCACGGGCGCATATCGACCGGACCACCATGGGGGGGCTGATCGACCGTCTGGCGAAAATGGGGCTGGTGGAACGCCGCCCGCACCCGGAAGACCGGCGGGCCTACCAGATCTTTCTGACGCAGGAAGGAAAACGGCTGCAGGCCGAACTCTGTCCGCTGTCCGAGCTGGTACAGGCCAGGTTCGTGGCCGGCATCAGCGCTGATGAGCTCAGCACCCTCAAGCGCATCCTGGACAAGCTCCGTCGACCGGAGGGGACATGAAACGCTCCATAGGCGCCGCGTTGACCGGCCTGCTCCTCCTGGCCACCGCCGCCACTGCCGCCACTGCCGCCGCTGCCGCCGCTGCCGACACCGTCACCCTTGCGGACTGCCTGAAACTGGCCGCCAGCAGGAATCCGGAACTGGCGGTGGCACGCCATGACGAAAAGATCGCCGCCGAGAGCATCACGGTGGCGGGAAGCGGTGCCTATCCGCGCATCGACATCCAGGGCGGCTACACGGCCCAACTGGAACCCCAGGCGGTAAAGATCGGCCTCCTGACCCAGGAGACCCAGCAGGCTGATTATGGCTTTGCCAATCTCGCCATCTATCAGACCCTGTACGATTTCGGCCGCACCGGCGACCGGCGCCGCCAGGCAAGCCTTCGGCGTGAGTCGGTGGCGGCAGGTTACCGGGCACAGGAGCAGGAGCTGTTTCTTCAGGTGGTGCGTGCCTACTACGGCATCCTGGAACAGGAACGACTTCTCCAGACTGCCGAGGACGAAATCCGCCAGCGGGAGGATCACCTGCGGGTCGCCCGCATCCTCTTCGAGCAGGGGGTCGTGACCCGCAACGACGTGCTCCAGGCCGACGTAAAGCTGGCAGCCAGCCGCCAGCAACGACTGGCTACTGGGAATGCCCTGGCCAACGGTTGGCTCACCCTCAACTACCTGACCGGTCAGCCAGCCGCATTCCGGGGGGAACTGTCGGCAGCACCTGACGCGACACCCCCCCAGGAGAGCACGGCGGATGTCTCTCTACGGGCAGAACTTGTGGCCCAGCAGAAACAGATCGCGGCCGGCGAGGCGGCGGTCAGTGATAGCCGCAGCAGCTACTATCCGGAGATTTTCACCCGCCTCTCCTTCGACTACCTGCAAAACGACAAAGCCAGGGAACAGGCCATCATGGCGGCAACCGTCGGACTCAAGGTGAATCTGTTTGACGGCTACGCCACCACTGCCGGTTACCGCCGGAACGTGCTGCAGTTGTCACGGGAGAAAGAGCTCTTGAGAAACCTGGAAGAATCGATACGGCTTGAGCTTGCCACGGCCAGAAACGACATGGGGGTCGCTGCGCAGCGGATCGAGACCGCCAGACAGGCCATCACCCAGAGCGAGGAAAACCTCAGGATCAACAAGGACCGCTACCAGGCACAGGTCGGTACCGCCACCGAGGTCATCGATGCCCAGACCCTCGCCTCCCAGACCAGGACCGACTTCTACCGGGCCGTATTCGATCACCAGGTGGCAACAGCCAGGGTAAAGAGGGCACTGGGACAGCTGTAGGAGCTGTTGAGTGAATAAGTCGTCATCAGCCCTCGGGGACCGGGGGATTAATCCCCCGGCTACAAGCATTCTGTCCCGATGGGACGGAGGCTGAATATGACAAAGTAGAAATAGTTTACGAAAAAAAGGGCCTGCACACTCGCAGGCCCTTTTTTCTTTTCTACCGCTTCACTTGTCCGATAACGGCTAGATGTCCGAGCGCCGGTTCCGGTACTCTACCACGACCGGCTTGTGCTGGCCGCCGGTCCGGCTGCCCGGCCCCTTGCGGTCATTGCTCCATGGCTTGCCGCCGCTCTTGGCCGCGCCGCCGGCATTGGCATACCCTTTACCGCCCTTGCCGGACGGCGCACCGCTACGCCCACGGCCGGCACCGTTGCCACGGCCGACGCGACGGAGCGCTGTCATCGGCTCGTGCCCTTCCAGGGAATGCTGCGGCAATTCCTTGCCGATGAATCGCTCGATCCGGTCCAGATAGGCCAACTCGGACTGGGAGACAAAGGAGATGGCGGTACCGGTCGCCCCGGCGCGACCGGTGCGGCCGATACGATGGACGTAATCCTCGGCAAAGCGGGGAAGGTCGAAGTTGATGACGTGACTGATGCCGTTCACGTCCAGACCCCGCGCTGCCACGTCGGTAGCCACCAGCAGTCGCACCCTGCCGGCCTTCACGTTGGATATGGTCCGGTTGCGGGCCGCCTGGTTCATGTCTCCATGCAGGGCCGCGGCAGAGTGGCCGTTCCGGCACAGCTCCTGAGCCAGCTCATCGGCATCCCGCTTGGTGGCGGAAAAGATGATGGCCCGGGACAGGCTCTTGTCGTTGATCAGGTGCCTGAGCATCGCCTTTTTGTGATGCAGGTTATCGGCAACGTGCAACCGCTGGTCGATCAGCTGGTGGGACGGTGCACTCGCGGTCAGTTCCACCCGCCGGGGATCGCGCAGCATCCGCCTGGCCAGCTTGTCGACGGTCGAGTCCATGGTAGCGGTGAACATGAGGGTCTGACGGTTTTCCGGCGCCGAGCCGACGATCCGCTCCACGTCCTCGCTGAACCCCATGTCCAGCATCCGGTCGGCCTCGTCCAGCACCAGCATCTCCAGGCGGTCGAACTTGATGCTCCCCCGGTCCAGGTGGTCCACCAGCCGGCCCGGCGTGGCAACGATGATATCCACCGGCCCGGAGAGGAGCCTGAGCTGATCCCGGTACGGCATGCCGCCGAGGATCGAGCCGCACCGTAGCCGCATGAACCCGCCGTAGTTGCGGGCCGCATCCATGACCTGCTGTGCCAGTTCCCTGGTCGGGGTAAGTACCAGCAGCCGCGGCCCTTTGCCGGGGAGGGTTGACGGGGTGGACAGGCGCTCCAGGGCCGGCAGCACAAACGCGGCAGTCTTCCCGGTGCCGGTACCGGCCGTGGCGATCAGGTCATGGCCGGCGCGAACGAGGGGTATTGCCTGTTCCTGTACCGGCGAGGGGGTTGTGTAGCCACAGGCGGTGACCGCCTTGAGGATGGAGGGGTTGAGGCCGAGTTCTGCAAAAGTCATGCTGTGTCCTTTCGGTGGTGTAGGCGACAAACAGACGCGCACAGCCACCGGACCAGCAATTGATCCATGAACGGGGCGGCAAAAACGCGTACAGGCTGCAACAAAAAAATCTTCGCCAGCCATGCGTTCTGCCATCTTGAGGAAAGTGATGCAGGGGGGCTAAAGCGATGATTACAAGGAAACGACGGACACCGTGCCGTCGTTTGTGTGACAGTCTGACGGCACTATAACGGCGCAAAGTCGAAAAGGCAAGCTATTTCATTAAATTCCGGAAGAACAATCAGTGGCAGGGACTTTTCGCCACATTCACGGTCCTGACCGGCACGCAGTGGGTCCGGACCGTGGTCGTTTTCAGGCTGGCTACCCTGGCCTGTTTTGGTGGGCGGATATGACGTGCTGTAACATTTAATAAAAGATTTTTCGCCAGTGGCATTTGTGATACTACTCTTGTCAGAATCATGAGGACAACCGGAGAGCTTGATGCAGAACCCGATTCAAGCTTAAGCCCGGCCACGATACCACGTCCCCACAATCCCCCCCGAAGGAGTTTCAAGTGACCTCTCAAACCATGATGTGGGCCGGTTTTGCCGTCCTGATGACCATAATGTTCGTCCTCGACCTGGGGGTGTTCAATAGGAAATCCCACGAGATCAAATTCCGCGAGGCCCTGACCTGGACCATGGTCTGGGTCAGCCTTGCGGTTATCTTCAATGTCGGGGTGTATTTTGTTCTCGGTCCGACCAAGGCGCTGGAGTTCTTCACCGGCTATATCATTGAAGAGTCCCTCTCGGTAGACAACCTCTTCGTCTTCATCATGATTTTCAATTATTTCCATATTACCAAGGCGCACCAGCCGAAGATCCTCAAATGGGGGATCATCGGCGCCCTGGTGATGAGGGCGTTTTTCATCCTGGTGGGTATCGAGCTGATCGAGCGTTTTCACTGGATGATTTTCGTCTTTGGAGCCCTGCTCGTCTTTACGGGGCTAAAGATGGCATTCGGCGGCGAGGAGAAGATCGAGCCGGAAAAGAATCTGCTGGTAAGGCTGGTAAGAAAATTCGTCCCGATAACCAAGCGGATCAGGGACGACCGGTTCTTTATCAGAAAAGGGGGGATTCTCGCGGCCACGCCGCTGTTTCTGACCCTCCTGGTAGTTGAGTCAAGCGACGTGATCTTTGCCGTGGACTCCATCCCGGCGGTGCTGGCAGTCACCCATGATCCGTTCATTGTCTACACATCCAATGTCTTCGCGATCATGGGCCTCAGGTCCCTCTATTACCTGCTGGCCCATGTCATGGAGATGTTTGCCTATCTGAAACTGGGGATATCGTTCATCCTGGCCTTTGTGGGAGTCAAGATGCTCCTGACCGATCTCTATCATATCCCCATCTTCTTTTCACTCGGGGTCATCGTCGGGGTGCTGACCATCTCCATTCTCGCCTCCATAGTCATCGCCGGCAAAAAGGGGAAGGTACACTGAGGCTGGATTCGGGATGCCGTTGCGAGAGGAAGGGGACGCGCCTGGTGAGTTGACGTTGGCTTATCGTATTGATGCTAGCGCTCGTACAACACCTGATCGGTCAGTTCATTGGTGTCGCCGGTCTTGAGGGGGAAATGTTCGGCAAGGATCGCCCCGCAGCGGGTGATGGTCCGGCAGAGCGCGTCACAGCCCTCACCGGCCCGAATCCCCCGGGACAGATCGGCGGACAGCTCCTGCCAGGTTTCCTGGGTGATCCGTTCGTTGATCCCCCGGTCACCGAGTATCCAGACGGTATGCTCCAGGAGTGAGATGAAGATGAGGATGCCGGTGGCGTCCCGGGTCCGGTAGAGGCCCTTTTCGTAAAAGGCCCTGAGCGCCCGTTCCCTGACCGCCTCCCGGATGCGGGAACGGGCCACGAACGGAAGCCTGAGACGGGGAAAGGCACGAAACAGGGCGCAGGAGGGGAACGCGAGCACTACCGTGACCGGCACGTAGAACCAGACCGTAATGTGATGGAGGAGAACGCTCAGCAGGAACGCGACAAAGCCGGCCAGAAGGAGTCCGCCGAGCACCGTCCCCTCCCGGTAGGGATCGCTGGCAGAAACCACCATGGTGGCAATCTCGCCGGCTGTCGCCGACTCGGCAGCATCCACCGTGCGGCGGATACGTTCCAGCTCGTCAGTGGTGAAGAATTCCCTGGTTTTCACCATACCCCCTGAGAATCGGTAAGTAGTCGAGTTATCGGCATCCCAACTCACCAACTCACCAACTCACCAACTCAACCGCCCCAGCATCATCTCCATCAGGCGGTACCCCTTCTCCACCATCACCCCGGTTGCAGCGGCAGTGTCTTCGTCGTAACCGGCAATCCCCTGCTTTTCCGCCTCCTCGCCGGCGTAGAGGATGAACGGCACCGGCGAAGCGGTATGGGTCATCCGGGCGAGCGGCGTCGGGTGGTCGGGGGTGCTGAGCACCCGGTAGTCCCCGAACTTCCTGATTCCCTCAAGGACCGGCCCCACCACCTTGGCATCGAAATCCTCGATGGCCTGCAGCTTGTGCTCCAGGTTGCCGGCATGGCCGGCCTCGTCGGGCGCCTCGACATGCAGATAGACATAGTCGACCCGTTCAAGGGCCTCCAGTGCCGCCGCAGCCTTGCCTTCGTAGTTGGTATCGATATAGCCGGTGGCGCCGGGCACCTTGATGATCTCCATGCCGGCGCAGACGCCGATCCCCCGCACCAGATCGACGGCGGAAATGACGGCGCCGGAGAGGCCGAACTTCTCCTTGAAGGAGTGCATGCGCGGGGCCTTCCCCTGCCCCCAGAGCCAGATGGAATTGGCCGGCACCTTGCCGGCGTCGAGCCGCTGCCGGTACTGGGGATGGTTGTGGAACAGCAGCTGGGACGAATTCATCAGCTCGATCAGCCTGGCGCTCCCCTCCCCCTGGGGGAGGTGGTTGAGGATGTCCTTGCCGGTGATGTCGTGGGGCGGCGTGGTGATCAGATCGACCTTCCCCCCCTGCCACACCATGAGGTGGCGATAGCCGACACCCGGATAGAACCGGAATTCAGGGCTCTCCAGCTCGTGCTGCAGGGCGGTCACCAACTCAAGGGCCTCTTCGGAACTGATATGGCCGCTGCAGTAGTCGTTCATGATCAGGCGGCTGCCGCGGGGCTGGAGATTGACCAGGTTGACCCGGAAGGCCACGTCGTCAGGCTCCAGGTGAATCCCCATACTGGCTGCCTCCAGGGGAGACCGGCCGGTATAGCAGGTCTGGGGGTCGTAGCCGAACACCGACAGATTGGCCACGTCGCTGCCCGGTGAAAATCCCGGCGGAACGGTCCTGGCAAGACCAAGCGTACCGCGCTTGGCCATATAGTCCAGATTGGGGGTCCTGGCCACCTGCAAAGGGGTCTTGCCACCGAGTTGCCCCAGTTTTTCATCCGACATGCCGTCGCCGAGGAGTACCACGTATTTCATCAAAGGTTCCTTTCAACGAATGTTCAAGGTTCAAGTTTCAAGGTTCAAGGTTATTAACATTGAACCTTGAACTTGGAACGTTGAACCGTTTTCATCCTCTGGGGTGCAGCTCCTGATGGAGCCTTTTGAGCCGCTCTCGGGTGATGTGCGTGTAAATCTGCGTCGTTGCCAGGTCCGCGTGGCCCAGCATCAGCTGCACGCTCCGCAGGTCCGCGCCATTCTCCAGCAGATGGGTGGCAAAGGAGTGCCGCAGGGTGTGCGGAGAGATGTTCTTCCTGATCCCGGCCGCCGTTGCCCGCTTCTTGATGATGTTCCAGAAGGCCTGGCGGGTCATCCGGTCCTTTAGTCGGGTCAGGAACAGGTACGGGTTGTCAGCCGCCGGGTCCTGCCCGCTCCGCACCTGCCGGAGATAGGCGAGCACGGCATCCCTGGCCGCATCGCCGATGGGGACCAGCCGCTCCTTGTCTCCCTTGCCAAGGGTGAGCAGGTAGCCGGCAGCAAGGTTCACGTCCCGCACCCGGAGCGTCACCAGTTCCGACACCCTGAGCCCGGTTGCATACAGGAGTTCGAGCATGGCCCGATCCCGTACCTCGGCCGGCTCGTTGCCGGCAGGGCCGGCCAGGAGCGCCTCCACCTCCCGGGCGGAAAGTATCTGGGGCAGGGAGCGCACCATGCGGGGGGACTCGATCACCGCCGTCGGATTGGCAGCGCTGTACCCTTCCCTGACCAGGAACTTGTGGAACATCCGCAGGGCCGACAGTGACCGGGCCCGGCTCCTGGGGGCAAGCCCTTCCTGCATGAGCGACGCTATGAAACCGGCCACCTGCAGCGGACGGATCATGTCGGGGGCCGTTATCCGGCTCTGCTCCAGATAATCGAGGTACCGGGCGATGTCCCGACTGTAAGCCGCCAGCGTGTTTCTTGTCAACCCCTTCTCCACGGTAAGATAGCTGAGGAAGAGGTCCAGATAGGCGTTCACGGGGCCGCATCCTCATCGATGGCCGTCAATAGCCGCTTCCTGATCTCCTCCAACTTTTCCTCCGCCGTAATCTTGTGGCCGAAGATGTCTTTCACATAAAAGACGTCGGCTACCTGGTCCACTTTGGTGGAGATCTTGGCCACGCCGATATACAGTCCCAGATCCTTCAAGGTACTGGTGATCCGGTAGAGAAGACCGATCTGGTCGTGGGTGTAGATATCGACAACCGTATAATCGACCGAGACCTCGTTGTCGATTTCCACGCTGGTCGGGAAGCGGGGACGCTCTTTGGTGCCCAGCAGGGTCGGCCGGCGCCGCTTCTGGACCAGCGTTTCCACCTGCACCTCGCGGGCCAGCACCCGGCGCATGTCGTCCTCGACCCGCTGCCAGCGGCTCTGGTCGGTGATGACGAAACCCTGGGGAGAATTGACCTGGAGGATGTCCAGCGCCTTGCCATTCTTGCTGGTATGGATCTGCGCCCCCAGGATGTTGATCCCGTTGGCGGCCATGACGCCGGTGATCATGGCGAACAGCCCCGGCACGTCGTGGGTGACGATGGTGAAGTTCGAGTAGGACTTCTCCGGCTCGTGGGAGACCGCCATGATGAGCTGTTCATCGCCCAACCGGAGCAGGATGCGCAGGTGGTCGGCCAGGACCGCCGGTGCATGGGAAAGGACGTGGCGGGTGGTCAGGGCCTTCAGTTCCTCCCGGACCTGGGCTGCCGGATATTCGTTCTCCAGCAGTTCCAGCACCGTGCGCTTGACCTTCCGCGCCCGCTCGCTGCTCGCCTCCAGGCGGAAATCACCGCGCTCCAGCACCTGGTAGGTTTTTTCGTACAGCTCGTTCAGCAGCATCTCCTTCCATTCGGTCCAGACGTCCGGCCCCACTCCCTTGATATCGGCGAAGGTCAGCAGATAGAGCATCTTCAGGTTTTCGCTGGTCAGCATCTGGCGGGCGAAATCGATGATCATCCGTTCGTCGTGCAGGTCCCGCCGCTGGGCAATATGGGCAAAGAGCAGATGGCTTCTCACCAGGAAATCGAGCCGCTCGCTGTCTTCCCTGGAGAGCCCCATGCGGCGGGCGATGGTCCGGCAGAGATCGGCTCCCTTGTCGGCATGCCCCCCCCCCTCTCCCTTGCCGATATCGTGGAGCAGGACTGCCAGCAGCAGGAGCTCCCGCTTGTCGATTTCAGCGGCCAGCTTGGTAAGATTGGGGAGCGCCTTGCGATACTCTCCGCGCCAGAGTTTGACGATCTCCTCGACACAGAACAGCGAATGGATGTCGACCGTGTAGATATGGTAGAGGTCGTGCTGGACCTTGCAGTAGATCCGCTCGAATTCGGGGATGAAGCGGTTCAGGAACTCCAGGTGGTGCATCAGGGTCAGGGTTTCCACCACGCTGTGCTCGCTGCGCAGGATGGAGAAGAACGAGGCGTTCACCTCCTTGTTGCGCCGGAACCTGTCGTTCACCAGATCGAGACTCTTCCGGATCAGGGTCTTCACCCGGATATTGAGCACCACCCCCTGCTTCTGGGCATACTCGAAGATTTTCATGAGCCGTGCAGGATCCTTCTGGATCACCGACTCGTCAGGGATGACCAGTTCCCCTTTCAGGACATAGAACCCTTCGCCGATCGGACGGCGGATGAAGTAGCCGAGGATTTTGGACGGCGCATCGTCCTGCCGGGCACTGCGGGCGATGAGCATGGCCGAGTAATGCTCGACCCGGGTCGCATGCAGATAATAATCGCGCATGAACTCCTCGACCGCCAGCACCTTTCCCCGGTCCGTGTAGCCGAAGAACGCGGCCAGGTGGGTCTGGGCGTCGAACGTGAGCTGATCGCTCTTCCTGCCCGCCCGGTAGTGGAGCTCGTTTCTGATTCGCCACAGATAGTCGAGCGCCGCGTAGTAGCTGTCCAGTTCCTCCTCGGAAAGCACCCCCTTGACGATGAGCTCCCGCGGCTGGTCGATCTTGTACTTGATCTTGGCCACCCACATGGCGGAGTGCAGGTCCCTGAGCCCCCCCTCACCTTCCTTGATGTTCGGCTCCAGGAGATAGACCGACGCCCCGTACTTTTCCCGCCGTTTTTTCTGCTCATCCACCTTTTCCCTGATGAAGGCGTTGCCTCCCTTCATCAGGATCTGGGCGGTCCTGACCTTCTCGAACTCCTTGAACAGCTGCAGGCTCCCGATCAGGTAGCGGCTGTCCAAGAGCGCGGTCCTGATGGTGCTGTCGCTCCGGGCCATTTCCACGCAATCGGGAATGGTCCGGACGGAATACCCCACTTCGAGCCGCATGTCCCAGAGGAAATAGAGGAGCTTCTGGGCTATCTCCTCGATCAGCTGGCTATCGATGCCGCTGTGGAGGAACATCAGGTCAATATCGGAAAAGGGGTTCAGTTCGCCGCGGCCATAACCGCCCACCGCCGCCAGCACCAGCTTGTCGCCGATCATCTCCGCCTGGTGGAGATCGTTCAGGATCGATGCAAACAGTCGGCAGATGAGCTTGTCGGTCATGGCGGTGATCGCCTGGACCGTCCAGGCGCCGCTCGCCCCTGCGGCATGCTGCACCCTTATCTGCTCGCGGTAATGGCTGAAGAACCGTTTGCTGGCAGCCAGATAGAGGGGGCGCTTTTCGTTGAAGGAGGCGCGGCCGGCATCACCGACGTTCTGGGATTCATCGGGGAAGTACTGATCGAGGGCAAACTCCATGTTTTCGGGCATGATCTCTCTCTGATTGCGTTCAGCGTGCTGCGTGCTGCGTTCAAGGTTTTCAGCACGCTGAACGCAGCACGCAGCACGTTATTTAAGACTTGCGATATACGCCCTGATGCCGTCAACGATGCCGGCCACGGCCGTTTCCTGGAACTGCGGGTCCTGGAGGCGCCCTTCCTCGCGCTCATTGCTGATGAAGGCGGTTTCCACCAGAATGCTCGGCATGGTGGCTCCCACCAGCACGTAGAACGGCCCCTGCTTCACCCCCAGGTTTTTCACGTTCGCATACTCGCCGCTCACCTTCCGGTGGAGGGACTTTTGCACCTCCTCGGCCAGGTGTGCCGAGTCGTTCAGCTTGTAGTTGGCCATCAGGTCGAAAAGGACCGCCTGCAACAGGCTCACCTTCTCGAGGGATGTGCCGTTTTCGCGGGCCGCCAGTTGCGCCGCCTTCTCGGTCTTGGCCAGGTTCAGGTAATAGGTTTCGACGCCGCTGGCATTCCGGTTCAGCGAGGCATTGGCATGGACGGAGACGAACAGGTCGGCCCCGACCTGATTGGCAATGGCGGTCCGCTCCTGCAGTTCGATGAAGATGTCGCTGGAGCGGGTCATGACCACGTCAATGCCGAGCTCGTCGCGGAGCTTCCGCGACAGCATCAGCCCCATGGCCAGCACCACATCCTTTTCCTGGAGCCCGCCCTGGCCGATGGCCCCCGGGTCCTTGCCGCCATGCCCCGGATCGACCACGATCCGCCTGACCTTGCCCGGTTTGAACGGAACCGCCGGTTTCTCCGGTTCCGTTATCTCTTCTTTCTTCGCTTCGGGCTGGGGGACCAGGGGCTGGATGTTCGTGTCCAACCGGCTGATCTCCTCCCGCCGCTCCCCCTTCACGTCCACGATGATCCGGAACGGGTCGGAAAAGGTGAAGATCTTGTGGTCCTTCACGTGATCCACGTCCAGCACAACCCGCACCGTATCCTGACGGTACTGGCCGACCCGGGCGGTCTTCAGGAAACCGTCGCCGATGGAGAGGTCCTTCACCCCCGGCCCCACCTTGGCGCCGTTGATATCAAAATAGAGGCGCGACAGATACTGCGATCCCGGGCTCTGGGCTATCTGGTGCTTTTCAAAAGACACCTCCCGGTCGAGCGTCACTGCCACCCGGGTGTAGTCCGGCGTTGACCAGGAACGGATCTCCTTCACCACGGCCAGGGGTGGCTTTGTCTCCGGTACAGCGGCTTTCGGCAGAGCGGCCGGCGTCACCTTCCCCACCTTCCCCACCTTCCTGACCTGCTTGCCACCCTTCTTGCCCCCCTTCTCCACCTTCTTGCCGGTTGACTTCCGGGTAGTAGAGCCCTTTTTGCGGGGAGAGTCTGCACGCTCCTCGCCGCCGGCCCGGCCGGCAACCAGGAACAGCAGCATGAGTGCGGTAAGCAGGCGGAAGAGGTGTCTCGATCGCACCATCTCAGATCATCCTTTTCAGTTCATCCAGCAGATTCAACGCCTCCAGGGGGGTGAGCGAGGCAATGGTTATCCCCTTCAGTCGCTGGCGGAGCAGGTCGGTATCGTCGGCAAAAAGGGCCATCTGGGGAGACGCCTTCGCCTCGGCGACCCTTTTTCCGCGGGCGATCCGGGGGACCCCTTCGGCCACGTACTCTCCCTTTTCCAGGTTGACCAGGATCTCCTTGGCCCGGTCGATGACCGCCATGGGGAGTCCGGCCAGGCGGGCCACCTGTATCCCGTAGGAATGGGAAGCCCCGCCCGGGACGATGGTGCGCAGGAAAATGATCTGATCGTTCCACTCCCTGACCGCCACGTTGAAGTTCTTCACCCCGGGGCGGGTGACGGACAGCTCGGTCAGTTCGTGGTAATGGGTGGCAAAGAGGGTCCTGGCCCTGTGTTCGGCCCTGTCGTGCAGGAACTCGGCCACGGCCCAGGCGATGGAAACGCCGTCGAAGGTGGAGGTCCCGCGGCCGATCTCATCCAGGACCACCAGGCTTTTCGGCGTGGCATGGCGAAGGATCGTGGCGGTTTCGATCATCTCCAGCATGAAGGTGGAATGGCCCCGACTCAGGTTGTCCGAGGCGCCGACCCGGGTGAAGATCCGGTCCACCACGCCGATGCGCGCATCAGAAGCCGGCACGAAGCTCCCCATCTGGGCCAGCAGGGTGATGATCGCAACCTGGCGCATGAAGGTCGACTTGCCGGCCATGTTCGGACCGGTGATGATCTGGAGCTGGTTCTCCTGACCATCGAGATAGGTGTCGTTGGCCACGAACCGCTCGGTGGGCGAGAGCGCCTCCACCACCGGGTGCCGGCCGGCGTTGATGGCGATGACGTCGCTGTCGTCAACGAGCGGGCGGCAGTAATCGTATTCGTGGGCCACGGTTGCCAGTGCAACCAGGACGTCCAGGGTGGCAAGCCGGTCAGCGGTCCGGGCGATACGTGCGCCTTGTTCGGCCACCTGCTGGCGAATCTCCTGGAAGAGTTGATACTCCAGGTCGACGATCCGCTCCTCGGCACCCAGGACCTTGTCCTCGTACTCCTTCAGCTCCGGGGTGATGAACCGCTCGGCATTGGCCAGGGTCTGGCGGCGGAGATAGTCGGCCGGCACCTCGGCCAGATTGGCCTTGGTCACCTCGATGTAATAGCCGAACACCTTGTTGTAGCGGATCTTCAGGGAACCGATCCCGGTCCTGGCACGCTCCTGCGCCTCCAGCCGGGCGATGAATCCCTTCCCCTCCCGGCTGATGGCCCGCAGTTCATCCAGCTCCGGATGGTACCCTTCGGCAATGATGCCACCCTCGCGGAGAATGAAGGGGGGATTTTCCACCACCCCCCGCCGGATCAGGTCAGTCATCTCCTCCAGGGGATCGATCTCATCGCGAATGCGCTGCACGAGCGGGGATTCGGCCCCGGCGAGATGGGTAAGGAGAAGCGGAACCCTCTCCAGGGAACACCGGAGGGCCGCCAGATCCTTGGCCGAGGCCGAAGCCATGCTGATCCGGCCGTTCAGCCGCTCCAGGTCGTACACCCCTTCCAGCGCCTCGGCGAGTGCCGTGCGCCAGGCAGGATCACGGAAAAACTCGTCCACGGCCTCCTGGCGCTCCAGAATCGGCTCGACCGCAGCCAGCGGATAGTTGATCCACTGCTTGAGCTTTCGCCCCCCCATGGCGGTGACGGTCTTGTCCAGCAGTCCGAGGAGCGAGCCGCGGCGTTTCCCCTCCGCCATGGTGGCGGTGAGCTCCAGGTTGCGCCGCGTTGCCTCGTCCAGCACCAGAAACTCCCTGGTCTGGTAGGGGTGGAGCTCCCTGATGTGGGCCACCTCTCCCTTCTGGGTATCGTAGAGATAGTGAAGGATGGCCGCCGCAGCCTGTACACCGGTCCGCATCCCCCCACACCCCATGGACTCGGGGTGAGCCGCAAACTGCCGCTGAAAAAGACGGCGGCCGTACTCGGCATCGAAGGCCCACTCCTCCAGCCAGCTGACCAGGCAATCGGCCCCGAGCGGCCCCAGAGAGGCGAGGAGGCCGGTGTCACGCGCCATCGCCGGCAGGAGAATTTCCCTCGGTTTCACGCAGGCGATCTCGGCAATGGCCGCATCTAGCCCGGACAGTTCAGTTACCCTGAATTCGCCGGTGGAGAGATCAAGGTAGGCCAGCCCCATCTCGGCCGTCTCCTGCGGAACGAGGCAGAGCAGGTAGTTGTTCTCCTTCGGGGCCAGGTTATCGCCGTCCATCACCAGACCCGGGGTGACCACCCGCACCACCTCCCGGCGGACGATCCCCTTGACGCTTTTCGGGTCCTCCACCTGTTCGCAGATGGCCACTTTTTCGCCAGCCTCGATCAGCTTGGCCAGATAGGGAGCTGCGGAATGGTACGGTATGCCGCACAGCGGGATCTCGCTGCCGTCGCCCCCCTTGCCGCGCGACGTCAGGGTTATGTCCAGGATGCGGGAAGCCCTGACCGCATCATCCAGGAACATCTCGTAGAAATCGCCCAGGCGGAAGAAGAGAATGGCGTCGGGATACTGGGCCTTGATCTCCAGGTACTGTCGCATCATCGGCGTCAGTTCGGCCGATGGCGTCTGGGTCTGATTGCGGGGCTCCGGCTGCGACATCACGGTTCCTTGCCTGAAAAAAATATAAAAAAAGCCGACCCACTCTGTGGGTCAGCTTTTATCTGGAGGCGGCGAGCGGATTTGAACCGCTGAATGGAGCTTTTGCAGAGCTCTGCCTTACCACTTGGCTACGCCGCCGTTACACATCTCTGGATGACACGTTGGTGTCAAGGCCGGTAGTTGTATAACCTTTTTCGTTACGGGTGTCAACGGCTAATTGCTCAGAAAGCTGGTCGCCAGGCTCGTCTGCAAGCTGGTCGGACTGCTGATCCGAAACCCTGAACATACCCATCTCACGCCGTAACAGTTCAACATCCCGATAAATTGTCGAAATTCTCCCGGCCGCATCCTGAACGGCAGCCAGGGTATTCCCACCGTGGGCCATGATGGTGCGCATCGATTCGGAAATAAGCCCGTTCACATTCTTCTGCTGCAGCGATGCGGCCGCAATCTCGCCGGTCTTGGCATTGGCGGACTGGATATTGCCGGTAATGACCTCCAGAGAAGCCCCCTGCTCCTGGGTAGCGCTGCGGGTCACCTCCATGGAGTCACGTATGGCGCGTAAACCCTCTTCCAGGTAGACGATGCTCTGCACTTCCTCATCGGTGGCCCGCTTGACTTCACGGTTGACGGTCTCCAGCTTGCTGACCACACCCAGAATATGGGAGGCGAGACGGCTCTGCTCCTTGGTTGAAAGCTCGATCCCCTTGACCATTTCCGCGGAGCGCCGGGATGCGTCGAGAACCTCGTGCAACGCGGCTCCGGCACTTGAGACTATCCGGCTCCCGTCGGTAACCGTAAGGAAGGTATTGTGGGTTTCATCGACTGCCGCCGTGATCTGGCCGCGGATTGCCTGGATGATCGACTCGATCTCCTTGGTGGAGGCGGCGGTCTTGGCCGAATGCAGCTTCATTTCGTTGGCGACCACGGCAAAACTCCGGCCGTGCTCACCCGCCTGGCCGGCAATGATCTGGGCGTTGAGACTCAGCAGGTGGGCCTGGTCGGTTACCTCCCGGATAACGGCAAGGATCTTTGCCACGTCCTTGGAACGGGTATCCAGTTGGGACATGGTCATGGTCAGCGAGGAGACGAACGACTTTATCTGCTCCATGCTCGCTATGGCGTTTTCAACCTGCACGATCCCCTTTTCGGAAACAACACCAATGACCTGATCACTGAGCGAAGAGGTGGCCGTTACTGCCCCGTCGATCGTCTGCACCAGGTCGTTGATCGCCCTCACCGATCCGGCCGTATCCGCAGCCGCGCTGGAGGCGTTGTCAACCACGCTCGCCACCCCTTTGGCCGATTGGTTCAACTGGGCAATGGTGGAATAGATCACGTTGACATTCACATTGAGGGAATCGATGTTCGCTTCGGTCTCGGTAAAGGTGGAACTGATTTCATCGAGTGCGGTCGAATTGGCCTGCGAGAGCGCAGCCAGGCTGTTGGTATTGTCAAGGATCCGCTGCTGGGCAGCGGACGCATCGGAAATATCGTTCAGTACCTTCTCGGTAGACTGCTGTTGCGTGCGCGCCGAAGAACCGACCGTTGCAAAGTTGGCATTCAACGACTCCATGGCCGAGGCCAGCCCGTTCCCGATGGAGGCAAGCCGGGAGACCGTCGAATGCAGCTGGTCAGCCATGAAGTTGAGCCCCTTGGCGATGTCGCCGAACTCATCATCTCCCAGGGAGGGAATCTGTCTGGTCAGGTCACCTTCCCGGATATGCTCGATGGCCTCATTGATGGCAGCGATCTTTTTCCCCAGGTGCCGGCGGAAGAAGAAAAGGATGGTCAGGGACAATACAAAGAATACCCCCACCTGGAGAGCCACGTTGAGTAGCAGCTGATGCAGCAGCCGCTTGTGCAGCCCCGCGCCGGAATACCTGACGACCAGCTTGGCAGCCGCGTCACCGCCAACCATGACCGGCACCTCTATGGTGCGAAGGTCTTCCCCCTTAGCCTTGGTACCGTTCTCGAGAAGGGCCGTGCCGTCCTTGTCCGCCAGCGTCACCTTGCGGATATCAGGATCTTTCATGGTTTCATCGACAACCACTCCCAGGTAGGTGAAGTCGAAGTCGCTCATGGAGCGCGAGGCAATGGCCGCCAGCATCCTTGCCTGCACCGTTGCCTTGCGCTGAAGGTTCTCTTCGCCAGTGGTGCGGCGATCCATATAACTCCACGCACCAATGACAATCTGGCCGAGGAATAGCACCAGGAGCAGGCGGAACAGAAATTTTCGAGAAATGCTGTGAGTGGCCATGACCAAAGGCTTTCGCTAACGGTTCGTTACGGACCGGAACATTGGAACTACATCACAAACGGGACGGGCGAAGCCTTCTCGCGCTTGATGATCGCCTGCCCTTCGGGTGACCTGACGAACTGGAGGAACCGCACGATCGCGTCGCTCCGGTTCTTGCCAAGCACGAGATTGTAATGGTGCATGATGGGGCTCTGCTCCGACGAGGTGAAATCCTTGCCATCAACCTTCACCGCCTTGAGTTTGCCCCCGGCATCGGCTAAGGATACCGCATCGATCATGCCGAGGGTGTTTGCCTTGCCGGTCAACTCAGTAAGCATGTCCTTGGCCTTGGGCATGGACCTGACCTCCTCCGCCTCCTTCAGCTTTTCGAAGCAGGCAATACCCTGCCGCACGGCAATCTTGGTCGAGTCGTTCTCCGGCCGGGTCAGCGGCAGAATTGCAGCGTTCGGTCCGCCCACCTGGGACCAGTTCCTGATCTTGCCGCCATAGATGTCACATACCTGCTGGCTGGTAAGCGACGTGACCGGCGTTGCGGCATTGACGGCAAAGAGCCCGGCAACCTTGGCAATTTCATAGGCCTGAACCTGCAGCTTCTTTTCGTTGGTGTCGAGATTACGGGCCGACATGGCAATGTCGATCACCCCCTTGCTCACCGCCATGACACCCCCCATCTGTCCCAGCGACTTCTGGTTCACCTCAACCGTATCCTGGGGATTCTTTTTCATGTATCCCTTGCTCAATTCGTTGATCAGGGGGATCATCTGCCCCGAACCGGCAAGCTTGATCGATTCCGCGCCTGCTGTCGTAATCTGAAAGGAACAGAAGATGGCGACCAGGACTCCAGCACGCATTTTCATCGGCAACCTCCAACAGCTATAGTTAAGACAACCTTATTTTTGTATCGGCAGGAAGACAGGTCCCTTGACAACGAAAACAGCATATGCCGGCTAACGGGCGATGACCCGCATGAACTTGACCAGGTAGTCCACACCGGACCAGACCGTGATGACAAAGGCGATCCAGAGGTAAAACATCCCCACATTGTGCATATTGACCAGCAGGAGAGGATGGTTCACCGAAAAGAACCAGGGGTAGTCGTAATGCAGCAGCAGTCCGATTATGGCCACGATCTGAAAGATGGTTTTGAACTTTCCCAGGTCACTGGCCGAGATAACAATCCCTTCGCTTGAAGCGATACCACGCAGACCGGTGATGATGATCTCTCTCCCCAGTATCACCAGGACCATCCAGGCCGGCACCCGGTCATAGGGAATGATCATGATCAGCGCTGCCATCACGATAAGCTTGTCGGCAATCGGATCGAGAAATTTGCCGAACACCGTGACAATCCCCATCCGCCGCGCCAGGTAGCCGTCAAGCCAGTCGGTAACCGATGCTGCGGAGAAGACCGCTGCCGCCCAAAAACCGGCATCCCGCGAGGGTGAAAGCAGCAGGACCACGATGACCGGAATTGCGGCGATGCGCATCAGGGTCAGGATGTTGGGAATATTCCAGATCGTGCCGGATGATGTTGATGACGTCATGAAAATGCCTAATTTGTCTGGTAGGATTTCTGGTAACTAAGGACCTTGGCCACATAGGTACGCGTCTCGTTATAGGGTGGAATGCCACCGTACTTGGCCACCTTGGAGAGGCCGGCATTGTAGGCGGCAAGTGCCAGGGTCACATCCCCTTTGAAGGTATCGAGCAGGAACCGGAGATACCGTACGCCACCCCGGATGTTTTCCGTCGGATTAAAGGAATCGTTCACCTTGAGTCCCTGGGCGGTTTTTGGCATCAGCTGCATGAGCCCCGCTGCGCCCTTAGGGGAAACTGCGTTGGGATTGTAGCCGGATTCAGCGTGGATGACCGCCTGTACCAGCGCCTTGTCCACCCCGTATTCAAGGGAGCACTGGTTGATGATCGAGGCAAACTCTTCCGGGTTGCGGGCACACTCGCCGAGCCTGAACGTGGTTCTCAGCCGTTTATCCTTCTTGAGGTCGCGCATGAACAGTTTGAACCGGCGATCGGTGGGAACGTCGGTAAAATGAACCACCCCTTCTTCATCCTCGTAGCGGTAAATATCCGCTGAAACCGAGGAGGTCATCAGCGCAACAAATGCAATCGTCAGTATCCATCGCCCACTGTTCATTCGTATCTTCTCCGCCGAATACTCTAGCACGGTGTTGCCTGTATATTAAATATTATTTTCATTCGATTTCAAGGGAATGTCTGCATAACTCATCAAATCCCTTGACAAAAGCCCCCTGGGGGAAAATAATCTGCCGTTGTTTCCAATCCATATGTTCAAGTCAGGATACATCATGCTGATTGACAGTGATTTTCTCATCATCGGCAGCGGCATTGCCGGCCTCTCATTCGCTTTGCGGGCGGCGGAACACGGCACCGTGGCGATTGTCACCAAACGCGACGTCACTGAATCTGCCACCAACTACGCCCAGGGAGGCATTGCCTCCGTATTCTCCCAGGAAGACTCGTTCGACGCCCACGTCCAGGACACGCTGGTTGCCGGCGCCGGCATCTGCCATGAGGATGTGGTCCGCATGGTTGTCGAGGAGGGTCCCGAGGTCATCCGGAGCCTTATCGATTGGGGGGTCCATTTCACGACCAGCGGCGACTCCTACGACCTGACCCGGGAAGGAGGACACAGCCAGCGCCGCATTCTCCATGCCGACGACGTGACCGGCCGTGAGATCGAACGGGCCTTGGTGGAAGAGGCACGCAACAACCCGAACATCAGGATATTCGAAGACCATATTGCCATCGATCTGATCACCGAAGCAAAAGTGACCCGGCGCCGGCTCAAGACGAACCGCTGCCTGGGTGCCCATGTGCTGAACAGCGAAACCAACGACGTCAGAACCTTCCGGGCCAAGATCACCCTGCTGGCCACCGGCGGCGCCGGAAAGGTGTATCTCTACACCTGCAACCCGGATGTGGCAACCGGCGACGGCGTAGCCATGGCCTACCGCGCGGGTGCAACCATCGGCAACATGGAGTTCATGCAGTTCCACCCCACCACTCTCTACCACCCGCATGCCAAGTCATTCCTCATCTCCGAAGCGGTCCGTGGGGAAGGAGCGATCCTGCGCCGACGGGACGGCACCGCGTTCATGGAGAACTATCACCCGCTGAAGGATCTCGCTCCGCGGGACATCGTCGCCCGCGCCATCGACAGCGAAATGAAGACCTGGGGAGACGACTGCGTCTATCTGGACATTACCCACAAAGAGCCGGATTACATCAAAAACCGCTTCCCGAATATCTACCAGACCTGTCTCGGTTTTGGTCTCGACATGACCCGGGAGCCTTTGCCGGTCGTGCCGGCGGCTCACTACCTGTGCGGCGGGGTCGTCGTCGACAGCAACGCCGAAACCGATGTCAAGCATCTGTATGCCATCGGTGAAGTGGCATTCACCGGCCTGCACGGAGCCAATCGACTGGCGAGCAACTCGCTCCTGGAGGCGGCTGTGTATGCGGGCAGGGCATTTCAGCATGCCACCAAGGTGCTTGTCGACAACAGCTTCGAATTCCCCGACATCCCGGAATGGGATGCCGGCTCAGCCACCAATAGCGATGAAATGGTAGTGGTTTCCCAGAATTGGGACGAAATCCGTCGCTTCATGTGGAACTACGTCGGTATCGTCCGCTCCGACAAGCGCCTTGAGCGGGCACTCAGACGCATCCGGCTCATCCAGGAGGAAATCGAGGATTACTACTGGGACTTCATCGTCACCTCCGACCTGGTGGAATTGCGCAACATCGCCACCGTGGCCGAGTTGATCGTCCTCTGTGCCCAGCAGCGCAAAGAATCCAGGGGACTCCACTATACCATCGACTATCCCGAGCGGGACGACATCCGCGGCAGGAGAGATACCTTTGTCCGAAAACAGTTCTGAGGCAGCCACCATCGATACCTTTCGCCAGGAGATAGACCGTCTGGACAGTCTGCTGTTGCAGATCTTCAACCAGCGGGCAGACCTGGCCCTTCGCATCGGCGAGATCAAGAAACAAAAAGGGCTTGCCGTCTATGATCCAACCCGGGAAAAGGCCATCTTTCGCCGGATGCAGGCCGACAATCCCGGCCCCCTTGACGATCAGGCCATCATTCGCCTCTTTGAGCGGGTCATCGACGAATCCCGCCGCCTCGAAAGGATCATGACCAGTAAACAGGGACCGGGGACCGGGGACCAGTAACGGCTCAAGGCACCAATCTCGTTGATCCCCCTATGGAGGTACGCAGTGCTGATCATCATGAAAAAACATGCCGATGAAGCTTCTCTTGACCAGGTCAAGGACTTCCTCATCACCAATAACTTCGATATCCATCAATCCACCGGTGCCAACCGGACCATAATCGGCGTTATCGGCAATACCGAGACCCTGGATACCGGCAAGCTTGAGCAGATGCCCGGCGTCCTGCAGGTCATTCGCATCGCCAAGGAAGAGTAAGCACTGTATCAAAGTTCAGGCCCGACGCGATCATCGCTCCGGGCCTGAACTCACCACTGCTGTCACCCCAGCTGCCGCCTACTTGTGCGCCTCATCAAGCAACCAGTTCATCAGCCCTATCACCTGCTTGACCTCGTCCCTGTTCATACCAGACTTGGGCTTTCGCAGCATCTTGATGCCGTAGCTCTTGGTTGCCTGCTTGTCGAACGGTTGGCCGGTCACCGGAGCAATCCCGGTTGAGATCGCGATGACGGTCCGCTCCATGGAATGACACTTGATGCAGCGTAACTGCAGGATGTCGAACGCCCCCTTCCAGTTCGGCGGAACCATGGCAGGATCGATGTTAAGCTTGTCCCCCTTGCCAACGGTCTTGAGCCTGGCTTCAGCAACGGAAACAGTGAGACAGATAATCGTCAACAGCAACAGTAAACGCCTCATGGAGTCTCTCCTTACGTGAACAGCTTCTAGAATGCCACCCTCAGGCCGAGGAGGGTTTTCCGGTTAATCGCCTGCCCTGACTCATACTGGTATTCCAGCGTAACCTTTGTGTTCTGGATAGGGGTATAGGCAATGGCCGGAATATACCGGCGAATGATTTCAGTGCCGATATCCTGGTGCTCGAAGCGGGCGAGACCCATCAGGTCGACATCGAACATGTACTCGGCCTGGGCCGCATAGACCATGGAATCGGTCTTGATCGCGGAGGCAAAATCCGGATTGTTATCCCGCCCCTTGACGCCGGACAGCTTCACGCGCAGGCTCTTGTATATCGCATCCAGATCCACTCCGGCCCGGTAGAAGTTGTTTCGCTGGCTGGAGGCAAGGCTGATAGAATTGCGCCCCACATACCCGTAGCCGGCGATGGTGAGCGAAAAATAGTCCCACATACTCTCCTGATCGAGATCCACCTCAGGTTCCTTGCCGAGGAAATCTGAGCCGCCGACCTTGAAGGAGATATGTCCGTACCCTTCCTTGGAATCCTGACCGTTCCGATCAACGATCCCGCCGGCGACAAAAAGGCGGTTGCCGAGCACGGCATTGGCTTCCAGGGCATCCTCGGTCGATTCAACAGCAAACAGTGAGTTGCCGATCCGGTAGCTGGTCGTGGCGAAATCGGAAACCATGATCTTGTTGTTTTTCTTCCAGAGCGAGAGGGTCGGACGGAACCGGCCGATCTTCAGATTGATGGGGGTATCAAGGGCTTTGCGCCAGACGATATAGACCTCTTCAATATCGGGGGTGCTATTGGAAGGGGTATTGCTGGTGGCGGGATCGAACGCCCCCTGGGCATACAGGTTGTATTTGGCAAAGAAACTCACCCGGTCACGGAAGACCCCCCCGGCAAGGAGTGACAGGGAACGGGTGGAGAGGTCAAGCTTGTCCTTGTCCGCCGGATGCTCGTCATAGGCTGCGTTCAGCGTTCCCGTAATTGACAACGGCACCTTTTCCGGCAACCCGGCCAGCCAGAGTGGTTCGCTTTTCCTGGGTGCAGCCTTCATCTCTGCAGGCGCATCGAGCTCATCATCCCCAGAGCTTGTCTGGGCGTTCGCCTTCAGTTTCTCGAGAAGCTCTGGATCTCCCTCCCCCTTCACTTCCGCAGGAGTGGCCGCAGCCCCCTTCCTGACCGGCACAGCCTTGGGAGGTTCCGCTTCCTGGGCCTTGCCCTTGGTCCAGACAAAGCCGTTCTTGAGAAAGGCAATGCCATACTCGTTCAGTTCGGGAAAAATCGTATGACAGGTGGTGCACTCGGTATTGTGCTCACGGCTGAAGGCCGGAATGGCATCGGCCCGATCGACAAAGACTGCCGGTAGTGCCAGGAACAGCGCCGGCAGCAGGTAGCGGTAGTTAATACTCATATGTTCCTCCTGTTATCAGAAACAGATATCATTATCGTTATCCGGAAAGGGTTTCCTCTCCCTCCCGTCAGTTGGTGCCGCCCGGCCGTGCGTTGACGTTTGGCACGCCCAGGAGGTAGTTCAGGGCGCTGGTTACCTCCTCGGCAGTCAGCGATGACCTGAGCCCGGAAGAGATTGTCGCTCCGAAATAGGTGGCATTGCCGGCATCGGTAATGGCCCTGTCAACCGTATTGTTCAACTGACAGTCATCGATCCAGTCAAGGGTGTCATAGATCAGCCGCTTGGCGTACAGATCGTTATGGACATAGGCACCGGGATCGTTCTTGAGGAAGTCGTAGTTGAACGATGCCCCCATATTCCGGGAACCGAAATAGACGGCATCCTGGCCCACCGTACTGCATGCGGCGCCATAAGCCGGTGCGGTCAGGGGTGCATTCCAGGTGTAGGTACTTGCCTTCAGCCAGTCTGCGGAACTGGTGATCTGTTTCTTGTTGAGCCAGACGAACAGTGCCCTGAGCGCCGCATGATACCCACTTTTCTTGGTCGTCAGGTCGGTTCTGGTGCCACTGAAATTGCTGAAACCGATCTTTCCGCTGCTGTGACAGGTCGAGCAGACCGAGGTATTGATGCTCGCAATTTCAAAGCCGGTGCCGGACGGAAAAACGGCTGACGTATTGGGTGCGACCGCCAGGGAGACGGCACTGAAACTGACCGGCATGAAACTATGCGCCTCGCCGCTGGACATGTGACAGGTGACGCACGGTCCCCGTGACCCGGTGCCGGGATAGCTCACGCCGATCTGGTCATGGATATAGGTAATGCCGGCCGGCTGTTCGTAGCGGAAGGAGGAATAGTACTCGAAACCAACGCGCCTGAACATGCTGGCACCACCGGCAAAATCGTGCATGCCGATCCGGCTGTTGTTGCTGAAGCTGAACGTACGACCATTGGCGTCGACCTTGGTTCCCGCATCCTTGATCAGCTTCCCGGTCCCCCGCCCGGAGTGACAGAGCAGGCAGCGATCAGAAATTCCGATATTGGGATAGTCCACCGTGTCGCTGATACGCACTGCTGCCAGGGTACTCAGACCGGCAGCCGTTGTCACGGCGGAATAGTTGTAGTAGATCCTTACCCCTCCGGTTGCACCCAGATTCGGGATCGATCGGAGGTTGTACCCATACGCCTTGCCGTTGTTGTCATGGCAGGCGTTGCAGAAGATCGTCTGCTTGGTGGTGGCAATGGGGGTTCCATCCGCCCCGCGCCCCCAGGGCCGGACATCCTTCATGTTTGAGGTCACCAGGTTTACAAAGCCGGTCGTCGTATGGCACCGGACACAGACGGTCCCGTACGCCTGGCTCCATTCATTGTCAGAACCACGCATCTTGAAGTCAGCCGCATTGAATGGGGAAGACGTTGTTTCACCATGACCGGATTCGGCCCACTGGTTATGCTGGGGCTTTACCCGGTTGTCGTGCGGGTTGTGGCACCATACGCATTTGCTCGCAAGGGGGGTTCCCTGCATGACGACATAGCCGGCCGAAGTGTAGTTGTTATACCCCGACCCGGCGGTAAGAGCCGGATTTATCCGAAAATTGGGCTTTAACTCGGGAAGGTGCCTGGTGCCCAACGCCTTCATCAGGGTCGCCCCGCTCACATGACAGTCGAAACACTTGTCATTGGCGTTCGCCTGGTTCAGGGCCTGATTCTGCGGCACGCCTCCGCCATGACAGGAAGCACAACCGGTTTGATGGGAATGCCCGTGGCAGGTGGTGCAGCCGGCAACGTCGGTGGCAAAGTGAGTCGACGCCCGCCACTCTTCACCGATTGCCCTGCCGGTCACCGTTGAAGCGATGGAACCATGACACGACGATACGACACACCCCGAAGACTTCGCCACTTCATCAGTTGCACCAGCCCCCCCGCTCACCCCGCCGCCACAGCCGGCAAGGAAGGCCAGACCGGCAATCGCAACCGCTGCCGTCAGTATCCGAATTCCTTTCATCCATCCCTCCTATCGAAGCAATCTGTACAGATACACAAAGGTCCCGCCGACGGAACAACCCGACAGAAGGCCCAACACCTGATTCATGAGAAGCGCGAAATTCGCCCGATCGGCAAACTGCTCGAAGTCCGTCTCTTCACCGGTAATGACGATGATATCCAGCCAGTCCTTGTCCCACTGGTAAATCTGCAAATAGAGCTCAGACCCCTTCCAGAGCAGGATCATCACAAAGACAATACCAAAGGCCACGAACCCCTTACCGATGACGGAATCCTTCACTACCTCGTAAATCTTCCGGATCAGGTCGATGATGAAGAGCGACAGGATGACCCAGATGGTGTTTTCGATCATCTTGAGGTTTCTGGCCGTATTGGCGCTGGGGGTAGGGTTGATGATGATGAAGGCGGCCGCCAGGGCAATCATGACGACCGTAGCCAGATAGACCGCCTTCTTGCTCCCGGTTATCTCCAGGGTGCGGCTGAAGATGTAGTATTCCAGAAAGCCGTGGGCGATCAGGATGATGGATATGGCGCCAATCAGGTTGTGTATCGGCCCCATCTTGGCGTAAAAGGTAAACGGGTTCAGCTCATAGGCCTGACTCAGGAAGATCAGGAAGAAGCCGGTGCCGATGCTTGTCCAGACCCTGGCATTACCGATACTGAAGTAAAAACTGATCACGCTGGCAAGAAACCAGGTAATGACCTGGATAAGCGTAACGATATTCATCGAGCCTATATCGAAGTTGTGAATGCCCTCAAGCAGGCTTGTAAAAAAACTGGCTTCCATGAAACCCCCTTTATCCCGTCGTTAGCCTTGTATCGAGGTTCTGCCGGCTACTTCCGACTCAATGGTCTTGAGCATCTCCTGGAGCTTGGTCATGCTGGTGAGCAGCTTGGCTCCCCTTTCAATACCGGCCATGAATCGTGCCAGACCATCCTTGTCCAGCAGACACTGACGCCCCCCCTGATCCCCAAGTTCTTTTTCCACCAGAGTACGACCGACCTTTCCCACATAGGCTGAGACGACTTCCTTCAAATCCTCCTCAAGCTCGGCCAGCTTGGCGTTGATCACCTTGCGGTCCCGCTCCTCCGCTTCCTTGCGCTTGACCTCCATTGCCGCCTGCTGCTTGGCGGCAGCAGATTCCCAGATCTTGGCGATGTTGACCACCTCAAGCAGGTCATACCCCATAAGCTCCTCGGCACTTTTCGTCGAAAGCACGTCGATCTTGGCGCCGGGCAGCGCGGCAACCTTCTGTGACTCGGTAGCCGATGTCTCGATATCCTGAGAGCCGTCATGAAAGAACCCGAGGGGGGAACCATCCTTGTAGAAGATGAGCGCTGTCCGCTCCTCGGTATAAATTCTGAGGACACCATTCAGTTGCTGTTCCTTCATCTTCTCCAGCAGGGTCTTGATATCGATCAGCTTCAACTCTTGTGCCTTGTAGAGCAGTTCGCCGTGAACGAGGGCATGGATGCCCATGGTCAGGTCCTTGGAAAGCCGATACACGCTTAGAAATCCACCCTCCCCGACAATAAAGGTGCAGAGCTCGGCAATGGCCTCGGAGGCGGAAAGGACCGTCGCTCCCTTCTCGTACTTGGCGCTGATCAGCTTGCCCCCTTCAAAGAGAAGTATGGCCTCCGCGTCGAGGAACTTGAAATCCAGATAACCGGTAAAGCCGCCGAACTGCAGCTTTTCAAGCACCTCTGGCAGCTTGACCTTGTTGCCGGCAATATTTTCGTACAGCGGATTCCCTTTTGGCAGTAGGAACATCATCAGCTCCTTTATCAGTTAGCGTGAGAACAGTTACCGTGATTATGAACATTGGGACCGCAAAATTAGATTCCCTTTCGGCATCCCGGGCGAAAACTTTAACAAGAATGGTCTGTAAAACTGCATCCAGAGCTGAAACCGAACGCTCGCAACCTGCAGATTCAGATCAATCGGCTATCTCCTGCTCGCTCACAGTGTAGATGCTCTCGAACATATGCTCGATGCTGAAAAAACGTCGCAACAGTTCCGGATCAAAATGCTCTTGGGGGCGGATACGGCCGTCTCCCTCCCGAAAGACCCGGATCGCATCCCCATGGCTCAAGGGCGGTTTGTAGCTCCTTCTGGAACGAAGGGCATCGTAGACATCGGCTATCCTGACGATTCTCCCTGCCAACGGAATGCTGTCCCCCCTGAGACCGTACGGATAACCGCTGCCGTCCCAGTTTTCATGATGGGCAATGGCAATCTCCCTGGCAACCTGCAGGCGTGGCGAATCCCCGAGTATCCGCTCGCCAAAGACCGGGTGCATCTTCATCAGCTCCATTTCCTCATCGGTAAGCGGTCCCTCCTTGAGCAGCAGGGCTGCCGGGATCTTGATCTTGCCCACGTCGTGCATCTGGGCCGAAAACGATACCGCCTCCACGAACTCCACCGGGGTACCTGCGGCTGCTGCCAGGGCTCCGGCATATCTGTTTACCCGGAGAATGTGCCTGCCCGTATGCTCTTCCGCTGCCTCGCACGCCCTGGCCAACGCTTCGATGGTGTAGATGAACGCCTTCTCGGTTTCCCGTACCTGACTGGAAAGGGTAATAAGGGAACCGATGACCACGCCGAGCCCCCTGAGGACATCGGCATCGTAATCTGTGGCCCGACCGGGGAAATTGAAGGCAATCAGTGCGCCGGGCGCATCGCCGCTGATCCGGTACGTAATGAAGTTCCGTACCGGTGTTGCCAGGGCGGCACCGATCGCCGGTGGGATGAAGTGCTGGTAGTCGTCGAGAGACTCGCCGCTGTCGGCCCAGTTGGAGATGACCAGGTCAGGCGGGCCCTCTGTCACGGCAAGGCTCTCCGCATAAACGGCACCGGCATTGAGGGCAATCTCCTCCGATCCCTCCACAAGCTTCCCCTTTCGCAGGTGAAACACGCGGCCGCGCCTGATATGGCCACCGTCCTCCTGGAAGCCGATGAAGATACTGGCCGGCCCCCGCCGCCCCTCACCGCCGAGCACATGCTGCAGTGCTTCAACGTACAGTTCGTAGCTGGAAAAGCGACGGCAGCAGATCTGCTGCAGGACGGTATCGGTAAACCGGAGCAGCCCCTGGGTCAGTTGCAGCGACATTTCACACAGATCGAGAGACATGGCCAATGCTCCGCCAGGCTTTGATGGATTTATGAAATACCTCTTATACCAGAAATCGGGCAAATGTCAGTAATCGCCCACTCAATGAGAAAATCCCGTCAGCACGGCAGCGGTACAAACGGACGGTTGCACAGAGTGGGCTGGCAGGCTATGGTTATCCCATGAACGACACCATCGGTTTCCTCAAGGCACTGTTTCCGGTCGAGCACCACGACAGCATCTGGCTTGTCGGCGGCTTTGTCAGGGATTTTATTGATACAAGGGAAAGCCGGGACATCGATCTCATCACTACCCTCCCGCCCGGCATACTCGAAGCAGTCGGCTTCCGGCCGGTGGCAGCAAAGAGTGCGGCACCGATCCATTTCCTGTTTCACCGGCAGTACGGCAAGATCGAAGCAGTCACCCTTGCCTCTTCGGAGATGCTCCTCGATGACCTGCGGCGGCGGGATTTCACCGTGAACGCCATGGCCATGACCCTGACCGGGGTTTTGCTCGATCCATTCGGTGGACAAGACGACCTGAGAGAGAGAAGACTTCGCGTCTGCTCCGAGAGGTCGTTTATGGACGACCCGATCAGGCTGTTCCGGGGATTTCGTTTCGAGGCCGAGGGGTGGAGGTTATTGCCGGAAGCGGAACGGCTCATTGTCGGGAGCGACTGGGAGGAGCAGTTCGCCGGGATACCGATTGAGCGGTTCAGCCGGGAGATGCTGAAGGCACTCGGCGGCGGCGAGCCGGTCCGCTTTTTCCAGCGGATGCAGGAATTGAAGATCGGTACGACATATCTCCCGGAACTGTTCGCCATGCCCCTGGTCCCGGCCGGGCCGGCAACGTTCCATCCGGAGGGAGACCTGTTCAGCCACGCCGTGCAGGCGCTGGAGCGGATGGCTGCGGCAAGTCAGGACATTACCGCTCGATTCTGCGCCCTCTTCCACGACCTGGGAAAACTGGCCACCGACCCGGCAGTCTGGCCGAAGCATCACCGCCATGAAGAGGCCGGCTTCGCCCTCGCCGTCCCGTTCTGCAACCGGCTCAGGCTCCCCGCTGCCATGCGCACTTCACTGGCCTGGAGCTGCCGGCTCCACGGCCTGGTCAACCGCTGGCATGAACTGCGGGACTCGACGAAACTCGACGTGGCTGAGAAGGCGCTGAAAAGCCGGATCGATTGCATCCTCCCCCTGCTGGCGCAGGCGGACAAGCCGGGCACAACCCCGGACGGCTGGGAGGATGCCCTGCGCTGTGCCGGCCTGAGCGCCACGGACCTGGGGCTGACGCAGGCGCAACTGGAAGCGCGGCCGCCGCAGGAGCGCCGCGCCCTCCTGATGCAGAAGCGGGTGCAACGGTTCCGCTCCTCCCCGAAAGGGTAGTGCGGTCAAAGACTGCATCCGCCTACTCCACCCAGTCGTCATCCGCTTCAACCGGTGCGAACCCGCGCCGCATGGTGTTTTCGGTGATCACCCGCGGGTCCATGAAGTGAAGCAGGTAGTCCGGCCCGCCGGCCTTGGTGCCGCCCCCGGACATCCTGGAGCCGCCGAACGGCTGGCGTTCCACCAGGGCACCGGTGATGTTCCGGTTGAGGTACAGGTTGCCGACCCGGAACTCACGACGGGCCCGGGCCAGATGCTCCGGGCTCCGGCTGAAGACGCCGCCGGTGAGGGCGAACCTGGTGGAGTTCGCCCAGTCGAGCGCCTGATCGAACGCCTTCACCCGCATGACCGCCAGCACCGGACCGAAGATCTCCTCTTGGGCGATGCGATGCTCGGGCCTGATGCCGCCGATGATGGTCATGGGGACGAAGTACCCTTCGCCGGCCGGCAGCGGGCTCTCGAACAGCAGCTCCCCTTCCCTCTTGCCGATCGTAATATAGTCGCTTATCTTTCGCTGCGCCTGTTCGTCCGCCACAGCCCCCAGGTAGCAGCCCGGATCCTCCGCCGGACCGATCCTGGTAGCATGCGCCATGGCCACCAGCCGCTCGACAAACCGGTCATACACGGCGTCAAGGACGATGACCCGGGAGCAGGCGGAACACTTCTGCCCCTGAAAGCCGAAGGCGGACATGAGCACATGGGGCACCGCCTCGTCAAGATCGGCATCGTCGTCGATGATGATGGCGTTTTTCCCCCCCATCTCGGCGATGACCCGCTTTACAAAGGCCTGACCGGGATGGACCCGTGCCGCCCGCTCGATGATCCTAAGTCCCGTCTCCACCGACCCGGTGAAGGCGATGAGGCTGATGTCCGGATGGTCGACCAGGTAGTCCCCCATGACCGAGCCCCTGCCGGGCGTGTAGTTGAAGACCCCTGGCGGGAGCCCGGCCTCGCGGAAGAGCTCCACCAACTGCCAGCCGATGACCGGGGTGAGACCGGACGGCTTGAAGACCACACAGTTGCCGGTCACGATGGCCGCCGACGCCATCCCCATACTGATGGCCAGCGGGAAGTTCCACGGGGCGATGACCGCCGCCACCCCACGCGGCTCGTAGAGGTAGTGGTTCAGCTCACCCGGCGCGTGGCCGATCCGCCGCGGCTCTCCCAGGCGGACCATTTCCCGGGCATAGTATTCGAGAAAGTCGATTGCCTCGGCTACATCGGCATAGGCCTGGTCCCACTGCTTGCCGATCTCCAGGACCTGCCAGGCAGCGAGCTCGAAGATCCGCCCGCGGGCCGCGCCGGCAGCCTTGAGCAGATACTCGGCCCGGGTCCGGGCGGCGGTATCCCGCCAGGCCGGAAAGGCGCCCCTCGCTGCAGCTATGGCGTCAGCCACCTCCTTGGTGCCGGCCTGGCAGACCCGACCGACAACCTCTGCCGGCCGGTTCGGGTTTACCGACGGCAGCAGGTCGTTGGTCGCGATCTCCCTGCCGCCTATGTACAGGGGGTAGGTCCGGCCCAGCAGGGACCTGACCCGGGCGATATGCGCCGGGAAGGCGTCCCTCTGCCCGGCCCGGGTGAAATCGACCATGGCCTCGTTGCTGAACGGAGGCAGCCCGCCAGGGCCGGGCCGCTCCTTTTTCGGCCTGGCCGCGCGGGCGGCCCGCTCGCGCTCGGCCGTGACGGCCGGGTCTTCCAGCAGCTGCTCGATCTCGGCGTCGCCGGCAAAGCTGCGGCGCAGGAACGATTCGTTGGCCGTGTTCTCCAGGAGCCGCCGGACCAGGTACCCCATCCCCGGCACCATGCTGCCGTACGGGGAGTAGAGGCGGATGCGGCCGGCCACCTTCAGTATCCCCTTGCGTACCGGCTCGGCCATGCCGTACAGGACCTGGAACTCGTACCGCTCCTCCGGGACCTGCAGCGCCTTTGCCAGCTCCAGCACGGCGGATACCGTGCGGATGTTGTGGGAGGCGCAGGCGAAATGGCAGATCCGGTGATGCATCAGGATCTTCCGCGCCTGACGCTCGAAAGCGGCATCGCTCTCGGCCTTGACGGTCCAGACCGGGATCTCCCAGCCGTTCTGCCTGGCCCTGACCGTCTCGAAATCCCAGTAGGCCCCCTTCACCAGACGGACGGATATCCGGACCCCATGCTGCTCCGCCCAGGCGAGAAGCGCGTCCAGGTCCCGGTCCGTATCCCGCAGATAGGCCTGGAGAGCGATCCCCAGATGCGGATAATCGGGGAACTCCAGCTTCAGCCGGCGATACACCTCCAGGGTGATCTCCTTGTGACGGTACGACTCCATGTCGATACAGAGAAAGCCGTTCAGTTCCCTGACCTTCAGGAAGATGCGGCGCAGCCGGTTGAGAATGGCAGCGACCGACCCTTCGAAATCCTGGGGGTTGGCGAGACAGAAGAGTGCCGTCGGCTTGACCGCCACGTTCACCTTCGGGGCATGCCCCCAGTCAAGCCCGGGATCGCCCCCACTGCCTGGTAGCGCGCGCCAGCTCACCTGCTCCTGATTCAACGCCTCCAGCAGCTCCAGGTAGGTGTTGGTATAGCTCTCTGCCTCCTCCTCCGACAGGGTCGCCTCGCCAAGCACGTCCACCACGGCGGCAAAGCCTTGCTTTCGCAGCCTCTCCAGGCTCTTCACCGCTTCGCTGGTGTTCTCGCCGATGATGAACTGACGCGCCATCTCTTCGATATTGGAGGTCAGTACCCTGTTCAGCACGGCGCCACCCAGGGAGCCGAGCATGCCTGCCACCTTCGCCCCGGTGGCCATGAAGGCCGGCATCTCCTTCTCATCGCCGAAGTATTCGCGCACATGCTCGGTCAGGAGCCTGCCGGTGGTGAGGGAGGGGAAGACATCCACGAACCGGAACATCCGGATCTTGAACCGTTCGTTTTGCATGCACCAGTCCATCACCTTCCCCATCCAGGCCCCCTTGTCGAAGAGGGACGGCTTTTCACCGGCAATGGCGGCAAAGAACTCCTTGCCACGTGCAATGATCCTGGCGTTCAGTTCGTTGGTGGGCATGGTCGACTCCTTGTGTGCGAATAGGCCAATGGTGTATCTCATTGTATAACCCCATCAGCCATGTCAACAGGAGCGGCGCTATTTTTTCTGGAAATACCCGGAAACGGCCAGGGATCGGTATGCGTCCCAGGAATAGCAGGCCAGTCCGGTCCAGATGCACAGGAAGCTGACCAGCCTGGCGGTTGAGAACGGCTCGTCGTAGACGATGACTGCCAGCAGGAAGTGGAGGGTCGGGGTGAGGTACTGGAGGAAGCCGATGGTGGCGAGACGCAGGCGTCGTGCAGCCGAGGCGAAGAGCAGGAGCGGCACGGCCGTCACGACCCCGACGGCCAGCAACAGGAGATCGATAGACAGCGGGCCGTGCAGGAAGGCGCCGGTGCCGGCCCGCTCGGCATACAGCAGGTAGCCGGCCGCCAGCGGAAAGAGCAGGATGGTCTCCACGGTCAGTCCGATGAGAGAGTCGACCGAAACCACCTTGCGCAGCAGGCCGTAGGAGCCGAACGTCAGCGCCAGGGTCAGGGCGACCCAGGGGATGCGGCCGTACTGCATTGTCAGGAACAGTACGCCGGCAACCGCCAGGAGGAGGCTCACCAACTGCAGGCGTCTGAGCCGTTCCTTCAGGAACGTGACCCCGAGGAGGACACTCACGAAGGGGGTGATGAAATAGCCGAGGCTGGACTGGAGGATCTGGCCGTGCCCCACGGCAACGATGAATACGAGCCAGTTGGTGGCGATCAGGACGGCGGTGGTCACAAGGATCAGCATCGCCCGGCGGTCGCACAGGGTTGCGCCGATCTCCCGCCACTTCCCTTTGCTACCGATCAGTACGAGGAGAAAGGCAAGAGACCAGACGATCCGGTGGGAAACCACCTGCAGAGGCGGGACGGTTTCCACGGCCTTGAAATAGACCGGGAAGCCCCCCCAGACCAGATAGGCCAGCAGTCCATGGAGCAATCCCGTTGTGGCAGCCCGGTTGGCAGCGTTCTGCTTGTCCAATTTGCCACCCCTCCGTCAACCCAAAATCTTGCCTATGTTCACCCGTTTCGTGCCGTAACCCGGGTGAAAAGGTACAGCCCGCCGAAGATGAAGGCTGCGCCGACCGCCTGCCTCGTGGTGGGGTACTCCTTCAGGAAGATCGAGGCCCAGACGATCGCCCCCAGCGGCTCGCCCAGGACGCTGACCGCAATCACCGACGCCTGGACATAACGCAGGACCCAGTTGAAGACCGTGTGCCCCAGGATGGTGCAGACCACTGCCAGGCCGAGAAACAGGAGCCAGTCAGTCGCCGGATAGGGATGGAACGGCGTCCGGCTCGCCAGGCTTGCCAGCACGAGCACCAGCGAGCTGCTGCCGTAGGTGACAAAGGTGTAGGCAGGCAGGCTGACGCCGCTCCTGAGCCGCCGGCCGATCAGGAGATAGCCCGAGACCATGACAGCAGCCACCAGGGCCAGGAGGTCCCCCCAGAAGGCATTCCCGCCCAGTTGGAAGTCGCCGGCGCCGATGATGATACTGCCGGTCAGGGCGAGTGCCCCTCCCAGCATGGCCATACGGCCAACTCGCTCCCGGAAGAAGACCCAGGAGCCGAGGACCACGAACACGGGCTGGATGGTGACCAGCACCACCGAACTGGCAATGCTGGTATAGCGCAGCGAGGTGAACCAGGTGACGAAATGGAGGGCCAGGCAGAGGCCGCTGACCATTGCCAGGCCCCGTTCCCGACCAGTCAGCGCCCGCAGGTCGCTCCGGTGCCGAAGCAGGGTAAACGGCGCCAGGATGAGAAAGGTGAAGAGGAGCCGGTAGGTGGCAATGATCATGGCCGGCGCGGTAGCGAGCCGGACGAAGAGCGCCGAGAATGAAACGGCAAAAACCCCTCCCAGCACCGCCAGGTAGGGGTTTACGATCGGTTTGTCGGACATGGGATTGTTGCCCTTCTTAACCCCTCCCGACCTCCCCTTAACTTAAGGGGAGGAGAGAACGATTTCATCCCCCCTCTTAAGTTAAGAGGGGGTGAGGGGGAGTTATGGCCATGGATGCTGAATAGTCACCGTCTTGTAAACTATTCCCCGAGATACGCCTTGCGCACTTCCGGGTTTTCGGCCAGTTCCTTCGCCCTGCCGGAGAGGACCACTTCGCCGGTTTCCAGGACATAGGCCCGGCTGGCGATGGACAGGGCCATGTTGGCATTCTGTTCCACCAGCATGATCGTGGTGCCGGTCTTGTTGATCTCCTGGATGATCTCGAAGATCTTTTCCACCAGCATCGGTGCGAGCCCCATGGAGGGCTCGTCCAGGAGCATCAGCCTGGGCTTGGACATGAGCGCCCGCCCCATGGCCAGCATCTGCTGTTCACCGCCGGACAGGGTCTTGGCCAGCTGCTTTTTCCGCTCAAAGAGCCGGGGGAAGCGCTGGAAGACCTGCGCGATTTCCTCGGCGATGGCCCTCTTGTCGGAACGGATGTAGGCACCCATCTCCAGGTTCTCCAGGACCGTCATGTTGGCAAAGACCCGCCGCCCTTCCGGCACCTGGGATATGCCCCGCTTGACGATTTCGTGGGGGGGGATGCCGGTGATCTCATCGCCGAGAAAACGGATCGTTCCACTCAGGGCCGGCACGATCCCGGAGATGGCGTTGAGGGTCGTGGTCTTGCCGGCGCCGTTGGCACCGATGAGGGCCACGATCTCCCCCTGCTCGACCCGGCAGGAGAGATCTTTCAACGCCTTGATGGCGTTATAGTTCACGAACAGATGTTCTACGACGAGCATGAAAACTCCCTGCTTAATGCGCCTTGCCCAGATATGCCTCGATCACTTTCGGGTCCTGACGGATGGCATCAGGGGTGCCATCGGCGATCTTGACCCCGTAATCCAGGACCGCGATCCGGTCCGAAAGCCCCATGACGAACTTCATGTCGTGCTCCACCAGGAACACGGTGATGCCGGTGGCCCTGATCCGCTGCACCATCTCCATCAGGACCAGCTTTTCCTGCGGGTTCATCCCGGCAGCCGGTTCGTCAAGCAGGATCAGGTCAGGCTTCAGTGCCAGCGCCCGGGCGATCTCCAGGCGGCGCTGCTCCCCGTACGGCAGGTTCCCGGCAAGTTCGAACGACTTGTACGAGAGGTCCACCATCCGCAGGCAGTCGGAGGCCCACGCCATCAACTCCCCCTCTTCCCGTTTCACCCAGGGGGCAAACTTCATGATCGCCCCGGTCAGGTCCCACGTGCCACGGATGTGGGCACCGATCAGGACGTTGTCCAACACGGAAAGATCGGTGAAGAGGCGGATGTTCTGGAAGGTCCGGCCGATGCCGGCCGAGGCGATGCGGTAGGTCGGCATTCCGGCGATCGGGCGCTCGTTGAAACTGATGGTGCCGGACGTCGGCTTGTAGATACCGGTGATCAGGTTGAACATGGTGCTCTTGCCCGCACCGTTGGGACCGATCAGGGCCTGGATGGTCCCTTTCTCCACGGTCAGGTTCACCCCGTCGACAGCGGTCAGGCCGCCGAAACGGATCGTCACATTATCGAGTCTGAGTAGTGCCATGGTCTTATTATCTGTTCTCCGCCTTGTCGTCGATCACTTCCTGCAGGTGCGGCTTGCGCCCGATGGCCCTGAGGACCAGATCGGTAAAATTGACCCCGCCCAGGAGGCCGTTGGGACGGAAGATCATCATGAACACCAGCAGGCCGCCGTACACCAGCATCCGATACTTGGCCATGAAGCGAAGGAACTCCGGCGCCGCCGAAAGGACCGCGGCCCCGATCACGCTGCCCGGGATGCTCCCCAGACCGCCGAGGACGATCATGCTGAGGATGTCGATGGACTTGAGAAAGCCGAAGTCGGAAGGGTTGATGTAGCTGATGAAATGGGCGTACAGGCCGCCACCGACACCTGCCAGGAAGGTGCCGACGGCAAAGGACTGGACCTTGTACCTCGCCACGTTGATCCCCATCGCCTCGGCCGCGATCTCGTCGCCGCGGATCGCCTTCAGTGCCCTGCCGAAACGTGAATTCTGGATGAACGAAACCAGCACGATGGCCAGCACCACCACGACCCAGACCACAATCGGCATCGGAATGGCCGTTTTCGGGGCCGGCACCGAGAGACCCAGGGCCTTGTTCGTAATATCCAGGTTCAGGAACGCAACCTTCACAATCTCGGCAAAACCGAGGGTGCAGATGGCCAGATAATCCCCGGTCAACCGCAGGATCGGAAAACCGATGAGCGCCCCGATGGCGGCGGTCACCAGACCGGTCAGCAGGAGGTTCACACTGAACGGCAAACCGAGCCTGAGGGTGAACAGGGCGCTGGTGAAGGCACCGATGCTCATGAAGGCGGCATGCCCGAGCGAAAGCTGACCGGTGAGCCCGGTGATGACATTCAACCCCAGCGCCAGGACGATGCCGATGCCGATATTGACGATGATCTGCAGGATGTAGGGGTTGATGTTACCCAGCAGCGACTGTAATGCCTCACCCATAAAAACCTCAAATCCGTGACCAGGAACCGGCAAGTTCAAGACTAATTTTTTGTCGGGAGTTAGCTCCCCCGAGCCCTGAGCCCTGAGCCTCGCTTTTTAAACCTTTTTCTGAATCTTCCGCCCAAGGAGGCCGGTCGGCCGGACCAGCAGGACCAGCACCAGGATGGCGAAGGCGATGGCGTCACGATAGGACGAGTAGCCGGCAGCCACCCCGAGCACCTCGGTAACTCCCAGCAAAAGACCTCCCAGCATGGCACCGGGAATGGAGCCGATCCCGCCGAGCACGGCGGCGGCAAAAGCCTTCAGGCCGGCCATCAGCCCCATGTTGAAGGAAACGGCGTTGAAAAGGAGCCCCACCAGTACGCCACCGGCTGCCGCCAGTGCGGAACCGAGGGCAAAGGTGAAGGAAATGACCATATTGACGTTGATCCCCATGAGGGCAGCGGTATTGTAGTCCTCCGAGGTCGCCCGCATCGCCTTGCCGATCTTGGTCTTCTGGACGATGAACTCAAGGGCGATCATGAGACAGGCGGCAACGCCGATGATCAGAAGCTGCAGGGTGGAGATGTCGGCGTCGCCGATATGGATCTGGTTCACCGGAAAGGCCTTTTCCGGAAACCCCTTGGCATCGGCACCGAAGATCATCTGGGCCAGGGTGGAGAGGAAGATGGAGACCCCGATGGCGGAGATGAGCGCCGACAGCCGGGAAGACTTGCGCAGCGGTCGATAGGCGATCAGTTCGATCACCACCCCGAGCGCCATGCAGGTTACCATGGCCAGAATCATGGCGACAAAGATGTTGAGCTTGAAGATGGCAACCATGAGCAGCCCGACAAAGGCACCGACCATGTAGATCTCGCCATGGGCGAAGTTGATCAGGGTGATGATCCCATAGACCATGGTGTACCCGAGCGCGATCAGGGCATAGGTGCTGCCGAGGGCAATGCCGTTGATGAGTTGCTGGAAGAACATGTGGTGTCCTTTGCTCCAGTGCGAATGTGAAAGATGTCAGACCAACGACTTCAACAATCTAAAACTGCGCCTGTATACCATGAAGCAGTACGGCAAGCAATAGCTTTAAAATTGGCTATACCAATCATGAAAAGCCATTCATTCCGTACAGTTAATACATAATCCAAAAAGGCCCGGCAGGTATTCCCGCCGGGCCTTTCGCCAGGTGTGTGCTGATGATCAGTCCATCTTGACCGGAACCTTGGCTTTCAGAACGAACTTCCCGCCTTTCACTTCCAGCAGGGCGAGCGGGGATTTGATCGGTTCCCGGTTCGCCTGCATGCTGATGGTGCCGGAGACCCCCTCGAACTTCTTGGTCTGGGCCAGTGCATCCTTGAAGACCTTAGGATCGACGCTGTTGGCGCGCTTCATGGCATCAGCCAGGAGCACGATGGCATCATACCCCTGGGCATCGAAGAGTCCGGGCTCGGCGCCGTTGAACTTCTTCTTGAACGACTCGACGAACTTTGCCGTCACCGGCGAGGCCTGCTCCGGGGAGAAACCGAGGGCCGACATGGTCCCTTCCACCGCATCGCCGCCCAGTTCGATCAGCTTCGGCGAGAAGAGGCCGTCGCCGCCGAACATCTTGGCCTTGAGACCCTGCTTGCGGGCCTCCTTCATGATCAGCGCCGCCTCGGTGTAGTAACCTGAGAAGAAGATGACATCCGGCTTCTTGGCCTTGATATTGGTGATCTGGGCGCTGAAGTCCTTGTCGCCGTCCTTGACCTTTTCGTCGGCAACGATCTCGATCCCCTTGCCTTTGGCCGCGTCGCGGAAGGTCTGGGACAGACCGACGCTGTAGTCGTTGTTGTCGGAGGTGATGACCGCCACCTTCTTATACCCCAGATCCTTGGCAAAGAAGTCGATGCAGGCGGGGATGGCAACACTGTCCAGCAGGGTGTCACGGAAGATGAAGTCGCCGTTCTCCACGACGCCCGGTCCGGTGGCGCCGGCGGACAGGAGCACCACCTGGGCCTTCTGGGCAATGGGTGCAGCAACCTTGGTGATGCCGGTGGTCGGGTCACCGACGATGGCAATCACGTTGTCGCGACTGATAAGCTTCTGGGTGACCGAGGCGCCTTCCTGCTTGTCTCCCCGGTTGTCGGCCTCCACGATCTCTATCTTCTTGCCGAGGATGCCGCCGGCTGCGTTCAACTCCTCCGCAGCCATCTTCATCCCCTCCAGGGTCGGCTTGCCGAACATGGCCACGTCGCCGGTCAAGGCGCCAAGAAAGCCGATCTTGACGGTGTCGCCCGCCGCAGCCTTCGGAGCCTCGCCCGCATCCTTCTTCTTGCAGCCGAAGCTGCCGGCAGCCAGCATCCCCACAAGCAGCAGGGCAGCCATCTTTCTCATGGTCATCGTAAACCTCCTGTCGGAAAATTGCCTGAAGCTTATCAATTAATTGTAGCTTTTCAACATATTTTCTGTTCGATCACAGTAGTTTTGCAGAGGTTCAACCGACTGGTACGGACGGCATAAACCGGCACTGTTTCCGCAGGGATAAGCTCGTGGTTGCATTTGACCGCAAAAATAGTTCACTATGATTGTCCGTCCGCACCGATGCACTCCCCTCCAGCACCTTTCCAGGGAAAGGATATCAACCATGGACCCGAAAGAAAAAAACCAGTTTGCCAGCGACAATTACGCCGGTGTCTGCCCAGAGGCGTGGGCAGCAATGGCACAGGCCAACCAGGGCTATGCCCAGTCGTACGGCAACGACGAATGGACTGCCAGGGCCTGCGCCTGCCTACGGGAGCTCTTCGAAACCGACTGCGAGGTCTTTTTCGTGTTCAACGGCACGGCCGCCAACTCTCTGGCCCTGGCATCCCTCTGCCAGTCGTATCACAGCATCATCTGCCACGAGCTGTCCCACGTGGAGACCGACGAATGCGGTGCGGCAGAATTCTTTTCCAATGGAACCAAGATCCTGCTGGTGCCCGGCAAGGATGGGAAGGTCGACCTGGAGGCCGTCGAGCATACGGTCAAACGCCGCACCGATATCCATTACCCCAAGCCGAAGGTGCTCAGCCTGGCCCAGGCAACAGAGGTAGGGACCGTTTTTTCGGTGGAAGAGCTGCAGAGCGTGCGTGAGGTGGCAAAGCGGCTGCACCTGAAAATCCACATGGATGGTGCGCGTTTCGCCAATGCCGTGGCATCGCTCGGGGTCGCGCCAAAGGAGATCACCTGGCAGGCAGGAGTGGACGTGCTCTGTTTCGGCGGCACCAAGAACGGCTTTGCCGTGGGTGAGGCGGTGGTCTTTTTCAATCGGGAAATGGCGCGGGAGTTCGATTACCGGTGCAAGCAGGCCGGACAGCTCGCCTCCAAGATGCGCTTTCTCTCCGCTCCCTGGGTGGGGATTCTTGAAGATGGGGCCTGGTTGCGCCACGCAACCCATGCCAACGCTCTCGCCAAGACCCTGGAGGGCCGACTGAAAGCGATTCCCGGCATCAGCCTCATGTTTCCGTGTCAGGCAAATTCCGTGTTCGTCAGCATGCCGGACAAGGTCAAAGATGCCCTGCACAAGAGGGGCTGGTATTTCTACAGCTTCATCGGGACGGGCGGGGCGCGGTTCATGTGCTCATGGGATACCAGGGAAGAGGATGTGCACCTGCTCGCCGAAGATATCACCGCAATTGTCGGCGGGAATTGAGTTTGACTACCAGGGGTCAGTGTGAATGGCCGCCACCTGAACTACCGTAACCTGTTCCATACTGGGGACTTCTATACGGTGGACGATCATATTCCGAAGCAGGGGGGAGGTGCTTGCCATCAAGGAAATCGATTACTGCGCAACCGGAGGAAGCGAGCAGGAGCCCGGACAATAGAATAAACAGTGCTGCTTTCATTGAGTATCCTTCCATTTGAATGATGTGGAAAAAATGGCGTACCACGGCAAGGAGGTGACCCCGGGGTACGCCCATAACACAAAGTTTGGATCGATTAACTGCGGCAGCAGGCGGGAATGTCGTACTTCTGTCCCACAACGTTGATCCTGGTTTTGATCTCTTTTATCTCCTCTTCGAGTGCCTGTTGTTTGCGGACATCGTAGGTGTCATAGCCTGCCAGTTGTCGGATCTCGATATCCTTTGCTTTCAATGCGCTGGTTAAGGTTGCCGTCTCCTTTGTAAACTGCTGGACGGTTGGCTCGTCAGAACATTTGCCATCAACGCAGCAAGAACCGGCTGCTGACACGGTCAAAGCGCCGACCAAAAGCATCCCTGATGCCAGTGCAATTCCTGCGATCGTGTTCTTTTTCATTTGTCTGTCTCCTTTGGCAAAGAATTTTTGTTGCGTGCAGCATTATTAGTCCCTATAGATCAACATGCGTGCCAAAATTCTACACCAACCATAATAGACTGAAATTACGCGATTTATTTTATTTCACCACTATGTGGAGTGACCATAACAATAAAGAATATGCTACATTGCCCCCCTGAAATCGGAGATTTTTCTGCTATCGTCCAGGAAACAGATGTGTCTGTCACAATTGCTGCTTTGGTCGAAACAAGGAGGATGCAGATGGGCAAACGACAGTACTCCAGAAACAAAATCATCTTTCTGGCGAGCGTCATCGGAATAATCGCCCTGCTGCATTATCTGACGCCAACCGCGCCACATACCTATCACACACTCCATATCATTCTCAGGAAGCTTTATTTTCTGCCGCCGGTGATCGCCGCCGCCTGGTTTGGACTCAGGGGGGCGTGCACGGCAGCCTTGGCAGTCAGCCTGCTCTTTATCCTGCATGCGTTTCTGGACTGGCCGGGCAACTATATGGAGCAGGCGAATCAGGTGGGAGAGCTGGTTGGTTTCTGGGTGGCCGGGGTCATCCCGGGCTGGCTGTTCGACAGGCAGCGGTTACTTCTTGAGGAGCTTGCCAACGCCAATGAGGAGACCCTTCTCGGCCTGGTTTCGGCACTGGACCTGCGCGAACATAACACCCGCTTGCATTCTCAGCGAGTACGGGAATATACCGAGCTGATTGCCACGCGGTTTGGTGTTGATGAACAAACAAGGCGAGAGATCGGTTTCGGGGCCTTGCTTCACGACGTAGGAAAGATAGCCGTTCCCGACCAGATCCTCTTGAAACCTGGCGAGCTCACCGGCGAAGAGTGGCAGGAGATGCGCAAGCATCCCGAGGCAGGCTACCGCATCGTCAAACGGATCGGATTCCTCAAGGACGCAGCGGAAATCGTCCATGCACACCATGAGCGGTACGACGGCGGAGGCTATCCCCGCGGCCTGAAAGGAGAGGCCATTCCGCTGGGAGCGCGGCTGTTCATGGTGGCTGACGTCTACGACGCTCTTACTTCACAACGCCCCTACCGATCACCCATTACCCATGACCAGGCGGTAAGCGAGATTCTTGACCAAAGCGGCACTCATTTTGATCCTGCGGTAATAGCATCGTTCCTCGCGGTAGCGTCGGAAGACCTGAAATTGATCGCGGAACGGTATCGAGATGGAGAATTACCCGCCTGAGTGGTTTCGATCAGGTCGTCGATGGCGAGACCGAACCTGACCGCCAGGGCGGCCTCGTTAGCCCTGCCATGTTTTTTCCTCCCTTGCTCATATCAGCCGAAATGATTCCGTGAACTCCCCGGCACGGGTTCAGCGCTCCTGATTCCTCCCAATTACCTTTACTGTGTAGTTCCCAGCCTTGCGCACCGCCTCTTCCAGGGTCTTGTCGTTCACGGCGTCGTCCACGGTGAGCCGCGCCTTCTTATCCTCGAAGGAGACCTTTACGCTTTTCACCCCCGCGACCTTTTCCAGCGATTTCTTGATCGCCACCGGACAGAGCTCGCAGGTCATTCCCTTGATATCCATCACCACCTGCTGCGCCGCCAAGGCATACCCGACCGTCAAAAGCAGAACCAAAAACGCTGCCGTTCCAATTGCTCTTTTCATCATCCCGATTCTCCTTTTCAGCTGTAGAGCCAAAGAATGATAGTCTTGGAAAAAACCGACAAAAGGACCGCCGCCAGGCCGACCCAGAATATCCTGCGGGAAAGCCGCCTGATGCGGACATCTGCCGGGCAGGAGCAGTCGGACTTCTTCAGGTAGAGCTTCCAGAATGAATAGCCGACCATGAGCCCCGCCAGGCCGAGAAGGTAGGGGCGAAACTGCTCCATGAACGACAACTTCCCGAGAAAGGCGAAGGTAGCCCCGAAGATTACGAAGATTACGGGACCGATGCAGCAGGCCACCGCCAGCAAGGCCGCTGCTATCGCCCCTACGCTGGTCATGGTTTCATTTTTCATCACGATTCCCTCATTTGCTTACTTGCAACAGTCACCAGGCCCGCAGCATCCCTTGTTTCCATCCTCGGTTTCCCCGCTTCCCTCGCCGCCGAAGCGAGCATGGGCCGACCGGGCAATGCTCTCCACTGTACCGAGACAGCACCCCCCTTGTGGGTTCTTCGTCTCGCAGGAACATCCCTCCGCTGCTATCCGCTTCCTGATGTCGGTTGCGACCGTGCTCCTCCCGGTTCGCTCCACCTCATCAACGATCTCCTCCATGCTGTGGTCGAAGCAGTAACAGACCGGTCGTGGGGAAACGGATTCCTTGATACCGACCCGCACCGTCAGGTCCGAGGTGTGAAAGGTCTTTTCTCCCTCTTCGGGGAAGTAGACCGTTTCGCACCCCATCGAGCTGCAGAAAAAGTATTGACCCTCACCCTCGCCGATCGCTGTCTGCCTTTCCTGGCGCAGCAAAGAGCGGAGGGTGATCGTCTTTACTCTCTTGCCCGCCACTCCGCACGCCGGGCATTTCACTTCATCCATTTTCAGCCTCCTTTTTGTCATTGCCGAACGCCCACAATATCGGGCACTCCTCGGCCTGTCTGCCTTCCTCGCAGGTTTCCACCAGCCGCGCAAGTGCATCCCTCATCCTTTCGAGGGTCTGAATCTTCCCTTCGATCTCCGCTATTTTCCCGTCGGCCATTTTCTTCACGTCGCCGCAAGTGGTATTGGGACCGACCCGTAGGGAGAGGAGCTCGGCCACTTCTTTGAGGGAAAAACCCAGTTCCTGCGCCCGCTTGATGAACCACACCCTGCTAACGATACCCGCGGGGTACTGCCGGTAGCCGGATTCACGTCGTGGAGGAGGCGGTATCAGCCCCTGCCTCTCGTAGTAACGGATGGTCTCGATGTTCACTTCCGCTCTTTTAGCCACTTGGCCTATGGTCAGCCCTTTCATACCTTCCCTCCAAGTAAGAAATAAACCCTGTACCATGGTACGGGGTCAAGAAAATCCTGCAATCGGATTCAGCAACACCGATAATTTCTGTGATCTCTCGCTGGAATCTCTCCGACTCAAACCATCCGGTAGGATATTCTCTACCCACAAAGAATATTCTCCATACTTTTACTCCAACCGCAGCATTCCCGAGCACTTCTCCACGAAGTCGGGAAGGTCGCGATTCACGACTCCATGCTCCCTCTCCTTCAGCGAATCGGTCTTCCGGGAAAAGGTCTACTAGGGATGCGCATGTATCCCGAAAAGGGGTACGACGTATTGAAGAAAATCAGCTTTCTCCGTGAAGCTGCCGAGATTGTCCGTGCCCACCAGGAGCATTACGACGGCAGCGGTTATCCGCGCGGGCTCAAGGGGGAGGAGATCCCTCGCGGCGCGAGGCTGCTACTGATTGCCGACACCTTCGAAACGCTTGTTTCCGGTGACAGTGCCTTAAGGTGCGAGGAAGCGGTCGGAATAATCCGGGAGAGGTCAGGCAGGGAGTTCGACCCGCAGCTCGTACACCTTTTTACGGCGATTAGTTGCGCCGAATGGGAAGAGGTGGACAGACGATACAGGGAATAATCGGAGGACTCGAAGAGCTGAAGGCTCTTCGAGGCTGAAGTGGTCAAGGGAGAGATCCCGGTGACATTGCCAAAAAAGATACGGCCACCTGCCTCGTTCAACCGCTCAAGTGAGTTGAAGTTAACGATGGGCAACCGGGCCAACGGCGTTTCGGTTATCCAATCCCCCTTCCCTCTGGCGATCACAATGAACTTTCCCCGCCCCGTCTCGGATCACCCCGAATCCTCACTCCTCGACCCGTGCACAAATTGTTCTGTTCATTGACTACGCTCAATCGTCACTCAAGGTGAAGGTGTAGTCGTAGGCCTGTGAAAATGATTCCTCTGTAGAATATTCTCAAGCCGCAATGAATATTCTCCATACATTTGATTCAGTCAGAGTAACCCAGGAAATATTTAGCCCAAGTAGTTCTGCAATATCAATATGTTAGTCTTTTGTGTAAGGTTGGCACAATACTTGATATAACCATGTAGGCGAAAGGAGTTGGCCCATGTCCTTGATCAACAACAGCATTGCCATAAGCACCATTGAATGGGCCGGTGTGGCCAGCTCCCTGACTGGTTCGGTCCTCAATGCTCACGGCAAGCGTTGCTCGTTTATTTTCTGGACCCTGTCGGCACTGTTGCTCGGGGCAGTGGCCCTTCACCTCGGTCGATCGGGCTGGCTGGCCCTGCAGGGTGCGGGGGTTGCCATCAACCTTTACGGAATGCGGAACTGGCAGGGGAATGCACCGACACGGGCGCTTGCCCAAGAGGATTGATAGGAGGATTGTCATGAACGCAAAAAGAATATCTACCTCGCTTCTCGTCATCACGGTCATCACCTTGCTGGTGGTTCTCGCCTTTCGTGTCAGGATCGGCGAGACTGCCGATTCCGTCGCCGTTCTGAAAACGACCGGCATGACCTGCGGCAGTTGCTCCACCAAGATCACGAAGGCCCTTGAGTCGTTAAAAGGTGTTGCGGTTACCGAGGTGGACGTGAATGGCGGCTGGGTCATCGTCGGCTATGACACAGATACCGTTAAACCGGAGAGCCTGGCGCAGAAGGTCAGCGGAACCGGTTTTGCCAGTAATGTGTATGACGTGCTGACCCCGGAACAGTTCAGGCAAATAACCGGCAGGAATGTCGGACAAAACGCCGCGCGGCAATCGGGATGCTGTGGCGGCAAGGGCGGCGGTTGCGGTGCGAACAAACAAATCTGAGAACAGGAGTTGGGAATGAAATCAACAAAGTCGAAGCGGGTTGTATGGGTAGCTGTCATCGTCGGAGCACTGCTGATTGGAGCAGTAAGCGTGTTTGCCCTCAATATTCCGGGCATGGGCAAGTACCAGAAGGTCAAGGTCGTAAATGGAGCAGTGAGCATTCCCGTGGCGAAGGTCTCTGACGGGACAGCACATTTCTACAAGTTTACGGATGGTGGCAAGGATATCGGATTCTTCATCGTCAAGGGGGCGGATGGAGCCCTTCACACCGCCTTTGACTCCTGTGATGTCTGCTTCAGGGAGAAGAAAGGGTACTTTCAGCAGGGTGATTTCATGGTCTGCAAGAACTGCAATCAGCGCTTTGCTACCACCAGGATAGGTCCCCATGCCGTCGGTGGCTGCAACCCCTCGTACCTTGCCGCTTCCTCTGACGGCAGCAACATCGTCATCAGGGTGTCCGATCTGCAGGCCGGGACACGCTACTTCTAACCGATATCCGGAGGCGGGATCAACGCTATGAAACTGCACACCATATCCATCAATAACCTGAAACGCCGTAAGGCCAAGATGGCATTTCTCACCATCGGCCTGATGGTCGGCATAGCCACCATCGTCACCCTGGTGACCCTGACCCACTCCATGTCCAGCGATATCGAACGCAAGATGGACGAGTTCGGGGCCAATATCCTGATCACCCCCCAGAGCAACGGCCTGGCCATGAACTACGGCGGCATCAGCCTGGGCGGAGTGACCTTCGACCAGCGCGAAATCCAGGAAAGCGAACTGGCAAAGATCAAGACCATCAAGAACAGCAGGAACGTTTCCGCTGTCAGCCCCAAGGTGCTGGGGGGCGTCAAGGTGGGAAGCCATGACGTGCTGCTGGTAGGGGTCCACTTTGACAGCGAGCTGAAGATGAAACAGTGGTGGAAGGTCTTCGGCGATGCACCGAAGACCGACAACGAACTGCTCCTTGGCAGCGATGCGTCAAAGGTGCTTAATGTCAGCACCGGTGACACGTTGCAAATAAAGGGCGAGATGTTCACGGTAGCCGGGATCCTCGACCAGACCGGGTCCCAGGACGACTCGCTCGTCTTTGCCTCGCTGCAAAAAGCCCAGAAACTGCTCGGCAAGGAAGGGAAAATCTCGCTGGCCGAGGTGGCGGCCCTCTGCTCCGGTTGCCCCATCGGCGACATGGTGACCCAGATCGCCGAGATACTCCCCGAGGCCAAAGTCACCGCCATCCAGCAGGTGGTGGAAGGCCGTCTCAAGGCCCTGGACCAGTTCAAGCGATTTTCCTACGCCATGGCGGGTGTGGTGGTGTTTATCGGCTCCCTGATCGTCTTCGTGACCATGATGGGAAGCGTCAACGAACGGACCACCGAGATCGGGGTCTTCCGGGCCATCGGTTTCAGGAAGAGCCACATCATGCGGATCATCCTGTTCGAGGCAGCCCTGGTGAGCCTGCTGGCCGGCTTCCTCGGCTATGCCGCCGGCATGGGGGGCGCCAAGCTGGCCCTGCCCTTCATGGCCGAGAGCAAGAACGCCCATCTTGTATGGGATACAACAGTGGCCTTTGGCTCAATCGGACTGGCCCTGACGCTGGGGATTCTGGCCAGTCTCTACCCGGCGCTCCATGCATCCAAGATGGACCCCACCGAAGCCCTGCGGGCTCTCTAACACGAGGAGACTATGGCGCTCATAGAGATCAGGAACGTGAAGAAACAATACACCAGCGGCGATGATGTGGTCGAAGCACTGCGCGGTGTGGACATCAGCATCGAGGCCGGCGAATTCATCACTATCATGGGGCAGTCGGGCTCCGGCAAGAGTACCCTGTTGTCGGTGCTGGGTGGGATGAACCATCCCACCGTGGGTGATGTGGAGATGGCCGGCGAAAAAGTATACCAACTCTCCGGCGAAAAACTGGCCGACTTCCGGGCACAGAATCTGGGTTTTGTCTTCCAGTCCTTCCACCTGATCCCCTATCTGACCGCCATTGAGAATGTCATGCTGCCGCTGGCCATCGTCAAGATGAGCACAGCGGCAAAACAGACCGCTGCACGTCAGGCACTGGAAAGGGTCGGCCTCGGCGCCAAGCTCGACCGGCTGCCCAACCAGCTCTCCGGCGGCGAACAGGAACGGGTCGCCATTGCCCGGGCCATAGTCAACAATCCCCACATCCTGCTGGCGGACGAGCCGACCGGCAACCTGGATTCCAAGACCAGCGAGGAGGTCATGGCGCTGTTCCGGGAACTGAACGATGCCGGCCAGACCGTTGTCATGGTGACCCACAACCCCGAGAACGGGGCGTATTCCGACCGGACGATCAACCTGAAGGACGGCATGGTGGTGAATGCCTAGTCTTGGCAACATATCAGGATAATTAAAGGTCTGAACCGCTCAGGAGGTAATGGATGGATGCGATGGAAATAAGTGCTTCTGCCCTGACTGCGGAACGCACGCGCATGAACCAGATCGCGTCGAACCTTGCCAATGCGAACTCCACCAGGACTGCCGAAGGCGGACCGTACCGGCGCAAGGATGCGGTTTTTGCCACCATGCTGGATGAAGCCAACGCCAAGAAGAGCGGAGGGGTCGAGGTCGTAGCGGTCATTGAAGATCAGTCTGCTCCCCGCCTCCAGTACGACCCCGGACATCCTGACGCGATGCCTGACGGTTATGTGGCCTATCCGAATGTGAATGTTGTCGAGGAAATGGCCGACATGATCGCTGCGACCAGAACCTATGAAGCGAACGTGACCGCGATGAAAGCAGGGATGGACATGCAGATGAAAGCCCTGTCAATCGGTTCAAAATAGACATTACGACATCTCTACGAAAAAGGAGAAAACATGGCGAACATTTACAACAACCTGACTGACCTGATCGGCAAAACCCCTTTATTGCGGCTCCTCCGCGTAACCGGCGACGTGAAGGCAGATGTTGTCGCCAAACTGGAATCCTTCAACCCCGGTGGCAGCGTCAAGGACCGGATAGGGTTTTCCATGATCCGCGATGCCGAAACTACCGGGCAGATCAAGAAAGACACTGTCATCATCGAGCCGACCAGCGGCAACACCGGCATTGCCCTTGCCTTTGTCTGTGCCGCCAGGGGGTACCGGCTGATTCTCACCATGCCGGAGACCATGAGCATGGAACGGAGAAACCTTCTCAAGGCATACGGCGCCGAACTGGTCCTGACGCCCGGTTCGGAAGGGATGAAGGGGGCGATCAAAAAGGCCGAGGAACTGGCTGCCGAGATACCCGACTCATTCATCCCCCAGCAGTTCAAGAACCCGGCAAACCCATATATTCACCGGATTACCACTGCCGAAGAGATCTGGAATGATACCGATGGGAAGATCGATATCTTTGTTGCGGGCGTCGGTACTGGCGGGACCGTAACAGGGGTCGGCGAGGTACTCAAGAAGCGAAAGCCTGGCGTGCAGGTGATAGCTGTCGAGCCGCTTGACTCTCCGGTTCTTTCGGGTGGGCAGCCTGGCCCCCATAAGATTCAGGGGATCGGTGCCGGTTTCGTTCCCGAGGTCCTGAACCGCGAGGTGATCGACGAGATTTTCAAGGTCAGAAATGAGGATGCCTTTGAAACCGCCCGGCGCTTCTCCCGGGAAGAAGGATTACTCGTGGGAATTTCTTCGGGTGCCGCAGCTTTTGCCGCCCTGGAGGTTGCCAGGCGACCGGAAAACAAGGGGAAGATGATCGTAGTGGTACTGCCGGACACCGGTGAACGATACCTGAGCACTGCACTGTTCCAAGATCAGTAGTCATCGGTACTCAAAAAACCCACGAAAATGGTCCAGTTCGACCAATTGTAACGAAGAAGGAGCACGTGTGTCAGATACCATCAAGACCTCTGTAGAAAATCTGATTGCCACGGTCAAAAAGAACCCAAAACTGGCAAATTCAGTGTTCCGAGCCTCGACCTATTCGGACACCCCGGACTTTACGGTACGTTCCGAAATTCGGGGCTTCACCGTTCCAATGGACGAACCACGGGAACTGGGCGGCAGCGACACGGCCCCCAATCCGGTGGAATTGCTTCTGGCCGCCCTGGGTGGGTGTCAGGAGATCGTCTACCGGGCCTTCGCCGCTGTGCTGGGCATCGAAATCAGCAGTATAGAAATCCACGCCAAAGGCAATCTCGACCTGCACGGTTTTCTGGGATTGGCCGAAGTCCCCGCGGGTTTCAACAACATCAGCTTTACCACCCGGATCGTTTCGCCCGCGTCGCCGGAGAGCATAAGCCAGCTCGCCGCACTGGTGGAGAAGCACTGCCCCGTCCAGGACACCTTTAGCCGCCCGATACCGGTCAGCGGCAAGGTAGAACTCATGCAGCCCGGCGACCCTGCGGGACCGGTAGAGATCGTTTCAACTGTTGACCAGTCCAAAGTCTAATCGCCCGGCATACAAACCACGGGGAGGCTGTTGACCAATGGAAAAGCGAAATTGTACCAGGGTCAAGCTGAAAGCTGACGTTTTAGTCGCAGGCAATGGCTCCAGTTTCTCCGGTGAGTTAGATGATATCTGCCTCAAGGGAATGTACGTAAAGACATCGATGGTGATTCCCTTGAGCGAACCGGTTCATGTGACAGTGACTGCCTACCCTTACACCATCGGAATGGATGCCCGGGTTATACGGTACGGTGAGGATGGTGTCGGACTGGAAATATACAAGATGACTGTGGAATCTTTTGTCAGGCTTCGCGAACTGATCATGCACCAGGCCACCGACCCCGATGTGGTGATGAACGAGGTGTATAAGGTAGCGGGCTGTATAGTCTAGAACAATCAGCATCGGCAATGGCTGATCAACTGCACAATAAAGGAGATCCCCACAGTGAAAAGAATGTTGCTGATTATGTTGCTGGTCGCACTTCCTGGAGCCGCATTCGGCCTCGAGCAGAGCTTTTCCCAGCAAGGACTGAAAGCAACCATAAAGCTGTCACCGGAGAAGATCGAAGCCCATGGCAGCGTGCAGCTGTCTCTGAACTTGAGTAAGGACGGGACCGCCGTCACCGACAGAGACGTGACGCTGGAAGTCTATGAGCGGAATGCTGATCAGCCGATCATCAAGCGCACGGTGGATCTTCTTGATGCCGAGTATATCGATTCCTGGAAGTTCGAGAAAGCCGGCGATTATAAGGTGGTCATAAAGATTGCCGATCATCAGAAGCCGGGTGAGATCATTCAATACGAGGTCAACGCGAGTATCGCGGACGCCGGCGGCGAGCATGGAGACCACGGCTTTTTTTCGCATCATTTTGGCGGGGGCAAGTGGGGATGGTGGGGAACCGGTCTCATGCTCATCATGATGGTGCCCATGATGGTGCTCGTGCTGTAGCGCAACCTTTCTGAATTTGGTGCCCGGAAACGCGGAACCGCAATTGAGCTCCTCTTCTTCAAGATGAATTCATAGAGGAGGCACATCGGCCGTCACTTGTGACGATCCAATCAACTATTCGTTCAGATACCCCGCCGCTTGCTGCGGGGTGATCTTGCCAGTCCGATGCAGCAGGAAGCAGAAGGAATCATGAAAAAAACATCGATAACCCGGCCATGCATTCTGTTTTCGTTCATCGTTGGCATCGGCCTTCTGCACTATCTCACCCCACTTCACCTCCCAGGAACGCCATGAAAGCGAAGATACTCGTCATTGATGATGACACCTCGTTGCGACGGGTGCTCGAATATAACCTTCAGGAATATGGATACGAAGTCCAGACCGCCTCATCGGGAGAGGAAGGGTTGTACTGGTTCGGACAGTCTCAGCCCGACCTGGTCATTACCGATATGAACATGCCGGGCATGGATGGGCTGATGGTGCTCAAGTCCATCAAGGAGCGTTCGCCTGAGACGCTGGTGATCATCATAACCGCCTTCGGGACCGTTGACGTCGCAGTGGAGGCCATGAAGGCCGGCGCCTATGACTACATCACCAAGCCGTTCAACAGGGATGAGCTCAGGCTGACGGTCAGGAAGGCACTTGAGTTCTGCGGTCTGGCCGAGGAGAACAAGCGCCTCAAGAGCGAGTTGTCGGATAAAGCTGATTTTCGCACCATCGTCGGTTCATCCAAAGAAATGGAAAAGGTTTTTGAGGTGATCCGCAAGGTGGCCGACACCGAGGCAGCAATTCTGATCACCGGCGAATCCGGCACCGGCAAGGAGCTGGTGGCCAGGTCCATCCACGCCAACAGCTCACGCAAAGATGCTCCTTTTGTCGCCATCAACTGTGCCGCCATCCCCCGCGAGTTGCTGGAGAGCGAGCTGTTCGGCCATGTCAAAGGGGCGTTTACCGGAGCGATAAGGGACAAGACCGGAAAATTCCAACTGGCGGATGGCGGGACTCTGTTCCTTGACGAGGTGGGTGATCTGCCGGTTGAACTCCAGCCGAAGCTGCTCAGGGCGTTGCAGGAAAAGGAAGTCGAACCGGTGGGGGGGACAAGAGCCCAGAAACTGGATGTCCGTGTCGTTTCGGCCACCAACCTGGACATCGACCGGGCGGTTGCAGCAGGGACCTTCCGCGAAGACCTCTATTACCGTCTGTCGGTCATACCAATCCATCTTCCGCCTCTCCGTGAAAGGCGTAAAGACATCCCGCTCCTCATCAGATACTTCTGTAACAAGCACGGCAGCGAAAAAGTCACCTTTGCCAAGGATACCCTTGAGACCCTGGTAATGTATCCATGGCCCGGAAATGTACGGGAGCTGGAAAACACTGTCGAACGACTGCTCATAATGCGAAGCGGTGATAATATTACCCACGACGACCTGCCTGACAAGCTCCGGGAAGGTAGCGCTCCCGGGAGTGCGGTTATAAGGCTGCCGGACGAAGGGTATTCTCTTGAGCAACTGGAGCGGGAAGTAGTCGTTGCGGCATTGGAACGCAAAGCCTGGAACCAGGCTGCTGCTGCCCGTTTTCTGAGAATACCCCGCCATACACTGATCTATCGGATAGAGAAATACGGCATCGTCCTGCCAGGCAACAACCAGCGGTAACAAAAACTTTATTGAAGGAACGTGGCTGAATACCCGATGATTAAACAAAACTCAGTCAAACAGGGAATGCGCTGCGGAATATTCAACTCTAAGCAATGAATATTCTGCAATCATTATGCGTGTCCCTATCAATAAATCAGCAAAATCAGTTATATAGCAATTGGCACAATCTGTGTAAAACATCTGCATCGACAACACATGGTCAGGAGCTCCCATGAAATGCCTTCGCACACTTGCATTACTGATGTTGCTGTCTCTTCCGTCAGTCACGGCGTGGTCGGAAGAGGTGAAATTGCCGGCCGAAGACCTGGCGTCTCTGGTAGCAACGGCAGCTGCCAACAACCCTGAACTGAAGTCATCCCAGGCCCGCTGGCAGATGTTTACCAACAAGGCTAAGCAGGCATCGGCCCTTGAAGACCCGATGTTCATGTTCAAGCTGCAGAACATGCTCGCCCGTGAGCCGTTTGTCTTCAACAAGGACCCCCAGTCTGCCAAGGCAATCGGCATCTCGCAGCAGATACCCTTCTGGGGGAAGCGGGCCATCAAGGGTGAGATCGCCCAGTACGAGGCCGAGTCCTACCGGTGGTCCATCGAAGAGCGGAGACTGGAGCTTACCCGCATGGTCAAGGAGACCTACTACCAGCTCTATAGCGTGGACAAATCGCTGGAGATCGTCGAGAAGAACCTGCAGATCCTCGCCGATTTCACGACTATTGCGGAGTCGAAGTATTCCGTCGGCCAGGGGGTACAGCAGGACATCTACAAGGCCGGACTGGAACGGTCCAAGATGCTGGACATGCAGATCACCCTGCAACAGCAGCGAAGGAGCCTGGAAGCCAACCTGAACTATCTGCTCTTTCGGCCGGGAAATACCCCGGTCGGCAGGATCGCCGATTTCGACATACCGAAGCTTGCCCTTTCTCCCGAACAGCTCAAAGAGACTGCCGATGAAAAACGACCCCAGATCAAGAGCCTGAGCAATCTGGTAAACAAGGGCAAGGCGTCCCAGCGACTGGCACGGAAAGAATACTGGCCCGATTTCAACCTCTCCTTCGAGTACATGTTCAAGGAAGCCGTTGCGACCGAAATGGTCAGCGATCCGGGCTACAACATGGTCACCCTGGGGGTGACCTTCAATCTGCCGCTCCAGCGGGAGAGGCGCCAGGCGATGGTTGCGGAGGCGTCATCCGAAACGAACATGTCGCTGGAAGAGCTGAATGCCCTCAGGAACAGTATCGGCTACTCGGTCAACGACCTCCTGGCCCAGATGGAGCGCCGCCGGAAGCTGGTGGAGCTGTACAAGGGTGGCATCATCCCCCAGGCTGAACAGTCTCTGGAATCGGCGGTCATCAGTTACCGGGTGAACAAGGTGGATTTCCTGACCCTGCTCGACGGCCGGATGAACCTGTTCAACTACGAGCGGGAACTGTACGAGTCGCAGGCCGAGTACATGATGAAATTGGCGCAACTCGAAGCGACAATCGGCACCGAGCTCGTATCTACGCCATCGCCGCCGGCGGACAATGCGGAACAGCCGCAACCGCCGGCTACGACGGTACCCGCATCCGAACACTCTCAACATAATTAAAATCCACGATACTGAGGTACGACCATGGCCCTGAACAAAAAGATCGCGATCCCCCTGGTGGTAATCATCCTGGCTGCGGCTGCCGGCGGGGGCTGGTACCTGTGGCAGCAGAAGAGCGCCAAAACGGTGACGGGAAAGGATGCCAAGGCAGCCCAGGGCAAACAGCTCTACACCTGCTCCATGCACCCGTTCATCATTAAGGACAAGCCGGGGACCTGCCCGATCTGCGGCATGGAACTGATCAAGAAGATCGAAGGCGCCGCCGGCGGTGAAATGACCGCGGAGCAGAGGAAGCAGGCCGAGATGCTCGGCCACGTCTCCCTCTCGCCGACCCAGCGGGTCATGGCCAACGTCGCCACGGTAGAGGCGAAGCAACAAATTCTCAACAAGGAGATCAACGCCGTCGGCATCGTCCAGTACGACCAGTCGCGCCAGGGCAAGGTCACCGCCTGGATCGCCGGCCGCATCGACAAGCTGCATGTCAACACTGTTGGTTCTTTCGTAGCCAAGGACAGACCGGTGGCCGAGGTCTACTCGCCCGACCTGGTGTCGACCCAGCAGGAATACCTGCTGGCGCTCAAGAGCCGTGACCAGTTGAAGGACTCCCCTATTGCCTCCATCGCCCAGAATGGCGACGGCCTGGTAGCGTCGGCCAAGCAGCGGCTGATGCTCTTCGGGGTCAAGGAGAGCCAGCTTACCGAACTGGAAAAGGCCGGCAAGCCCAACATCCGTCTTCCCATCTACACGCCGCTCTCCGGCGTGGTCATCGAAAAGATGGTGCAGCAGGGTCAGTACGTCAATACGGGCGATATCCTGTTCAATATCGCCGACCTCTCCACGGTCTGGGTGGAGGTGGAGGTCTACGAGAACGAATTCCCCAACATCCACATAGGCCAGCAGGTGGAGATCCGCTCCCAGTCGTTCCCCGGCAGACCGTTCACCGGCCGGATCGTGTTCATCTACCCGTTCCTCGACCCCAAGACCAGGACCGTAAGGGCGAGGGTGGAGATGCCCAATCCCGGCATGAAGCTCAAACCCGACATGTTCGTCAACGCCATCATAAGAGTGCCTCTTGGCTCGGCAGTTGTTGTCCCCATCACCGCGGTCATGGACACCGGCAAACGCCAGGTGGTCTGGGTGGAGATGTCTCCCGGCATGTTCGAGCCGCGTGATGTCCGGGTCGGCCAGCAGACCGACGACAAGGTCCAGATCCTGTCGGGTCTCAAGCCGGGTGACAAGGTGGCGGTCTCCGGGGGCTACCTGATCGATTCCGAATCCCAGTTGAAGGGTGGCGGTGGACACGAAAGCATGCCAGGCATGAAGATGGATGACAAGAAACCCGCGGCGCCTGACAAGGGAGGTCATGAAGGTCATGGTGCCCCACCGGCACAGCAGCAGCCGGCAAAGAAGGGTACCTTGAAGATGGATGACATGAAGATGTAATGCCGACTACCTAACGACCTCCGACAAGGACTGCTGCCATGATAGAAAAGATTATTGAATATTCCGCCCGCAACCGGGTCATCATCCTGATGATCTTCGGGCTGATCATCG
>CAYSMK010000027.1:0-69262 GCA_964432205.1 uncultured Geobacter sp. | reverse complement strand
CAGTTATTACAGGCAAATATCACCTTTTTAGCCGCCATATCCTTAAACTCCTGTTAGAGAACCTAATGAAAGTAGTGCGTGAACAGCAGTTGCGGACTGTGCGGCTCGATGATGTGCCGGAAGCTCATGGCGCGGATTATCTCAAGCTTGATGCGCAAGGAGGGGAACTGGATATACTTCGGCACGGAACTGACGTGTTGCGGTCCGTACTTATTGTCCATACAGAAGTGGAATTTGTCCCACTCTATGAGAAGCAGCCACTATTTGCCGACGTCGATGCTGAACTGCGGCGGAATGGGTTTATGTTCCACAAGTTCGATGGAACGGCGGGGCGCCCTTATAAGCCGCTCAGAATGAAAGATTCTATCAATATTCCAATCAGCCAGTGCCTTTGGGCAGATGCTATCTATGTGCGAGACGTAACAAAACTTGACAGCCTTTCCACAGGCAGTCTGCTTAAGCTGGCAGCAATGCTTGATATCCTCTACCAATCATTTGACCTAAGTGCCAGCATACTGCAACTATTTGATAAACGGAGTGGCTTCAGTCTCCAGCGGACATATCTCGATTACCTTATGTCAGTACACGGCGACGTACTCACCTTTGACCACAGTTAACGCGTTGTCTTCTTTCCCCTTACAAATCCCCGGCACATGCTCAAGTGATTTGGTGATTCAGTCAGTTTCCATCCCTCGACGTGGTCAAATCCAGCAGCACGCACCATATGGATGAGGCAGGAAAGGGTAGGAGCCCACCAGTTTGAGTTATTGTTTCCGTACTGGTTGTCGGGGTAGAATTCCATTACCATCTCTTTGCCGAAACCATGACCAAGCCCACCCTTGTAAGGACTGTAATCATCGAGGATTGCGGATTCGATATAGATTTCGTCGCGACAGATCGCCGAAAGGCGGTCCAGGGCAAGAAGTGGGTAGCGCAAGTGATAAATAGTCCCGAAGAAAAAAACTGTGTCGAACTTCCCAAGAAGCCCATCATTCACATCGTACACTGACATATCAAACCTGGGACACCGTAAGGGATCGTGCCCGAGAGCCTCCCGGCAAAAGTCGAATGTTTCCCAAGCCTTGCGTTGTGACGATTCGAGGGTACCCAGATAGTCGGAAAAATCGTCGATGGCAACCACCTGACTGGCCCCTCGCTTAAGCCCCTCAAAAGTCCAGAATCCATCCCACGCTCCAACATCAAGGATTCGCCTGTTGCTCAATGATGCAGGAACACCATATGCGTCTACGTTAATGGGTGCCCATCCCGGCGTGACAATTCCATGGGGGAGCTCTATTTTGTGATACCAGTAAGGAAATTCCGCCATCCTGTGCTGTATTGTCAAGAAATCCATCAACTCTCTCCTTCATGGTTGGATTGGCACCATCTCTGCCACACATCACGATATGCATCTTCAATCTTGCGGGCAAACCCTGCCAGATCCATGAGGGATGATTTCTGCATCATCTCCCGAAGATGCAGCCGATAGTTCTTGAGACGTTCACAATCAGTGGCTAGAGTAACTGCAATTTCCACAAATTCATCTTCGCTGCCGGCTATCAATTCGGGCAAACCAACGCTTGTCAGCAGGCTGGTGCTTACACGGGACACATGGACAGAACCGGAACGGGTCACGACCGGCACCCCCATCCAAAGAGCCTCACAGGTGGTAGTGGTACCGTGATATGGATAGGAATCCAGTGCGATATCGCCTTGGGCAACTCTCTGCAAGTGTTCATGGACTGTCGGCGAACTTTTCAATATTAACAGAGTATCCGCCGTTATCCCAACTTCGGCAAACCGCTCAAGAATTGCCGAACGGAATCCGGGATCGTCGACCAGTACTTGTTCTTTAAGCATCAGACGCGATCCTGGAACCCTTTTCAGAACCTTGGCCCACATGGTAAAAAGATGGTCATTTACCTTGGCAATATTGTTGAGGGCCACGAACGTAATGTAACCATTTTCCAGCAGTGGCAACTGTGTAAGCTCAGGAAAATTGAGTGGCGGATGATAGCAAAGAAAGCTTCCCGGCAAGCGGTAAAGTTGTTCGGTGTGATACTGTTCGGTCATGCCAGGGGGGTCGGCCACATTGTCAGTAAATCGGTAGTCAACGGTGTGAAGTCCCGTGGTATTGGCATATCCCAACCAAGAGACCTGCACGGGTGCCGGTTTCCTGGCAAAGACTGATAGGCGGTTATGTTTGGTATGCCCACCCAGGTCAACAAGGATGTCAATTCCGTCACTCCGAACCATATCACAAACCACATCGTCCGCTTTCCAGTATATATCACGCCAAACAACTCGTCGTTGTCGTAGCTGTTCTGTAACAGCATCATTCGCCTTTACGTTGGCATAAAGATAAATCTCAACGACGGCTCTATCATGCAACGTAATAAGCGGCTCGATAAAAAATGCCACCGGATGCATGCAAAAGTCGCTTGATACATAACCAATGCGGAGCAGACGAGTCAAAGAGAGGTTATTGTCATACTCACTGAAATGTGCTCCTGCAATCTTGCAGCAATTATCACCCCATCTATGATGTTCAGCAAATATATGTTCAGCTGAATATCGTGTCGTACAAAGAAAATTCATGAGGCAATTCGAAAAATAGGCATTATTCTCAGGAAGGAATTCTATTGCCTTCTCATAATAGGCTGCTGCTTCATCAGCCCTCCCCTGAGCTTTCAGAATATTTGCCAGACAGTTGTTGTAGCAAGCGTTACCTGGCGCAAGGTGGAGAGCCCTCAGACAATTTGCCTCCGCAGATGACAGTGAACCGGACCGCTGATGGGCAATTGCCAAATGATAGAATGCTGCAGATGATTCCGGACGTAGAATTGTTGCGCGGGTTAACGCCTGGCGAGATCCTTCCAGCTCACCCAAATCCAGGCAGGAAAGGCCGAGATAATACCAGGCAGAATAATTGTAAGGGTCATCCTTTACCAAGCAGCGAAAGAACTTTACTGCTCTTGAGAGATTATCAGCCTTGGCGTGATAAAAATAGTAGTCGTTATGCAACACTTCCCGGGTAGTTACTGCACAGATCTGGGCCATCAGATCCGCCGCCACCTCATATTTGTCTTCTGATGCTGCAATACGGGCCAAGATATATTTTGCTTCAGCATTACCAGGATCTAACTTGAGCACTTCACCACAAACACTAGACGCCATCGACGAGCGTCCCAACGTAAGGTGGGAACGAGCAAGATCGATCAACCTGTTGATTAAATAATTTGAACCATTTATTGTGTGCATCATTCCTAATGTTCTCAAAAAATAGGCTGCGTGAATAAATCTCCTAAAGTTTCGTAAAAATCAACCGAATTCTTCTCACAAGACCAGCGGCAAGAATGCCGCATAACAATCCAGAAAGGAGTATTACCATGGCAATCAGCGACATCTCCCTAACCGCAGGCATGAGGAACAACCTACTCTCCCTGCAAGACACCAGCAACAACATCAACCGGACCCAGAACCGGCTTTCAAGCGGCAAGCGGGTCAACTCAGCCCTTGACAATCCAACCAACTTCTTCGCAGCCCAGGCCCACATGAGTCGGGCATCTGACCTTGCAGTCCGTAAGGACGGCATGGCTGAAGCAGTTCAAGGGGTCAAGGCCGCCGACGCCGGCATCAAGGCAATTACCGCATTGATCGAATCGGCCAAAGGTGTTGCCTCAGCCGCACTGGCAACCACCAACCTCACCGAACGGGCCAACTACGCCTCCACTTACAACAGTCTGATGACACAGATCACCAGCTTGGCCAGCGACTCCGGCTACCGCGGAACAAACTTCCTCACCAAGGACAATCTCGAAGTCGAGTTCGCCCCGGTTACCGGCGATGCATCCCTGAAGATCCAGGGCTTCAACGCCACCTCGGTCGGTCTGTGCATCCAGAAAGTTGGTATCACCGGTCACGGGCAAACTGGAGTAACTGCTGCAAGCAGCGAAGCCAAAAACTATTCGACCGCCACTACGTGGGACACTTCTGTCAAAGCAGATGGCGCCAACGCGATCAAGAGCTCTTCCAAGCAACTCGAGACGGCTCTTTCAACCCTCAGGTCAGAATCGTCCAAACTGTCCGCCAACCTGAGCGTCGTTACCACCCGTCAATCCTTCACTGACTCCATGATCAGTACCCTTCAGACAGGTGCCGACAACCTTACCCTCGCAGATATGAACGAGGAAGGGGCCAACATGCTGATGCTCCAGACCCGCCAGAACCTGGGTATCACCTCCCTCAGCATGGCTTCACAGGCAGCACAGGCTGTTCTGAGACTGTTCTAGTCCCAAGCGGTTGATCACTACTGAAATGGGGGGAAGGGAGTTATCTCCCCCCCCCATTTTCATATTGACGGCAAGGAGGCGCACCATGAAGATTGAATCTATCCCGCAACAATTCCAGCCTCAAATACTTCAAAACGAGCAGAAAAGGGTGTCCAACCCGCAAGTGAAGGATCCGGAAAATACGGCTGTCAGCCCAGGTCAACCTGCCGCCGAATCGACCGAACAGGTTTCCCTCAACATAACCATTCCGCGCCGCACACTGGATACACTCGAAAGGATCGGAGGCATCACCGACATCCTGAACAGCACTGCAAAAAAGATTCGGGAGACCGATCAAAATCTGGAGCTATCGAGTAGCATTATCGAAAAGATGAAGGCAGAATTAAGCAAGATCACGAAGAATTTCCCTCCGTTCGATCTTGCGAGCCAGGAGCGGAAGGCCATCCTCATGAGCTATGAAGCGTTAAAAAAACAGATTGAGCAGATGACCGTTCCGGCACCGCCACCACAGATCTACGAAAAGGTTGCTCATATCTGGCAGGACATTTTTACCAACCAGGACGGAACCATCCCTACCCCAACACTGCCTGCGACTGCATCAGACACAACTGTTCAAAGCGCATTAGGTTCGTTGGCTGTAACTGGCGAACGAATTTCCGAGATCAGGCAAGAGCTCGGTACATCTTTTGCTTAAACACTAACCAATGTCACTCAAACTAACCCTCAGACCCCATGAAAAAATAATCATCGGCGGTGCTGTTATCCGTAACGGTAACAAGCACGCCGAATTTCTCGTCGAGAACAGCGTCCCCATCCTGCGTCAAAAAGACATCATCACTGAAGCGAATGCTGACACACCTGCGCGACGCATTTACTTTGTCGTGCAGCTGATGTATATAGACGGAGAAAATCGCGAGAGTTACATCAACACATATCTTGGCCTGAGCCAGGAAATGGCCGAAGCCGCCCCAAGTACCCGTAGTTACCTTGCCCAACTAAGCGAACTCATTGCCGTGAGCCAGTTTTACCAAGCGCTTAAAACAGCCCGACAATTGATCGAATACGAGAAGGAGTTGATCGCCAATGCCTAACCCCTATGCTACTTACGAACAGCAGAGCAAAGAAGCCATGCCACAGCGCGAATTGGAGGCATCTGTCTTGACCAAAGCAGGACTCATGCTGAAACAGTGTCAGGATAACTGGAATGTGCCAGAACGTGATAAGCAGTTGGAAGAAGCCGTTCGCTATAATCAGCGTGTCTGGAGTTTTTTCCAGAGCGAACTCTCCATGCCAGACAATGCTCTTCCCAAGAGCCTGCGAGAGGACATCCTGAACCTAAGCCTTTTCATCGACAAACGACTCTTTGAAGTGCTTGCCTTTCCAAATGACCCGAAAAAACTCGACGTTGTGATAAATATCAACTTTAACCTGGCAGCCGGCCTGAGAACCAATCCTGACGCCGCTGCATCCGAGCCATAACCGCCGCCCAACGCCTGTAATGCCCCCCCTTGCATGTCAAGGGGGGGCATTATTCAACTGATGCAATCAATTCGACCGTTTCCGACTTACAACACCCTACTGCTGATGCAATTGTAACTAGCTTGTCAGCGAAATCAGTGCGTCGCGCCTGAAGAAGCTTTACTGATACCTCGTGAATGAATGGGGAAAATTCCACGTTGGCATCGGTGAGCTCCCTAAAGTCGCGAAAGGCGGACTCGCGTTCTCCCCGAACCGCATAAAGCACTCCGCGCAGCAACTGCAGCGTCGGGTACTCAGGATTCATCACTATGGCGGACTCTACAGCGCCGATAGCATAGCTGTCATGCCCCAGGCAAAGTTCACAGATGAGATGATTTATCAACGCTTCGCGATAATTATCCCTTAGTTCCATGGCCCGACGACTTGCGTCACTCCCTTCCCGGAACATTCCCTTCTGCAGATAGGCATATCCCAGATTAAAATACGCGAGATAAGAATCAGGATCATAGGCCAGTGCACGGTGCCAGAGTGCTATCGCTTCATCGTACCGACCGATCCCGGCAGCTTGGATCGCCAGCTCAACAATTGCACCTGGGGCACCACCACTCTCGGCCAATTTACGCTTGCCAAGCTCGTAATATTGCACCTTTTTCTGGTGCTGGCGGTCTTCATCCAGATAACCGTAATGATGAACGACAACATCGATTTTGGAATCGGCAATACCCAAGCGCGTCAGAGCTGGCTCAACCATCTCATGGATTGGGTTTTCAAACCGAATAGCAGCTAGGTTGGGAAAAAGGCGGACCTTGTCGCTTGGCATCCACCCCCGTCCCGTCTCTTCTTGGGGATATTCACCCCGGTTTGGCTGCCAATTTTCCAGATCAACTTTGTTGGTATAATTACGAGTTCCAATGGTATAAGCCTGCCGTTTGCCAACTGACGCGGCAACAAGCTCCTGGAATCGACTGTGATCTAAGACTGACAACACCTCATCGGCATCCATTACTAGAATCCAGTTACCACCAGCGGGTATAATGGAGGCATTACGAGCTGCCGAAAAATCACCGGTCCAAGGTATTTCAATGACCTTTGCACCAAATATTTCAGCGATTTCCCGAGAGTGGTCGGTCGAGCCGGTGTCGGCGATAATTATCTCATCAACGATCGGCTTCAAGCTCGCCAGACAACGAGAAAGATTCTTCTCTTCATTCTTAACAATCATGCAGAGCGATACGGCAATCCCCCTGCGCTGACGTTCAGGATCGACACATAGCGGACCTATGTTGGAACGAACCGTACGAGCCGCATCCAGTAAGCCTTCGCTAAATCTGAACTTGACGAGAACCTCCTCTATTAGCGCCATGGCCGCTGGATACCGCTCCAGCTTGAGCAGCAGATCGATCAGAAGATAGACAACAGAAGCATCTTCAGGATAGAAATAGTGTGCTTCCGAAAGGATTTTCACTGCCCTCTCAAAATCGTCCCGAGATGCGGCGAATGCATGGAATTGACCCACAATCGACGGATCGGTAGGATTCAACATGGTGGCCCGCTCGAAAAGACTAAAGGCGAGTTCGCGGTCCCCCGCATTACCAGCGAGGGTAGCGAGCCCTGCATAGGCACCGGCCGAGCCGGGATCTGACGCCAGTGCCATCTCGAATGCCCGCCCGGCCGCATCAAGGTCCTCACTCTCCAGCTTAATATTTCCCGAAAGAATCAATGTATCAGCCGTCTCGCCGCCTTTGGCCAATAGCGTTTCCACCGCCTGACAGGAATCGGCAATCCGTCCGAGTCCCAACAATGCCGCGCCCGACAGTATCGCGGTGCGGCCATCTTGTTCCGGACACTCTCTAAGCACTGCCAGGGCATCTTGAAACATCTTGTTTTCGAGGAATATCCTGGCAAGTGTGTGATAAAATTTCACTTCATCGGGAAGTTGTCGAATACCATCCTGCAGTAACGCCTCAACGGCAGTATTTGCTTCTCCACGCTGGTAAAGGAGTTCAGCCTTTTCCAACGTTTTGAGACGTATGATTTTTTTTGCAAACGCCTCATCTGCAATCGGCCTGCTCCATTTTTGATTGAAGAGTCCCTGGTTGGACAGCATGGCGTCACGGTAATCGATTCTATTCCCCAGAAAAGTCGCACTCCCCACATGGTGAATAAAGACGTCTCCGGCTATCAGATTCGTGTAACCTTCAAGGGCACTCCTGAGACAGAAGTCATCATCTTCGAAATTCCCCGAGCCGAACTGCTCGTCCAAAAGTCCAAGCCGGTCAACCAGACCCCGACGAAAAAGCATACAGAAACCAACGATGCGACGGGCGGGTATCCTCCGGTAACGATACCGGTCTCGAAACGCTGTTGCAAACCTGTCAAGCGCCTTCAGGTCCCTGTAATCGGCCCATGGCCATTGTTGAATCCCGCTGATATTATTGGTCATAGGACCGACAATCCCGATGTCATCGCCGTTAAAACATGCCAGAAGACCCGTAAGCCATGCCGGCGTCACGACAGTATCGTTGTTCAGAAGCAGAATATACTGTCCTCTGGCAGCCCGAATGCCTTGGTTGCAGCCACGCGAGAAGCCGAGATTAGTGCCATTCTCAATTAACCTATACGCAGAGTTGCGTTGCACCATATCCCGAAGCCAACCGACCGAACCATCTGTCGAGCCGTTATCCACGAAAATGATTTCGTGGAGTTCGGAGGTGTGTCGCTGGATACTGGCGACACACTCCTTGGTCACATCCAGCCGGTTCAAGGTCAAAATGACTATCGAAACAAGGGGCTGCAACTCCTTGCCGGAAACAGAATAAGGGCCGTCGCCTTCCGTGTCCCCGGAGGACTGCTCCGGAATCTCACCATGAAGTACCTCGGAAAGCGGTACGCCGTCCGCCGTGCAGTAGAAATAGTCATCTCGCTTGATCATGGCTCCCCATTTCCCCAAGAGGCGATTGCGGTTGCGGTCAAACTTACTGCGGAAACGGAGCAATTCTGCCTCCATTTCTTCATAAATAGCTTGAACATGCCTGGCAAGGAAGATGTCCTGCGCCCCAGCGGTCTTCCCTGCAAGCTTGTTATCCAGTTCACTGAGTTTATCGGCAGAAGGTAACTGCTGCCCCAGTTCGAACATCCGTTCATTGAGAGTCTTGTTCTGGTGATGGATGATTGTGCTCTGAGCACAGTAAAATATTCGCTTGCCGATATGGCGGTACTTGTAGCAGAGATCATCATCCTCCCAGCCGTTCTCGTACCCTTCATCAAACCCGCCCAAGGATTTGAATTCTTCGGCTCGTACCAGAATGCAGGCACCTGTCAATAGCTGATAGTCGCGGCTCTTGTTCACTGCCGGATGGTCTGCTGGAAAACGATAATAGAGGTGGTGGGGCTGCGAGTTAGGCTCAGCAGGATCTGACCAGACCTTTCCGCAATGCTGTATGGTCCGGTCAGGAAAGATCAGTTTGGGGCCGACAATCCCTACATCCGGCGAGTCCAAAAGGGTTTCCAGAAGCGGCGGACACCACCCGGGAATAACCTCCGTATCATTGTTGAGAAAAAGAAGAAAGTAACCTTGTGCTTCAGCAGCCCCGTAATTACAGGCACCGGCAAAACCGATGGCCGTATCGTTGCGGACAGAGCGTATCAGATTGGTTGTGCCGGTGGCATCCTTCAACAGCCTATCAGTATCATCGGTTGATCCGTCGTCAACCACCACAATCTCATACGGCACATGGGGCGGGAAGGCGGCTAGCGATGCCAGACATGCCAGGGTATACACCGACTGGTTGTGAACAGGAATGATGATGGAGAGCAATAGCTTATTACAGTCCTGCAAGGAAATTTCTCGCGGCCTCGTTCCACGGCTCCAGTTCCAACACCTTACCGATAAAAGTTCTGGCCTGCTCCTTCAGGTTGTTGGCCTCAGATATTATGGCCAAGGCTGTCAAAGTTTCGACATCACCCGGCTGTTCAGTCAAAAGTTTGGTGTAGATTCCTATCGCCTCGTCAGTACGCCCCAGATAGGAATAGTAAAGGGCAGCCAGGTTTTTGCGAAAGGTCAAACTGGCTGGATTCTTCGCGACCGCTGTCTCGTGATGGACTACTGCCTTGTGCAGATCGCCCTGGCGGGTATAAAGAACTCCGAGGTCGTTCCAGGCCATGGCATGGTCAGGATAGATATTAATCAATTTTTCTAAGGAATTGATGGCTCTGTCGTCAGCCCCTGCAGTTGCATGTTGCTGAGCCTCGGCATAGAGCGCCTCTGCGTTTTGCGCCGCCGGCCTGGTTTCCGAAGCGTCAGACAGCGGAGTAGCGATGGAGGCTCGGAGTCTGGCAAGGATATCCCCTAACTTGGATTCCTTATTAGTCGCCTCTGGGGCTTCTACCGGCTTTATCGGCTCAATATGCACCGGTTTTCGACACTCTGCTACGGGCTGAGCTCCTTCCAGACGGGCCAATGTCTTACGTACTTCCCCATTATCAGGATCGACATCTAAAGCGCGCCGGTAGAACGAGCACGCCTCGTCCACTCTGCCAATCCGCTCGCTTATCATACCAAGCGCGGTAAGCACCTCACCGTCCTCGGGACAATGTTGCAGCAACCGTGTGAGCAGCATGATGGCGTCGTCTGTCCACCCCAGCTCCACGAAATAGAATTCGGCGAGGTTTTTGATGATAATCGCCGTTCCGGGCTGCAGCCGGTTCGCCTTCTCGTAGCAGGCCAAGGCCAAAAGTTTCTCCCCTGTCCGATAATAGAGAACCCCGAGGTCATTGCAAGCCAGCGCCAGATCGGGATAGATTTTCAGAAACGTCTTGATCTCCATTAGTGCAACCTTGAGATCATCCGTACTGAGACAGGATTGTAAACGTCTATAGGCATTTTGCGCTTCGTACATATTGGCAGGGACCACGGAATTATTCATTGAGCACTCCTATTGATAAATGATTAAACCAGTTCGTCCGAAAATTTACACTGAAGGCACGTTGTGAAGCAATACAAATCAATCTGCCATGAACGCTTGTCGTTCATCTGAAAACAATTCGGGATTGCACGGTCACACCACGGATGTTGCAAGCCTCTTAAAGTCACAATCGTCGCCATAACGTGCCTGGTGTCGGACACAGAGTGCCCGCGCCTCTACCACAAAGCCATGCGCTGACAGGTAGCTAAGCAATCCAACAACGGCCTCTCTATTATCCGGATCCCTCTCATAGGCATCAGTCAGTCGCTCCAAGGTTGCAGGACAAGGTTCAACCGCATGCCTCGGATAACTGAACAGGTCAAGCGCCATTCTCTGAGAAAAACCTGCAACCGAAAGTTGTCGGGCAAGTTCATTCATCCCGTCACCAGTCACTGGGCACCCCGGCAAAGGAGCACACTGTTCCCAGGCAGCCCGGCTGACCATGAGACAATCGGGAACGACCGTAGTCATGGGAACATCCCGCCCCATCAATGTTGACAGGAGCAGGGCTGCCACGTCCTGTTCAGCCGCAGTCCCAATACCGGGGAAGATCTGTCGAAAGAGCTCTTTGTACTCATCCTTTACCGAGAGGGTTCTCACCATGCCGGTGTCAGCATGCCACCGAAAATAGTTAAAAAGGAACTCCAACCACCGTTCGGGCAGTATGGTTAGCGGCGAAAGGAATACTAAATAGTCGCCGGTCGCTGCTGTAAGCAGACGATCCATTGTGGCATTTTCGAACGCCAGCCACTTAATGCCATCACCCCATCGTGCCGGCTCATCGCTGATTACAATGAACTCAAGGTCAATACCCGCATTTCTTTTTCTCGCCTCCGCCATGGCCACACGTGCAGCGCCGGGTGCGGTTGCCGTTTCGGGAAGGAGGACAATACTGAACCGTGTACTCGGCTTGAACTCTCTCCACGACCCCTGCACAAGCTGTATGACCGCCTCAGCAGCTCGCTGGGCGGAATGACCGTCCCGACCATAACAGAGAGCTTCGGCATACTGTCGACGCTTCTCTGAAAGCTCGTTGGGAAAGGCAAATGAGCGTTGCACAGCGGCTGTCAACTCCTCAACGGTGCCAACCTGTAAGCAGGCATCCCGAACCCGGTACTCAACGTCCGTCGGAATATACCCATCATACTCATGCTGCCGGGGATTATTGACAGCAATAACCGGACGGTCAAGGGCCATGAACTCAACCACTACGGATGACACATCACTGACAAGGATGTCAGCCGCTGCCATGGCTGGGGTGACATCAATCCCTTCCAGAAAACGCACATGTGGATGGCGGCCTACGAGACGGCGGTGCAGTTCCACCCAGCGGATGTCGGTCATGGTATGGAGCTTGATAACCATATAGGTGTCGGGATCGCACAGTTCGACAACCCGCTCCCCCAGAGTGGGAATAGCACTCAGCTCTGCATTGAAAGTGGGGGCGTAAAGAACGATCCGTTTCTCGGGAGGGATGGCATGGTTGTGACAAAATGCTTCTCGCGTACAGGCTGATGGCCCAAACAGGCGGTCGGACTTAATAAATCCAGTCACGGCAATCGGGGAGAAGACATTACGACTCAGGATATCTTTGTGCCACTCTCCTGGCACGCAGATCAGATCGGCCAGATTCTCCCTTCTGACCAAGGGATTGTCCGTATAGAATCCACCCTTGCTGATTATGCCGTGACCGACAAAGACCCGCTTGCCGCAGTTCATGACATTGGTGCAGGCATCGGCGAAAACGGTCACATCCGGGGCAAATTCCTCAACAGTCCTGACGAAGTGGCTTTTGCGGGAAAGCCTCGCCACCTCCTCACTCTGCAGCCCCCAGCCCGGGTTGCCGTCCCGGGGCAGGATGAAGGAGGGGGCCGCAAAAGCCAGTTCCAAAGCAGGATAACGCCTTTTCAGGTGATCGTGGATCGGCTCGAGAAAAGGGAGTTGCAAGTCACGCTGGATATAGAAAAGAATCTTTTTTTTTTCTGAGGGAGCCTCAGTAAACCTTGGCAATACAACCGTTCGCGCCCTCTCCAGATCCTCTGGGAAATCGATCTCGATACACGGTAGATCCGTGATGTCCACCGAGGTAAACGGAGCCTGATCGAGCATCAAGTCAACGGCCGTTTCGAAGTAATTCTTCAACAGCTTCCGGCGCTCGATGACTTCCTCGAGCGTTTTACGGAACAGCGGTCCGACGCGACCGGAAAATCTGGCAATGCCAATGAACTCACCGAATGAACTATTTTGATCAACTTCCTTACCGATCGCCGTAATACGGCTCCCGTCAAGAATGACCTTGACCTCTTCGTCACCACAACGCTTGTGCTCCACGGCCAGAGCGTTTTCGGCCGGGGCGGTGACAAGTCGTTCAACCAGTTGGGGGTGAAACAGCACATCGCCGTTGAAGTAGAGGAAATCACTTGTCATCTCGTGCCGGGCAAGCCAGAGAGAATAGGCCGTATTGGTATTGGCGTAGTCGGGATTACCTATGAAGGTGACACTGAACTCGGGATACCTGGCAAGGTGGGCACGCACTGCCTCCTCACGGTAACCCACCACCATCACGAGCTCAGTCACTCCGGCCAGACGGAGCGCATCGAGCTGATAATCGAGGATCGGCCGTCCGCCGACGTCGACCAGGCATTTGGGCCGCTCTTCGGTCAGCGCCCCAAGTCGCCCCCCCTTACCGGCATTCAGGATAATAACTTTCATGTTCCCTTCTTTCCCTTACCCCCGGTAATGGAGGAGACAATTTACTAACAGCTCACGTCGCGTACTCTTGTGGGTACCGAAAATCAGTTCGGTAATGGCCGTAAAAAGGGGAATCGTAATGTTCAGATCACCCAATTCCACGATAGTTTTGGCCATTTGCACACCTTCGACAACCATGCCCACCTGACCGAGCGCCTCATCCCGGCCGACATCCTGGCCAAGGAGGCGGCCAAAGCGCCGGTTGCGGCTATTAGGGCTCAAACAGCTGGCTATCAGATCTCCCATTCCGGCAATCCCGTAAATGGTCTTGTGGTTGATGCCGAGGAACTCGGCAACAGCCACGAACTCCCTGAGACCGTAAGTCATCAGGAGGGCCGTAAAGTTGTCCCCCAGTTCCAGACCGTCGGCAACCCCAACACCGATGGCAATGATCCCCTTGAGCGCCGCACAGAGCTCGACCCCCTTGACGTCGCGCGATATCTCGAAGGCGAGCAGCTCATTCTTGAACGTTCGGGCCACCCGCGCCACGGCAGCGAGGTTCTCCGAAGCGAGGACCGCCTTGGTCGGCTTTCCTTCGGCCAGCTCACGGGCAATGTTCGGCCCGGAGAGAACGATCAGAGGAGAGGCGGGAAGCGCCTCGGCAATTACCTCTCCCATGGTCCTGAGGGTGCTGTGCTGGAACCCCTTGGCGGCACAGACCACCGGCTGTCCGGCGAGAAGAGGGCCCAGTTGCGCTGCGACCTCGGGAACCACGCGAGAAGGGACCGCCATGATGATGATGTCATCCGGGGCCACCGGTTCGGAGAAGGCCATCGCGGGGCAGACACCCTCGGGCAACCGTACGCCGGGCAAGTAGCGGGCATTTTCACGGGTAGTAGCGATAGCCGCCACATCCTCGGGACGATGGCACCAGAGCGAGACCTGATTATTTCTCGCAAAGAGGCAGGCAAGGGTAGTCCCCCAGTTTCCCGCCCCAATGACAATGATCTTCATGCTGAGTTACCTCTCTTCGACACAGCGGCTCGTGATTTAAACGCATCAAGAGACATGAATCGATAAATCCGATCATATTCTTGGGCATTCGCAGAAATTGTTTTTGTAGGTCTAATGGTATCTCGCATCCGATCAATGGCTGTTGGATCTTCGCAAAATCGGACAAGGGCTTTTTTCAGAGCGGCAACATCATTCGATGGGACAATAACCCCATCCACCTCCGGCTGCATAATCTCCCGTACGCCGCCCACATCTGCGGCAATGACCGGAACTCGCGCCGACAAAGCCTCCATGACCGTCAGCGGATAGTTTTCCCGGCGGGAAGGCACCACCGCCACATCAATTTTGGCGTAGAGACGAGGGAGATCAGTCGACGTAAAAGGACCACAATATTTAATCCTCGGATTGTCTTTGAAGCACTCTTGCACGGCTGCAAAGAAATCTGGCTGGTACACCTCACCATGAATCTGCAACTCCCAATTTTCATGGGGCAACGAAGCCAACGCCGCAACGAGGATATCCAGCCCCTTGCGACCGATTATTTGACCCAGATAGCCGAAGATGACCCGCCCGTCATTTGGTCTTCTGCGGACCGGCGGCAACGGAAGCCAGCCGAGGGGTAGCACTTCGGGACGTCTATGACCATACAGAGCATGAATGTCAGCCAGAAACGATGATGGAGAGAAACAGGCATCAATCGCTCCGAATGCCAGCCGGATTGTCGACTCTCTCTCCCGAAAAAACGATGCTATGTCGGGACGAGGTGGCCCCACAAAACCATCAATACATGTTGCACATTTTTCAGGAGATTCAGGACCAGAACATTCGCGTCCCCTGGTATCCAGCAGATGCCCCATCGCACAGAGGAGCCAGTAGTCGTGGAGCGTCGCGACGGTCGGCACGCCCAGCTCCCTGGCAATAAGCGGCAGACGGCTACTCAGGCGATAAAGGAGGTGGATGTGGACAAGATCGAATTGCTCTTCAGCCAGCAAGCCCCGGAAGGCTTCGTCAACCTCTGGATGCGCGAAGCAGTATTGGGGATGGCGGTATAAGTCACCGACAGTGTCATCCACCGTGAGCTGGTAAACGGGAATGCCCTGGAAATCAGTCCGGACGGTCGCATACGGGGTCCTGTCCTCGTCTGCGCTACGGGCGGTGAGATTGACCGGGTATAACACTCGCACGTCGTGCCCAAGGGTAATCAGCTCCTTGGCGAGATTCAGAGCGAAGAGTTGGGCACCTGCCAGTTTGTAGGGGGGAAAGTCGTGACAAACGAAGAGAATTTTCAGCCCCGACAAAGTTTCCCGCCGGCCCCTTGCCTGTGGTGCAGAACCAACAGAGGTTGCGGGTGCCAGCAAGTGGCCATACTCTTCCATAATTTGCCGTTTGTAAGCGACCTGTTCATCAATGAGCGTATAGTAGTGATGCTTTTCCTCTTCAGTCATATCCGCCCTATCGACTATCCGCTGCTTAAAGGCCTCGTAATAACTGAAATGACGCCGGAAGTCCTTGGCCATGGCCATGGCACGATTGGACGGGTCAGCATTGGCGCAGTCATTAGCGCCGTGCATCCTGTAAATGATGAAATTCACGGGCAGGTAGTCAATCCGCATCCGGTTCAGGGCAGCATTGAACCCGATCCACCAATCCTCAAACAGCAACGTTGCCGGAATGGGAAATGCGACCTCCGCCACCCGCCGATTGAAGAACATGGTCCCCCCCCAGGTCGGGTTCAGTGCGAAAAACGTTTCGAGAACATAGTCCTCACGCCTGCGTACCGGCGGCTTCTTGGCAATCGGCTGTAAACAATCGTCACAGTAGAGCAGCCCCCCCACCACCATATCCAATCCATGGCGCACGAGGTGCCGGTAAGCATTCTCAATGCGGTCAGGATAGGCCAGATCGTCGGCTCCCAACAGGGCAAAATATGTGCCGGTTGCCATTTGGTATGCCGCATTGAATGCCTGAACCTTGCCTCTGTTGGTGGCAAAGCTGGCAATTCTTACTCTAGGGTCATGGCTGAAGCTATTTTTGAGAATTTCGGCGGTGTTATCCGTAGAACCATCATTTGTTACGCATACTTCAATATTCGGATAGGTCTGGGAAAGACAGGAGGTTATACTGTCCGCAATGTAGAGCTCTTCGTTATAGGCGGCAATCAGAAAGCTGACCAAGGGGGGGGTATCAGGTAGCCTGTCTGCAGCAATTTCCATTGTTATTGCCGCGGCCTTGGCGAAATATGCTTGTTCGGTTAGCAAGCTAACGAAGTTTTGTCCGACTATGCTCCGATCACCCGCATAAAAATATGCCCGATCAAGAAATTTCAGCGCTCCGGCCGCATTTCCATTTTTTTTTTCAATAGCTCCCAGAACACCGTAGATCACGGCATTACGTGGATCAGATTTGAGATGTTCGAGGCATATATTTCGAGCTTCTTCGAGGTTATTTGCCAAGATTAAAGCGGATACACATCCATAGAGTCGATCCAGGTAGTTTTGAATTTGTACTAACAGTGCCTGACAGAGAGTGAGTTGCCTCCCTCCCTGCTGCTTGATAAAGGTTGCTTTTAGAATCAATTCATCGGGACTATTAAAACTGATTGTATCAAGTATGTTAACAAGATCCTTTGCAAGACAGTCCTTGAATCTTATGAGCGGTAAAATACCGCGTTCAAGCATGTCAACAAGGTCATCAATGAAATATTCATCCTCGAAGCGTAACTCCATGGAACTACAGAGATGGGAATGCTTCAAGAAATAGTCGCGAGGAACTAGACGAGAGACTATGCTTTTCGAAGTCTTATCTTCTGGAATCTCAAACAAGAAATGATAAGCAAGACGAAGAGGATTTGTCGTTTGGTGTAGCCGAAGGGAAAGATCATGGATAAATGTTATATGATCTGCTGAAACATCTTGATGGGCGATATATGCAAGATCAAATGACTCACTATTCATGACAATATATCCAAAGTTTGTCGCAATTCATTATGATCTGGATTCAATAACAACAGGCAATGTAAGACTTCTCGGCAGGCTCCTCTATCTTTTTTATCAAGCATTAAACTCAATAAATCTTCCCAAGTCTTACTTTTCAACAAGTTATGTTTTATTTGCTCAGTTGATATCGTGTTAAAACATATTTCAGGATATTTTTCCGCAATTTTTGCATATACTAGTGCCATAGAAGTCATGGTGTCACCATGAAGATCATGAGCATGGACTGGTTCAATAACAACCTTTCTTGTAAGCCCAAGAAGTTGCTCAACTAACGGTCCGGGATAATTCTTGTTCAGCCAGGTTACGTGGTTAAGTGCCTCGCAGTCGGTTGAATGGTTTATGTAGTCAAACGAGTTGATATTATGCGACAACTTGACATCCAAGGCTGCTATCCCATGATCCTGACTGTAGAAGAACGATGCCTGGCCTTGGTCATAAACTGGTTTCAATACATCCGCCAACACTAACAACATGCTGTAGTCCAGGCTGCTCTTGCGCCAATCTTCCCAAATTGTCCAATTTGTCGCTTCGAGAATGTCCCTATGAATGCATCGTCCCAGACCAATAACTTCGCCTTTTCGTTCATTGGTGTATCCTTTCCAATGCATCAGTCGCCTTGTAATTATGTCGAAAAAATACATGTCTAGGATACCGAGGAACTTTTTCCCTCGTGCCAATTCCTGGACATAAAGCTCTATGAGCGGCGCGTTGATAAGATCATCAGAACCTACGATCAAAACGGCGTCAATGGCTTCATCACGCATGGCCCGCAAGCCGGCGTTCCACTTGGCTCCCAAGGGTTGGTTAGGCCACTCGACATAGTTGAACCCGTTTCTCTCAGCAATGATACGACTCGTATCACCTTCTGAACCAACTGCATACATTACCAGTTCGGCTTCGCCGCGAACCTGCTCTTTGAGATCATTGTAATGCGTCAGAACAACCTCGGTGAGCTCAGGGCGCTGCCACATACATGTCAGTATGCCGATACGAGTTTTATTCTGTTTGAGCCTACTTGCATCGTGATTGGTACTATTGATATTTATAGTATCTGCGTTGCCAGCTAAAGAGGTCTCCAATACAAAATCAACAAATTCGGAATAACTATATTTACCAGACACGACGATATCGCTGTATGATCTTTCTATGAGCTCTTCTCTAATGCTGTTATTGGATACTAATTCTATGGCTTGGTCAATATTGCTTAGGTCTTTGGCGAGTGGTATGTAGTGAAGCCATGGCTTTAGTATCCCGTTATAATCCCCTTCAACCAAGATTTGACAAGTCTTTGTTGCGCAGGCTTCCAAGTGTCGTGGAGATAAAGCCGTATAATTGATATTGCCATCTTGGCCGGGGAAACAGGCCTGTTCCGTCTGCTCAAATGATGCATCCGGATGATCTGCAAGGTACTTCTGCGAGGCAAACATAATGCTGCCATTGGGGTCGAGGACGCTCGATCCACCCTCGACCCCAATAATGTATTTTGCGGCAAGCAAAGTCTTTAACCACTCATCACCGAATAGCGTATCTTTATAGTCTACTGAGATGTCTACAGTGAGTGGTTTCCCGGTGGCTTTCTTTTCAAACTCATAAGCGATTTCCCATTTTAGATTACCATGTCTCCCAAGCCAGTATCGTGGAACTCCTTTTGGTCCTTTAAAAGAGCGGTAAAAAATATCGATCGGCCGGGTTGTTACTTTGTCAGAGTATTGCTTGATTCTTGCAAGTGAATTGTCGTCCAGGTAACCGGTCAACACCCTGTGGAAGCGAACACTCCTAGACTTTACCTTGCCATAAATTATTCTACAGGCTGCTGCATCTCCCACACTAAACACATGAGCAATATTCATATCATCAACAAAATTGCACAAGAAGTCAGAAAAACAATGTTCATCCTGAGGCAACATCACTTTTACTGATTTGATGTTTTTCAAATATAGGTAATCATCGGGAGGAACTACTGTACCTTTATTGAAATTAATCCTGTTGGTAGGGGTAAATAACAAGGTGTGGAATATAATCAAATCGTATTTTTTGTTTCTGTCAATAGTTTCTCCGTAAGAAAAATTGACGTAATCAACATTATTGCCTAGTACTTTTCTATAGCACTCAATCATATCGGTCACGGTATTTCTAATACTGTCACTGAACTTATTTGATAAAATAATCAGTACCTTGGGCATTCCTGATGAAACAATAGTTTTTTCGCCAGATATGTACTTACAATCCTTCAGTGCTTGTAGTTGTTCGAATTTATTGCCTGTACAATTGCTTTGATATGAGGAGCATTTTTCTTCTGATGCAGTGCCGTTTTGTTTTATTAGCCTGTAAACACCGCCAATACCGGCGTATTTTCCGTTGAACAGAGGAAAGCCGTTTGTGTCATAGGTCAATGTATTTAAAAATGCGCGATGCTCCGCAGCAAGTCTGCTATCGGCAAGAGCATTATCCAGATGCTGCTGAAGTATTTTAAGTTCATGCTTGCTGAGATATCCCCCCACAAACTCGACATCGAATCCGGCATTATCGCATAACGAGCAAAACTCTTCCGGCGAGTAGCATCGAGCTATGGGGCAGTTTTCACCGTCGGTCAGCTTCGAGAAGGCCTCCTCAACCGGCAGGGATGAGAATTTCCCCTCAACAATCATTTTCGAGTAAGCCGTGTAAAGATGAACCCAGATGCTGTTCCTGTTGTAGACCATGATGTTGGCCTGGCATTGGGGTTTGAGTACCCGGTGGAATTCTTTCAGTATTTGATCTGGATAGGACGTATGCTGCAAAGCCCCGGCGCAATGTATGTAATCGACCGATTCCGATTCCATGGGAATTATTGCGTCAGAATCGCTGATTTGAATCACTTCATACCTGCCACACTCGAATTCATGCAGGCGGAGCTTTTGCGCGGCAAAACCCAGGGCCTTGCTTGAAATGTCAATGCCAGTGATTTTCTTCGCTTTTGTATGGTGTAGAAAGCCGACCAAGTCATTACCTGGGCCGCAACCATAGTCGAGTATGGTTTCGCCGTCATGATTCCCGTAAAGTTGCATAAATTCTTCGAAGAGGGGGTACTGGGAAGCTCTCCATTGCAGGAAATTTAGTGATTCTTCTTTTGTTGAAAATTCGCGGGTTGCAACGGTGTGGGAATTCCAGTAAACCTCCACGCTAGTTGGATTCTGAAAGGTTGGAGGTTGCACGCTTCGCTCCTTGTTGTCGGTATCAACGGAATAGCCAAAGGATTCAAATAAATTGCCGAGGGTCGTTTCTATGGTTCTGAAACCCTCTTCTGTATCACGTAGCTTAAGATATTCGCCAACTTGACCTTTTCTGGTGTGCTTGGCAGTTGCAGAATGGACAATGTTGTTGATATATGTGTTGATGATCTGTATGGATCTGAGCTGTGGTTCCGATAAGTTCAATCGTTGTGATAGTGTCCAGATGAAGTCGGAATAATCAATGCCGAAGATTCCCTTCAAAAAGGTATTTATCGTTTTGCGTACGGAAACTGCTTCCGCATATTGAACCTTTTCCAGCGTACTTTCACTGACGGCGCGCAAAAGGTCCGAGTCGTCAACATCAATTTCCATATTTCGGAGCACGCCTCGCAACGTCTCTATTGCCGAAGCCTTATAGTCTTCGAATTTAACGACATGTCGGTGCCTATGCGTAGACCAAGGTTCATAGAATTCCTTGAACATTTCTAGGTATGTCAACCCTGGCTTAGAATCTCGTAAGTTGAGAAAGGTGTCAAAAGATGTTCCGTCGTGGGCGCAAAATTTATAAAATGAATACAAGCTATCTCGGAAATCGCGGACCATTACGATAGCAGGGATATCCCGGAATGGCTGCGTGATATTGTTGTGCACACAGTAGACGATGATATCGTCCCGAAAACAGAATTTGTCCCGCAGAGACAGCGATGGATATATGCCTATGCTGAATCTTTCTCTGGAAGCATCTCTCAGGCGGTCAATGCCGTTGTCCCTGATAAAAACATCCTCAAAGTCGAACAGCACTTTGATACCGACCTCAAGAAAACAATTTACGAGCCACGACAGTCCTGAACGACCGTAAGAAACTAGAAAAAACTCCCGGCATTCTGACAGAGACGCCGGTTTGCCTGAAGACATCTCTGCAACGGACCTGGAGACGGAGGCTTCCTTATACAGGGGCTTGCGATGCTTGTATGTAGAAATACGGCGTGTAAGATCTATCGGATCATGCAAAACATCGAGAAAATTCGCGACAACCTGCTCTCCAGGCCTCTGCCGCCTATGCTCGGTCATGAGGCGTACCCGTTATGCTGTTTTGACAGCTGTTCGGTGAAAATACGAATGTCGCTTTCAGAATCAAATTCGAACCATTCATCAGTTACCGGAATCGCGTTGACCTGGTCTCTCTCGATCACAACCCGCAATAACGACGTCATATCAAGGGAGTCAACCTGCTTCGGGAGCATCTGTTGCACGACATCGGAAACAGCTTTCCATCCCGCAGGCTTAAAATACAACAACCCCATGTACTGTCCCTGTACCTCCTCAAAGGATTGCGGCCGATTGCCTATCTCCAGGAGCCTACCCGTATCTCTATCCAGTTTGAATGTTTCCGCATCGCTCAGAGGGTCTTCAAAGCGCATCTCCCATAGTTTTCGCCAATTTGGATCGTACGTAATCCTGATGTCACCACTGCTACTCAATAATGCCTTGACCGCTTCGGAAGAATATACGATATCGGAATAACTGACCACGGTCGGTCCGCCCTCCAAAATTTCTCGCGCTTCCTTGAGCGTTGTCACCATGTTCGTCTCTGCCCATCGGCTATTTTCGAGATAGGACACACCCGACACCTTGATTTTCTCGGCCATGTATCCACGCACAACGGTTATATCTTCTATACCGGCTCCACGAAGTGCCCCTATCTGCCAGTGCAGCAGGGGCTTACCCCACAATTCCACCATGCACTTTGGCCTGTCGCTGGTTAGGTTGCCGAGACGGCTTCCTCGCCCGGCTGCAAGTATGACAGCTTTTGTCATTATCCCCTCACAAGCTGAATAGTCTCTTGAACAGCGCTTTGTCATCGGAGTCGAATGGTGCTACCCGTTCCGGGTGCCACATCTGTGCCGCAATCGGCAGGCTGACGTGTTCGATCGCCTCAACAATACCGTTTGCGCTCGAAGCTACCGCGCGGAGACATTCGGGCAATGTTGCAACGGCATAGGAATGATATGAGTTAACCGTTTCTCGCGAGCCTGACCATGCAAAACAGTTACAGTCAATGGTCGTGATAAGTTCGTGACCGATTGCGGCATGGCCTTCCACACGCTGTATAGTTGCTCCAAAATATTCGGCGATCAGCTGCATTCCTCGGCAAATACCCAACACCGGAAGACTATTTTCTAGTGCAAACTGCAGCAATGATTTTTCAAATATATCCCGTTGCAGCGATAATGGTGATTGCGAGACGGAATAGAGATCATTACCCCCCGTGAAGACTATACCGGATATTGCTAACCCACTGAAATATGCCCTGAAATCATACATCGACGGAAGGATCACCGGTAAGACGCCGATTTCGGCACATAATGCCGCCCAACGAATATCCAAGGCATCACGCGTTTCCGGGTAGGCTTCATTCTCGATCAGCCGTTGTGTAAAAGCAATCTTCTTCACGAGATAATCCTCACCTGACGACCGACACAATCGATTTCAAGGGTATGTGCCTTGGACCATTCACCAAAGTTTTTTTCACCAGCACCAATAATCGCCGGTATTCGGAGTTCTGCGCACCTAATTGCCATATGAGAGTTGGCGCCGCCGAACTGGGTAACCAAACCAGCTATCTGGCGAGCGAATAGAAAATCATATCCCGGATCGGCAGCCCGTATGAAGACTATCTTTCCTGAAACCGAATCATTCGTCATCTGCTCCTCGTTTGCTGTGCCTGCTACAACTCTTCCCAAGGTAATAAAATTGGGCGTCTCGGATTCGAGAAAGAAGCCATACACGTCTGATGGCATCCGGATAAGAGAAGGGAGCTTGACTGCCCTGGTATGAGCATGCAGATCGCGGTTTATTGAGGTATCGGACAGCAGGATATCCTTGAGATTACGATGATCCAAGGAAGAATAGAGATTCAGGACCGTCTGAATATCAAGGTAGGATATGTCATCGCGTGATACCCCATACTTGTCCCCCATCTCGCCGATCAGCCGTAAGATATCGCTTAGAGTTCGCGTGAATACCAGCTTGGCGTACTCTCTCCCTTCAATAGCCTCTACCATGAAGCGCAGAAGCCTTTCGGCATCAATCTGCAGACCATTTTCACGCAACAAGAAGTCGATACGCAATTTCTGGTCATCACTGAAATCATAGGTCGTGTCATGACACGGCATATCAGGAAGTCCGGAAAAATACTGTTCGAAATTCTCCTCGTAACAGGGAGAAAGAATGTCATAAGTTCCCGGGCGCAGATGTCCGAATGCAGCGAGAAACTCTTCCCTTGTCTCGTTGCCCGAGGCTAGTCCGCACAGTCTGGTTCGCAACTGCTTGGCAACGGTGTTCAATGATCCGAGAAACAGCCCTCGTTCCTCCACGGTCATGATACCGGTCTCGACAAATGACCCAAGAAACTGGATCGCGATGAATGCTGCCCGCGCAACACCGGCAAATGGCAGTGTGCCGTAGCGTTTGCAGTATTCGACCAGCCAGTAGATTTTTTCGATTATGGTCAGGTCGGATGCAACTATTGCAGCATGGCTGGCGGTAAGTTCATTTATTCGTTGCAAATCTTTCTTGTATAGTCCCTGCATCGGGTCGACTATGGTATTGGTTAATTCCAGCAACGCAAACTCGATTCTCTTTATCTCATTTGCATTGAAACCATTATGCCGCAGATTTTCCAATTTTTCTGGCAGCGTCAGGTAATAACAGGAGTGTACAATCTCGAATTCAACCTTATCGTGCAGTTCGGGAGATGTGTCGAGCCTGGCGATGTAATACTCAGCAAGTTTGGCGGCAATCCGGTCGTCCAGTGCCTTGGGGATGAACGAGTTGAAATCGACCCGCACGTCGATGTACGGCATGCCGAGAAACGAAACCAGCAGCGGATGTGATCTGAGATTGCGGTATCCGTAGTTGTCGCGCTGGTAAGCCCAGACATTGTCGGTTACCAGCTCTTTATACAACGAAAGGGCGAGTTGACGCGGGCGCAAGCCGATGATTTCCGCAGGATTCCAGTCAGGCATGACCCCAAAGATGGCCTTGTTTCCCAACAGGTTGGGATGGGACGCGGAGAGCTTCTCTACTTTCCGGTGAATCTTGAAGAGCGCATCCGTAAGGTCCAGTGATGAAAGGTCTTCCTTGCCATGGCGGGTGATGGGACGGACCTGTAATATATATATTGCACCGTTGCTGACGGCAAATTCTATGTCCAGGCTGCTATTACCAGAAAGTTCCTCAAGCTCACAACAGGCAGTGCAAATAAGGTGCAGAATCGGTTCAGGGGGTGGAACAGGGGAATGCTTGAAATGGATGTAGGTTTTGCTTTGCCCTGTCTGACCGCCGGTGATAGTGTCGCTGCGACCGCTTGCATCAAAGTTGATGATGTAATAGGGCGCCAACGTATCGGCATCGGCTGTAAATACGACACCTGCCATTGATATATTTTGCAGCATCGGTTGAACGAACAGTTCTTCATCGGCAGCACAGTTACCATAAGAATCTACAACGGCCTTGAGCGCATCCTCAATGGCTTCGCTGTTATCTCGCGAAACGTCAAGGACCGAACAAAAGTGCCCGGCATTAGAGGTCGACAGATTATCTTCCGCCCGCGCAGATGAGCGAATAGCAAGTGAACTATCGTTGAAACGCCCTTGAATGGTGCTGATAATCGTTTGGAGGTTATCCCTGACGTCACCAACAGATATCCGTAGAAGGGGCAACACCTTGCTATAACTGGTAAGCGGCGCAAGGGCTTGCAAGGTTTTACCTTTGCTGGTCAAAGACAATAATGGCATGGTCAGTTAACCCGTTGTGCTGTCCATGCCCTGTTTTTGTAAGGCACCTCAATGACATCCAAATGGACAATTTCTTTCTCGATCATTTCAAGGATATTAGCCCATTTATCCGGACCTGCTTGAGCCTGAATATCATTTACCGAGTGCCATGCACCAAGATAGCGCTCCTTGGACATGAATTCAATGTGATCCACTTCCATAAAAATCACATTGCCAAAATGTCCTGTCGAGACCAAAACTTCTTCCCATTTTTTCGTTGTTGCCTTTGAACCGGATGAGACTCGTTTGATGTCGGGTGCGATGTCATAAATATTCTGCTCAATACGATAGTGCAATTCTGATGACTCAATATTACGAGGATTCCAGATAGCAGTAAAATATCCTCCTGGTTTAAGAACTCGATAAAATTCCGACAAAGATTTTTCGGGGTCTGTCCAATGGAATGACGATGCCATGACAACCCAGTCAAAATTTGCGGTTGGCAAACCAGTGTCTTCGCCAGACCCTGTTTTCCACGACACATCAAATCCACTTGTAAATTTAATACCTTCTTCTCTCATGGAATCATTTGGTTCCACAGCAGTTACTGATAACCCTTTTTCAAGAAGCATCTTTGTTAACTTCCCTGTTCCGGCACCAACATCAGCTACCCTAAAATCGGGCTTTTGCAGATATCCTGTATACAAGAACAACGTTTTCAATAGATGGTCATTATACGCAGGCCTATTTATGTATTGTTTTGCCAATTTTGAAAAATCACCTAATTGCATTAGTAACTCCTATTATTCAAATTCAGTATTTTTTGCACCTTTTCTTGAAGACTGTTTTTGTTAGTGTTGTCAATAACCAGATCACAATTTTCCGGATGGTCATACGGTAAGTTTATACCTATTACATCATTCAATTCGCCGTTCAGGGCCTTAGAATAAATACCCTTCTGGTCGCGCATGATCAATTCTTTCATTTCACATTCAACAAATATCTCGTAGTAGTTTTCTATGGATGATCTATTGAATACGTGTACCTCTCTGAATAGGGACATGGTTGAACAGACAACGTCAATCCCCTGGTCAGTCAGCATCTTGCACAAGTTTGAATAACTTTGGGCCAATTTTTTTCTGTCCTCAACCGAATGTCCGTGCAGCGTGCCGAATACCGAACGCAAAACATCACCATCCAGAAAGACAACATTCAGCTTCAGGAGCCTCAGATGTTCGTAGAGCGCCTTGCCGATAGTTGTCTTGCCAGCACCGGACAAACCGGTTATCCAATAGAGTGTACCGGAATACAACCTTAGACAAGCTCCTTTAATGTTTCAGGCATTGACATTCCCCTCGGTCCTGCGCAAGCCTTCATTGATATTAACTCGTGTCGCAAACCCCAGCTCACGTCTGGCCTTATCCGTGCTGCCAAAACGCTTCCCGGAATGGTCCCAGTCACGCCGTTCGCGAATATCCAGAGGCGTACTGTTGTCGGTCAATTCATTAATCATTTCCGCCAGTTCCCTGATGGACGTTTCCACGCCGCTTGCCAAGTTGTAGACATCGTCAGTTATGAACTCCGAAGGGAATACTTGAATGCTGTAAAACGTGTTGATTGGTTGTTTCTATGCATTCGGATTTCTTTTGTAAAACAGTATGCCCAAGTTGTACTGATGCTGCTGTTTGCATCCGCCTGTCAGTAATTAGAATGGCATACCGCCGTTTACTACAAGAGAATACGTCCAGGTAACTGTAGGTTGAGCAAACCTAGCGCCATGCGCAATAAGGCCTTTATAGTCATTTTCATTATCGTTTTTGTTCTTCCAGTCAATTATCAACACTCCGTGATCAGGAAACCCGTTAGAAGTGTTAGGCGATTTGATCGAAAAGTAGCATGACTTGCCTGGGGCCAATTCTATTTCCGAAATTTGTGCATTTAAGACGGTATCATATGTAAGCCTGACATAGGAGTTGGATACAACGGTTCCATCCACTTTTGTTGGAGTAAAGGTAACAATAAGTGGATGGGACGTGATATTGGTTACAATGTAATCACTGCAACTGCTTGTCGTTGTCGACTGCCAACCAGGACCATAACCCCTGCCACTCCCAGCATAGGCACTTGTAAATGAAACCAGCAAGCAGATGACGATAAGGCTGATGATTCTTTTCATAATTACCTCCTGAAATATGGTTACATATCAATACAACTGGGCATAATGTTAAGTATCAAGCCTCGATTGTGGCTTTCCAGTACCTGCATGCAATTTCAGTTAAGTTCCCCAGATTTTTCAGGCATCAACGCATCTTTCAGCAATTTTCATATTCGCATCATGTTTCTTGATGCAGTCCTGGATGAATGGGAGATTGTTTTTCGTCCATTCCACGGTCCTGCGCAAGCCTTCACCGATATCGACACAGGTTGTAAAGCCCATCTGGTTATTTGCTTTTTCAGTACTCCCAAACCGCTTCCCGGAATTGTCCCAATCACGCCACTCACGGATGGCAAGTGGTGCAGTGTTGCCGGTCAGTTCGTTGATCATCTCCGCCAGTTCCCTGATGGACGTTTCCACGCCGCTGGCCAGGTTGTAGACATCTCCTGGCGTACCTTTCAGGGCGCAGCAGATCAGCCCTTCAACGATATCCTCGACGAAAATGAAATCGCGAGTTGCGACACCCCCTCCCTCAAGCGGCAACGATTCCCCTTTGAGCGACTTGTAGATGAAGGTCGGCGTGACATTGCGCCAGACCGTGGCGGATGTGCCGCGCCACTGCCCCGCACCCAACACTTCTCCGGGGCCGTAGACGTTCTGAAATCGCGCCCTCACCGTTGGCAGAGCGTGGCGATTGAAATAATAGACCGCATAGAACTCGCCCACGATCTTTGAGATCGAATAGGGGCTGTCCATCTGCAACGTGATGGGTGCGTCCTCGGAAGTGGCATGGGCCTGGTCGTAGGTCTTTTCGGCCACGGCACAGCCGGCTCCGGAGTAGACGACCTTTTTGAGGCGCGTGAACCCCTTGATCCTCTCGAACAGCTTGAGAGTGGTGATCAGGTTGTTGTCGTGGTCGGCGATCGGATCGTGCATGGAGCTCTGGTTGCCGTGGTAGGTCGCCAAGTGGAACACATAGTCATACCCATTGTCCAGCCCTGCCAAAACAGCATCGTCGGCAATGGAGCCCTCCGTGAAACAAATGCGCTGGTCTTCAGGCAGGTTGCTACGTTCCGCGGAAAGCAGGTTGTCCACAACATGCACCGATGCGGCGCCAAGCGCCAGGAGGCGTCTGACCAGATTGTTTCCTACGAAACCGGCGCCGCCGACAACAAGAATTGAACTATTCTCGATCCCGGTCATGTATCAGTCCTTTGGTATGTGCAAATGAGTGAAGGTCTGCGTGATACCGAACTTCTGATAGTACTCGATGGTATCCTTTACCCCTGCCGTAAGCGGCGTGGTGATCTTCCACTGAAAATCCGCATTGGTCTTGGAAGGATCGAGCAGGATGGAAAAGACATCATCCGGATTGCGTTCCCGCACCTCCACCGGTTCGCTCAGGGCAATACCCAAGGCCGCCACTGTGGCGTCAAAGAGCTCTTTGATGGAGTAGTCGCTCCCGGAAGAGATGTGGTAGAACCCTTTGCTGCCCATGCCATCGATGGCCTTGACGACCACGTTCACCAGATCCTGGACGTAGATGAAGTCACGCCGGGTATTCATGCAGAAGCATTTCTGGTTGTTGGAAAGTCGCTGGAAGAAGGTCGGCAGCGGACCGCTGATGTTGCGGGGACCGTAGGCGTTGGCCAAACGAAAGGAGATGAAGTCCAGGTTCCCGAGGGCGATGTACTGTTCACCGGCGGTCTTGCTGATGGCATAACTGCTGCCATCCGGCATGATCGGATGGTTGAGGGTGATGGGCTGTTCAATGGGGTGCAGTCCATAGCCAAGGGCTGTCTGAAAGTAGATCAAACGTCGGACTTTCACGTTTTCCGCCGCCTGGACCACATTGGCCGTACCGGTGACGTTGGTGCGGCTATCCTCCTCCCAATTTTCAGGATCCTTGTAGGAAGCCGCCGCATGGACTACAACGTCGGGCTGGAACTCCGCAAACTCACTGAACACCATTTCCCGGTTGACGATACTGTCCTCTATGACTTTCAGGTTGGGGTGAGGGACGAGATTGTCGCGGCGCCCTGTGGCAAAGTTGTCGATGACCAATACCTGGTCGCCTCGTGCCAGAAGCCGGTCGGCGAGGTGCGATCCTAAAAAACCCGAACCACCTGTGATGAGAATTTTCATAGCATTTCCTCCGTTAGTAGTTTCCTGTATTCGTATTCCCGGTCATGGAACGCCTGCTGCCACAATTCGAGGGAGAGCAGGCCCCAAATGTTCCGGCCGAATTTCGATTCCGTAGAGATTTTCTCCATTACGAGACGATTATCGATCAGGTCGCGGCTGAGGGCAGTTCGCGAAGTCAGCGTATCGCGAACAAAATCATGGGCCTCATTCTTTAGCCATTGATTCAGAGGGGTCGGGAAGCCCATTTTGTCAGTCCTGTTGTAAATAACCTCCGGCAGGAAGGGTTGAATGGCCCGCTTGAAAACATGTTTCATCTCCCCGTCTCGAAACTTGGAATCGGCCGGTATGGTTGCGGCAAACTCCACCAGGGGATGATCGAGCAGCGGAACCCTCGATTCCAGCCCGTGCGCCATGCTGACCCGGTCCTCAACCTGCAGAAGCGCAGGGAGAAGGGTCTTGAAGTCGAAATGGGTCATCATGTCGAAGTAGGATTTCTTGCCGACATTATCGCTTGTGAAGATGCTGCGGAATGTTTCATAGGGAGAGTAATTTCCCAACTCTTCCCACCGAACCTCTTCGCCCAGATGCGGCGCCCGGTTGATAAGACGGAAGTAGCGACGGTCCATGTCGTCGAACAGCCCGTCGCGCCAGAATTCCTGCAGGAGCGGCTTGTACTGCTTCAGGGCGACAAGGTTCGGTATGATCGATTCGTAGGTGACGATGAAGTTACCCGTCCGGGTTGTTCCTTCAATTGCTGCCTTGATGCACTGTTCGAAATAGGCAATCAGGTAGCGGGTGTAGCCACCGAATATTTCATCTCCGCCCTGACCACCCAAGACGACCTTGCGATGCCGGGCCGCCAGTGCCGAAACCATGTACTGGGGGAAAGAGCCCGGACCTGCTACCGGACAATCGAGATGATAGATAACTTTCTGGATGTTCTGAATGAAATCGGCGGCCGTTATGTCAGTCTCATGTATCGGAAAACCGCATTCTTCTCCTACTGCCCGAGCATAGACGCTTTCATCGTATTCCGGACCAAGAGTGAATTTACCGGTGAAGCCGGCAAATGGGGTTGATACATCGCGGCTGGCAATGGATGCGATGCTGCTCGAGTCGAGACCACCGCTGACATATGCCCCTAACGGGACATCGCTTCGCAGGTGGAAGTTGACCGATTCCGCCAGGAGTTCGCTGATATGCTCTTCGAAGTATTTGGGGGTGTGGTCGAAATCGAGATTGTAATAGACTTCCCAGTAGCGGCGGGTGCGAACTGTGCCTGAACTCACAATGAGTGAATGTGCCGGCAGCAGTTCCTGTACCCCTTTAAAAAGGGTCTTACCCGCAAGACAGAACTGGAATGCCAGGTAGTCTTTGAGACCTTCCAGGTCAGTCTCTATAGCCGGAAGGAACGACAGCAACGCTTTGGCTTCCGAGGCAAAATAGAGCGTATTGTTAACGGTACAGTAATAGAAAGGTTTGATACCGAACCGGTCACGTGAGCAAAAAAGTGTCCGGGAACTTTCATCCCAGAGCGCGAATGCGAACATCCCCCTGAAATGATTAACGCAACCCTCTCCCCATCGACGCCATGCGTGAAGAATTACCTCGGTGTCAGAGGTTGTTTTGAAATTTTCCTCACCAAGTTCACTACGTAGTTCGCGGTAATTATATATTTCGCCGTTGAATGTTACCCAGTTCCCTTGTCCGTCCGTCATTGGCTGACCGGCGGCTTCAGTCAGGTCAATAATGCTGAGCCGTCTGTGGCCAAATCCGACATGTGATTGCTTGTGTACCCAGGTTCCCTTGCCATCAGGTCCGCGATGCCGTTGTAGATGGTTCATGACATCAAGACATCGTGTCGCTGCCGATACCGGTTGGTTATTTAAGGATATGAAGCCGGCAATGCCACACATTGGTTAGCGTCCTTCGCAAATGTTGTCGAGCAGGGAAACAATTCCTGCCGCTGATTTGCCATTCCCGTAAAGATCTGGGTGAGCGCGTGAAGAAACGTTCAAACTGTCAATGGCACGAGATATCTTATCGGGATCGGTACCAGTTACGATGTTCCACCCAACGTCCACAGTCTCTTTCCATTCGGTTTCAGTTCTCAGAGTTATGCATGGCACTTCGAGATAGTAAGCCTCTTTTTGCAGCCCTCCCGAATCTGTCAGAATGCAGGCCGCTGAGCGGATGCAGTTGAGCATGTCGAGATAGCCAAAAGGCGCGACAATAATAATGTTGCCGGAGGGGCATATCCCGTATGAGGTGACTCTTGCCTGTGTGCGAGGATGGAGCGGGAGAAGAACAGGCCGATCGAGTGATCCGAGCGTAGCAAAAATACTCTTCAGATCTTCTGGGTTGTCTGTGTTTTCCGCCCGATGCACCGTGCAGAGATAGTATCCTTTGTGGGTGAGATTCAAAGCCCCAGGATATTCAGATACACGCCTGGCCCTCTCGGAAAACATAAGAACCGCGTCATACATGATGTCACCCACGTTGTGAACTCCACGGGTGAGGCCTTCCTTTTCAAGTTGCAGACGGGCTGATTCGGAGGGAACAAAGAGCAGGTCGGATATATGATCGGTCATGATGCGGTTGATCTCTTCCGGCATCGTCCGGTTGAAACTTCTGAGACCGGCCTCTACATGGGCGACGGGTATGTGCAGTTTCGCCGCGGCAAGTGCGCCGGCAATCGTAGAATTTGTATCGCCGTACACAAGAAGCAGGTCGGGCTTTTCCTTCACCAGTATCTCTTCGATCCCGGCCAGCATGGCGCCCGTTTGCGCACCATGACTCCCGGAGCCGATGTTGAGATTGTAGTCCGATTCCGGGATTGCCAGTTCGCGGAAGAAGATGGCCGACATATTGTCGTCATAATGCTGACCCGTATGAATGAGCACTTCCGTGTGCCGTTTTCTCAGTTCCCTGCTAAGGGGGGCTGCCTTGATGAACTGGGGACGTGCACCGATAACCGTTGCGATTTTCAACGACAGCACTCCTTCACTGCAGCACTCACTGTGACAAGATCTTCTTCGGCAAGATAGGGATGCATCGGCAGGCTCATAACGCGCTCGGCCGCAGTCTCGGCAACGCGGAAACTGCCCTGGCGAAGGTCCAATCCGATAAAAACCGGCTGCAGGTGCAATGGAACAGGATAGTGGACAGCAGTGGGTATCCCCTGCTCTTGGAGCTTTTTCTGAACCTCTTCCCGGCCTGTCACCTGAAAGGTGTACTGTGCATAGACGCTTGTACCGTACGGCTCAATGTATGGGGTGACCACAGCATCCTGCAACAATTCACTGTATCTGGCCCCGATACGGGAACGGGCCTCCACCTCATCGGCAAATATCTCCAATTTGGCCAGCAGTATAGCCGCCTGCAGGGTATCCATCCGGCCATTGACTCCGAGAATCGGATGATGATAGCGACGGTCCTGACCATGAACTCGAATCTGGCGCATCCTGTTAGCCAGTTCTGCGTCGTCGGTAAAGCAGGCACCGCCATCACCATAACAGCCGAGCGGTTTGGATGGAAAGAAACTGGTGCAACCAATTGTGGAGAGGGCGCAGGACTTCCGTCCCTTGTACGTGGCACCGAAGCTCTGGCATCCATCTTCAATCACAGGAATGCCATGTTTGACCGCAACGGCATTAATGGCAGCAAAGTCAGCGCACTGTCCGTAGAGACTCACCGGCATGATCGCTTTGGTTCTCGGGGTGATGACCGCCTCAATCAAGTCCGGGTTGAGGTTGTAAGTACGAGGATCAATATCCACAAAAACCGGCGTGGCGCCGAGCAGGGCAATGACTTCGGCGGTAGCTATGAACGTAAAGGGGGTAGTGATGACTTCATCACCGGAAGCGACCCCCAGACCCATTAAGGCAATCAGGAGGGCATCGGTTCCACTGGCCATGGCTATACAGTGCTTCGTCCCGACGTAGGAGGCCAGTTTTTCTTCCAACTCTTGCACCTCCGGCCCCATGATGTACTGGCCATGAGCCAGCACGGCTTTCATCCGCCGGTCAAGTTCAGAATGGATGCGCTGCTGCTGCGTCTTCAAGTCAATGAATTCGATAGGAGCCATCCTTCAGCACTCCTCCTTCTTCAGTTGATCATAAAACACCTTGCCTATGGCAAGCACCTCGGGCAGGGGAGCCTCCTCGTCCAGATCGAGGCACCGGAGAATGCCCGGCTCCACCTCTTTGTACCGCAGACCGCCTTCGGGACAGATCATAATTCCCTCTGTGTCCGCATTCTTGAGCTGGTGGCCGTGCCGGCTCATCCACCCCTTTTGTCGCGCCGGCACACCAACCATGAGGGCGTAGTCAGGCACGTCCCTGGCCACCACCGCACCCGCTGCGATGAAGGCGTAGCGGCCGATGGTGATGCCGCAGACCACCGTGGCATTGGCGCCAACGGAACATCCCCGTTTTAGTATGGTTGTTTCGTACAGCGCCCGGCGGAGCACCTGGGAACGCGGGTTGGTGACATTGGTCAGAACACAGGAAGGGCCGAGGAAGACATCATCCTCGATAATCGTCCCCTCGTAGATGGAGACATTGTTCTGCACCTTGACGTTGTTGCCGATGAGCGTCCCCCCGGCAATCGATACGTTTTGGCCAAAGCTGCAGCGCTCGCCTATTTTGGCCCCACTCAGGACATGGGAAAAGTGCCAGATTTTGGTTCCCTTGCCGATTATTGCACCGTCATCAACATATGATGATTCGTGCACGAAATAATCCATGTGGTCACCTCTGCTATGTCGTTCTAAGAAAGGGGTGAGAATAACTGGAAGATCCTACCGCTTCAGCATGGCGAATTTGGTAAGCCAGATTAATGGAGGCACGCGCATCCTCAAGACCGAACCCGCCACCATCGAGGATGTCGCGGTAGACGACGGTATGCAAGTCGGTGAAGCCATCGGAGAACTCAAACTCCTCATTGTCGATTGTCAGAGACCGGTACGTGGTTTTTCCGGCCGCTCTGGCCTCTACTGGCACGTCGGCCAGGTCAAGGGAAAGGAACCAGCGAACATTAGCCCTTGCCAACTCCAGATAACCGCCTATCTTCCGCTCATCCTTATGGTGAACTTGGAGAAACTTCACTTCTCCGAAGATCCACATAAGCATGTCAAAAAAATGAATACCTATATTGGTAGCCACACCGCCGGACTTTTCCGAATCGCCTTTCCATGAGACGTAATACCATTTGCCTCGCGAGGTGATGTAGGTCAGATCAACATCCAGTTTCTGATCCGGCGGAAGAGAGGCGATCTTTTCCTTAAGAGCAATGATCGCGGGATGGACTCGAAGCTGCAGGATATTGTATATTTTCCGCCCCGTCTCGGCCTCCAGCGCCTTCAACGCTTCAAGATTCCATGGATTAAGCACCAGTGGTTTCTCGCAGATAGCGTCGGAGCCAATGCGAAGGGCAAAGCGAATGTGAGCATCGTGGAGATAGTTAGGGGTACATATGCTCACATACTGAATACGTCTGGCATCTTCCAGTCGCCGGAGCTTTTCCGCATACCGGTCAAACCTTTCATATTCGACAAAGAAGGGAACTTCACTGAAGTATCGGTCGAGGATTCCTACGGAATCGCTTTTGTCTAAAGCAGCGACCAGATTGTTCTTGGTGTCCCTTATGGCTTGCAGATGACGTGGGGCGATATACCCTCCGACACCAATGATGGCAAAATTGCTCATGGTTTCCCCCCTGCGAATGACACTGCTTGTAATGCCTAAGTCCTTCCTAGTCTTGATTCTATACTTCCCAGGCACATCTGCCTTTGTATTGAAGATCATAGTTTGTTCAATTTCCGTACCAGCCAACGCAACCAAAAACACCTTGAAATTACTAAACAAATTATTTCAACCCTTAAGAAGTCAAAACAATGACAACATCAAGCATTGATTATCATGACATCACTATCATCCATGCCCGCTACTTTGTGTGGAACTCGTTTTACCACCTTGCTTTCTTTTGACTTCACCACACCATTTCTATAAGGTAACGCCATGGATGTTCTGCTCAGCAGCTACAGCTACCCGGCCCTCTTCGCAGTCAGCTTTCTGGCCGCCACTATCCTCCCGCTCGGCTCCGAATGGTTGCTGGTCGCCATGGTGCTGCAGCATTTCAACCCGGTTTCCGCCGTAACCGTTGCCACGGCCGGCAACTACCTGGGAGCGCTCACCACCTACCTCCTCGGTCTGCTCGGCAGCGAGTTCCTGGTCAGAAAAATTTCCCGGATCGATGCAACCCAGCAGCACAAGGCGGAACGCTTCTACCAACGATACGGCAGCTGGTCGCTCCTCCTCTCCTGGCTCCCCGTGATCGGCGACCCGATCTGCCTGGTCGGCGGCATCCTGAAGGTGCCGTTTGCCCGCTTCTCTCTCCTGGTGCTGGCCGGCAAGAGTGCCCGCTATGCCGTCGTTGCCTACCTCACCATTCAGGGCTCAACTCTCCTTAAACAGTGACCAACTCATCCATGATCAAATGCCAGAAGCAGATCTTACCTAACGGCCTCCGCATGATAGCGGTAGAGATGCCGACCCTGCACAGCGCCGAGGTCGCTCTCTACGTCAAGGTTGGCAGCCGCAATGACCCGGCCGGCAAGGCCGGTCTAGCCCATTTCCTTGAGCATATGCTCTTTCGGGGCACGGCCGAACATCCGACCAACCTCGAACTGGAGACCGCTTTCGAGGCGATCGGCGGCAGTGTCAACGCTTCGACAGACGAGGAATGCACCTGCTATTTCTCCAAGATCCATCCGGACCATATCGCGGCAGGTGTGTCCCTTTTTTCCTCCATGCTTCTCAGGCCCACCCTGCAGGGGGTTGACGTCGAAACACGGATCATTACCGAAGAGGCGCTGGAGGACCTGAACGACAAGGGAGAGGAAATCAATACCCACACCCTTGCCAGTCGCCTCCTCTGGCCCGACCATCCCCTCGGGCAGCCAACGGTCGGTTCACTGGAAAGCATCCAATCGTTCACCCGCACCGACCTGTTGGAACACCTGGCAACCTACTACGTGCCGGAAAACTGCATCCTCGTCGCTGCCGGGAAGGTCCGAAGCGACCATTTTTTTGCCGCTGGCGAAGCCGCCTTCGGCAGCTGGCCAGGAGCGTCCCCGCCGCCTCTGGTGCCGGTCACGGCGCTGCCCGCTGCCGGTCCCGGCACTCTCTTCGTGGCTGACCCGGACAGTCAGGTCCACCTTCAAGTCTCATTCCGCGGTGTTGCCCGTGGGGATCGACGCTTCGTGGCAGCGCGGCTGCTGCGCCGGATCCTCTGCGGAGGCGGCAGCTCCCGCCTCCATCTGAACCTCCGCGAACGACTCGGCATCGTCTACTCGGTGGATGCCTACGTTGCCGGCTACGAAGAGACCGGGGCCTTTGCCATCGACCTGGCAACCGCCCCGGAAAACCTGATCAAAGCGGTGAGCGAGGTCCTGGCCGAGACCGATCGTCTGTGTCGTGGCGATCTGGACCATGCAGAGCTGGAACGGGTCAGGCAGGGATATTTTTACGATCTGGAGTACAGCCGGGATTCGGGATACGAAATGCAGGTGCGTTACGGATGGGGCGAACTGATGGGGGTGGGACGAGACATCGAGGAAGACCTTGCCGCAGCGGCTAGCCTCACCGCTGCAGACATATGCACGGCCGCCGGTGAGCTCTTCTGCCGCGACAACCTGCACCTGGTTGCCGTCGGGCCGTGGCGCAAGGCGGACAAAAGAAGCATCGAGAAGATCCTGGCCAGCTACCGGCCGCTTTGAGATTCAAAATCGTTTGGAATGCAGAGTCGCAGAGAACATCAAGACCTTCAAGGGGCAGGGTATTTCACCTGTTTGTTTGAAATGGTTGTGTCTTTCTCTGCGTCTCCGCGCCTCTGTGTTAATGAATTGCCGTTCTTGGGTCAATCGCCTTTGAATTTTCCTGTCAATACACCGCCTCCACGACCGTAGCCCCGATCCTGCCGACCAGTCCGGCGATCGGGGCCATGTCGTCCGGCCCGTCCCCCTCAGCCAGTTTGATATGGGTAGCATCGGCCGGCACCTGGCCGAAGGTGGGATCGACCGCCACCCACTGGCCGACATAACTTTCGGCCCAGCTGTGATACAGGAACCCCTTGCCGGGGAGGTAGACCAGACCGGAGACAAAACGGGTCGGGATACCCGCTGACCGGGCAATGGAGGCATAGAGCCGGGCATGGGCCTGACAGTTGCCCGTGCGTTTTTCCAGGGTTTCCACCGGGGACTGGCTGTCGTTGACCGACTCGCCTATGGTCTCCGCCACCCAGCGGGCGAGCAGGGTGATCTTCTCGGCAGGCGATCCGGCTGCGGCGACAATCTTGGCGGCAGTGGCCATGATCTCCTGGTGATCGGGAATGATCCGCAGCGTCCCCTGGAGATGGCTTCGCCCCCCCTCGGGAAGCGGATCTCCCGGTTCAGACCGGAATGCAGCCGGGGTCACGGTAACCGCCAGCGAGCCACCCTCCCGACGAAGCTGCTGCCCCCCCCCTTCCGGCAACGTCATTCCTTCCGGAACCCCGGTAAGAAGCACAACCAGCCGCTTCAGCTCCGCCGGCCGCTCTATCGGCCGGGAGAGCCTGATCAGACTGTAGTCGAGTGCGAAATCACGACGCGACACTGCCGCGTCCAGCAGTGCCTGGCGGGCATCCTCCCGCTCCTCGGCAACGGTCAGGATCAGACCATCACGAACCGATTCACGCACCGTGTTGCCGCTCTTGTCCAGCCAGATGTCGTTATCCACCATTGAGTAGAGGTCGTTCCGCAGGTGAATCAGTTCCCTGCCGTCCGCCCCCTTTTCAAGGGCTACCGCCTCCACGCTGACATCCTTCACCTTCACGCTTTCCACATCCAGCATCTGCAGCCGGTACTTCTTCCCCGGCACAACCCCCTTCATCATCGGGTAGAGGTTCAGGACCGGCGGCGGATAGAGAGCGGTCTTTGCCTTGAGCAGTTTTCCCTTGGCACCGTCGGCCGTCTCGACCGTCACCCTGACTCCCTTTGCCTCCATCTTGCCGCGCAGCTTCATGGGGCTCTTGTCAAGAACCTGCTCCACACTGAAGGAGCGTAGCGTCAGGTCGCGATTCACCAGATACTCTTCCCGGGCCGAAGCCTCCCGGGTAAAACCGAGCACCACCATCCGCACACTGCTGTCGCTGACAATCCGGTAGCCATCGGGACGCTCATCGACCTGCAGCCGGGCAAAGCCGACCCGTTCCCCCCCCATGAAAATGGCAAACCAGCGCTCTCCGACCGGCACCGTCGAGAGGGGAGGAATCCCTTTTGGCCCAGCCAGACAGGGGATAGCGGTCAGGACGATGAGAACGAACAGCAAAAGGCCGGGGAAGACCCGGCCGGTAAGCATCGATCGCACGTTGGACATGAGGGGATCTATTCGGTGAAGATCGGCTCTTTAGCCGTCTCTGGCCGTTTTTCCGGCTGCTTTAGCGAACACTGGCACGAGGCACCGGTACGCTCCGACTCGTGGGTGGAACGCTGCTTCTTTGACAAAAAGTTCACGTAATCCAGCAGTTCCTTTTGCGCATCGGGTGTCAGATTACGAAAATCCGCCAGCAGTTTTTGCTCATCCATTTGCAGTGTCATGATGCCTCCCATTGGTACTTAGCATCCTTATAGCATAAACTGGTCAGGCTCGCAATCGACCCGGGCGGATCATTCAGTCCCCAGGCAGTGGTCACCGCAAGGGGAGATTTTTCTTACTCATGTGCAAAAAAAATCCCGTTGCCGACTGGTAAGGTTGGGTGTATTCTTAAATCAAAAGAAAACGATTGCGAGAGCCGAGAGGCTCTCATTATGCCCTAGTCGACTTGCCCTCCTAGTCACTAGGGTGTTTTTTTGCCCCCACCCCACGAGTGTGCCATTTCTTGCACAATTTTTCCAAATCCATTATCCTTCCAGAAATATCTCTGGAGCTGAGCCATGCACCCCATCACCACAAATCCCGACAAATGCCGTAAATGCTACTCCTGTGTCCGAAGCTGCCCGGTCAAGGCGATAAAGGTTGAGGAGAGTTATACCGAAATCATTTATTCCCGCTGCATCGGCTGCGGCAACTGCCTCAACAACTGCCCCCAGAAGGCAAAGCAGGTGTCCGACAAGCTTGTCGAAACCGAAAAGCTGCTGGCCTCGTCAGGACCGGTGATCGCCGTTCTGGGCAGCTCGTTCCCGGCATTTTTCCACTATGTGACCCCGGGGCAGTTGGTGGCAGGACTGAAGCACCTCGGATTTTCCGAAGTCCATGAAGGGTCTTCGGGTGTTGAGCTGATTGCCAGTCCCTATGCAAAGGCGATGGAGGACGCTTCCCATCCCCTCATCGCCTCCCACTGCCCGGCCGTGGTCGATCTCATCGAGCGCCACTACCCATCCCTCATCGATTACCTGGTACCGGTCGTCACACCAATGGTGGCCATGGGCCGCCTGCTCAAGGAAGCGTACGGTGCACAGACCAAGGTCGTCTACATAAGCTCCTGTATTGCCGCCAAATTCGATAACCACCCCAACACGAGCTACGACGCCATCGACGTCATCTTGACCTACCGGGAGCTGGACAACTTCTTCCGCAACCGGTCCATAGCGCTCTCAGCCCTCCCGGAGCAGCCGTTCGACGGCATCGAACCACACCTGGGCCGACTATTCCCCATTGCCGATGGCGCATTCAAGGCCTTTTCCATCGCCACCGATCCGCTCGACACAGAGATCATTGCCGCCCAGGGAGAAGTCAATGTCATGGGGCTCATCGAGGACCTCGCCCAAGGCCGGATCAGCCCCCGCATGGCCGATCTCCGCTTCTGCTATGACGGCTGCATCGGGGGACCTGGCAAGAACAAGGAACTTACCAGCCTCTACAAACGGAACCTGATCATCTACCATTTCAAGAAGGGGGCACCGTACCAGACACTCCCCCACTACCGGCAACAGGTCCCTCACCCTTCCCTGGAGAGGGCGTTCAGCGACAAATACGCCCCGTTGCAGCAGCCCAAAGGGACCGATATCAAGCAAATCCTCCAGGCAACCAACAAGCTGACCAGAAAGGACGAACTGAACTGCCGCGCCTGCGGTTACCGGACCTGCCGCGAGTATGCGGTGGCCGTATACCAGGGATTGGCCGATCTCGACATGTGCCTGCCGCACAACCTGCGGCAACTGGAAGAGGATCGCGGCCGGCTCCTGGAAAAGTACGAACTGGCCCAACGGGAACTGGACAAGGAATACGGCGACCAGTTCATCGTGGGGAACGACCGGAAGACCACGGAGGTGCTGGATCTTATCAAACAGGTCGGCCCCACCCCCACCACCGTCCTGATCCGGGGGGAATCCGGGACCGGCAAGGAACTGACCGCCCGGGCCATCCACCGCTACAGCAGCCGCAACGACAAACCCCTGGTCACGCTCAACTGCACCACCCTCACCGACTCGCTCCTGGAAAGCGAGCTGTTCGGGCACAGAAAAGGGGCCTTTACCGGCGCCATCGCCGACAAGAAAGGACTCTTCGAAGCCGCGGACAACGGCACCATCTTCCTGGACGAAATCGGAGACATTACCCCCAAACTGCAGGCCGAACTCCTCCGCGTCCTCGACTCGGGCGATGTCCGCCCGGTCGGCGGCACAACCACCAAAAATGTAGACGTCCGTCTGATTGCCGCCACCAACAAGGATCTGGAGGCTGGCGTGAAAGAAGGATGGTTCCGCGAGGATCTGTATTACCGCCTGAACGTCTTTACCGTCACCATGCCGCCGCTCCGCAAACGAACCGAATCCATCCCGATGCTCGCCCACCACTTCCTGGAAAAGACCAGGACCAGGCTGAACAAGCAGATCGTGGGCATCGAGGACCGTGCCATGAAGGCCATGATGCAGTACGCCTGGCCGGGCAATATTCGGGAGATGCAGAACATCATCGAACGGGCTGCGGTGCTCACCCATGACGACACGATCCGTCTCGGCAATCTGCCGCTCATCTTCGCCGAAAACTACGTGGAAGAGGCACCCGAGGTGCTTGACCTGAAGTCGTTCAAAAAGGAGCGGGAACCCCACGTCATGCGGGTTGAAAAGAAGCTGATCCTTCGTTATCTGTCAGAAGCGGGTGGCAATGTGTCAAAAGCGGCACAACTCGCCAACATCCCGCGCCGCACCTTTTACCGCATCCTTGACAAGCACGGGCTTAAGGGGCGAAAGAGCACTGCCGAACAACCATAGCCCGCAATTACATATCCTTACCACTACAACATAAAATATTATTTATTAACAGAGACACTTAACACCCGAATGCCGCTAAAGAATCCTTTTAGTGCGGATGTAATTTTTTTGCCGCGACGTGCCACAAATGGCACAACCCATCACATTTCACACGCCCACCCCCACACCACCCAAAACCTATCAAGTCAATCATTCAAGCAAGTTACACCAAACACTTTCTTGCCACAGGAGTTGGCATCAAATTAGCAGTAACCTGTGTATTCAACAAAAACGAACGAAAAAACAGATAGGAGGAGATAGCCATGGGCAGAATGAGAGAGAATCCCCGGTACAATGTGGTATCCATGCGGATCAGCGACGAGGAACGCCAGGAACTGGCCCAATTGATGGATCAGACCCACATGAGCGTATCCGACATCATGCGCGAAGCCATGTCCCTGTTCAAGGCGAGGTTGACCAACCTGGAAATGAACCGTCAGGCCGCCTGACGAACTGCTCCAATCCTGACAACGAAAAAGGCCGCTTTCGCGGCCATTTTCGTTTCTGCAGTCCCCATTTGTTACCGTGTCATTTCGCCTTCCAACTGGTCCCCTGTGGCCCATCCAGCAAGGCGACCCCCCGCTCCAGCAGAAAATCGCGGATCTCGTCGCTCCGCTTGAAATCTTTCGCTTTGCGGGCAGCGGTCCGCTCCTCAATCAACCGCTCGATCTCCGCCACCGGAATCGTCAGTTCATCCGCCTTCCTCGTCTGCATCCGCGCCAGAAATGCCGCCGGCGTCGACGTGAAGATGCCGAACACCTCCGCCACCCGGGTCACGGCCGCCCGCACCGCTTCCAGCAGTGCGCGGTCACCTTCATTCTCGGCCAGAAAACGGTTCACGCTCCGCACCAGATCAAAAATGTGACCGAGGGCCTGGGCGGTGTTGAAGTCATCGTCCATCGCCTCTTTGAAACGGCTCTCGAACGCGGCGAGTCGCTCACCCAATTCGGCGTGTGCCGGCCCGGCGGCACCGGTGGCTGCCGGCCTGGCCAGTGCCTCCTCGACCCCGGCCAGCGCCTTATAGATCCGCTCCAGCCCCACCTCCGCCTCGGCCAGGTTCTGATCGGAAAAGTCGATGGGAGAACGGTAGTGGGCCGAGAGGAGGAAAAAGCGGAGCACCTCGCTGTCGTAACGGTCCAGCACCTCCCGGATGGTGAAGAAGTTCCCCAGGGACTTGCTCATCTTCTCGGCATTGATGTTGACGAAACCATTGTGCAGCCAGTAGCGGACGAACGGCTTCCCTGTGGCCGCCTCAGACTGGGCGATCTCGTTCTCGTGGTGGGGAAAGATCAGGTCCCTGCCGCCACCATGGATGTCGAAGGTCTCCCCCAGGAGGCAACTGCTCATGGCGGAGCACTCGATGTGCCACCCCGGCCGCCCCTTTCCCCAGGGGCACTCCCAGAACGGCTCACCGGGTTTCGCCTCCTTCCAGAGGGCGAAATCCATCGGGTTCCGTTTAAGCTCTCCCACCTCAACCCGGGCACCGGCCTGCATCTCCTCCAGGGTCCGCTTGGAAAGCTTGAGGTACGAAGGGAAGGTCTCCACGCTGAAATAGACGTCGCCGCCCGACTGGTAGGCATGGCCCCGGTCGATCAGGGTCTGGACCAGGCGGATGATGTCGTCGACATGCTCGGTCGCCCGTGGCTGATGGGTCGGCAGTGCCAGGCCGAGCCGCGCCATATCCTCATCAAAGGTCTTGATGTACCGCTCGGAGATGACGTTGTACGGCACCCCTTCCTTGTTTGCCCGATTGATGATCTTGTCGTCGATATCGGTATAGTTGCGGACATAGGTGACCTGGTAGCCGCTGGCACGCAGGTAGCGGTAGACCACATCGAAGGCCACATTGGCCCGGGCATGGCCGATATGACAGTGATCGTACACCGTCACCCCGCAGACATACATCTTCACCTGCCCTGGTTCCAGCGGAACGAATTCTTCCTTGGTGCCGGTCAGGGTGTTATAGAGCTTCAAGGACATGGATAACCTCTAGGGAGTCGGAACAAGCTTGCACTACCTGCTAATTCCAACCCCCTGAATTGGAATGATAAAAAGAGGTAGACTCTACCACATCATCCCCACAAATGAAAAGTGGTTACTGTTTTTGCATCAGGAGTGCAACGGCATAGGTGGCGATCCCCTCGCCCCGGCCGGCAAAGCCGAGCTCTTCGGTGGTGGTCGCCTTCACGTTCACCCGGTCCGGGTCACAGTCAAGGGTTTCGGCGATATTCTCCCGCATCTGCTGGATATAGGGGGCCAGTTTGGGCCGCTGGGCAACGATGGTCGCATCCACATTGCCGATCCGGTACCCCTTGTCGTCGGCAAGCAGAAAGACATGACGCAGCAGCTTGATGCTGGATGCCCCCTTGTAGGCCGGATCGGTGTCGGGAAAATGCTTGCCGATATCCCCTTCGCCAATGGCACCCAGGATGGCGTCGCTTAAGGCGTGAAGCAGTACATCCGCGTCCGAATGTCCCAGGAGCCCTTTACCATAAGGAATTTCCACCCCGCCGAGGATCAGTTTACGCTCCGCCACCAGGCGGTGCACGTCGTAACCATGACCGATTCGCATCATAGGATTGTCACCTTTCACTTTCGCTTTTCGCCGCCGCCAGGAACGCTTCCGCCAGCACCAGATCGTCAGGGGTAGTAATCTTGATGTTCCGGTAATCGCCGATGACGATCTGGACCTTGTCGTTCAGCCGCTCGACCAGGGAGGCGTCGTCGGTACCGAGAAACTGTTCGGCGTCGGCGATCTCGTGGGCTGCCCGGATCACCCCGTAGCGAAAGGTCTGGGGAGTCTGGGCCAACCAGAGGGTCTCGCGGGGAGGGGTGGCGGTAACGATGCCGGCCTCCACCACCTTGACCGTGTCTTTCACCGGCACCGCCACCAGGGCACCGTCATGTTCACGTGCCACCTCTATCGAGCGCTGCACCACATGCTGCGACACGAACGGCCTGACCCCGTCATGGATCACGATGATGTCGTCATCGACACACCCCTCAAGGGACCGGAGGCCGTTCAGGACCGACTGCTGCCGTTCCTTGCCACCGGCCACGATCTCCTCGACCTTGCGGAAGCCGTAGCGCTCAACCACCTGTTCCCGGCAAAAATCGATCTCATCCACCGGGATGACCGGAACGATCCGGTCGACAAACGGTGCCTCCTCGAAGAGCCGGAGGGTCCTGGCAAGGATCGGCATACCGCCGAGCTGCAGGTACTGCTTGTTGATCCCCGCTCCCATCCGCTTCCCCATCCCGGCTGCCGGGACCAGTGCGATTACTGCCACGCCACACCTCCCTCAGGGGTATTTTCCGCCGCACATGTCACGTTACGCACAGGAAATCCTTCCCCTCGACAAAGCCAGCCTGCTGCGCCCAGCCACGTACTCCGGCCCGCGCCCCGCGGGTGCCGACGGTGATCAGGAGCTTGCGGCCATCCGGCGTCACCGCATCAGCCGGGTGCACCGGTGCGCCATGCAAAGTCCGCCCCACCTTGCGCGGGTCCACATCGACCCAGGCTGAGACCCGTATCCCGGCCCCGGTCAAGACCCGGGACCAGGCCCGCCCCTCCAGGCCGGCCCCGGCCAGCACCACCTCGCGTTCGCCCTCAAGAAACCCCTGGCAGAGATGGTGGAGCTTGCAGGAGCGAAACGCCTCCAGGCTGTATTCCGTCATGGTACGCGTTGCCCGTTCCGGGCGGTCGCGCCAGAAAAAGAGCTCCTCGTGCAGGCGGGCGAACCGGACACCGGCGCCGGCCAGCCGAAGCCAGAGGTCGTAATCTTCGGCCCAGCCCAGATCACGGTAGCCGCCGACTGCCAGCACCGCATCCCGCCGGAACATCACGCTGGGGTGGACGAACGGCGACTCCACGAACAGGTCGGCGACCACCGCCTCATGGGACGTCAACGTATTCTGCCACGACTCGTAGGCGAGCATGCCGACCCGCAGACCGGTACGGGGGAAATGACGGAACGCCGAGGCAACCAGCCCGATTCCCGGCTCACTGGCAAGAAACGCGGCCTGGCTGGCCAGACGCCGGGGATGGGACACATCGTCCCCGTCCATCCGGGCCACCAGCGATGCCCGGCAGACGGCAAGTCCGGCGTTCAGGGCCGGCACGAGTCCCCGCTCCGGCGTGCCCAGCACCCGGATGCGCGAGTCGTGCCGGGCCGCCTTTGCCAGGATGGCCGGGGTGGCATCGGTCGAGCCGTCGTCTACCACAACCAGTTCCCAATCGGTCAGGGTCTGGACGGCAAGGGAGCGCAGGGCCGCCGGCAGGAAACGCTCCTCGTTTCTCACCGGCATCAGGATGGAAACCAGCGGTGGCACGCCCATCAAAGTATCTCAGCCCCTTTCCAGCAGTTGGACAACCTCGGCCGGCAGCCGCTTTGCCTTCATGCCGGGCATGACGCACACCAGGGTCACCCGGCCCGAGGCCAGAACAACGCCATCTGCGACCCGGACTGCCCGCTGGCCAAGGGTGAACGAGGTCCGTCCCACCGCCAGCACCTCGGTCTCGATCCTGACCAGGTCATCCAGCCGGGCCGGCGCCTTGTAATCGATCTCCAGTCGGAGTACCGGGAAGATACTTCCCTGATCGTGCAGGTCCCGGACCGACACCCCTCGCTCCCGGAAAAACTCGGTCCTGGCCCGCTCGAAATACCCGAGATAGTTGGCGTGGTACACCACCCCGCCGGCATCGGTGTCCTCGTAGTATATGCGAAATTCCATGTAACGGTCTCACTCCTGCCACTTGAACTCGGTTTCCGCCGGCGCCTCACCACCGGAACGGACCGCTTTCCCCCGCGAGGCCGCCTCCTTTACCACGGACAGGAGGTGTTCCAGGGAGATCTGGTTCTGCACCGTGGCCACCGACACGCTCAGGTCCCTGACCCCGAAAAAGTTGGTGTGGGAGAGGTCCAGCCGGTTGAAGGTCAGGACGCCGCTCTCCAGAGAGGCGGCAATCTCACCCCGGTCATAGGCGCGGTCGCTGCGGAAAAAGAACCCCCGCAGCTTCTTGCCGGCCAGTTTCTGGAGGAACTCCTTGCTGACCAGCATCTGCTCGTCCCGACTGTTCCGGGTCCAGAGGTCGACGAACCCCACCAGCCCTTCCCTGCCGGGCGCCGTGCCGGCGAGGCTCACTATACCATCAAGCCGGCCGGAGATATACCCTTTAATGGCCGGGAACGCCTCGCACAGCCTGTGCAGACTGATGTCGTCAAGCAGCAGGTTGCCTCCGTAACGCTGACCCTCGCCCAGACGGAAGAAGCCGTTGCCGTACAGCCGGCCGCCGTAGAGCGTTGCCGCTAGCGAGGAGAGCTCGGTAAGACCGTCCCCGGCCCGGACAACGAGCTGCAGGTCATCCAGTTCCATGGGGCCGAAGCGGACCTTGGCTATCCTGAACGGGGGGACCGGCAAAAGGCGCTGACGGGCATCGGTCAGGAGTGTTGCCATGTTGTCGCGGCTGACCGTTGTGGTCGGCCGGATCGGCATCCGGCCCTTTCCGGACGGATAAAGGGAAAAGGGGAGCGTCCCCCGGACCCCGCTCACCACCAGTTTCTGGCCCGGCACCTCCAGTTGCGCGTCGGCCAGTGTCAAAACCCCGTCAACCTGAGACGTGCGCCCGGCTACCCGGAGGGTCGTCTCAACCGCCAGTTCGCCACCGACGGTCGCCTCCTGGAGCGGGCGGGGAAGCCGGTTGGCAAAGGCATCGAACAGGGCGCTGAGTCCGGTCCGGGCGGCCGTCAGCCGGAAGCTCCCGCTACGCTCCGGGGCGAAGGCCCGCTTGAGTTCACCCGAGACCGACACCTGCAGATCAGGTCCGACACCGATGGCACCTTCCCGTAGGACGAGATTGCCGCCGCCAAGATCCGCCACGGCCCGTACCATTCCGTCGGCCAGTATCCCCTTCCCCTTCGCGTCCGCCAGGGTGATCTCCTGGCCGGCCAGCCTGATCGTTCCGCCGAGACCCTCTCCCGGTCGATAACTGCCGTCCCACTGCAGGTCGATCTTTCCCCCCTCTGCCCGGGGGAACTTGCCCGCCGGAAACAGGGGCACTACCCTGTCAAGCGAAGCGCCGGCGACCTTGCTGCGCCAGGTGACACCCCGGGAGAACGCAAACGGGTCGATGCTGATACTGCCGTCCAGTCCACCCTCCAGGAGGCTTCCGTGCACGCTGGCCCTGAGCTCCCCCTCCCGCATCGCGACGTCGGCCGCCAGTGCCCCTGCCGGCGCTCCGGTCACCAGCAGCTGTCCGCCGGCAACGACGGCCTTACCGGCAAGCCAGCGTCTGTTCCCGGCCCTGTGCAGATCGGCCAGCAGTTCCCCCCGGCAGTCGGCGAAACCGTACCGTCCCAGGTTACCCTGCAGCCCGTTCCACCTGAGGGCAAGGGGAATGACGGTCTCACCGGTGAGCCGTTGGGGCTTCGGCACCGTGCCCGCCACTTCGGCCGCCCTCAGCTCTTTGCCGGCCATGCGCAGCAACAGCGGCGACAGGGTAAACTCTTGGGGGGAGAAACGGTAGCGTGCGGAGCCGGCCAGGGACTTGCCGGCCACGCTCCCCTGGTCGATGGCCAGGCTCCCGGCCAGGGATGGCACGCCAGCCGCCACCGTCACGACGCCGTCGGCAACCGCCGAACCGGCCGCAAACTGGCGCCCGCCACTGCTGGCTGCGAGGCCGGTCACCCTTGCCGTGAACGAACCCCGGCACTCCCGGGGGGTACGGCCGGCCAGCCGCAGGGACAGGTCGCCGCGTCCATCCTGCAGTTGGAGGCGCTCTTTGGGGAGGAGACCGGACAATTCCCGGAGCTGGATCGGACGGGCAACCAGGGACAAACGCAGCGGTTCCCGGTCTGCAGATCGATAGCTCATGCTACCGCTCACCGGCGTACCGGCCAGCTTCCCCCTGAATTCAGCCACGTCGGCCGTCTGCAGGGCAAAACGGCTGGTGAGGCTGGCCCGGACTGGCAGGGTCAACTCCTCCAGCAAGGCACGCCGGTCCCGGGAGAGTGTTCGGACATCCCCGCTGACGATCCAGCCCGATGCGACACGCCGTGCCTCCAGGTCGGCCGCGAGGCCGCTGACAACCAGCCGTTCCCCCTTGAGCAGTGTGACGTCCCGCACCACGACCCGCCCCTTACCGGCTGTCACCCCATCATTTCGGTTGCCGGCCAGGCGCAGAGTTCCCGGCGCCAGGGTGCCGGCCACCACCAGGTCGCGCCGCAGGCGGGCCGGCAGGAGGGAGAAGAGCTCGGCCAGCGAGGCCTGCCGCCACGACAGCGTACCCTCCCCGCGCCGCTCTCCCCGTACACCGGCAACCGTGCCGTTGGCCTCGATGACCGGTCGGCCGGCGATGCTCAAGCGTAGGCTCTCCAGGCTTGCCGTGTCGTCGGCAATCCGGTACCCGCCACGAACCGCAAGGTCCGCGGCCACGGGAACCTTTGCCCCCTTCAGGTTAAAGGTTCCGCCGTGCAGGGCTAGCGTGCCGTCCAACGCCAGGAGCCCGTTGCCGAATCTACCGTGCAGCAGCAGCGAGCCGGCGGCATCGTCCATCGCCAGGCCCTTGTCCCCCCTGGCCGCTGCCGGCAACACGATATCCGGCGCGCTAACGGTGAACCGGACCTCGGGCCGGTCGCCCAGGCGGCCGTCTCCGGAAAGGGCGAGCTGTGTCCCGGCCACCCGTCCGCTGCCCCCGAAGGAGATCGGTCGCGACCCGCGGGTGGCAAGTCCGGTGATCGTAACGTTAAGATGCTCGGCCCGCTGGCCGGCCACGCTACAGGCCGCATCTGTCATTTCCAGCCGGTCGACGAGGAGTTCCGCTCCCTTGCCGGGCTTTTTCGGCCGCCGGGCGAGACCGGCAAAATTCCAGACACCGGCCGTGTTCTTCACCAACGCCACCCTGGCCCCGGCGATGCTGAGCGCAGCAAGTCGGTAACGTCCCGCTGCCAGGTCGGTCCAGGCGGGAACGATCCGGATGCTCCCGACCGCCAGCAGCGGCTGACCGCCAAAGCCTGGAGGGTTGTCGATCCGCACCCCATCCGCCACCACTCCGTTCAGGGAGAGGCGCAATCCGGCTATCGACACCGGCTGACCGAGCTGCGCGGTCAGGATGGTGCCCAACTGCCGGGGGGCCAGCGGTGACAGGAGATAGAGCTTGAGTGCGAGGAAGCCTCCCGCCAGAAGGACCAGGAAGATAGCGACGATCCGGACGAAAAGTCGGCGCCGACGCAATGGGGCCTGTCTCGGTTCGTCCATGGCGTGCATGCCCCCTACAACCCCTTCAGGAGTTCGGCCTTGACCGCGTCGTCAATGAAGCTCTCATCGATCGCCTCCCGCGCCCATGGCTCACGGGAACGGGCCAGCACCCGCGCCGCCCCTTCGGCCACCGCCGGAATATCGCTCCAGAGCGCATCCCTGATCCCCCGCAACTGATGCGCGTCTCCCTGCCGACCGTCCGCCAGCTCCCGGCAACCGCTGCAGAGCAGGGCCAGACCGGCCTCTTCCGGCTCCTGGTCGGGTCGATAATCCCACGGCCGGAGGTTATCCCCGCCGCCGCACCATTCGCAGCGGAACCCGGCCCGCTTGGCCAGCCCCTTGCCCAACATCTGTATCGCCGCCACATGCTCTTTATTGGCCTGATATCCCTTTGCCATACGACCTCCACGTCTTTCCGAGCCTGAAGAGCCCCGAACCCTGAGCGCATCTTCAGTAAACCACATTTCCCCTGGATGTGAAGCAGCGCCCCTGTCAACAAACAGTTGACGGGGCTGCAACCCTGCACGATAATTCCTCCCGACCGCATGCTCCAATCGAATAGGGGCTGGAGGTCCGTTGGAGCGGAAGCGGACGCGATTCCCGTCGCCAGTTGGGAACAAACCGCATCGGCTGTGTGAGGTCGTCCACCGGACTTTCTCGCCGGGGAAAAGTCAAATCGCGGGAGCTGGAGCGGAAACGGGTCTCCAGACCCCACGGACTTACATACGCGAGGGCAGAACTGCCATGAACATAGAACAGATGAAGACGGTTCTCAAGGAGATCGTCACCAGGACCAGCCTCACCCCCTGCGTGGTCGGCCATCGGGGGGTGGGAAAAAGCGCCGGCATCGTCCAGGTCTGCCGGGAGCTCGGCCGGCGCTACGTGCCGCTCAGGCTGGGGCAGATGGAGGTGGGTGACCTGGTGGGTATTCCCTACCGTGAGGGAACCGTCATGCACTGGTCCCGCCCCTCCTGGTGGCCGACGGGCGACGACCCGGAAACGATCGTCCACTGCGACGAACTGAACCGGGCCCAGCAGGAGGACACCCTCCAGGCCATCTTCCAGTTCGTGGAGCCCCCCATGGCCGGCGGCCAGCGGGCCCTCCACACCCACACCCTGGACCGGAAACACAAGGTGGTGGTCACCATCAACCCGCCGGACGGCAGCTACCAGGTGACGCCTTTGGACCGGGCGCTCATCGACCGAATGGTGATGCTCTACGTGGAAACCGATTACCGATGCTGGGCCCGCCATGCCGAGCGTCAAGATTTTGACCGCGGCGTGCGCGAGTTCCTGGCCGTCAACCAGGAGCTGCTGGCCCGCCAGGGCGGGGCGATGGAACTCCAGGCCGAGCCGACCGAGCGCGGCTGGGAGATGGTGAGCATCCTGCGCCAGCAGTGCCGCTTCCCCAGAGAGCTGGAGATGGAGGTCTACGCCGGGATCGTCGGCCAGGAGGCGGCCATCGCCTTCCTCCGCTGGCAGGCGGAACGCCGGGAGCGTCCGGTCTCCCCCGGCGAGGTGCTGGACTCCTGGCCGGCAGTGGCCGAACGAGTCAGGCAGCAGCGCGACGACCTGCAGGCGGTCACCATGAACGGCATCGTCTCCCTGCTGCAGGAGGAACCTCTCCTATCCGGCCAGCGGGAAGAACACCTGATCTGCTACCTGGACTGCCTTCCCCGCGATCTCCGCTTCGCCCTGGTCAAGGAGCTCCTCAAGATCCCGCCCGTGGCCCTGACCCTCTCCAAAGACGAGCACGACGGGGTGGTGCTGGAGGCGATCCGGAACATCAGCAGTGAGGCGTAACTGCAAGATCTTATGACCAGCCGCACCCTAGAAAACGCCATCATCCGGCTCCTGAAGCGAAGACCGTTCTACGGCTACCTGCTGGTCGGCCTCCACCGGGTACGGGCAGTCCCGGACCACAGCCTGGGGGTGACGATCCGGGAAGGTACGCCGACCATCACCGTGAACGAAGAGCTTTTTGCGGAGTTCACTGCCGAAGAGCAGGAGGCGCTCCTGGAGCATGTGATCAAGCATCTGCTCCACCTGCACATGGCCCGGCGCAAGGAGCGAAACCGTCACGACTGGGACCTGGCCTGCGACCTGGCCATCAATCCGACCATCGAGGGGTTGCCGGCCGAGGCTCTCCAGCCGAAACGCTTTCTGCTAAGGCCGGGGCTGGCAGCGGAAGAGTACTACCGCCTCCTTGTCGACCCGTTCGACACCGGCAGCCTCAGGGGTGCCGGCACAGGCAATGCCGATCAAGACAGCGGTGGCGAAGGCGGACCGGGGGAACCGGAGAAGCGCCATGCCGGGCAGGCAGACGCGCCCGAAGAGGCCGAACCGTTGGACGATCACCAGGTCTGGGAAGAGGCCGACAGCACCCCCTTAAGGCTGGCCGAGGAGCTGGTCCGGGGGATGGTGCGGGATGCCTTCAAGCAGGCCGACGGCCAGGTGCCGGCCGAGCTGCGGCAGCTGGTGCAGGGTCTATTGGCCCCGCCAGCCATCCCCTGGCGGATGGTGCTGCGTCAGTTCGTCGCCACGGCCGGCCGGGTGGGCAGGCAGAGCAGCTGGCAGCGGGAAAACCGCCGCTTCGCCCACATCACGCCCGGCAGCCGCAAGCGCCGACGCCTGAACCTCCTCATCGGCGTGGACGTGAGCGACTCCACCGACGCCCCCGAGCTTCGGGAGGCCTTTGCCCGGGAACTGCTGCAGATCGCCCGCGGCCGGGACGCCCAACTGACCGTCCTCTACGCCAACAGCCTGATCCAGCGCCTGGACGCCTTCCGGGGCCAGCCGACAGTGGTGGAGAGCTATCACGGCGGCGGCTTCACCGACCTGCGGCCGGTGTTCGACCATGCCCGGCAGATGCAGCCGAGGCCGGCGTCGGTCATCTACCTGACCGACGGCATCGGCCCGGCGCCCGAGACCATGGAGTTTCCGACCCTCTGGGTGCTGACGAGGGAAGGGGAGAGGCCAGTGCCATGGGGGGTGGAGTTGCGGCTGGACGTGTAGCAGAAAAGGCTATTGGAATTCTAAGGCGTGGGAAGGGAAGAGATAAATGGGGCAGATCGTAAAAAGGCGATTTTACCACTAAGGCACTAAGGACACGAAGTTAACGGCAAACAAAATCTTTTTTTCTTTGTGCTCTTAGTGTCTTAGTGGTGAAAACTGCTTGGGGTGTTTTTGCCCGTCATATCTACCCCTTCCAGGAAACGAGGGAAAAGACAATGGATACCGATTTCACGCCAATGACCGTTGATTCGGTCCGGGAGCTGTTGGAGGGGGCAGGCGCAAAGGTGATGGCTCGCTCCGGCCGGAGCGAGCATTACAGCGCGCCACGGGAGTTCTCCTTCGAGGTGCGGGGTGCCTTCCCGAACGGGCTGGAACTGCAGGTCGTGGCCCGCCAGTTCAACTATCGCGACCCGTGGGAGGCCGCCGGCCGGGTGAACGACCTGGTAGACGTGACCCTCCTGCGGGATGGCAGTTTCTCCCCCCTCCCCAAGGGGTATCCCTATTTTCAGGGGATTGACGAGGAGACGAGGATGGGCGAGGAGCAGCTGCGGGAGATCATCGAGTGCGTCAAAAATTTGAATGTGAAGCTGTACGAGCTGCAGCAGCTAACGGGAGATTTGTAGCCTCACCAACCAAAGAGGGATGACTTTTTTGAAACCTTTTAATATGTCCAGCTGATTTCTGCAGCCAACGGCTGCAGTTTTTGAACGGTCCATGTATTCAGCCGAAAAGATGTTTTTCATTGCTTCCCCTCCACCAGCGCAACTTCATCGTCGGTAAAGCCGTTGAGGACAACAGTTACATGCGGCAGTTGTTGCGGAATTGATCCGGAAGAATTCACCCCTGCCTGCTTGCCTGATACCAGTACCAGAAAGCTTCAGGATTGAGCGTTTCAGATGCTCCCACACGGCGGTAAAACTAATTTCAGCGATCAAATTTTTAACCCATTAACTCCGCATTTTTATACAAATGCGGAGTTAATGGGTTACCTCACTCCTCTTAGAAGAAGAGATTATGGTGATCCCTCCTCCTTGAATACCGGCCCTATGAAGCTGTTCAGGCCGACCTGTTTTCTAAACCCATCGAATTCGATGGGTTTAATATCCGGATTGTTGTGTCGCTCCCCCAATACCGAGGAGCTCAATACAATAGTGTTGCGCGTTGCGCAGCCAGTTCTGGATGACGTAGTCGGTCCGCTCCGCGTCGCTATGCCGGGCGATATCGGTCAACAAAATGTAGTCGTCCTGTTCCCTGCGAAAAAGTGCAACCTCACTCCCCTTGACGTTGCTGGTTCGATTTTTCATCGTTTCCCGTCCACCAGCGCAACTTTATCGTCGGTCAAGCCGTAAAGGTCTCAGAAGCCAATGAACTCGATAGTCGTCCGGCTCTGTATTTAGATAAATCTACGCAGCGTTACCCAACTCCCTCAAGCACTTTCCAAACTTTGAAATAATCTTGCCCACTGGCTCCTAGAGCCTGTGTCCATACCCGTGTATCAGTCTGAGCAAGCTGAGAACGCAATTGCGGTAATGGGAGGTTCCTAGCCGTTCTCAAGGTTTGAGCCAACGGTTGCGCCGCTCCTCGGGGAACTCCAAGCAATCGTAGGGCAATGGCTTCGTCGGTATTGACTCCATAGAAAACACGAGCGGGCAGATTGCGAAGCGTCTGTTGGTCGGCTTCGGCCAATTGATCGAACCTGTCTCCAAAAGTCATTGTTTGGAGGGCGGCCAACCCCCATGAAGCTGTCTGGGTGAGTTTGCCGAATACATTCTTGCAGCAATCGGTCAAAGCCTTAGTAGGCTCAACTGCACCGCCATCGAGTTTTGTGGCAAAATATGCTTGGGCCATATCAGGCAGACTTGCCCCATTGACCCAATCCCTGACCATGCACGCCAGAAGGTCTCCATCCGCTCCTCGGCCGCCGGTGGCAGCTTCCAAATTCTCGCGGAGTTCGGGGACTGCCAGCAAAATTCCCATCAATTTTTGCAGATTTTTACCATCCCCGCCAAAAAGACGATTTGCGTCCCATACCTCTTCGGTGATTCGTTCAGCTGACAACTTACCCAAGGTAATACTAACCGTCTCCCAGGAAAAGCCGGTGCTATCTACAAGCTTGAGCGATTTTCCGGAAATCCTCTCGCCGTAAGCCTGAACGCTTGCAACCAATCGGTTTGCCCAGTCGCTTCGAGTGCGGCGCAGGTTCTGAAATCCTAATGTCCCACGCAATACTTGTTCTACCTCGTTGGCAAAGCGTTGCGGATCTCCGATCTGGCGGTAGGTATGTGCCAAGTATTGGAGGAACGCTGACCATTCCGGTAAATGGAAAAGCCGGTGCAACTCAAGTGGAGCACCTGTAGCAATGACCGCCTGAACCATGGCAACCAGTGTTGAATTTAACGACATTACTTGCTGTCCCACAAAGTCGCGCAACTTGGCAGCTCTAACATCATCAGTTGCCGCAAGTGCCACGATGCCGACACTGCCATGCTCCACACGCCCTGCACGTCCCGCAAGATTCCAGAAGTCCTCGGGAGGCATGTCTTCTCCATACGGATATTGATGCGCCGCCATGATCACCCCGGAAACCGGGAAGTTTACCCCTTGGGCAATGGTCGTCGTCGATACCAAAACGTTTATCAACTCACGTTCAAACAGCCACTCCATCAGCGCCTTGGCTTCGTCGGATAAGCCGGAGTGGTGAATCCCTACCCCGTATTCCAGAAGCTCGCAGAGTGCGAAGCCTTCTCCAAACTCCCGCTTCAGATAGCGTTGCACCAGTTGCACATCTTCATGTACCGTCACGGCCTTGTTGGCCGGACACATGAAATTCTCTGCAAGATTCCAAGTGTTGGGAATTGTCCCGGCCAGAACGATGACAGGGCCACGTTCTTTCATTACCTGCGCTGTGGCGGCTGCCACCTTGCTGGCATTTCCCTTAACCTGTGACCATGAGAGGCCCAAAGGCCTGTTGGCGGCAAGCGGCAGATTCTCAGGGATACTTAAAGTTTGCTTCGTTGTGTGAAGGGTTTCCAGCTCTAGTGAAAATCCCCCCTTACGTACCCCCTGCCGCGGATGACTCAGAACTATTGCCCGGTCATTCGGCCGCCAATCCACGCCCAGTTCAATGTCATTGTTGCTGTCCGGGGCAAGCCAGCGGGCGATCTCTGCAGCATTGGGAATAAACGGTGTCAACAGCAGGAACTGGGCATAACGGCACTCCCGGTTAATCGTTGCCAGCAGCAACTCCAGCTTTATTCCACGCCCCTGTTGGGCAAGGTTATGCGCTTCGTCCACCACTATCAGTGTGAGAGGTCGCCCGATTGTTTCTTCCCAGCCCCCCCTTAGCATCAGATCGAGTTTTTCCGGGGTGGTCACCAGCACACGGAACTGAGTAGCGTCCTGCCTGTCCGTGAGCAGGGTTGCTTCCAGGCCGTCCACCTCAAGGGCCGGGCTGACTTTTTCGACATTGATATCGAGCGGGGCAAAATCACGCCGCAGCCGGGTTGCAATTTGGTTCACCAAAGCGCGAGTGGGGGCGAGATACGCAACCCACCCCTTTTCATGATCGAACTGGTTAAGCGCCTGCAGGATACGGAATTCAGCGATAAAGGTCTTGCCGCTGGAGGTTGGCAGATTGACCACGACGGCACGATGGCCAGAGCCGAGCAAACCCGCCTCACGCAACGTGCGCCGTTGTGGGGGAAGCATCTCAAAGATCGGCTTGCTGGTCTCCCTGGAGACCAGATGATGGACAAACCGTGTGACGCGAGAGTTGACCGCGCGAGTAACGGTCCAGATGCAGTTGTCCACCAATTGCAGTGCAGTACAGACGAGGAGCCGCACCATGGCGTCCAGCTCAACCAGTTCGGCACGGCCACAGGCCGTTAGAGCCCTGTCGAACTGTGCCTCCAGTTGCTGTCGGACATCGAAGCGTCCGCCAATCTCCCCCTGGGTGGTGAAGATAGCCAGCAACTCGGCCGCCTTGGATAGATGGTAAAGGGCAACCAGCTCCCACGCGGCCGTGCGTGCCGTTGACTGCCGGCCGTCCAGATACTCGGCCTCATAGTTCGCCTGTTGCTGTCGAAGTGCAACGACCTGGGCCTGCACGGCATCAAGGTCAGACCACCCATCCTTGCGGATGACCCGTAGCCAGACCTCAAGGATCGTCGCCAAGGTACGCTCTCCCCATGACGCTGAATCCAACGGCAAAGCCGGCCATGGCTCTTCTTTCAACACACGACGGGCATCAACGCCGCGCTCCCCGATTACTCCCAGGCAAGCGAGACGCAAACAGGCCTTTGCCGCCTCAAGGGGAGATTCCGGGCGCGGGAGGACACGTAAGAGCTGGAAGGCCTCAGCGCTCACCTGACGGAGGGAGTCAAGTTCCCTTTCGTTATCCAGCAGGTCGATGACGGCTAATTCCAGAGCCTCCGCAACAAAAAGCAGATTGTTTTCTTCATCCCGCTCTCTGACCAATCCTAACGCATTATCGAGCAAACGGCGTGACGCCTCGATGCGAGCACGCTGCAACAAGTCAGGATTAATGCTGTCCATTATCCAGGAGGTCATACTGCACCTCCTTGAACAACTATCGACCATTCATCAATAGGTGTCGGAAGGTACCAGGCGTCCAGCTCTACTTCCGTGGGGGTCGATACCTTGGTCGCCAAGTGTTTGGCGCGATTCTTCAGGTCAAGCTCATTCGGAGCCGTATCGCGCATCAGCATGCCAACCAGCTTGATCGCCCGACCACCGGAGGCCAGATATTTTTTCGCGGCCTTTTCGTACAACGGCCAAAGATCGGTATTCTTGCACCTCGGATGCAGCCATTTCAGGAGGCTGTTATGTATCGAGATATCCGTGGCAAGATTATCAAGCTGGTGGATCATGCCGCTCTTGCCGGTCATCACCTGGGGAGGGTTATTCGCATCGCTTGATGTCTTTACTTCCCCTAAGACCAACAGCGCATCTTCTCCATTTTCCACTAAACCAACCAGGTCAGCACCCGGCAGGCTGGCCTTCGGCGTCCGCTTGTCACGCTCAGAATTCCACGGGAATTTTACCCCTCGTTCTTTCTCCAGCAGGCATTCGGCGAGGGCCTCGCCGACTTCCCATGGTTCTTTGCCAGGTTCAGAAGCCAGTAGCCGCATAATCGTATCAGAGGCCATTTCAGTGGTGGCCAGTGCACGCAGATCGGCTTCATACTGAGCATGTTGCCCTTCGTCGAACAGGCGGCTGCGAGTTGGCCCGGACAGGAAAGCGTTGAATTCCCCCTGGTCGTCAATACTCTTACCGTGCCAGATCACTTGGCCGTCGTTCTTTGAATATATGGGGTTATATGCAAGCAACAGGGTCATTCCTTTTTCTTGCGTTTTACCGCAAACTTCAAAATGCGGTAGAAAATTTAGCCTTGTTTGAGTACCCTTGCCAGATCATTGACCGCAGCTTATACAACGAGCCAAGAAATGTTGCATGTATCTTTCTTCCCCCTCCACCAATTCAATCTTCTCTTGCGTCAGCCCACATTGCTCATAATCAAGTCGGTAAGGTCAGTTTGCACAGGGACTCCGGGGAACAGAATGAAGCTCAAATCCTGCATATTGATAGCAGATTTCCCCTCCGATATCCATTAAAACAGCCACAGATTCCGAGTGATTCATATCAGGACACTGCTGTCTGATCAAGGAACCTGGCCTTGGCATAAACAACAGTGTACCAAAGAGTTGCGACACAATATGTCCCTTCCCCGAAAAGCCATTTTCTGCTACCCTCCACCCCGTACAGACCGACCGACAGAGGGACCATGAAAAAAGGCAAACCGGCGAAAAAATACTCCCAGGCCTCCCGGCTCCACGACCTGATCCGCCTCATCGAGGCGCGCCACGGCCTCTCCATCGAGGAGATGGTGGAGGAAACCGGCGTCACCCGCCGCACCATCCACCGGGACCTGATCGCCATCGCCGAGGCCGGCTACCCGCTGGTGGCGGATCGGGAGGAGAACCGGAAGGTCTACCGCTTCACCACCCGTTTCCGGAACATCCCCCCCATCACCTTCACCCTGCCGGAGCTGATGACCCTTCACTTTCTCCGCTCCCAGATCGAGCCGCTGGCCGGCACCCCCTTTGCCGACGACCTGGAGGCCATGTTCCGCAAGATCAACTCTGCCCTGCCGCCACGCTACGCGGCCCACCTGGAGCGGATCGGCCGCATCTCCCTCCCGCTCCTCCAGGGGAAACGGGACTACCGCCCGTTCCACGACATCCTCCGCACCCTGCAGGATGCCCTCATCCACCAGTACCGGGCCACCCTCCAGTACCGTGCGCCGGGGAAGAAACGGGCGACCAGCTACCGGATCGACCCGTACACGGTCATGCTCTACAAGGGAGGGCTCTACCTGATCGCCTACGCCCACAACAGAAAGGCACTCCGGACCTTTGCCGTTGAGAGGATCAAGTCACTGGAGCTCTCCCGGGAGCGATTCGAGATCCCGGAGGAGTTCTCCCCCGAGGAGCACCTGCACCAGGCGTTCGGGATCGTGCGGGAAGAGTCGATCCCCCTCACGGTCAGGTTCGCACCGGCCATCGCCCATGCCGTCCGGGACCGGGTCTGGCACCCGAGCCAGGAACTGCACATCGGCCCGGACGGGAGCGTCACCCTGAGCCTTCTGGCCGGGGGAAGGATGGAGATGCTCTCCTGGATACTCTCCTACGGCGACCAAGCCGAGGTACTGGCACCGGCCGAACTACGCGAGGAAGTCAGAGGGATTACAGCCCGGCTGGCTGAGCAGTACCGCGAAGGCGGCTTAACAGCAGCCGATTAACTCCAATCTTCAGCCGAACGCTTTCCCCCCTTTGAGAAAGGGGGGCCAGGGGGGATTTACTAGCGGCGACCAAAGACAAATCCCCCTAAATCCCCCTTTCATAAAGGGGGACTTGGACTTTGCTGATCGGCAAACATAGAATGCGCCGCCGGTCGTGACCCTTCGTATCGGCCGCCGTCGTTGACAAATAGCGGGCCGTGCACTATACAGTAGTTTTCCCCGGAGACCCCTCATGAATGACGATGATCGCGCCCTGCGGCAGTTACTGCTGGATCGGATACGACAGAGCGGCCCCATGACCTTTGCCCGGTTCATGGAGGCCTGCCTCTACGAACCGGGGCTCGGCTACTACACCTCCCCCGGCCGCAAGGTGGGCGCCGAGGGTGATTTCTACACCAGCAGCAACGTTCACGCCCTGTTCGGCCGACTTCTGGCCCGCGAGATCTGCCGGATGTGGCAGGAACTGGGGCGGCCCGGCACCTTTCAGGTCGTGGAGATGGGAGCGGCCAACGGCCGCCTGGCCTGCGACATTATGGACGGCATCAGGGACCTGGAGCCGGAGCTCTACCGGACTGTCACCTACCGCCTGATCGAGAAGGAACCGTCCCTGCGGGCGGCGCAACAGGAGCTGCTCAAGGAGCATGGGGCTCACCTGGCCTGGAGCAGTCCCGAGGAACTGGCCGAAGGGAGCGTCACCTTCACCGGCTGCCTGGTCTCCAACGAACTGGTGGATGCCCTGCCGGCCCACCTGGTGGAGATGACCGACGCAGGCCTGCAGGAACTCTTCGTCACCGCCGAGGGCGAGGAGTTCCGGGAGATCCCGGCCCCCCCTTCGACGCCGGCCCTGGCCGCTTACCTGGAGCGGATCGGCGCCACCCTCGACCCGGGTCAGCGTGCGGAAATCAGGCTCGCCGCCCTCGACTGGCTCACCGCGGTTGCCAATGCCCTGGAAAGGGGCTTCGTCCTCACCATCGACTATGGCTACCTGGCGCCGGAACTGTACGGGCCGATGCGCAAGAACGGCACCCTCCTCTGCTACTACCGCCATACCGTGGAAGAAAATCCCTATATCCGGGTCGGTCTCCAGGACATGACCGCCCACGTTGACTTCACCACCCTCTCCCGTTTCGGCGAAGGGCTCGGGCTCAGCACGGTCTGGTACGGCGAGCAGTATCGCTTCCTCATGGCCGCCGGCATGATGCAGGAGCTGGCCACGCTGGAGGCGCGTGCCACCGGCGAAACCGAGGCGATCAAGGACCGGCTGGCCCTGAAGAAACTGATGCTCCCGGACGGCGGCATGGGCGACACCTTCAAGGTGCTGGTCCAGGCCAAGGGGGTGACCAACCCGCGCTTGCTCTGCCTCAACGACTGGGCCAGCGCCCTTTGACACCCGCCCCCTCGCCTGATAGACTGGGATTATCCGGGCACTGACTGCACCGGCGAGGAGCAGACGGCACCATGGCTCAACAACTGACCACCATCGTTTTCGACCTGGACGGCACCCTCTATGTCGATCGGGAGCTGGCCCAGGCCATCCACCAGTCGGCCTGCCGCTACATTGCCGGTCTGCGGTCGGTAACCATGGAGGAGGCGGACCGGCTGATCCGGGAAGCCAAGGAGCGGCTCACCGCGGCCACGGGCTGGGGAACCCCGCTGAGCGGCGCCTGCCGCGAGCTCGGCGGCGACCTGCCCGCCCTCCACCGTCACTTTGCCGAAGATATCGATCCGGCCGCCCTCATCGTCCCGGACATCCGGGTGAACGAGCTGCTCAGCACCCTTGCCGGACAGTACGGTCTCTGCATCTACACCAACAACAACCGGTTCCTGACCGATCGGATCGTGCGGACTCTCGGACTGCCGGACGTATTCCGCCATACCTTCACCATCGAGGACACCTGGTGCCCCAAACCGGATCGGGAGTCCCTTGAACGCCACCTGGCCGTCATCGGCGCCGAAGCCGACGAGTGCCTGTTTGTCGGCGACCGCTACGACATCGACCTGCGTCTCCCCGAATCCCTGGGGAGCCGGGTTTTTCTCAGCAGGAGCGTCGATGAACTGCTGACCCTGCAGGACCATCTAAACAAGGAGGCGGTATGAGCGAGAACCGCAAGGAAATACTGGACGCCGTTATGCGCGCCATGGAGATGGAAAAGGAGACGTTCGACTTCTATACCAAGGCGGAGCACAAGACCTTTGACCCGGCCGGCAAACGGATCTTCCGCTGGCTGGCCAAGACCGAAGAGATACACTTCCTGAAACTGAACGAGCTCTGCACCTCCCTCCACGAGAGCGGACGGTGGGTCTTCTACGGCGGCACCACCATCGAACTGGAGCCGGATGCGCCCGGCGCCCCCCATGTCACCTATACCACCGACGACCGGGAGGCGCTCCAGATCGCCCGGGAGATCGAACAGAAGGGGATCGCCTACTACGAGGAACTCCTGACAAAGGCCACCGATCCCGACGGCAGGCAGATGCTGGAAACCCTCAGGAATGAAGAGGTGGAGCATCTACGGGTAATCGACGAACAGTACGCTGCCCTCACGGGGCGAAAGTAGGCAAAGGCGGGGAGCGTCATGGCCACACGGCTGGAAAGGGATACCCTTGGCCCGGTGGAAGTACCGGCCGATGCCTATTACGGGGCGCAAACCGCCCGGGCACTGGCCAACTTTCCCATCTCCGGCCTGAAGCCTCACCGCGCGCTGGTGTGGGCCACGCTCCTCATCAAGCAGTGTGCCGCCCGGGCCAACATGGCCACCGGCCGCCTTCCTGCCGAGATCGGCCGGGCCATCATCCGGGCCGCCGACGAGGCACTGGCAGGGAAGTTCGACGACCAGTTCGTGGTCGACCCGTTCCAGGCCGGTGCCGGCACCTCCCACAACATGAACGTCAACGAGGTCCTGGCCAACCGGGCAGCGGAACTGCTGGGAGGAAGCCGGGGCGACTACGCCCGGGTCCACCCCAACGACCATGTCAACATGGCCCAGTCGACCAACGATGTCGTTCCGACGGCCATGCGCCTGGCCAGCCTGCGCCTCCTTGACCGGCTCATTCCGGCCGTCTCCGGGCTGCGCGACGCCCTGGATGCCAAGGGGATCGTCTTCGACCAGATCGTCAAGTCCGGCCGGACCCATTTGCAGGATGCGGTACCGATCCGTCTCGGCCAGGAGTTCGCCGCCTATGCCCTGGCCATCGGTAAAAACCTGAGCGGTATCGAGCAGTGCCGCCCGGCCCTGTGCGAACTGGGCATCGGTGGCACTGCCGTCGGTACCGGCCTGAATGCGGAGGAGCAGTACATCGATCAGGTCGTGGCGGAGCTCTCCCATGCCGCCGATTACCCGCTGGTCCGGGCGGCCAACCTGGTGGAAACCACCCAGAACATGGACCCGTTCGTCTCCTTAAGCAGCAGCCTGAAGGGGCTGGCCGTCAACCTGATCAGGATCGCCAACGACCTGCGCCTCCTGTCCTCCGGCCCCCGCACCGGCATGAACGAAATCACCCTGCCGCCGGTGCAGCCCGGCTCCTCCATCATGCCCGGCAAGGTGAACCCGGTCATGGCCGAGGTCATTGACATGGTCGCCTTTCAGGTGATCGGCGCCGACACGGTGGTCACCATGGCAGCCCAGGCGGGACAGCTGGAACTGAACGTCATGATGCCGGTCATTGCCTACAACGTACTGTTTTCATTGGAAATAACTACCAACAGCATCCAGAAGTTCACCACCGGCTGCGTCCGGGGGATCTCGGCCAACAGCGACCGGTGCCGCCAGTACATGGAGGAGTCGGTGGGGCTGGCCACCATCCTGGCACCGGCCATCGGCTACGCCGCAGCGGCCGAGGTTGCCAAGGAGGCGGTCGCCACCGGCCGGAGCATCCGCGACGTCATCGTCGAACGCGGTCTCCTGGATGCCAAGACACTCAACAGCCTGCTCGACCCCTTCACCCTGACCACACCCGGCCTGCCGGAGAAGGAGTCCCGCTAGCCGGCGGCCGTTACCGCCGGACATTCACACGCAAGCACCACCAAGGAGGAAGTTATGATCGAAGAAGTGAAAAAAGTACTGGATCTGGTCCGCCCCGCGCTGCAGGCCGATGGCGGCGATGTGGAACTGGTTGACGTGAGCCCGGAAGGGGTTGTCAAGGTAAAGCTGGTGGGCGCCTGCGGCCACTGCCCCATGTCCACCATGACCCTGAAGATGGGTATCGAGCGGACCCTGAAGGAAAAGGTCCCTGGGGTAACAGAGGTTATCGCTGCTTAACAGACAACCTGAATCCGTGAGGCACGGCGGTCCGGTGGAGCTAAACACCAGCGATTCCCGCGGCCGGTTGGCAACAACCGCATCAGGCGTGTGAGGTCAGCCACCGTCCCAACATGCCGGTAAAAGGTCAAATCGCTGGTGTTTTAGCGGAAGCGGGCCGCCGTGCCTCACGGGTCCACGAGAAAATGGAGGTGTACCATGGCTGTCAAGGTCAAGTCATTCGGTATGGAGATCCGCCCGCTGAAGACCATGCAGGAACTGGCCACCCTCGATGATCTGGTCAACCGGTTCATTGCCGACAACGGCATCAAACGGGTGATATCCGTTGCCGACACCCCGACCACCGATGATAGCGGCGAAACCATCGGTCTCGTCAGGGTCGTTGCCTACGAAGAGTGATCGGGGCAGAACTGTCGTTCCAGCCCTCCTTATTCCGGCCGGCCGCTGAATCTCGCGGCCGGCACCCCTCTCACGCACCCCTCGCCGGCAGGATGGTCAAGGCATGTCCCGGTTCAGACACCCCCGCAGCCATAGATTTCTCCGCTCCCACCGGTTCTTTCGCCGCTTCCGGCGCACCACCGAGGCACTGTTTTCTCCGGGCAACCTCGTCTCCCTGATTCCCCACGGCGGAGAGTTCTTTCCGACCCTGTTCGCTGCTCTGGACGAGGCCAAGGAGAGCATCTGCCTGGAATTCTACATCGTCCGCGACGACTCCACCGGCCGGCGCCTGGCCGAGCGGCTGCTCGCCGCGGCCGGTCGGGGGGTACAGGTACTGCTGCTGTACGACTACATGGGCAGCTTTGAAACACCAAACGCGTATTTCCGGAAACTTGAAAGAGACGGGGTCCGCTGCGCGCCGTTCAACCCCCCCCCATTCCGCCGGGGAATCGCCTGGTTCGACAAGCGGGACCACCGGAAAATGGTCGTCATCGATGGACGACATGCCTTTGTCGGCGGGATCAACATTGCCGACGAGTATGACGGCTTCGGCGAGGATCACGGCCGATGGCGAGATGTGGCGCTGTCGCTGGACGGTCCGGCGGCCCGGCAGTTGCAGCGACTGTTTCTGGAGAGTTGGGGGGACGAAACCGGCACGACCCCGCTCACAACTCCGGAGGAGGCCGAGCCATGGGCCGGCAGGGACCAGGTGCTGATTGTCAGCGGCGGACCGCACCACAACCGGTCGTATATCCGGAGTGCCTTCCGGATGGCCATGGCCGGTGCCACCGGCATCATCCGGATCGCCAACCCTTACTTCATTCCCGGTCCCCGGGTGGTACGCAGCCTGCTCCGCGCCGCCCGCCGCGGCATCAGGATACAGCTCATGCTCCCCGCCCACAACGACGTCCCCCTGGTCAGGCTGGTCAGCCGCGGCACCTATGCCCCCCTCCTCAAGGCCGGCATCGAGATCTACGAACGGGAAAAGACCATGCTCCACGCCAAGGTCATGCTGATCGACGACTACTGGTCGGTCATCGGCTCGGCAAACCTCGACCAGCGCAGCTTCCACCGCAACTATGAGGTCAATGTCATCGTCGACAGCCACGAGTTCGGCCGGCAGGTGGCCGCCATGTTCGCCACCGATCTCGCCCTGTCCCGCCAGATCCGTCTTGACGAACACGAGCGCAGAGGGTTGTTTATCCGCCTGCTGGAGCGCCTCTGCTCGACCATCAGCTGGTTTCTCTGAGAGCATCTCTCAAATTCATTAAACTTTTTCCTATTCTTGCCGATGACGTTCAATTGGGTCCAGTGCCTTGCGAGGTCGTCATGTCACAGAAGAAACTGGGAGAACTGCTGGTAGAAGCCGGCATCATCACCGCCAAGACGCTGGAGAGGGCACTGGAACGACAACAGGGGAGCGGCAGCCGCCTGGGAACCGTGCTTGAAGAGATGGGAGTGATCACCGACGAGGAGCTGGCCAGCGCCCTGGCCGCCCAGTTCGATATGAAGCTGATCAGGCGGATTCGCGGCAACCTCTTCCCACGGGAACTGTTCGACCTGGTCCCCGTTGACCTGGCCCTCCAGAAGACCATCTTCCCGCTGCGGGAAAAGGACGGCGTGCTGGCACTGGCCGTGGCCAACCCCTTTGACAGCGACACCTTCGATTACCTGGCCAAAAAGATCGGGCTGAAGATTGTCACCGCCATCGCCCCGACGCAGGAGATCGTGGCCGCCATCAGGGAGTACTATCTCGAAGGAACAGAACCCGAGCAGCGTCAGAGTCGCCTGGTGCTGATAGTGGATGACTCCCCGCCGGTTGCGACGGTGATCCGGGTGGCACTGGAAAAGGAGGGGTACAAGGTCACCCAGGGCCACGACGGCATCGAGGGGCTGAAACTTGCCCTCGAACAGCGTCCCGACCTGATCATCTGCGATTCGGTAATGCCCCGCATGGACGGTTTCGGCCTTTTGCGCGCCCTGAAGGGAAACCAGGGAACCGCCTCGATCCCCGTCATCCTGCTCACCTCCAAGGCCGCGCCGGAAGATGAACAAAAGGCCCTGGAAGCAGGCTTCCACGACTTCATCGCCAAGCCGGTCCAGCCCATCCGGATCGTTTCCCGGGTGAAACGGGCGTTCGAACTCCTCGCCAACCACCGCTGATATTCCCAAAAACCTAAAGATTGCGGCACAACCGTCAAAATCCTGAATTACTCGTAGCGCAACGCATCGATGGGGTTGAGGTTTGCCGCCTTCCTCGCCGGGTAGAAGCCGAAGAAGATGCCGACGGCAGCGGAGAAGACCACGGCAATGGTGATGGATTTGACCGAGATGAGAGTCGGCCATTCGAGGATTTTCGAGACGATACCGGCCCCGCCGGCGCCGAGCAGGATGCCGATGATGCCACCGATCATGGTGAGCAGCACCGCCTCGGTCATGAACTGCAGCAGGATGTCGTTCCTGCGGGCACCGATGGCCATCCGGATGCCGATTTCGCGGGTGCGCTCCGTCACCGACACCAGCATGATATTCATGATGCCGATGCCACCGACGATCAGGGAGATGGAAGCCACGGCACCGAGCAGGAGCGACATCGCCTTGGACGACTGCTCGGCCACGGCGAGGATCTCGGAAAGGTTGCGGGTGGAGTAGTCCCGTTCCTTGCCACTGGTGATCCGGTGGCGCTGATCCAGCAGCGCCTGAACCTCTTCCTCCGCCTTCCCCAGCAACTCCTTGCTGCGGGCCTTCACGATGACCGCACCGACCGAATTGGTGAACTGGGACCGGACCAGATTGCGTTGCGCCGTTCTGAGCGGCACGAACACGGTATCGTCCTGGTCCTGCCCCTGGGGCGACTGCCCCTTGTGATCAAGTACACCGATCACCGTAAAGGGCACCTTCTTGATCCTGACGATTTTCCCCACCGGATCGTCCCCCCCGAACAGGTTCTCCGCCACCGTTTCGCCCAGCAGACAGACCTTGGCTGCCCCATCGTTATCCTGCTGGCCGATGCTCCGGCCGTTGGCCGCACCCCATTCGCGGATATCGAACAGTTCCGGCGTGGTTCCCATGATGATGGTGGACCAGTTCATGTTGCCATAGACCACCGGGCCCGACGTGCGGACCGTCGGGGCTCCCGACTCGACCGAGGGGCATTCGGCCATGATCGCTCTTACGTCGTCGCTGGTAAGGGTCTGGGCGCCGCCGCTGCCGGAGCGCAGCCCGCCGCTGGTGGTGGAGCCGGGGATGATCAGGATGATGTTGGAGCCGATGCTGGCGATCTGCTGGGAAATTACGTAGCTGGCGCCGGAACCGACCGCCATCATGGCGATGACCGCGGCAATGCCGATGATGATCCCCAGCATGGTGAGGAACGAGCGCATCTTGTTGGTGCGGAGTGCCCGAAGCGCTATTTTCAGGGTTTGGAGAAAGTCCATCAGCTCTTGGCGTCCCCGATGATTTTTCCGTCCCGGAACGTGATCTGCCGTCCTGCATGGGCCGCCACATCGTGCTCGTGGGTGACCATGATGATGGTTATCCCCTGCTGGTTGAGGCGGGTGAACAGCTGCATGATCTCGTCGCTGGTGACGCTGTCCAGGTTGCCGGTCGGTTCGTCGGCGAGGATGACCGATGGGCTGTTGACCAGTGCCCGGGCAATGGCCACCCGCTGCTGCTGGCCGCCGGAGAGCTGGGAGGGGTGATTGTTCTCCTTGCCGGCGAGCCCCACCTGCTCCAGGGCTGCCAGCGCCTTGACATGGCGCTCTTTGGCGTGAATGCCGGCATAGATCAGGGGGAGTTCCACGTTCTCCAGTGCCGGGGTGCGGGCCAGCAGGTTGAACCCCTGGAAGACGAAGCCGAGTTTCCTGTTGCGGATGGCCGCCAGTTGATCCGGTGACATGCCGCCCACTTCGAGACTGTCCAGGTGATATGCCCCTGAGGTTGGACGGTCGAGGCAGCCGAGGATGTTCATGCAGGTGGATTTGCCGCTGCCGGATGCCCCCATGATGGCGACGAATTCGCCGGGTTCAACGGCGAACGAGACCCCCTTGAGGGCCTCGAACTGCTGGTCGCCCATGGTGAAGACCCGGCGGATATCGGAAAGCGCAATGACGCTGGCCATCTTAGAACGGTCGCCCCATGGGCCCGCCCATGCCGGACTTCTTCTTGCCGGCGTTGCCGCTCTGTTGTTCTATGATCACCTCGTCACCTTCCTTCAGCGGGCCTTCCACCAGCTCGATACCGCTGTTGTTGCCGATACCGGTCTTCACCGGCAGCGCGGCCGGCTTGCCCTCCTTCAGCACGTAGACCTGCTGCCCCTTGTCCCGGCGGCCCGGCTTGCCTGGCGCACCGGCTTTACCAGCGCCTCCCTGCTGAGCGGCGCCTTGCGGCTTGCCGTTGCCCCCCCCCTGCCGCCGGCAGCGCTACGCTTCAAGCCGAAACTGAAGGAGGGGGAGGCGAA
>CAYSMK010000026.1:0-70212 GCA_964432205.1 uncultured Geobacter sp. | reverse complement strand
GACGACCGGCATTTCCTCTGTTTTTCCCATTCCCACTGCCATGTCAGTTCTCCCTGTTTCTCCCGGAAATCATGCTTCAAAGACCCGGAGAAACCTGTTTTTTACAGGGATGCACAGGATGAACAGGATGAAAGTCTTGAACTTTTAACCCCAAAAGATCTTTGGTCTTATCCTGTGTATCCTGTTCATCCCTGTTAATACGCCTTCAGGTCGTTACCTGATCGCCTGCACCTTCACGCCCCGCTGACCGACCAGGGCCAGGGTGTTGCCGTCAATGGCGGCCACCCCGGCAGCCGGGGTCGGCCGGTCGATCTTCACCTGGCCGAAGCTGCTGCCGTCGTCGCTGCTCACCAGGACATGCCCCCCCTGGCTCACCAGGACAATCTTGCCGTCAGGGGTCACGGTGCCACCCATCAGGCCGACCGGGACGCCGGTCTCGACCTTCTGCCAAGTAGCGCCGCCATCCCCGCTTTTGAAGGCATTGCCCCGCATGCCAAAGGCGATCACCGCCCCGGGCTTGCCGGTAACGCCGAAAAAGGTGCCGCTATAGGAGGTCTTGAGCGCCGTGAACCGCTTCTTTGCCGGATCCAGTTTGAAGACGGTCCCCTGTTCGGAGGTGATGAACAGATCCTTGCCTACCGGGCGGAGGGCATAGAGGTGAAAACGTTTAGGGTTGTCGGTCCGGTCGTACCAGGGGGCCCAGCTCTTGCCGCCGTCGACCGTACGGAAGATCAGGTTGAAGGCGCCCACGATGAAGCCGGTGGTGTCGCTTTCGAACCAGACGTCCAGGAACGGCTTGTCCGGCCCCTGATCGACGAATTTCTTGATTTCCGCCATCATGTCCGCGGTCTGCTGCCCGCCGGGTGCGCTCACCGGCGTATTCATCGGGTCGTGGCAGGTGCCGCAGCTGTTGGTGCCCATGTAATGGCCGACCAGGACCTGGGCCGCGGCCCGGCCGTCGAACTGCTTTACCCAGTTGGCCCCGCCATCGGCGCTGTGCAGCACCACCCCGTCGTGGCCGACTGCCCACCCCTTCTGCGGTGACGGGAAATGCACGGCCAACAGGTCGGAGCTGACCGGCACCGTTGCCTGGGTCCAGCTTTTGCCCTGATTGTCCGAATAGACGATATGGCCGTGCTGGCCGACGCCCACCACCCGCGTCCCGGCCATGGCGACGCTGATGAGCAGGGTCTTGTCGGCATGTCTGCTCTTAAGGGCGGGTGCATCGAGAACATCCTGAAAAGTAGTAACGGCAAAGGCGAGGGATGCTGGCACAATAATAGCCGCCATCAGTGCCATGATAATTGTCCTTGATTTCATATCTATCTCCAGGTCTCCAGATCATATCTAGCCGTTATTTTCAGAGAGGTACTCCCGCTTGCGTCCCTATCAAACGGGAGTACCTTTTTTTAGTTACTAATCAGGTTATTACGCTAACCTTCAGGAAGAATAATTACCTTACGCCTTCCCCTGCCAGAGCATCTGGTGTCCATTCCTTTGCCGGGTAGGCCTTGCTGCCGTGAATGATCCCTGTCTTGCCACGTACCGGCAGTGCGTTGATCGCATACGAGTCGGTGAGCAGATCGTGAACATAGAAGGCATCCCCGAACATGCAGGGCGAATCGTAACTGGGGGCTACGAAGTTGAAACCGATTCTGTAGAGCTGGCCGCGGGCGTCATACTGGTCAGCAGCGGCTGCTCTCCAGCTGTCCTCATCCAGGTAGTACACCCGCCTGTGGTACAGGTGGCGTTTCCCCGGCTTCAGGGTGGCCTCCACAACCCAGACGCGATGCAGTTCCCAACGGACCAGATCCGGATTAGGATGTTTCCCCTTCAACAGCTCCTTTTCATGATCGACTTCGTACAGCATTTTGTAATCGTTGTACGGTATGTACATCTCTTTCTTGCCGACAAGTTTCCAGTTGTAACGCTCCGGAGAACCACTGAACAGGAACAGGTCGTCCCATGTCGTCTGGCCGCCGTAGATGGAACAGGGGGTATCGAAGCTGAGTTCCGGCGCCAGTTTCGTGCGCCGCTGGCCCGGCAGATACTGCCACCCTTTCCGGGCATCATTGGCATAGTTGATCGGATCGATGATAAGGAACGCCTCGCCAACCCGGCGGGCCGGACCGACATAATTGACCTTAAGCCTGTAGAAATCTTTAGAATTAGGGTTTGCCTGGTCCCAATAAGGGAACTCCTGTTTGACGTTTCCTTCGCTCTGCATGGTCGCCCTGCCGTTGGCATCCACAGTATAAGAGCGGTACCTTTCCTTATACGTTACGTCTTCGTAATGCAGGTTGTGGTTCCAGATCGCTTCGATGCCGCTCTTCGGAATGGGGAATGGGTAGCATGCATGGGCGCCGGTAAAGGCCAGGCCATTGTCGGTAATTTTGGCGGTCGTTGCGCACTTTTTGGTGTTTTCCTGGACATACTTGGGATGGGCCGTAGAGCGATGGGTCTTGTAAATATCCATGCGGAAGCTCGGGTACTTCTTCAGCATCGACTTGGCGCCCTCTGAAAGTTTGTCGGCATACTGGGCCATGTTTTTGGCGCTAATCGAGAACTGCGGTTTTTCTCCTGCGTACGGGTCGGGCCGCCAGCCATCATTCTTGTAGCCGGGAGGCGACTTGGTATTCCCGCCGGTGAATTCCGGTATTGTACCTTCCTTGTTACCGGCCTTTTCGGCCCCGATCATTGTCAGGTGCTTGCCGAGTTGTGCTGCTTCCTCTGCTGATACCGCCCCCATGGCCAGTCCTGCGCTGACCAGTGTCAGGCAACCTGCCAGCAGACTGTTTCGAATCAACATGACGTTCCTCCTTTTGTTAGAATGTGGCTTTTAGCGTCAGGGACAAAAGATCGCGGTCACTGAGCAGGGCAATCGGATCTCCTGCGCCTTGCCCAGCGCCCTCAAGTCCTGGCGGCATAACTTGACCCTGTGCATCCGGATGCACCTTGCCGAAGAAACTGGCATAGGTGAGATCTATCTTGTATTTGGCGAAGACGTCAATTGAGAGCCCGGCACTGTAGCTGCCGCTGCCTTCCGCACCACCGAGGGCGACCGCTGAATTGCCGTGCATCCCCATGGAGAAGTTGAGCGGCATTGCCATGTCCACTCCTGGCAGGACCTGTTTCCATTCCGGCACCAGGTTGACCGTTACTGTGGAGTTGTCCCTGGTGGCGTGGCCGACGCCGAGGTTGGTGGGCTGGCCCAAGATATTGGTACCGGGGCGGCCGGTGAAGTACTGACCATTTTCACTGACCCGGTTCCAACGGCCGTAGGCAAACTCCAGAATGGCGGAGCCGGTATCGAACACGGGAGTCTTGGGCAGCAGCGTCAGGAAGTTCACCACTGCATGCATGGTGTCGCCACGCGCGCCAACAGGTGCGAACCATTGACTCGCCAGCGGCGTATTACGGCGGTAGGAGAACTCCGAGCCGACGCTGATCCCCATGATCTGTTTGGCAAAACTGATCCCGTACAGACTGATGTTTGATTTGTAATCATAGGAAAATGCGGTCGGTAGTTGGAGGCCAGGAGCCGGGCTGATATAGTTAGTCCCCAATACCTGCGGCATCTTGTCGGAGTAGTTGCGGTAATATAATCCGAGGGTCCCGTTCAGCCATTCTGGGCTGTAACTTACCTTCAGCCCCCAGTCGCGCATATCGCTTGGCCTGCGATCCCCTGCGTTAGGTATCTGAAATCCCGGGGCAAGGATGAAGGATTCCCCGCTATTCAGGAGACCGTCTACCATACCCAGATAACTCCCCCCCTCGGGAAAGATGTTTGACTCCCATTCAAGGTAATATTGCCCGGCGATGGTGAGTTCATTGGTCGGCTGGATCTGGACCGAAACCTGATTCAGTGGCCGGAAGATCTCCTTCAACTCGACGCCCGGCATGGCCAGGGCTTTGGCCAAGTCAAGCGGCGATTGACCATAGGAAATGCCGTTAGCACCGGCTGCCGGAAAAAACGCCTCGCCCCAATAGATTGTGTGGCGCCCGGCCCGGACACTAATCGGTACATCGCCGATATCGAGCTTGCCAAAGACGAAGGCGTCCAGCAGTTCTCCGTCCGGCCCCCCAAAGCGGCGTTTGGTGTACTGGTTCAAGCCGGTAGACGGTTGACCGTTTTCTAAGTGGTTCGAGGTCTGGGGTGAGCGGTTGTCCAGCTTTGCCTTGTAGATCGGGTCGTACCAGAGGGCACCGCTCAACCGGAAGCCATAATCCTTTTTGTAGACCAGGTCCGCCTCGGAAAGGAGGTCCAGTCGGCTCGATACCAAGCCCACATCGAAGTTGCGGTCGCCATCATCGTGGTTGACACTATTGACAATATCCTTGTCCTGCCCTTTGAGACGCTGTGCCAAGGTGTATCTGAAGTTGTTGTCCCAGTGGATTGAGACATCCTCGCCTTCGGTGGGAATCTCGAACGCATTGGTGCTGCCGCAAACGCCAAGAATCAGCATTGATGCCCCAGCCACTGCTAGAGCACAGGTAACAATTATTCGACGCTCATGAATCGGTTTCACTCTTCGCCTCACCATGCAATCCTCCTTGTCGTTATTACTGCCAACTGGAACCAACTCCACTTAGGTCGCCAAACCTGTTCTCCTTTCATGTCATTCACTTCTGCAAACTATGAAGTTCGCAATCAAGACCTCTATAGTCTTCAATGAATACAACTATTCCTTTGAGGAACTATTCAAACCTACCCGTCATTGACGGCGGTGACACATATACGAACATGTTTATCTTTTCAGAAAACAGACATCCTCAACAGGACAGCCCAATTAGCAAAGAACGAACGTACGTTCTTTTTATCATTCTACAATCCCACCTGTCAACAAAAACCTTGTTCTGTTTTTACAAGGAGCTTTAACCCGAACTAATATTTACCGAGACGAAATATGACTCACCCCTCGTCCATCCAGGAGGAAGAACTCTTTGCCAACCCAGGGGAGGGTTTGGGTGGGGTTGATTATGGCGAGTAGCCAATGCTTTACCAAGAGCACACGTTATGCCAAACGCTTTTATATAATTTTCCACTTGATTGCCAAGACTGATATTCAAGCGCACGCTTTAAAGTAATTATATGTGTTAAATTAGCATGTTATGTATGCACAATCGGCCACAACCTGCAATAACATTATTATTTCTATACACATGCGCGGGGGTAAATACACACAGATTGAGTTTCTCGAATGAGTACGGAGGGTGTTCAACTTATTGGATTGTGATGGGTTTTAGCAGGCGACACTGATCACATAAGAGAGCATTAACGCAACAGCCCATCAGCACATAAACTTTCATAAAAATTGAAATTAGAGGGTCTGAGAGTGGCAGTTTTCAAAATTTCTGAAATTATCAAAACAAACTCCGTTCCAGCCTTACCAACCTTCCAGCAAAAATGCCGAAATGAGCTTCTGCACATGCGTACATGAAGCAACCTCTCAAGATGATTACCAGCTGATTATTGATTACCGGATTCTTCCCTACTCCCGGGATAAAACCTTATTCAAGATCAGCACTGTTGAATTGCAGAAGTACATCAGCACGATGAAAAGAGAATGCAATGAAGGCCAGCGGCATCATCGATAAAGCCGCCTACTCCCTGCGCCCCTGCCTGGGCGCTCAGCATCAGGATCGATCCTAACAAACGGGTACGGCTCATGGGGCATGGATCGGAGCAAATACTAACGAGGTTTACGGGGATTACATCGAAGGATTGGAAGAGGATTTCTGGCTGATACTGGAGTACATGGGAGGGACTTCGTGCAACCGAAGGCTAAAGCGCCAAATCTGTTCATCGATCAGCAGTACGGGGACAGTCTGGCACCCCCCACTACCCGCAACAGCTCAATTTACCTCAGAAAAGGAAAGCCCCGAATCTCCCATTAAAACTTTCCAGGTGAAAGTTTTGGTGAAAGTCGGGGCAATAAAAAAGGAATCCCGAAAGATTCCTTGTAGCTTATCTGGAGCGGGAAACGGGATTCGAAGCCACTGATTCCAGTCGTTATCCGGCTCAGGCATCACTACAAAATCAAGCAATTGCAGATACTTACAACCTATTTTTCGGCTGATTTTCGTTTGCAAACGTTCAGCAGAATACACCATCTCACAAACATTTGGTCAAAGTTTAGTCAAAAGGTATTATCATGGCATGTCCGTAATCCTATTGTTCTTCATTCAATCAAACTGCGGGACAGCGGTAATCCCACCTATTATGTCCCGCGCCTTCGGGGAACATACATCGAAAAGTTTTTCCTATTGTACGTTTTCCGGTTCATCCCTGCGCCTGCGGGGAACATAACGCCCATCCAGGTTAATAATCTTGTGGATTTTCGGTATTGCTTTCATCTGCTTTTCGTTCGGGTTGCTTCGACTGGTCCGAGAATACTGTTCGCAATCGTCTGGAACATTAAGCATAGCTACGCAGTACTCGTCAATATCCGCTGTCATGCCTTCTTACACTCTTTGTGCTCTACGTTTTTTGATACGATGATACGCCCATGAGGCTGATTCGAGGTTCAATCTCATGTAGTAAAAACTCACAATCAACCATGCAACAGAAATGATTATTGCCTTCAACGGTGCATTCTTGCTCCAAAAAACCAAGGCGAACCCAACTAATGCCGCCGAATAAAGACCAACCAAAGAAAAAGTCATACTGTATAGAAACTCGGTATATGGTTCAACTTTTTGCCTGAACGCTTCCCATTCAGGACCATATCCTTTGAGTCCAAACGCTTTTCTTGTTACGAATACGATGATATCCCGTCCATTCTTACCAAGTATCAAGCCTATACTTACAAAAATTGCTGAGTAAAATAACAGGATAAGAGCTAAGTCGACATATGTTGCATATCCGGTTCCTGAGAAATGAGTAACAATAAACTCAAGGTCCATGACCTTCCTCCTACGCCTCCAATGAAGTTAGAAGACAATACCATCTTTTCTCATACGGTCAATTACGACAACAGGCAAGTTTTTGATTAACATAACCTCATCAAGCGTTTTTTTGGTCTTCTTTGCTTCCCAAACCAACGCCCTTCCTGTTTTGTGATAATAACTTCTTGCAGTATCGGCGGTTACGCCGATTTCGGCGGCTATCGCCTTGTAAGTAAGGTTTTTTGACCGCAAAATCAAAGTTTTCATTCGCTTTTCAAGGATTTCTGCCTTTATATCAGCTCGCGTTTTCCCGCTCTTCGACTTTCTGGGAGCCGGTGGCTCGTTTGCAACTTGAATTCTGGCCCTAATCCTTGCAATGGCGCGACCAACTGCATCTTCAGAACAAACCCCTTCACAATTGTTCATCTTGAGATTCATTAGCGAAAGGATTGCAAATATCTCTGCCATGGTTACGTTCCCGCAACCACGCACATTTTGAAGTTGACGGGCATCATACTCAATCAAGTCGCCGACTGTTTTCACCCCTGTGCTTTTCAGGATATTGCTCGCCCTGATAGAAAAAGGAATGTCATAAATCGGATACGCCAACAATTGTTCCCTGGTCATCTTACTCGCAGACATGTCATTGTCCTCCCGACATTTTGAGTCTCGATGCACCACCCGCTGAGGTCGCGCCCCGAGAATATAATTTTCAGTATAGCAGGAATGCACGACAGAATACGTCACAAACTTCAAATCTATAGCCAGTAAGACTTTAGCGGTTCAATCGTTCCCTTAACACAGGACTCGGCTTAATGCCGTAACGGGCGCGAGGTAGACAAGGGTGCCTTCTTCCGGGGAGGGGTTCCTACCCCTCCCCTTGACCTGTCATCTATTGCGAAGACAGGTCATCATAACATTTTTCAACAAATCTTCTTGCTTCGCTCAAATCATAGATATCTGAATCGTAAGGATATGCCAACTCTGTATCCGGATGATTTAGAGTTGCGCTTGCGACAACATTTCTATGGCCTTGGCTCTTCCTAGGTCACACTGGTGGCCACCCACGACGTTCTGCATATTCGTGAGGGAAATGTGTCATGACATTGTCGCAGGCTATTGCCATACAACTATTCACTGTATCAATAAAACTGCGCAAGCCTTGGTCTGGACACGGGGCCGCCCGAGGGAAGCATTAGTATAATGAATGGGGCGTTGCACTCGCCTCGTTGGAATAGAGTGACTCAAGTCCGGTTGCATCCACGGATGTAACACGCCAATAGTAGGTGATATCATTTGGCAGGTTAAAATCCCCATAATAGCAGTAAGTCAAAGTGAGGTCTGACCTAATTTTGGTGTACGGTCCACCTGCGGTTGTACTTCGGTAGATGTTGTAGGTTACATTTCCAGGTAAGCAGGTCCAAGTCAGACCGGCTTTACCGGACTTGGGACGTGCCTTCAGGTCGGTGATGGTTTGAACAGGGAGGACATCGACAACGAAATCAAGCGTGGCACTCTGCATATCAGCCAGCAACACAGTCTGTTCCAAACTTTGATTACCACGGGTTACGTCATCGACCAGCCAGTTCCCGGCAAAAGTGCCCATGCGATAGGTTCCATCGAAAGCGGTCGAAACTGAGGTGACAATGGAAGAATCCGCATTCCTGAGCCTGATGCCGTCCCCCACTACAACATTGTTGCTCGAATCAGTCACTGTCCCCTGGATCCAAGCCGTTATCGGATAAATGGTAAGGTCGTTGCCGGTCAATGGACTGTTTGACGTCGAGAAATTCGCAATTGTATTCCCGATGTAGCCGAGAGTTTGGGCGGAAGAGTCCTGCAAGGAAACGTTCCAGTTGTTGCCGGAAGTCATCGCCAGGGCATAGCTACCGTCAGCATTGGTTATCCCGAACCCTACCGGTTCACGAACGTCGATTGATCCAGGGATCTTACCCTGTACAGGTATGCCCGATTGGACAAATCCTTCTCCGTTCAAGGCCCTGCCGCTTACCAAGATACCCGCTTGGGGAAGGTTGATGTCTGCTAAAATACCGTCGGCTGCAACATCCACTACTAAGGCTTGCTTGTTGAAGGCCAGATATCCTTTGCTGGAGGGATTGGGGACTGCCGGATCGACAGCCGCTGCAATGGTGTACTGTCCCGCAGGCAGACTCAGACTGTAGCTACCATCTACGCCGGTTATGGCTGTGCCGGTTAGATTGGTACCGCTCGCTCTTACCCAGATTCCGCCAATTCCGCTGCCGTTGGCGCTATCCTTCACGTGTCCGGAGAGATAGAAGATCCCGGGAACGAGCGCCAATCCCTGATTCACGATGTTTTGACTGGCACCAACCGTGATGGGGGTTGCTGCTGCAGAGTAGCCGTAAGCGACGGGTAGCAGTCGGTACTCCCCGGGCTGCTTCACGTTGATCACATACGCACCACCGTCATCGGCAATGACCCAGGCTACCGGGCGCTGCCACTTGTCCTGCAAAAGAACCATCGCACCGGGAACCGGATTGCTGCCGCCCATAACCGTTCCGGAAATGGTTTGCACCTGGCTGACCGCGCCCACCACTAATGCCGCGGTGGCCAGATCTGCTCCCTGAGTGGCACGAACCAGATACTTGCCTGGTGCGTGATACGGGTCGCTGAGCAGGTTGTAATTGAAACCGGTTACGACTTTGCTATTTGCAGCGCCGTCTTCATCACCCTGAATGTTCGGATTAATCGAGGCGGTTCCGTCAGTCACCTTGAACGAACGGACAACGTAGTCTCCCTGATCGATGACGTCATTTCGGTTGGCATCGACGAATTGCTCGACAAGAACATCGCTTCCGGGCATGCCGAGATCACTGATGGTCAAACCAATAGAACCTTTGTCGTCGTTGGTAATGTTGGCCGGGGTGAGGACTGCTGACATCGGCGGATGATACGTGATGGTAACGGGTACGCTGCGGCTGTTGCCGGCCTGGTCAGTGGCGGTAACGGTAAGAGTGTTATTGCCGGCGACAAGACCGTTCACAGGGCATGTCCATGTGTCAGGAGTCACATAGGAGATCGTCCCCACCGAAGCGCTGGTATTGGCTGCAACCGTAACCGTCGCACCCACCTCGACGGAACCGGAAAGCATCTGACTGACGTCCCGGGTTGGGGTAGCAACAGGATTGACCGTTATTGACGGCGGCAGAGTATCCACCGTGAAGGTTACCGAGGCGGAACCGGTAATGCCGGCGGCAGCAGTCGCTTCAACAACCAGTGTATGGGAACCGTCGACGAGCTGATCGAGGTTGGCGCCGGAGACCGCGGTGATCACGCCACCATCCAGCCTTGTCACGACACTACCCTTGGTCGTTGCGAAGGTAAGCAGAGGTCTGTTGTTGCCAGTAATGCCCGGTTGGGGAGATGCAATTGTTACCACCGGCGGCACGTCATCTGTCGGCGTCGCGGAGACGATCACCCCCGGGCTTTCATTGCCGAACGTATCGAAAACGGCAACCCTGAGTTGCGTGGCCATCCCGTTCGGCAGCCCTCCCACCTCTGCACCCGCTGCCAGTGGATTCCTGATCTCCTGCAGGAGTGTTGCTCCCTTGTATATCCTATACCCAGCCACATTTCCGGATGTTGAAGGAGTCCAGGTCACGAGCACCGCGCCTGTGTCGTTGTGTGGTTTATCGATAGAGGATGCCGAGATAACCTCTGCAGGCGGCGTATTGACCGCCAAGTTGACAGGAGCCTGGCAAAGAGCATCGCTTCCCGATGGTAACGATTGCTCCAGGACCACATTGAGCGGGAGGTTACCCGCTGTATTGTCAAGCTGGTAGATTGAGCCAAGTGATAGGTTTGCCGTGGCAAGGGCAGACTGCGCCTGGGTAAGGCTCAATCCTGTTAAGGAAGGAACTTTGGCCTGGCATTTAAACGAGACGGAAGCCCCCGTGTTGTAGTCGAGTGGATAGGCAGGCCCACCATCCAGAAGCATTACATCGCTGAGCGTAACGTTAAGTTGATCTGCCGTAACGCTAGAACCTACTTTGACGGCAAAACGCGCTACCGTACCGCTACCCACCTGGGGGGTCGCACCGCTGGTATGGGCATAGGTATAGAGTGCCGAGCCGTTGGTCAACGGTTCGTTGTCCAATATCAGAATTCCGTTTGGACCACGTCCGTTCCAGAAGAAATCGCCGATCCCCGAATTACCTGTTGTTGCTAGCTCAGCAGGCAGTGGTGTAAGCACGGAAATGTCATTGCTCCCCCCCTGAGAAAGAGCCGCAACCCCAGTCACTGTGCCACCAGGGGCCGCAACATTCAAACGGAACTGTACCCCCCCCAACCCTTCAGCCGGGATACCCTCGGCAACCACATCGATCATGAACTCACCGCCCGGCACTACCAGTTGACTCGAGGGAACAACACGTATCCCCGCCCCCCAAGCCACCCCGCCAAGAAGAGCGGTAGACAGCAGCACCGCAACGCATCTGAAAATCGCCTGTATCGATCTGGTCATGCAATCCTCCGGTAACAACGCATCAGGCAAACAAATCTATGGGACATCGGTGCGGCCGAACTCACGGGCAAACCTAGCGAAATCCTGGGCATCGATTCTCCCGCCCGGGGTCACGATGAACTCGTAATCCGGGTTATAGTTCGCATCATCCGGAACGGTGCGGTATTGCTTCTTGAACTCGATGAAGTCCGTAACGTCGATCTTCCCGTCCAGGTTGATGTCGGCAAAGAACCCCTGTATCGGCGCCAGTACGGTCGTCATTCCGCTTGAAACCGGTAGTCTCCGGTAGTGTTGCAACATCGGCAGCGGCAACCGTAACCCCAGCGTTGCAAGGGTGGTCAGGCTCTCCCCGCGGTAGACTCGAACCAGAACCCGCTCTCCACCAACTACCTTCAGGCTGACGGTATCCACACCGAGCAGATTGTTCAGATCGATGACCCCTTCACTGGAAATCGTCCCGGTTCCGACAAAGGCGCTGACCGGCGAGACGGAGCCATCCAGCTCCAGCAGCAGAAGGTCCCCGGTCCCGGGGAGTGGGTCGCTGTCAGCCGGACGGATATAGGTGGTAAAGGCCACCAAGTCATTGGCAAAAGCCGTGAGCGTTCCGTCGGTAGCCGTCTGGTAGGGACGGACTGCGGCAGCGGTCTTTACCTCCTGCAGCGGCGAGTAGCCGACACTCAGGGGATCAGCCGGATCGCGTGAAACGGTGCGGACATAATAACTGCTGTTCGGCGTAACCCCGGAGACACGCACCTTCATGATTCCCTTGTGGCGGGCGGCATCGGCCACCTGAGGTGATAGATCCGGCATCGGGGTCACCACCAGCGTATCGTCCAACCGAGTCGCCATACCGGTATCCGCGTAGACTTCCACCGTCGGCTCGGCAGGCACGTCGGTCATCCAGACCACGGAAAATGACGATGTGGTAACATCGGTTATACGCAGGCTAACCGTCTCAGGGACCGCCCAGGCGGAACCTGCCAGTGCTATTAAGACGCAGAGCGACAACAGGATTTGCCTCATTTCCTATCTCCTCTCGGGACTGACGGCGGGCAGCTCGGACAAACCTCCAGTGAGGAGGGGTCGAGCGTTTTGGGGGCGGCGGCCCAGGCAGCGGCACCGCCCTTCAGTATCCGGATATCCCCAGGGATCTGGCGGGGGAAACGAGTCAGGACGGTTTGGGGGTCCACCGCGGTCGGGAACACCAGCACAGCCGGTATCGGCCTGTCGAGCTTAGCCGGCAGCCCCTTCTTCGTCTGTTCGTCGAGTAATGCGGCCACACCGTTCAGCCGCTCTGTCATGTTTTTCCCGACAGCGGACCGGGAATTCGTGACCGGTCCCTTCGCCTGCTCCTCGGGATCGCGCAGGTCGTAGATCTGCAGCGGCACCTGGTTCTTCTGCGCCCAGACCAAGTCGTCGGGCAACAGATACCTGACAGCAGAGGAGCAGGCCTTCCCGCTCATCGGCAGGTTATCCGTTTGCCAGCCCACCACGCCCCCCTCAAGGATATAGACCCGTTCATGGCCAGCCTTTACCAGTTGCTCAGCGGCCTCCAGTGCCCGCCTCAGGCCAAGGGTGTCGTCCGCCAGTACCAGAATTTTTTTCGGCAAGTGCCGGCGGCCAAGCTCCTCCAGCGGAACACTCACCGCCCCCTCGGGATGACCCTGATCGAAGGCTGCCGTGCTGCGCACATCGACCAGCCAGAGACCGCTCCCCTCGGCGACCATCGACTCCACCTTCGCCGGAGAAAGCCACTGCCAGCTGGCGGCCCGGCTGCCGGCCGGCAAGAACAGCAGGCAGGCCGCCAGCAAGATCACACCCCGATTCTTCAGCGTCCGAAACGCGGTCGTCATGGTGTCCACTGGTCCACCTGCTTCTTCATGGTTATCATCAGGCCGTCGCCCGCCATGATCGGGAAGTTCAGGCCGACAATCTCGGGGCCGCTTCCACCGTCGCGCACCGCCGCCGTCTGCCAGGTGCCCGTTGCAGCATCGAAGCGACGGATGCTCTGGATATTCTCCAGCCCCACCGACCGGATCAGGTCATTGGCACCAAAGCCGTACGGTGCCGCCAGGATGCCGATCTGGTTGGGACCCTGGCGCAGGGTGTAAGCTGCAGTTTCCCCGCTGTCGGCCAGCCGGAGCGTCGAGGCCCTGGCGGCGTAGACCACCAATCCGTTGCCCACGATAAGCGGGAAGTCGCCGTTAGCCGCGGAAGTTTCCCGGTAACTATTGGTTTCCGGATCGTAGGAAAGCACCCGCTCGATCCCCAGGCTGTCAGCCTGGGCCATCAACTGGGCCGCCGTCGGGTAGGCGGACTTCAGGGCCGTGCCGATGGCCACCAGGTTGAATCCCGGCTGCAGTGCGACATCTACCGGCACCGGGGTCGTTTCGAATGGTGCAGCGTATATCTGGTAACGACCGTCCCGGTTGTCCTGCCAGAGTACCAGTCGATCCCCCACCGCCGGTTCTTCCTGGCGGTTTGGGTCGCTGGTCAGCCGACCGCCGGCGCCGCTGGACAACGAACGATACGACAGATTGGGATCGTTGCTGCCGGCCTCAAAATCGGTGTAAACGAGGAGATCCTGACCAAGGGCAACCTGGCTGTGATCGCCTGCCCCATAGGTAATCCTCAGCTCACCCCGAACCGGATCGTAAAAATAGATGTCCTGCTGGCCGTTGCGCCTGTCGGTCCAGGCTATGCCGTTTGTGACCATGGTCGGCTCTGTCTGCTGCTCCATGTTGAAGGTTATCCGCTTTTCCTGGCGCAGGGCCGGATTCGGATCCAGGGTGTACTGATAAATCTCCGCCAGGCCGTGGCGGTAATCCTCCCAGACCACAACATTACCTGCGATAGCCGGGTTGACCTGATCTCGCTCGTGCGAGGTGATCTGGACGTTCTCCAGGGTCGTCAGATTGTAGGCGTAGATGTCCCAGTTGCCGGCGGCATTCCCCTGCCAGACGACCCAGTCGCCGGCAATGGCAGGCTTGATCTTGTCGCCGGGGCCGGTAGCGATGGGGATTGTCGCCTGGGTATCGAGGCGATAGCCGTAGATGTCGCTCTTGACTCCCTGCTTTTCCTGCCAGACGATGACGTTGCCATCCACTGCCGGCTGTTCGTGGTCGGTGTCGCCGTTGGTCACCCGGACTGATGTGCCACTCTGTGGGGCGCTGCGGTCGACCACCTTGGTGTAGATATCCCAGACCCCATTGCGCTGATCCTGCCAGACCACCCTGCTGCCGTTCACCCGCGGATGCAGCTGTTCCGCCGTTACAGCGTCGATGGCAGCGCCGACGAACCACTCCCCGATGGTGACGTTCGTATCGCGGGTTGTCGTGTGTGACGGGGCGGTCGAATCCGCCGGGTTGTCCAGTCCATCCGTCACCCTGGCCCGGGCTACGTACTGGCCGCTGGCCACCCACTTGCCCGCCGCATCCTTGCCATCCCAGGAAAGATGCGCCGCCGAACCGCTGGTCACCGTTCCCTTCAGGGTCCGCACCACCTTGTCGGCCTGGAACGTTGTCCCGGATGCAATCTGCACCTCGACCGAAAGCGTCGGAGCGGCATCGGTGGCGGTCAGGGACAAGTCAGCGGTTCGAGCGGCCGCTACCCCTTTCGGGGCCTGGGGTGCGAAGGTGGTGGGCGAAGCGCTGAATGAACCGATGACCGGAGCGCCATCGTCTACCGTCACCATCGCATTTCTGGCAGTCTCCACGTTGCCGGCCCGGTCAACGCTGTAGTACTGCACCGTATAGGTTCCCGCCGTTGCTAGCGTGAACGGGTATGCCGGCACAAAATCGCTGTCCTGGCCGATCACCTTCTTGAACATCGCCTCCACGCCACTCCCCCCATCGTTATCGGTGGAGGTCAGGATCAATGACGTTTGCGGAGTGATGCTGAACGGCCCATTGCCGGTCACCGGCCCGCTAAAGGTCAGCGTAGTGACCGGAGGAGTCGTGTCGGCTTCCGGCTGGACAAAGACCAGGGAATAGGACCCGGTCACCGCGGTGTCCTTGCGATAGTCGACGATCTGCAGGGTCCAGGTTTTCTTGAAGTCCTGGTCCAGTCCTTGATCGACCCAGAAGTTGTTGGGGTCGAGATGCACTCCGTCTGCCCGCACTACGTCAAGCAGCTTCAGGAGCCCCTGGGACGGGTCGGTCAGTTTCGCGTAGACCCAGCCGTCCGTTCCGGTCGGCAGAGTCAGGTTGACGGTAGGAGCCGTCGGAGTCGGCCGGGGAGGGGGCGTCAGGGGCACCAGTACGGTTACCGGAGTTTTGGCGTCGGCCATGGATGTTGAGCCGGTGGGGATCTCGGATTCATAGATGAAGCCGCCGATCTGGTTTACATCGGCGAGGAAATCGAGCCGGTTGTCCCGCCCCGGCAGATTCACCTTCACCATGTGTGTCAGGAAATGGGCATTGGTCTCCCGGATCAGGGAGGTCAGTTCCCCCCCCAGCTCGGATGCATGGGAAAAGCTCGTCTTGAACTCGATGAATTTGCCTGAGAGGGTGGAGATCATCTGCCAGGCGGCGGTTGCCGCCTTCTTGCTCGGCAGGTCGCCAAGGGGGACCGCCAGCGAGGGGGTTACCTGGCCATCGTTCACCGTGGCACCGAGAATCTTAAAGTTGATCAGCAGTCCGTCCTTGTTGTCCACGATCTTTGGCTGGGCAGAATCGATCTTCAGTTTGTTGGCCGGGCCGTAACCGTCGTTCAGTACCCGTACCGCCAGGGGATACACTACCGGGGGCTCAACCTGGGGGGTGAACGGGTTGTCCCCGAGGACATTGGCCGGCATGAAGTAGTCGAAGACCAGTTGCGGCATCGGCTTCACGGTGATCCTGGCCGGGTTGATCGGCAGCACCTCCTGTACCCCGCCGATGGTGTAGGTCAGGGTGGCCCCCACCCAGTATTCCTTGCCGGCCGCTGCCTCGCCACCTGCCCCCGGAGAAGGGATGATGAGCCAGTGGGACTCTGCCCGATCGCTTGCCGGCACCGATCCGGTACCGTCAACCCCGGAGATGCCGGTCAATTCGGGCTTGCGGACAAAGAAGATGGTGTCTTTGCTGGCGCCGCTGGCGTCCTTGATCAGCACATCCACCCTTACGTTGTCCAGGCTCTTATCGGTGATGCTATTGGAGATGACCAGTTTCGCGTCAAAGGCCACCCGCTCAAGGGTAACTTCCTGCAGGATCTCGATGGATACCTGGGCGCAGACTGCCTCGGCACGCGTCGCAACGGCGGCCTGACAGCAGAGCAGCGCCACGATCATGAATGGAATGAATAGTCGTTTCATTGTATCCCCTCGATAACAGTGTCCGTCAGGAATCTCATTACTTCAGCACTGTACTGCTGCACGTCCATCTGTGCCGCTCCGGGCATGTTGACGATAACGGCAAAGGCCAGGTTATGTCCGGCACTGTTCACCCCGTATCCGGCCAGGGCGAAGACATCCTCCAAAATGCCGGTCTTGACCCGGAACCGTTCATTGCGATAGCCGATGGTGCGGGCCGTTCCCTCCAGCCCGGCCCGTGACAGGGACGCATGGAATTGCTCGAACCATGATTGGCCGGAAATCTTCGTCAGGTAGCGAGCCATAAAAGAGGTCGAGACCCGGTTCTCTCGCGATAGCCCTGATCCATCCACCACTGTAACTTCGTTAACCGGCAGGTCGAGCTTTGCCAGAAACTCTCTCACCGCCTGCGAACCCTTGGCTACCGTTCCCGGCGAGCCGAACCGTTCGGCACCCAGGGTTAGAAGCAGGTTGTCCGCGACCACGTTCAGGCTGTTCAGGTTCATCTCCCGCAGCAGCTGCGGCAAAGATGGTGCGCTGATGGTCGTCAGTGTCTTTGCCGTTGGCGGCAAGGTGCCGCTACGCACCGTTCCCTGGATTACTATCTGCTGCTGCCGCAGTACCGTTGCCAGCACCTCGCCGGCGAATCGCTCCGGATGGCGTAGGGCAAAGCGCTGCTTCGTCGGTGCTGTGCCGGCGGCGATGTTGCCGTTTACCCGGAAGGCGGTATCGTCCAGTTGACTGACAGTGATGGTCCCGGTTGTGGGTGCCGTGGTCCGGGCCTCCACCGCCAACCGTACGGCGTCATTTGCCGGCTCCACCGTCACCAGCGGCGATTTGCCGACCGAAGTCGGCGTTACCGTTATCGCCACCGTGTGCAGGTCCAGGCCAAGCGCTCCGGGCGGGGCATACCCCGGACCGGGACGGCTTCGTTCCAGTCCCCTTGCATCAAAGAGCGTCGGGTCAACGACGACATCGCCGCTGATCCGCTTGAGGTCTTGCTCGGCAAGCCGGGTCGCCGCCACCCTGAGATCGGCCGGTGTCAGCAGGGCATTTCCCCGCCCCTGTAGGTAGAGGTTTCCTCGCAACGTCCCGTCACGCAGTTCACCGTCATGGGTCAGCATCGTCGTCAGGTCTGGTGGACTTCCCGTGACGGTACGTTCCAGTACTGCTCCGGCAATGAAGAGCTTCGTCAACGAACCGGGGGTCAGTAGCTCGCCGTCGGCATTTCCCATCGTGGTCTCGCGACCGCTTTTCAGGTCTATGACCGTCAGCGCCCAGCGTGCGTTGGCAGGGAGCTGGCTCTCCAGTTGGCCGCCCGGCACCTGCCGCTGCCCAGCCGCATTGGCCGCCGGCAACAGGGCGAAAATCAGGACAATTAGTATATGCAGAGGACTAGAATGAACTGTCTGGCCCCTTTCTTTCCCAGGAAAAGTAGCAACCTCCAGCAATCGACACGATAATAAACTGCACACCGACCCCATACACCAGATTACCCACCGTCTGATCCCAGGCCAGGATGTTGAGCTTCAGCAGCAGATAGTTCCAGTCGTGGATCACGTCGCCACCGCCAATGCCTACCATGGGGAGTTCCATGGCCGCAGCGTCCTTCACGTACACCGAGATATTCAGGAAGTTCTGTCCCAGCCAGAAGAGGAGGACCGTCGCCGAAAAGAACTCCCGCCGAGTCATGAAGTAGACGCCGATCCCCGCCGGCACCAAAAGCTGCCCCAAGGTGCCCCCGATGACCAGGATGAACTCACCGAAATAGCCGAACAGCAGGTGTCCTGCTTCATGGGCAATGAGATCCACACGATCGAGAAACATCCCCTCATTGACGCTGCTGGCACAGACGACACCGTAAACAGCTAGCATGACCGTGAAGGCAGCCTTTGGATAATTAAGCTTTTTGGCAACTGAGGTTATTAACAAGGCCGAGATCTCAAATGTCCCTTTCGATGGTTCCCAGGTTTTCTACTACTCAACAGCCTGAACATCAGGCAGAAGATCCGACTTCTCCGACTGTGGTTGCTTTCCCCGAGTCCTCAGCCCCTGCTTTTCGAACGTCTCGATCAGCGAGGGTGCCAGCCGCTCGCTCGCCCCTGCGACAACCGAAACGAAGACCAGGAATGCATACGGGTTCGCGCTCTTACGGAAAATCGGAAAAATGACTTCGGCATAGACCGCCAGCCCAACCAAGACAGCCGAGAGCATCCCCGCGACAATTCGCGAAAGACACTCCAGTTGGTGGAGTGTCTTCCCGGCAGAGCTATCCACCGCAGCTTTGCCCATCCGCATGATGATGGAGAGAAACGCCCCGGCAGCTCCAGCTACGGCCGAGATTGTCAGCCAGAAAACGATGTCCCCGACCGCCTGGCGGATCGAGTCGCGTCCAAGCCAAGAACCTAGTCCCACTGCCAGTACTGCCGCGGTAACGAAGGCTCCCGTTGCAAGGTACCAAGAACGTGCCAGCTCTTCTTTGCGGGCCGAAACGAATGCTTGCGCCTTGTCGAGAATCTTTCCCGCGTTGGCGTAGTCACCGGTAAGGCCTCTGGCCACCGCTTCACCGAGCATTCTTTTGAAGCTGAGCCGAATCTTCGCGTCAAGGTCGTGAGTCGGCTGGCTCTCGAGAAGCGCCATCCGATTGAGGACATCGTTAAACGCCTTTTGGTCTTTGTGCCCGGGGAAGCCAGCGCCAGTCATCCAGTCGACATCCACATCCTCGTCGATGCAGACAATGAACTTGTCGTCATCCTCCAGGACAAGGTACTTGACCTTCATTCCGTCCCATTTTTCGGCGTAATTCGTTCCGACGGAACTCATAGGTTACACAATCCCGAAAGGATAGAAATCCCTTCTACGTCCGGCATTGAACACGGGACATTGCGGAGCATTCAGCGCTATTGTCCTTGCCTTTGCGTATTCAAACGCATCATCAGCTCCAACAACCCTGCCTTTAATTTTTCCTGATTCCAAAAGAACCCTAGGAGCCTTCAACAGTTCCTGTGTAAAGTAACCGCCATTCCCATCATCACCAGCAGTCTGGTTTTTGTCGCACGAGTACATCACGATCCGGCCCTCCGCGCAGGACAGGATGGCGTTATCGTAGAGCCTGCGCGCATCCCATCTGTCCACCTCTGCCTTGCGGATCATCCGGTTTTGGGCAGCGAAGAATGATTCGTGAATCGCTACTGGCACGATTTTTCTGCAGACGTCTACCACCACCAGGTGACGGCGGTTTCCCGGATTCATCTCCTGTATGTACATCTTCTCGTTTTCACGGAGGTACATCGTCGTCGATTCGAAGTTCTCACCGACATGATGTTCACCGTGGCCTGAGCAGGTGATCAGCACATAATCCATTAAATTTGCGAGAGCAAGGCTCCGCTGAACGTCTCCCTTTCGCGGATTCATCAGGATCTCGATCTCATTGTCTTCCCAGGCTCCGCCGGTGGGAGAGAGTAGAAATGCCTTGATGCTGCGGACATCCACTTCGACGCCAGGCAGACGTGGTGTAACGTCGGGGGATGCAATGATTACCGCTTTTCTACTCACCATTCGGGTTTCCTCCTTGTTTGTTACAGATGATCTCGCATCGTTCCCATCAGAAAGGTCCTGATATTTGGCCTCAGGTGCCTTAGGCATTAAGGTCTGACTGTTTACCGCAGGGGGTGTCGTGTCGTACTATGCCGATGTCAATGATCGGTTAAAGTCATTAGAGTTGCTACGTTGTCAAGTTATCAGTGCCTGACGCCTATGGATGAACTCTTTAATTGTCATTCAATTTTTTCTATTCATTGTTTTTGCCATAATATATACTAATACATATGATATTATAGCTCCAACAATTAATATACTTTCAATACTTGTTGAAATCTTAAACATAAATATAACCATCCATAGCAATAAAACCAGTGATAAATACGTAATAACAAAAATAAATCTAGCTATTTTGAATATTTGTAATTTGCATATCAATATTGAAATTGATATTTGCAACATAAATATTAGTACAAATCCGTAAATAAGAATATCATCAGTGCTTAATGGCTCTTTCATTCAATTTACTCCTATTTCAGTTAAACATATCTCCAGTTGGTATTTGACCTAAATTGTACCATGCCCACGCATCTCTTGTAATACTATACAAATCACTATTATCCCCTGGATAATGCATTTCTGACGACCCGTGCTTAAATTTATCAGGATTTGATTCTTTACCGGTCCAGAGTTGGAACCCATGATGAGAAGGAGAGGTTGAATCTTGAAGAGTGTGTAAGGCTATACCAAACATCATCAATGACTCTTCGTACTGTCCATTATTTTTAAGCTCAATTGCCCTGCGCAAACGGTTTTTAACAAATTGATTTGCGAGCCTGTTGGCTTCTTCTACACTTTGTTCGCAACCATCGCTCTTCAACCCTCTCATTGCATGATTTATTGCATGTTTTGTATCCTGGAATTGATTACTATCAGCATAGGTTTGTGATCTTTCGAGTGTTTTAATAATATTGTTTCGTGACATACCCCCTACAAATATAAAGTTATTAGGATTCCTTGGGATAACTGCCTCAATAGTTTCCAGGTGCACATTTAATCCTGGTGTTGATGTCCAAAAACCAAACGTATCAAATAAATTAATACTATTATTTTGGACATACCTATATATATTCAAATCTCCCGCAACAAAGCCAATCGGATCAACCTGCGTATACCGCCCCGTCTCCGGGTCATAGTCCCGGTGCCAGTTGTAGTGCAGGTTTGTCTCTTCATCGTAATACTGCCCAGGGTATCGCAAGTTGTTGGTTATGGCTGAAGCTTGATCTACCGTGGCCTGGCCGAATGCCGCATAGGTTGCCTGCCAGACGACTGCGCCACTCTCATTCGTCAGCTTTTGCGGCGTGCCTAAGTGGTCGTTCTGGTAGAAATAGTAGTTGCCGTTGTCGACCTGGAAGACCGGGTTTGTGCCCCAGATGCCGTCCGGCAGCCAGCCGTACCCCTTCTTCAGGTCCCCCGCCGCATCGTATTCCCCGATCAGCCCTTCGTCTGAGTAGAGGTAGTAGGTGATGTCGCTGCCGACCTGCTTCTTGATCCGCCTGCCAAACGGATCGTAGCTGTAGGTGGCGGTTCTGCCGTCCGGAAGTTGCACCGTCTCCAGCCGGTTCGCGGCGTTGTAACCGTACGTTGTGGTCTGCCCGTTGGCTGTTTTACTGGTGGTGTTGCCGTTCGCGTCATGGGTGTAACTGGCCGTAGCGGTCGCTTGTAGCTCGTTGTTCGCGTTGTGGCTGTAGCCACTGTTGGTCCGGTTGCCGGTTTTGTCATAGCTGAAGCTTTCACTGTCAGCGCTGGTAAGTTGATACGTGTTGTCATAGCCGTAGTTAGTGGCCAATGCATCGGCGGTCTTTTGGGTGATGTTCCCAACTTTGTCGAAGCCGTACTGGCTGCTGGCCAGGATGGCAGCGTTCTGTTTAGTCTCAATGGCACTGAGCCAGCTGTTGGCGTTGTAACCAAAGTCGGTACTGACGCCGCCTGGCAGGTTGGTTTTCGTCAGTCGGTTCGCCTGGTAAGCGAGGGTGATGCTCTTGCCCGCAAAGGCGATTTGCGTCGGCTGGTTGTTTTTGTCATAGCTGTAGCTGTAGGTCGTTCCTTCCGGGCTGGTGTAGCTCTGCTTGGTGCCGGTCGGATCGAAGCTATAGCTGTAGCTCTTTGTGAAACCGCCATAGTTGACGGTTTCTTGCGTTTTGCGGCCCAGTTCGTCGTAGGCTATGGTGCCGCTGATGCCGTCTTTTGTGTAGCCGGTCAGGTTGCCGGCGGCATCATAGCTGAAGGTCTCTTTCTTCGTGTCGGCATAGGTGATCTCGCTCAGCCGCCCGGCCTTGTCGTAGCTGTAGGTGGTTATCTGGCCCTTGCCGTCAGTGGCGGTATGGAGCAGGCCGTTGGGGCAGTAGGTGTAGCCGGTGCTCTGCCCCAGGGGCCGGGTTTCTTCGGTCTTTCTGCCGGCCTTGTCGTAGGCAAAGGTGGTGCTGTTGTCGCTCGGGTCGGTCAGGCTCTGCAGGTTGCCGAGGCCGTCGTAGTCAAAGCTGGTGATACCGCCACTGGCGTCGGTTTGGCTGATGAGACGCCCCAGGGGATCGTAGGCATACTGGGTAACATTGCCGTTGGCGTCGGTCTGCCTGGTCGGCTTACCCAGTCTGTCGCGTCCCAGGGTGGTGACGTACCCCATCGGGTCAGTTAGGCTCTTGATCCGACCCGCCTTGTCGAAGGTGAGATTGGTGACCTTTCCCAGCGGGTCGGTGATCATGGCCGGTATGGCGTTGCTCGCTCCGCTGCTGCAGGCGCTGCAGCCGGCGGTGCCGCTGTAGTCGTAGCGGGTGGTGTTGCCGAGCGGGTCGGTGATCCGCTCCAGCCGGTTGAAGATGTCATAGGCAAAGGTGGTGGTCCGCTCGTTGACGGTGCCGGGAAGTTCCTTCTTCTCGATCAGGTTCCCTTCGCCGTCGTAGGTGAAGCTGGTCCGGTTGTTCAGCGGATCGACGGCACTGGTGACCCGCCCCTTGAAGTCGTAGGTGTAGCTGCTTACCCGGTTCAATTCATCGGTTACCGTGGTGACATGGCCCTTTTTGTCGTAGGCGAAGCGCCGTTTGTTCCCCAGCGGGTCTTCGACGATAAGCGGCTGGCCCAGAGGATCGTTGGTGATTGTGGTGACGTTGTTGCTGGCGTCGGTGATGCTGGTCACGTGGCCGTAGTTGTCGTAGCCGAGGGTGGTGACGTTGTTCTCCGGGTCGGTTACTTTGACGGCGTTCCCCCTGGCGTCGTATTCGTAGGTGGTGATCGCGGTCTCGGTCCCGCTTCCCCTGGTTACCCTGATGACATTACCTAAGCTGTCGTAGTCGAGCAGGGTTTGCTGCCCCAGCGGGTCAGTGACCTTTATCAGGTCCTGCTTCGTGTTGTAGTCGAAGCTGGTGACCTTGCCCATGGGATCGGTGATCCGGGCGATCTTCCAGTCCTGGTTGTACTCGATGCGGGTCTCGTTCCCCTCGCCATCGGTGATCCGGATCGGGTCGTTCTGCTCGTTGAGCTGTATCCGGGTGCTGTTGCCGCCCTCGTCGGTAATGACCTGCACCCGGTCGGCAAGGTAGTCGATCTTTTTCATCAGCCGGCCGTTACGGGTCATGGAGACCAACTTGCCGATGACGTTCACCTTGAAGACGGTGGTGTTGCCACGCGGGTCGGTGGAGTAGAAGGTGTACCCCTGGAAGTCGTAGTCAAAGGTGCGGACCCCGCCCCCCGGCTCAGTCACCTTGGTCACCACCAGTTGCTGAGGCTTGTACTCGATGGTGGTGATATGCCCTTCCGGGTCGGTCTTCTTCAAGAGGCGGTTGAAGACACTGCCGTCGAGGCCGTTGATGACCATGTACCCCGGCCCACCGGCTGTCTTTCCCACCTGGTCGTACTCGTAGGTCGACTTCTCGCCGACGATGCCGGTGACCTCCACCAGCCTCCCCTTCTCGTCGATCCGGTAGTTCACTTCACGCCCGTCCCGGTCGGTGAGTTTCGAGATGTAGCCACCCGTGTAGGTCAGGGTCGCAATCCTCACCCCGGCGCCGTCATCGATGGAGATTAGGTTTTCGTCCGCATCATAGTTGCAGACGAACCGGTTGCCGTGAGGGTCTTCGATCACGGTCAGCACATACCAGCCGCCCGTACTCAGCTGGGCGAAGTTGCGCCGCTGGCCGCTCTTTTCTCTGGTCGAGAGAAAAGGCGGTAGACCTGTCCACTGCCCCGGCGGTCTCTGGATCAGGTTGATTGCCGCCGGGGTGCTGTCGTGTCGTGCTATGCGGTTGTCAAAGATCGGTTAAGGAAATTCAGTTTGCTACTTTGGCATATTGTTAGTGTCTAACTTATTATAAAGTCCTTGAAGCACTTTATAATATGGCAACTTTGTAATTGATTTATACAACGATATATCAATTTGTTTTATATATTTTTCGTTTACAGCTTTATTATTATTTTGATTATAGGCTTTAGATATAGTTTTTATATTTTTACCTTTTTCATTTATATAGTATCTTTTTTCAATAACATAAGGACCTTTAGGTAAATTAATTCCATTATCAGTATCAAATGCTTGATATGTAATTAATTTTTCTAAAATAAATGCTGTGCAGCCATTATTATAAAATATATATTCAACATAGTATTTCCAATCACCACTTTCAGAATTTATATTTATACTTGACTTTATTATTGTATTGTTGTTGATAAATACAATTGCTGTAGCATTACTTTTATTATATTTATTTATTGTACTACCATTAGTGACAATTTTCCATTGAGTAGTATTATCAATATCTACTGACTCATTATATAATTTAAGCAATTTAATATTGTTGCTCTTTATAATTTTATTTGCTTTGGCATATATTATTTTAATTTGTTCCACATTTCCTTGTTCACCATAAGAAAAGTTTACAAATCCAACAATAAAAACTAAAATAACGAACAAAAGTTTCATATTATCTCCCTCTATATTCTAAATGACCTGGATCCCAGCCGTAACCTGTTCTTGGGCTCTTCTTTCCAAAATCACCACCCCATTTTAAACCTTCTCTTTTACCCATGTCACCATATTCATTAAAAAACGACTGTGCATTAGTTGTTTTGTCATCATAGCCCCATCGTCTATCTACTACATCAACAGCTGCTGCTCCCTTTCCATTTTGATTGAGGTGCATACTTTTTAGAGTCTTTGAGTATCCTTTCTCGACCTTATCACATTGTTGCTTTTGAGTTCTTAGTGCTTCAACAATAACAGGGTTATATCCTTTAGCCATAAGTGCAATTATTACTTTTTCTACTCTACCCCTTGTATCTGGTGTTAATTCCTTTAATTTTGGATATTTTGCTGTCAACTGATTTCTAGTAATTATTCCTTTACCATATCCACTTGCTCCTGGACTGGTTTTTTTCTCGAAATAGTAATACGTATTAGTTGTTTTATCTAACAATACAAATAATCCTTCCGGATCTATAATGTTAATAGGTCCATTTTGGACATATCTATATAAATTTGAATCATCTCCTTCAAACCCAATCGGATCGACCTGCGTATACCGCCCCGTCTCCGGGTCATAGTCCCGGTGCCAGTTGTAGTGCAGGTTTGTCTCTTCATCGTAATACTGCCCAGGGTATCGCAAGTTGTTGGTTATGGCTGAAGCTTGATCTACCGTGGCCTGGCCGAATGCCGCATAGGTTGCCTGCCAGACGACCGCACCACTCTCATCCGTCAGCTTCTGCGGCGTGCCTAAGTGGTCGTTCTGGTAGAAGTAGTAGTTGCAGTTGTCGACCTGGAAGACCGGGTTGGTGCCCCAGATGCTGTTTGGCAGCCAGCCGTAGCCCTTCTTCAGGTTCCCCAACGCATCGTACTCCCCGATCAGACCTTCGTCTGAGTAGAGGTAGTAAGTGATGTCGCTGCCGACCTGCTTCTTGATCCTTCTGCCGAACGGATCGTAGCTGTAGGTGGCGGTTCTGCCGTCCGGCAGTTGCACGGTCTCCAGCCGGTTGGTGGCGTTGTAGCCGTACGTTGTGGTCTGGCCATTGGCTGTTTTACTGGTGGTGTTGCCGTTCTCGTCGTGGATGTAACTGGCCGTAGCGGTGGTTTCTAGCTCGTTGTTCGCGTTGTGGCTATAGCCACTGTTGGTCCGGTTGCCGGTCTTGTCGTAGGTAAAAGTTTCTGAGTTTATTGGGTTTGTGGAGTTTATGAGTTGATACGTGTTGTCATAGCCGTAGTTAGTGGCCAATGCATCGGCGGTCTTTTGGGTGATGTTCCCAACTTTGTCGAAGCCGTACTGGCTGCTGGCCAGGATGGCAGCGTTCTGTTTAGTCTCAATGGCACTGAGCCAGCTGTTGGCGTTGTAACCAAAGTCGGTACTGACGCCGCCTGGCAGGTTGGTCTTCGTCAGTCGGTTCGCCTGATAAGCGAGGGTGATGCTCTTGCCCGCAAAGGCGATTTGCGTCGGCTGGTCGTTCTTGTTGTAGCTGTAAGTGTAGGTCGTTCCTTCCGGGCTGGTGTAGCTCTGCTTGGTGCCGGTCGGGTCATAGCTATAGCTGTAGCTCTTTGTGAAGCCGCCGTAGTTGACGGTTTCTTGCGTTTTGCGGCCCAGTTCGTCGTAGGTGATGATGCCGCTGATGCCGTCTTTTGTGTAGCCAGTCAGATTGCCGGCGGCATCGTAGCCGAAGGTCTCTTTCTTCGTGTCGGCATAGGTGATCTCGCTTAGCCGCCCTGCCTTGTCGTAGCTGTAGGTGGTTATCTGGCCCTTGGCATCTATCGTTGTATGGAGCAGGCCGTTGGGGTAGTAGCTGTACTGGGTGTTCTGACCCATGGGCCGGGTTTCTTTAGTCTTCCGCCCGGCCTTGTCGTAGGCAAAGGTGGTGCTGTTGCTGTTCGGATCGGTCAGGCTCTGCAGGTTGCCGAGGCTGTCGTAGTCAAAGCTGGTGATACCGCCACTGGCGTCGGTCTGGCTGCTGAGCCGCCCAAGGGGATCGTAGGCATACTGGGTGGCATTGCCGTTGGCGTCGGTCTGCCTGGTCGGCTTGCCCAGACTGTCGCGTCCCAGGGTGGTGATGTACCCCATCGGGTCGGTGAGGCTCTTGATGCGGCCCGCCTTGTCGAAGCCAAGGCTCGTAACGTTCCCCAGAGGGTCGGTGATCATGGACGGAACGGCATTGCTGGCGCCGCTGCTGCAGGAGCTGCAGCCGGCGGTGCCGCTGTAGTCGTAGCGGGTGGTGTTGCCGAGCGGGTCGGTGATCCGCTCCAGCCGGTTGAAGATGTCATAGGCAAAGGTGGTGGTCCGCTCGTTGACGGTGCCGGGAAGTTCCTTCTTCTCGATCAGGTTCCCTTCGCCGTCGTAGGTGAAGCTGGTCCGGTTGTTCAGCGGATCGACGGCACTGGTGACCCGCCCCTTGAAGTCGTAGGTGTAGCTGCTTACCCGGTTCAATTCATCGGTTACCGTGGTGACATGGCCCTTTTTGTCGTAGGCGAAGCGCCGTTTGTTCCCCAGCGGGTCTTCGACGATAAGCGGCTGGCCCAGAGGATCGTTGGTGATTGTGGTGACGTTGTTGCTGGCGTCGGTGATGCTGGTCACGTGGCCGTAGTTGTCGTAGCCGAGGGTGGTGACGTTGTTCTCCGGGTCGGTTACTTTGACGGCGTTCCCCCTGGCGTCGTATTCGTAGGTGGTGATCGCGGTCTCGGTCCCGCTTCCCCTGGTTACCCTGATGACATTACCTAAGCTGTCGTAGTCGAGCAGGGTTTGCTGCCCCAGCGGGTCAGTGACCTTTATCAGGTCCTGCTTCGTGTTGTAGTCGAAGCTGGTGACCTTGCCCATGGGATCGGTGATCCGGGCGATCTTCCAGTCCTGGTTGTACTCGATGCGGGTCTCGTTCCCCTCGCCATCGGTGATCCGGATCGGGTCGTTCTGCTCGTTGAGCTGTATCCGGGTGCTGTTGCCGCCCTCGTCGGTAATGACCTGCACCCGGTCGGCAAGGTAGTCGATCTTTTTCATCAGCCGGCCGTTACGGGTCATGGAGACCAACTTGCCGATGACGTTCACCTTGAAGACGGTGGTGTTGCCACGCGGGTCGGTGGAGTAGAAGGTGTACCCCTGGAAGTCGTAGTCAAAGGTGCGGACCCCGCCCCCCGGCTCAGTCACCTTGGTCACCACCAGTTGCTGAGGCTTGTACTCGATGGTGGTGATATGCCCTTCCGGGTCGGTCTTCTTCAAGAGGCGGTTGAAGACACTGCCGTCGAGGCCGTTGATGACCATGTACCCCGGCCCACCGGCTGTCTTTCCCACCTGGTCGTACTCGTAGGTCGACTTCTCGCCGACGATGCCGGTGACCTCCACCAGCCTCCCCTTCTCGTCGATCCGGTAGTTCACCTCACGCCCGTCCCGGTCGGTGAGCTTAGAGATGTAGCCACCTGTGTAGATCAGGGTCGCAATCCTCACCCCGGCGCCGTCATCAATGGAGATCAGGTTTTCGTCCGCATCGTAGTTGCAGACGAACCGGTTGCCGTGGGGGTCCTCGATCCCGGTCAGCACATACCAGCCGCCAGTGCTCAGTTGGGCGAAGTTGCGCCGCTGGCCGTTCTTTTCCCTGACCTGCAGGCCGGTGGCAGTTCGGGTGATCCTGATTCCCGCCTCTCGGACAAACTCCTCGGCCTTACTGGCGGGCCGGAACGACCCGTCCACCTGCTTGAGGAAGTAGATCATCTGGCCGCGGCCATCGAAATAGGCGATGTAGTTATCGTACTCGTTGATCTTGGCAAACCAGGGTGAGGTCCAGCCAAAGGCCTGGGGTGGCGGCGTGGTCGTTTCCCGCGGCAAAGGAGCGAAGAAGCAGCTGTGATCGCTCTTGTTCTTGGCTGCTTCCGAGCTCGATGAACATTTGGAGCCAGAGCTGCCGCCATTGGATGGCACCAGGATATCCGCTACCTGCACCAGTACCAATGGCGTCGGTGGCGGGGTTCCCACCTGGGTCCAGCGGGAGGTGTAGTGACGGTCGAAGCCGATGGAGAGCCCGTTGGTCTTCAGGTCGAGGTCGGTCTGGGAGTCCTCGTAGGTACCGGTACCTAGATTAACCTGGGAATTGGTGCAGACCTTGGCGCAGTCGGCCCCGGTGCACTTGGGAATTTCGTTGCCACACTCCTCATCGTTGCTCAGCAGAGTCGGCACGGCGCCGGGCGCCCAGCCGCCACCGCTGGTCTGGCTGGAAGACTGCGTAGCGCCACCGGCGTAGGTCTGGGGAGGCGACACGATAGATCCTCCCCCGGTCCCGGTGGGACAGCTCGTCGGGATGGAGACCGTGTGGGGAGCGCTCTTCTGCACCGACTGCGGAATGGTCGGGCATGGCTCGTAGCTGCCCGAGGTGGTGACGGTAAACGTAGAGAAGCAGCCACCACCGCCGTAGCCGGTCACCTCGTCGGCCACGGAACCGGTGGTGCAACTGCCGGCGAGACCGGCAGTCTGCAGGCGACGGGTGACGCGGTACGCCACCGTCACCTTCTGCATGGCGTTGAGGGTCGCCGGCATGGTGGATAAGAGTTCGACATCGTAATCGCCGTGGCTCCGCGGGAAGTCCACCTTCACCTCTTTGAGGGTGACGAGCCCGTAGTTGGAGAGGGTGAATTCGCCGTTGAAGACCTGCCCGGGTGCCATTTCCGGCAGGGTGATGCCTGCCGGTTCGGTGACCAGTACCGGCGCCGGCACGTTGGTGACGAATGTCTGATTGATGGTGACCTGGTAGCGGTCCTCGATGACCACCGGCGTGACGCTCCACTCGATGTTCACCAGGTTGAATTCCAGCAGCACCGGCACGGTGATCCAGACCCCCGGAATGACGACGAAGCTGCCGCTGGAGGACTTGTGGTTGGGAGCGCTGACTGTGTAGCTGTACCGGCCTTCCGGAATGTCGGATGTGGAGACGTTGTTCCCCTGGGCATCGGTGCGCAAGGTGTAATAGAGCTCAGGCAACGCCTGATTCTGCAGGTTGATGGTGGCGTTGGGGACCTTCTCGTTGAGTTCGTCCAGCAGATAGAACTGGACATTGCCGACCCCGCTGCTGGTGACGGTCACCTGGATGTTGTAGGTGTAGGGGACATGGTTGTCGGCATAGACGACGAGGCGGTCGTTATAGCCCCCTTGGGCCACTGTCTCGCCCGGGTTGAGCATGATGCCGATGGTCTTTGCCTGACCGGCCGGGATGTCTCCCAAGGCACGATCTATTGTGAGGGTGAGCCAAGCGGTGGACGGTCCTTCGATCCGGGCGTTGCGCAGGGTCTCCAGGCCGGTGTTGCGCAGGGTGATGGTCTCGACCCGCTGGTTGCCGCGCACGAGGCCGGTATCGACATACGACGGCGAGGTGGCGATGACCGGCACCGCCGAAACCAGGCTCAGGTTGACGACCAGCCGGTCGCCGAGTCCCTGTGCGGTGGCGATATCGAGGGTGGCGAGTCCGGTATCGGCGGCATTGGCCGCCGCCGTCACCCGGAACGTGACCGACCGGGTTTCGCCGGGGGCCAGCCGGTCGCTGCCAGCGCCCACAACGGTTGCCGTGATGCCGCCCGATGCGTTGCCGGTCAGGGTCAGACCGGTCAGTTCGCTGCCGCCGATATTGACGACGGAAACCGGGATATCCTGGCTGTTACCACGCAGCATGCGGATAGTGGCTATGTCCGGGGTCACCTGCAGGCCGATGACGCTGAACTGGGCCTGGATGGTGCGGTTGCCGAGATCGGGGTGGCTGGCCCAGACGCTGAAGCTGCCGGTCTCGTTTGCCGCCGGGGTAAAGGTGTAGCTGAAGGCACCATTTTGGTCGGTGGAGACCGTGAAGAACCGGTCGAACCCCTTGAGAGAAAGGCCGATCCTGACCGGCACCAGGGACATCGGCTGGCCTGAAGTGGTGGAGACGGCCTGGCCGGAGATCACGACGCTCTCGCCCTGCTTGCAGATCGCCTTGTCGGTGGCGGCCAGGGCGGAATAGGAAACGTCGGCGATGGCAGCCTCAACGCTCTGGCTGAGCCCCGGAGCCACGACCTGGTCCTCTTGGCCGTAATGGTAGTAGGTGGCGCCGATGACCGCTTCCAGGCTCACCTTGTAGGGGGCGTTGGCCGGAACCGTAAAGGTGATCGGTTCGGACAGGAAGCTCTCACCCGGATTCAGACGGGCAGTGGTATAGGTGCCGGCATCGACGATCGCGGCGCCGCTACGCTGGTTGAGGCGTCCCTGGGCCAGCACATTGCCGTCCTGGTCCTTGAGGAAGACCGTGACCTGGCCGGTCGGCCCACCGTTTTCCGCAGTGAGGAATTCGGCCCGGGCACTCCCCAGATTGTTGACCTTGAGCCTTACCTTGGCGGTCGTGCCGCGTACCAGCGGATCGTTGAAGAGCTCCAGGGCTGAGCCGGCCCCGAGAATCGAGGCTACGGAACTCTGGGTAATCCGGACCGTGGTGCCCGGAGCCGGGGTCAGGACCGCGGTGGCGACCACTGCCTCCAGTGGCGGGGCATTGGCCTCTGAGGCAGCGACTTTTGCCACCTCCAGCGGCACGCCGGGCGTGATCGTGAACGGTCCCGGCTGGCTGCTCTCGGGCAGCGGGCCGATCTTCAGGGTCAGACTATCGACCGTGAGCGGCGCCGTTGCGTCAGCCGGCAACGTCACGATCAGTGGGATGGTTTCCAGTACGCCGCGGCGCAGGGTGGTTCCTTCCTTGAGGCCGATGGTCAGACTCGGCAGCACGACCTCGCGGACCGGACTCTCGGTACCGACAGCGTTGACTGCGGATATGCCGTAGCTGACGATTCCGCCGCTGTAGTAGCCGTCGCTGTAGGTGGTCGAGACGGTCGGCACCTGGGTGATCCGATTGCCGTTGCGATAGATATGGAACCCCTGCAAGCCGGCTTCCCCGGCCTCCCAGGAAAGGGCGGGCCTGCCGGAGTCCACCCGGGTCAGGAGCAGATTTCTGACCGGCGCCACAGGGAAGGTGATTTCCACGGTTGGAGAAGGTGCGCTCTCGTTGCCGAGTGCATCCAGGGCGGTGACGGCATAGAACCGTTGCGATGTATCGGGCGTCGGGTCTGTTACGGTAGAGGTCTTGCCGGTAGCGGCCGGTGTCAGGCCGACAAGGTCGATAATCGTGCCGTTTGCCCGGTAAAGACGGAAACTGGTCGGAACTTCTTCCTGAGCCGTGACTGTGTCCCAGGTTGCCACGACCCCGTTACCGGACAGCTGCAGGGCGAGGCCGGTGGGGCTGACCGGCGGCAGCCGGTCAGCGGTTGCCGCCACTTCGTCGCTGCGGGCGCTCTCGACATCGAGCAGTCCCACGGAGCTGACGGAATAGGCGTAAGCGCCATCAATGGCCGGCAGGTCTGCATAGGTGGTCGCACTGCCGCTCGCAGCGGCATGAATGAGCGTCGACTCGCTGTCGCCGACCGCCTTACGGTAGAGCTTGTAGCCAAGGGCGTCGTTCACCTTCGTCCAGGCGAGATTGACCACACCCCCTTTCGCCGTCTTGGCGCCCAGACCGGTCGGCACCGCCGGGGCGGGGGGCGCCGTGGCATAGAGGAGGATGGAACCTCCGCTCTTGACCGTCGTGCCGGAGTTATTGAACCGGTCTCGCGCATTGGTCAGTACGAACTGGCCGCTCCCGTCGGAGAGCCCCGCCGGATCGAGCGTACCGCTCCAGTGCAGGCCGCCGTCGCTGGTCGTCAGCCCGGAAACCGGCGAGCTGACTCCATTGGAGCCCAGTGCCAGGGTGGGGATGTTGGTAACCGGCTCGTCAAATACGATGGACACGGCAATCGGACCGACAGATGTCTTGAGCGTTGTTTTGGGAGTAACGATGTCCGCCGCAGGACCACGCAGATCGAAGGTCGGACCGGTCCCCTGGCTTGTCCCCCGGTTGCCTGCTTGGTCCTTGCCGGAGAATTTCCAGAGGGTGTTCCCATGGGGAACAGCCGAATCGATATTCACGCTGCCATCGTAATGGGTTTCGTCGAGTTGGCGCAGCAGAACCACCAATGGCGAGCCGGACTGCGGCTCGATGGAAAGGAACGGCAGCTCCTTGAGCGGTTCGCTGACAATGAGGGTGACATTCAACTGGCCGGGGCCGTAAACATTGTCCGCCGGCGTGGTGCTGCCCATACTGAACTGCACCGTGGCCGCAGTCGGAGAGACCCGATCGGTGGCAATCGGCACCACGCCGGAGATGGGGCTCTCGTTGCCGGCGCCGTCAACCGCCGTTACGGCATAGAACCGCATGGTATCGTCGGCCGGGATATGCTCCTTGAGCAGATAGGCGATAGGGGTGGTGGTGACCTTGTGGACGCCGGTATCGGTAGTTGCAGCGAATGGCGACATTGCTTCATACAGATTGTAGCCGGTGGGGAGTTCGCCGGTCCCGACCTGCCAGGAGAACTGCACTGCCCCGCCTGCCAGCACCTTGGCGGTCAGGCCTGTGGGAGCGGGCGGCGGACCGCTGTCGACAGTGACCCTGAGATCGCTGCTGTAACCGCTATCGCCACCGCGGTTGGCGGCCTTGACGGCGATGACGTTGCTTCCCTCCACCAGGGCAACGGTATTGAAGGTGAACGCACCGGTAGTGGCAACCTGCTGGCCGGTCACGACGCCGTTCAGTTTCAGGAAGACCGTGGCGCCGGCTTGCGTTGTACCGCTGACGCTGATGTTTTGCTGAGTGATCGGACCACTGAAGGTTGTGCTGATGACCGGCGGTGCCGGTGGCGCCAGGCTGACCACGACCGGGATGGTCTTTTCGGTCAGGTTGCCCGGTGCGTCGTAAGCGGCGACCTTGACAGTATGGCTGCCGTCGCTGGTGTCGATGACATTCCAGTTATGGGAGAGGGAGTTGCCGGTCGCAGTGGCGACCTTTGCTCCATCGACAAACAGCTCGATACGGTCCATTGCGCTTTCCGCATCGCTGGCAGACGCGGTTATGGTTATTGGGGCGGTCACCACCTGATTCGTCGTCAGGTTCGGCCCGCTGACGACCGGCCCTGCGGTGTCGCCGCGGGGGGTGGCCGGCACGCTCTGGACACCGCTTCGCTCGGCGCCGAAGCTGTTGAGTACGGTCACGGCATACTGGTAGGTACTGCCGTTGACCACCAGGTCGTCGGTAAAGGTGGTGCCGGTCTGGCTGCGCAGCAGGGTCATGCCGGCAGTATCCGTCGTCGGCGTGTCGCTCCTGAGGCGGTAGATATTGTAGAGCTTGACGTAGGGTGAAGCGACCGGGGTCCAGGCAAGGGCTATCTTGCTGTTCCCAGGGGTTGCGGTCAGGCCGGTCGGGTTGGCCAGCCTGGTAGAGACCAGGATATTCACCCCCTGGCTCTCATGGCCCAACTGGTCCTTGACCCGGACCTCGAACTTGTAGAGTGCGGCATCGCTCAAACCCTTGCGGGTATAAGAGGTGACAGTCTTGCCGATCGCGGTCCCGGCATCGTATCCGTTGCCGCTGTCCAGATAGACCACCTGGTCGGCGAGATCGCCGCTGCTGTTGACGCTGGGGGTCCAGGACAGGGTGACGGTATTGCCATCGGTCGTGTTGTAACCGGCAACGGCGGTGAGGCCGGTTATCTCTTCCGGGGCCAGGGTATCGACCGGCACGGCGCTGGTGCTGTGAACCGCCGGATCGCTGTTGCCGCTGCTGCTGACCGGTACCACGGCGAAGTAGTAGCGGGTGCCCAGGGTCAGACCGGTTGCCTTATGGGCTTTGCTCCCCTTGTTGACCGTGGCCAGTGGGGTAAGGTCGCTGACGGTGGCAATATCGGTCAGGGACTGGAACACGCGATAGTACGCCAGGCCGGTCGGCTCGGGGTAGGACGGCCACGCCAGGGTGACCTCGCTCCCCTTGCCGCTGCCGTCGGCGGTGAGCATGCCGACGCCAAGCGCAACAGGGGGCGCCGAATCGAAGAGGATGTCGAGGGGTTTGGTCGTGGCATTGCCGATGGCATCCGTTGCGGTGAAGACCAAGTGGTTGGTGATGCCATCTACGAGCGTGAGGGAATAGGACCAGTCACTGCTCTGATCAGCAGCATCGACGATGACGGCACCATTCAATTTGACGACGCTCCCGGCCTCTTTCTTGCCGGAGATCACCTGGGTGGCAGCGGTTGCGGGATTCTTGTAGACGTCCACCGTAAAGAGCGGCGGGGTGGTGTCGAGAGTAATGACGGGGGCGGGAGCAATGGCGGCAGAGTCGTTGCCGGCGGCATCGCGGGCCACGATGGTCAGGGTGTTGGCCCCCTCGACGAGCGGATAGCTGTAGCTCCAGCTGGTGGCGCTGCTCAAGGCCACCCGGACCTGGCCGTTGACGACGAGGGCCGTATCGGCGGCCTTGCTGCCGGTCAGCAGTTGGCTGGCCGTCTTGGTCAGCGGCGTGACGGCATTGGCGGTGGGTACCGGCGGCGGCGTGGTATCGAGGACGAAGCTCCAGGCAGACTGGTCTGCCATGATATTGCCGGCCACATCTTTGGCCCCTTTGACCGTGACAGCGTAGGAACCGTCGCCCATGGCGGCGGTCAGGGTGGCGGTGCCCCGCCATGTCCTGTTGTCGGTCCAACTGCCGGTTACGGCATACTGCGCACTGCCGAAGGTAACCACCGGCGACACCGTGGTATCCATGGCCTCGCCGAAGGTCAGGGTAAAGGTTGCACTCCCCGCTCTGAGCGGGCTGGCCGGGCTGACGGTCAGAGTCTGCACGGTCGGCGAGCCCTGGTCCACTGTAAAGCTGAACGTGGCCGACCCCTTGTTGCCAAGCGCATCCACCGGATAGACGGTGACTGTGTAGACCCCTTCGGCCAAAGTTGTGGCCGGAGTAAAGAGGATGCTGTCACCCGCTACTGACCAGACGCCGTCGATTATTGTCGTCCCCTTCTTCACCGCGGCATTGGTCAGCGAGGCGGCAACATCGGCGGCGGCAGCGCCACCAGTGAAAGAGATGCTGACGCTCCCGACCGAGCCCTTTATGGCGCTTGCAGTTGGGGATGACGAGAGGATGGTCGGTGGTGCCGTATCGCGGACTACGGTAGTCGTGGCGCTCTGGCCTTGATTGCCGGCTTCGTCCTTGGCAAAGACGGTAAACGTATTGCTTCCCTCGCTCAGAGCTACAGTGGCACTCCAGGCGGTATCGACAAACGGCACCGTGGTGACGGCATTGTTCAGGTACAGGGACGAGTTGGCCTCTTTCGTTCCGGTAAGGGTGATGGAGGTACTGTTGGTCGGCGTGATCGGTGCATTGATTACCGGCTTTGTCGGGGGAGTGAGATCGACAGTGAAGCTTGCCGTCGCAGCAGTGCTCGGATTGCCGGCGCTGTCGACGGCAGAGGTGGTAACGGTACGCACCCCTTCCTGCAGGCCGGAAATCACAACGCTCCAACTGGTGGCGGTCGGATAGCTGACCGAACCAACCGTGCCGCCAGGACAGGTTACCGCCACGCTCACGCTGTCGGCGGACTTGGTGCCGGTGACGGTCCTGCTGGTGCTATTTGATGGCGAAGCAATTGGGGCGATGGTCGGCGGCACTGGTGCCGTCATATCCACGGTAAAGCCGACCGACACCGTGTTGCTGTTGGCAAAGGTGTCGGTGGGGTTAAGAGTGACGCTGTAGTTTCCCTCCCCCATGGGCGAGGCGGCAGTAAACAGTGCTGAACCGGTCGTGCCGGTGCCGTTGGTGGTCCAACTGCCGGCCACATCCAGGTTCGATCCGCTCTTCACCGTGGCCTGGGCAACGGTTGCGGCCAGATCCAGCGGTGAGTAGGCATCGGCGAAGTTGACGGTTATGGTGGAGAGCGGCGACTTGAAGATGCCACCATTGACCGGATCGGACGACACCAGTGCCGGCGCCGTGTCATCCAATGCAACACTGACTGTCGCCGCCTGACTGTGGTAGCCGTCCGCATCCTTTGCCGTAATGTTCAGGACATTCATGCCGGACGTGAGCGTATAACTCCCCTGCCAGGTAGTTGCAGCCCAGGCAGTAGCATCCGTTTGGGGGGCGATCTCGACGCTGGTGCTCCCGCTACTGATGACGACGCTGCTGTTGGCCGGCTTGGTACCGGAAAGGGCGATGGACGGGGTGTTTACCGGTGAGGTAAACTGATCAACGGTTGGCACGCCGATGGCGATGTTGCGATAATGCTCAAGAACTTCGGTATCGGAAAGCGCCCGGTTGTAAATGGCGACTTCATCTATGAAGCCGTTGAAATAGCGTCCGGCCTGGCCGTCGTCCCAGCCTATGAAGAGCGACCCGGTGTCGGAGGTGTCAACTGAGCCGGTATAGGCATAGCTGCTCTTGATACCGTCCACGTAGAGATTTAATCGGTAACCATCGTATGTCCCTACGTAATGGTGCCATTGGGTGATGTCCAGGCCAGGATCGCTATAGGTTACCGACTGCAAGACCCCATCGAGCCAGGCGTAGAAACGGATCGTAGTACTTCCCTGGATTGGAGAGAGAATGTAGGCGTTCCGTTTACTGACCAGGGAACCGCTACTGTTCCAGGTGGCGGTACCGCTCTTGGCCCAGGCTTCTACCGTGATTGTAGGCGGGTTCAGCGCTGTTCTGTTGGGCACTTCGAGATACGCATCGGTGCCGTTAAACAAGCCGGCATCCGTCCCGATCCTGGCACTTGCCGTAAATGCCACCCCGTTGCGCGGCAGGGCATTGGTGCCGATAACCGAGGCATCGTTCCAGTTGCCGTCCATTTGCCACTTGCCAATAAGTCCGGCCTTGTTGACCTTGACATCCAGAACGTTTGCCGGCGATTCCTGGTTGCCCGCAGAGTCAATGGCACGAAACTGTATGGTAGTCTTGCCATCCCTCTCGATGACGAACGGAGCCGCATATACCTGCCAGGTAGTACCATTGTCCAGGCTGTAGTCGATCCTGTTGACCCCGGCGCCGCCAGCACTGTCGTCTGCGCTCAGTGTTACGGTTACCGGCGTTGAGTACCAGCCGGCACTGTCCTTTGTTCCGGCTATTGTTGCCTTGCTGACCGGTGCGCTGGTGTCATGGTTGGTGAAGATGACCTGTCGCTGGACCGAGTTCCCCACGAGGTCGGTGGCCTGGATGGTGACGGTATAGGTGTCGACCGGGAACGGTACGGTGGGGGTAAAGATGATGGTCCTGGAACCGAAGATGGTCCAGGTGCCTGCTATCGTTTGCCCGGCGGCGTTCTTGACCGTCGCTCCCTGAATACTGGCGTTCAGGTCCACCCCTGCATTGGCATCGAAGAGGGTAAGGGAGACGTTGGTAACGACTTGGGCGGTATTCGAGTTGTTGGTCGGAATCGAACTTTCGATAACCGGGGCGGTTGTTTCATAGAAAACATTTTTGCTTACCGTGGTGCTTTGCAGAAGCTGGGTTTCGTCGAAAGCAGTTACATTCAGAATATTGGCGCCGAGTTGCAGAGGTGAATAGGTTCCCTGCCAAGCGGTTGCTGCATCGGCAGCCGCAATCTTCTTGTTGTTCACCCAAATTGAGGTATTGGCCGGACGGGTGCCGGAAAGAGTAATACTGTTCGAGCCGGCAAAAGCGGGAACTGAATCGAACGCGGGAGGTGCCGGGGCGCTAGGATCGACGGAGATGCCAGCAGCATGGTATTGGGCAATTTCGTTGGAGGATAAGGCGCGCTTGAAGATGGCGGTTTCGTCAATAAATCCTTTATAATAATTATATACATAGGCGCCAATAGTAAATTTTGCCCCAGCTATATCAAGGTTGCTAGTAGTATTGGTAGGTATTGCCACCTCATTACTTAATGCACCATTTATGTAAAATTTTATTCTAAAATTTGCCCGATCTATTACAATTGCAAAATGTGACCACTCATTTAATTTTATGATGCCATTTGACGTCCCACCAAACATATGAGAACTGAAATTTATTTTAGCTTCAGTGTCGCTGCCTGCCTTCACGAAATCTACAACCCACCATGCGCTCGGCCAAGTATCCTTCGAGAAGATGCGGATAGAGTTAGGATCATTTCTACCAGTAAAACTTGAAGGTTTTACCCATGTCATGATGGTAAAATTGTTATTCCCGAGCCTGAAATCCGTCGTAGGGACGTTGTCATCAATCCCATCAAAACTTCCAGCCTTTGTCCCTGCTTTCTTGTCGCTACTGAATGTGGCTCCGTTTAATGGGGTTCCATGATTATTATTTCCCGAAGAATCTATCCAATCTCCATCCATATGCCACAGGCCAACAAGGTCTGGATCGCCAGTAGACTCACTCTGGTATGCCACCGACGCCGGCAGAGCCATGTAGCTGGTATCTGTAGCAAATGTCGGGGTAACGATACTGACCGGCTGACTCTGTATGCTACTACCCGCAGCCACGCTGGCCGATGGACTTGCCACTGACACAGGTTGCGCATACACCGGTCCGCCCGGAGTTGCCTCCTGCAGGGAAACAAGGCTGACCGGCCAGGCAACGGTGTCAGCGTTGAGTTGGGAAACCGCGAATATCGATGCGATAGTCACACACAGGGCGGCAATGGCAATACAGCGAACGAATGTCTTATGCATGGTAGGCGGTACCTTGGCCGAAAAGGTTCAAGTTGTGATAATCGCTATCAGTAGTTTACGGATGCCGAAAGAACGTAGGAAACGCCCTTGGTCAAATTCAGCTGAATATCGACGGTCGACGCGTCGGCAGTACCGACCAGAGCACCTGATGAGCTGGCGATACTGGTCCCTGTTTCCGGAAGTGCTTTGAGCGTAACGGTCTTCCCGACCGGCACGTTCGCAGCCGTCACGGTAACAGTGATCGGCCCCGAAGCATTGAATGGCAAGGTCACGTCAGGTGAACGAAACGCTCCTTTGGGCGGGACTGGCACGTCACCGCCATTTATCCTGGCGATGGCAAGAGAAGGGACAACTGTAGGGTATATGGTCGCCGGGTTTGGATTCGCAACATAGGCAGGGGTAGTGTTTGCCACGCGATTGATCTGCCATGCTTCCAGACGAATCCGGCCATTACCGCCCGTTCCACCGGAAAATGTGTAACAAGGCCCACTACCATTCCCTCCCGCTGCAGAGATGCTCCCTTCGCCGGTAATAGTATTGGCAAGCAACCTTATACTGCCGCCACTACCACCCCCTCCAAGGATAGACAAATAATTGCTCATTGTGCCATTACCGCCTACTGCCGTAACAGAGCCTGTTACTGTGATGGTTCCAGATGAGGCAATCAGGATTGCACCACCGCCACCGCCACCGCCACCACCGATAGCGGACTGGGTTACATCGCCACTGCCGCCCCCGCCTGAGCCGCCTATTAATGGAATGAGTCCAGCATTACCGTACACAGCGCCACCAGTGCCGCCAGTTCCGCTACCCGGTGAGCTACAAGAATAATAATTGCTTCCAACTGACCCCGCGTCCCCGAAACCGCCGCCACCTGCTCCAGCAGCATTCTGACCGCCACCGCCACCGCCGGGACCTTGCCCCCTGAAACCGGCAGCGGCAGGGAACCCACCGACACCTCCATCGAAACCACCGGGACCGCCAACTCCTGGCGTATTATTACTGGCATTGCCACCGTTCACGCTGATCGTTCCGGCAATTGTCACATTTCCGGAAACCAGGATGGTAACCGGTGTATTTTTCGAGTTTTTCCTGAAGGTAACCGTAACCCCACTCGGAATGTTGACCGTCATGTAATTGAGCACGCCGCTCTCCGGGATCTGTACCTGGGTGCTGGTTGCCGGGGCAAACGCGCCGTCCGCTCCGGTGCTGCCACTATCGAATGCCGCCATTGCAGCAGTAGACATGACTGCCCATCCTAAGAAGACAGAAAACGCTGCCAATATTTTTCCGTGAACTCGCTTCTTTTCCATTCCTTCCTCCTGTTATCTTGTCTTCATCAAGTTTGCTGTTAATAAATATCAAGAGACGGTTAGTTCCTCAATTTTACCCGTAGTTTCTTAGCGTATATAGCGCTCTTGTTCTCTACGTCCCCAACGCCTTCTTTCGCGAAATGCAGTCACACATTTTTTTTGCGTATAAAATCAGCCCTTTGCAGGCCAGCAAAAACCACCCACACCATATACCAAAATCTGTGCCAATATTTAACATACTAATATTACACGGATTATTGAATTAGCTTGGGGCGAATAAAAACGCGCAAGTGTAACATTTTGTTACACTTGCGCCCATAAATAGGCTATAGGCAAGGCTCTACAGTCATGTGCAACATTTTGTTACAGTAACATTTTGTTACAGTAACATTTTGTTGCAGTTAATTTGTGATGCAGCTTACACAAATTCGTTAGTGTACGGGCTGGGGGCCAAACAAATACTACCGAATACCAAATTGATACGCTGGCGAAGCGACTGGATATATGCTAAATAGGTTCCATCCGGAAACTCCGATGAGAAACTATCGGTTTCCGATTCTGAAAGGAGGGTTTTTTCGTCTTGGCAAGGGAATCAAGGGATTGCGCGAAGGCGTACAACTGTACGCCGAGACCGCAGATTGACACAGCCAGGCGGAAAAGAACCCTTTCCGGACGGAAACTAGATAGATAAATAGGCTGAGCATAGATTAGGTGGGACAATTGAGGGGTTTCGATGACAAAAGCCGATCTGATAGAAATAATTGCCAATGCCAACGGTTATTCAAAACGAGACGCTGCAGATCTCATCGAGCACGTCCTTTCGGTCATCAAGAAAACCCTAGAACAAGGCGAATCACTCAAGGTCTCAGGGTTCGGGAACTTTGGTGTCAGGAGTAAGTCCGACCGTCGTGGTCGCAACCCCAAGACTGGTGAGTCAATAGCCATCCCGGCCCGCCGCGTCCTGACATTCAAGCCGAGTGCCGTATTGCGAGACAGGATTAACCGGTGATGTAACGGTCGTTCACATCGGCTTGTAAAATTGCCATGTCTAATATTAACCGGTGGACGAATGATAAGGGTGAACTTCCGATACCTTATTATTAGGAAAGTCATTCTCACCACAGAACCGAAAGAAAAAATAATCAAGATCATGCTTTCCAGGGGTATAGTGGACCCCAATTTCAGGACAATAGTTTAAGATGGTGCCTGCGAGCAGGCAATGAGTGAACGGAAGCGCAAAAGCTTCACCAGTCAGTACAAGACGAAAGTTGCTCTTGAAGCGATTCGAGGCGTCAAGACGGTGAACGAAATCGCCCAGGAGTTCGGTGTCCATCCGACTCAGGTCGGCGAATGGAAGCGAGAACTCCTCGCGCAGGCGCCCAGCATTTTCGAGACTAAGCGCGGCCCGAAGCCCGAAGATCCGTCCGCTAGCCCCGAGCGGCTTTACTCCGAGATCGGGCGACTTAAAATGGAATTGGACTGGCTCAAAAAAAAGTCCGGGATCGACCAATAACTGATCGTAGGCACTGGGTTAGCCTGCTGGACCCCATGGCCCTCACCCGGCAATGCGCGCTGGCTGGCGTCGCCCGCTCCTCCGTTTATGCTCCACGTACGGCCGCTGTTCCGGATGACCTGGAGTTACTGCTACTAACGTTGATTGATGCCGAGTATACGCGTCATCCGTTTTATGGTAGCCGCAGGATGGTGGTACATCTCTGCAAAGCCGGGCACTTGGTCAACCGTAAGCGGGTTCAACGGCTAATGGGGTTCCTGGGGTTGGCTGGCATGGCACCAGGCCCCAAAACCAGCCTTCCTCACCCTCAGCACAAGATTTATCCGTATCTGCTCAGAGGCGTGAATGTGATACGACCTAACCAGGTCTGGAGTACCGATATAACGTATGTCCGCCTGGCACGCGGTTTTGCCTATTTGGCGGCAGTAATCGACTGGTACTCAAGGAAAGTGCTGGCATGGCGGTTATCGAACACCCTGGACAGCGATTTCTGTGTTGACTGCCTGGAACAGTCACTACGGACTTATACGGCACGCCGAGTATTTTCAATACTGACCAAGGGTGCCAGTTCACAAGCGATGCCTTTACCGGCGTCCTGAAGTTACACGGCATCGCAATCAGCATGGACGGCCGCGGTCGGGCACTGGACAATATCTTCGTAGAACGGCTCTGGCGAAGCGTGAAGCACGAGGATGTGTACCTGAAAGGGTACGTCGACATGCTTGGATTACAGTTGGGCCTGACTGAGTATTTTGAGTTTTACAACACTGAACGGCCTCATCAGTCGCAGGGCAACCGTACGCCGATTCAGGTCTACCGAACCGCCAGCGGCGGCGGAGCAAGAATCGTGGACAAATTTGTCGAGCGTAAAACCACGCTCAAAACCGGGGCAGCGCCGGTCAGCTGCGCGACCGGGCACCACCTTAAACTCGACGGTTTATTGTCTTGACTATAGGGTCCACTCAACAGTCCCAACGTTCAACCCACTTACGACGCTCATGCCCTTCGTTGGAATACTCGACCAAGAGACACGCGATAGAATTTTTCAGAAATACGGCCGGGAGAGAGAAATATCCCAACCAAAAGACCTCCACGGCATTCCTATACTATAATAACGATAGTATAGGAATGAATCCTAAGCTGACAGTATCCCCCACAAGCCCCCCCAAAACCCTGTAGAGTAAGGACATCTCAACAGCATTTACAACGACGACGCAGACCACGTCAGAGAAACCGTAAGTGACACTGCGGGGTGCAGGAGGGCACCGTTTGTCGGCCGTGATCTCCAGGAAACTGTGTTCAGAGCCCGTTCATCCTGGCGTTGCAGGCCAGTATTGCTTCCCATGTGACATCAATTTTTTTCTTAAAATCCAGCCTCTTCTTTCAGCATCTCATCGTCTTCAAAAACCAACAGCGTAAGAATTTCTGAAGGCCCTATCCGGAAGGTTTGTTCCAAAACTTCATATCGTTGCGCTTCATAACGATCGAACCTGATATCGTCATTGATTTTTTTGGGGTCAAAAAGAACATCCATGGCCGAACTTTCAGCCTGGAGGTCTTTCCTTGGGAACCATCGGTCGGGAATCAGGGGAGAACGAGAAAACCTACTACGCCCTTGATGATTATGGCATATAAGGATGGCCGGGATGTCACCTGTCTCTATACATCGGATAGCCGCCGCTGTTGTGCTGACACCAAAATTGTCACCCAGTTTCCTGATTGCCTCAAAATCGATTTGACGGAAGGATCTCATCGCGGGGAGAAACAGGTACCTGGGCATCAGCAAGTTGGCCGCATAGGTATCAGCGTGCTTTTCCGCGGGGGAAGCCTTTTTGCTAAAATTCCCAATCTCATCCGATCTGCAAACCATGACCTGCCCACGATGAAAATGCCAGTGCCCCAGTTCGTGGGCTAATGAAAAACGTTGCCTCCCGAAGGTGCATTGATTGTTGACGGTGACAATGGCGGAGTCGCCAACCCCCAAAATCCTGGCCTCACAACCTTCGAGGGGGCGATGCTTGACCTTTATGCCAAGAATGGCCTCGAGATCAATCTCCCCTGGCTCTGTTACGCCCAACGACTGGAGAAGTACTTCAGCCGGCGTCATGTGTTTCATTTGTCGTCTCGGTATCTGCCTCCGGATCATAAAGGCCAAACTCCCGGAGATTCCAGCATTCTCAAAACGTCCGAGGCAGAAAGGTCTTTACCTTTCCGAGCGGCGAGGGTGAACTCCTGAGAAGATTCTGGGTGCTTCTGCAGAACTGTTGCGAGTGTTTGTCGGGCCTGCGAAGGGTTACCTATGGCAATTGCTTTCCTGCTCTGGCCGCATGACAAACAAGGCGCAGGATCTCTCTGATTTTTCGCATGGTAACTCTCTCCTGTGGCATTCCATCCTCCTCTAATGAACTGAGGGGAGAAAATACCGTGTGAGGTTACCTCGCGACTACATCAAAACCCCGGTCGGCATGCACCGGAATGGCGGTCGGCTTGCCAGCGGAATGCCGGTCGGCATCGCTCCGGAATCGCGGTCGGCATCAGAGCGGAATGCCGGTCGGCATGGACCGGAATCCGCAGCGTACGAGGTGGAGGTGCTTAACGGGCCTCCTGGTTCACTCCGTTCCCTATGTAACCCCGCAAGCAACTGTGGCCTATGGCATCGTGGTCACCGACCTGAACGGAACCATTGGAGAAAGTTTCGGGTATTTAAATCGCCATTCTCGCTAAGCAGACTAAAACGCTGACCACAGATCCACGACGAAGTCTTCGCAGGCCGGCTATCTGAATCCGAAAAGGGCAGAGAGGCACATTATCAAGGCCTCCGCCTCGTGTTTACCTTCCCTGGTCGACACGGCTCTTGCCCTTCCCACCGGTCGCCTCCCTGACCGTCGCGACTATCTCCTCCGGCGTTGAGGTCTTGGAAATGACCTTCGCTATCCCCGCCACCTCGGCCATCATTGGCAACTCCGGTGAGATGCTGCCGCTGCTCATAATGATGGCCAAGTCAGGGGCTACCATTGCCGCCATCCTGGCCAGGGTCAGGCCGTCCATCCCCGGCATGTGATAGTCGGTCATGAGCAGGCTAAATGAACCATGCTCAAGGTACGCAAGGGCCTCTTTGCCGCTGGTGGCGGTCTGGACTGGCAGGCCATCGGTTCTGAGCAAATTCCCGACCAGTAGCAGGTAGTCCGGGTCGTCGTCTACGAGCAGTATCCTCGACATTGTCCCTCTTGTAATCAACATGGAAACTTCTTCGTGCCGCTTTGGAAATCTTAGGCAACTCCGATGACATGTTGCCACGGCTCATGATAATTGACAAGTCCGGGGCTACCGTTGCCTCCATCCGGGCGGGCGTACCGTCTGCAGTAGACATGGCAATGGGGGCATGCTGAGGATGGGACTCACAGTAGAGCTTTCAGCAATCTATTGATGGCCTTGGAGACATCAGCCTTGTCGACAACGTTTGTTCCGCCAGATTCGTCAAATGCAAAGTATAAGGGTTTATTGGCCTTCCCGAGTAAAAGGACGTTGTAATAGGAAGATCCCCCTCCCCCGAAATGGAAGCCTCCAGCGGCAAAACTTATTATCTTCGTAGCGGCAAGCAAGGCCTTCCGCCCACCGCTCGATTCGTTGTCGTATCCCGACAGTAAAACTACGGCATCCAGTTTCTTGCCTTCAATTTCCGCGTTGAAATCAACACTCGGAAACTTCACCGCCGGTGGATACTTGGAATCAGGGAAATTGCACATCACCTGGTTCTGTACCGACACCGTTGAGTAGCTGATATTCAGGACATCGATAAACTGCCTGGCTTTTCCAAAGGCCTCGCTCTCAGCATCAAAAAGAACGACCTCGAAGCCGTTTTCGGTCAACACCTTCTGTGCCGCGCTTTCGAGAGATGTTCGTGCTGCTTTCGACAATTCCTGATCGATCTCGACTCTCCCACCGACACATATTTCTCTCACCTGAAAGGACGGTACGATGACGCCAAGTTTCTTTACAGCTACCTTCTTTTCAGATAGGTCGTTGGAGATTTTAACGTTTTTCTGCGTCGAGGCGCATCCGGCCAATGCAAATATAAATATGAACGCAATGCAACGATTCATGCCTCACTCCTTCTTGAATAGACCGGATTTCATTTCTGCGGCAAAATCGGCAAGCAATGACTTCGGATTTCCTAGATTTGAGGACGTGTCGACTATAGTCTGATTAGCGATAACGGTTCCGCTTGAAGTTTTTGCAACATTAATTATGACCCCCGCGATATTGTTGGTGAAGCTCATGGGCGGGGCATTATTATAATCTCTAACCATTCCAAATACAATGTAATCATAACCCTTATCATGCCCTATTTTTGAAGCTTCACCAACGTAGTACATATACACAGGACTTACATCCGCAGGGCGTGGTATGACATCTACATTGATCTTTTCCTTGTAAACATCTGTAGCTATCTTTCCCGATCCAGAACAGTCTTCCCTATTAGTGACCATGCAATCACTGAATTCCAGAATTGCTATTTTACTGTTTTGTGAAACAGGCTCAACGAGTTTCAGGTTCGATGCGCAACCTTGTATCGAAACTAGCGCCACAAATACCAACAACCCACACTTTTTCATCTTATCCTCCTGACTTTGACAATAGATTTGGGGACAGGCATGTTTTGCCCATCTTCACCTTGTTAGGCCTGAGCGACTGCAAACTGCTACCAGCATTTAGAGTCATGGCCGAGCAGATATTACTGTTGATACGAGACCAACTCAGTCGAAACCGTGTCATACGTACTCTTAACCAACCCAACCCCTTTTGCTAACCATATCGTATTGTTAACAGTCGTATTGCTGGCTGTAAGGTTTGTACTGATTTGCACCCTTACGCAATCGAATGTTCCGGCTGGTACTGATACTTTTTCAATGCCGATCACTGTGATATTGGCGCTGTAAATGTGGGTATACTCGACCGCTCCTGAGGAATTGGCGTCACTGGTAGTATATGAGTTGTTCACAACGGCTCCGCTGGATAAGTTTGCCGGGACCAAAACCATGTAGGGGCTGTTTGATGATACGTAGGTAATGACGCCATTTAGATAATTTGTGTAACCCGCAACTGATATTCCGTTTGCGTCAACAACATACTGGCTAATGGCTCGTTTGTTATAAATCGTATTTGCATAGGTATACAGTTCCTCGGTCTTGTTGCCTCCCAACGCAGTTATAACGAGGGAACCGTTCTTGTCGGGATATTGCGTATCAATAATCGAGTAATTCCACTTCTTCCCGTTCTGAAGAGGAAAAAAGTCTGCTGCTTGTGGCATTGAGGTTCGTTGAGAGGGAAAGGCAGTTGCCGCAACATTGGCGATAAGAGCGGTGTCAGCTGCGACAACAATTGCGGTGCTGCCGGTGCCAGTCGTCATGGTCAGAAAGGGGGTACTCTGTCCGGTTTGCCTGACGGCAACATTGCCATTGGTAAAGGAGAACACGAGGATATCGAAGAGTTTGTCCACGCCCTGACCGATGGTATATCTACCTGTCAGGTAATTTCTTTGGGAGGTGGTTACGGATGGGACATATATGGCATCAAGTTTGGCAAGCACTTCGGCAACTATTGCGTCGATATTATTGGCGATTGTGGCAATCGCCGCCGACAGGCTGAGGTTGTCGCCGTATATTGCGTCGAGATTGGCCCCCCCCCAGGGCGATGACTATGGAAGCATGTGATAACGGGTTTACATTGGTGGCTCCTGCACCGGAAGCGAACGAATAGTACGATCCGGATTTCAGAATATATGGGGCCGTCAGTCCGCTCACATCTATGGCATATTCCCCATTGGCGCTAATCTGTGTGCTTCTTTCCACCCCCTTCGCATCCTTGAGATAGACGGTTCCCGTAAGTGGAGCGCCAGCTGAAGCAACACCGCTTACCGTCGATGCAGAGCCGCCGCCTCCCCCGCCTCCACAACCTGCAATCATCAGGAAAGTGCCAATTGTTACGAGAAACTTGATGAATCTGACCACGTATAACCCCCTTTTGCGATAGAAATAGCATTCCCTTGCCGACAACTCCCTCTTGGATCAAGCAAGGTATACATAAAATGTAGGTCAGTCAACTTTTAATGCGGTTTAAAGCTCTCACAGAACAGTTCATCTTGTGGCGGGAGCTATCCATATGAAAATGAATGCAAAAAAGTTGCTCGGTGCTCGTATCAAGGAACTCAGACTGGGACGCGGGCTGTCGCAGGAACAGTTTGCCGAGCTTGTGGATATTGACACCAAACATCTGAGCAGAATTGAGACTGGGTTAAGCGCCCCCACGGTTGACCGCTTGGAAATGATAGCTGCAGCGTTCGGGGTGGAATTACGCAGTCTGTTTGAATTCAGCCATTTGGACGAGCGTGAGGGGAAATTGGAGGGATTGGACAGGATGATGAGGCAATTGGACGAGAATGATTTAAAGGTAATCTATAGAATTGTAAGGTCTTTTCTTTCCTGATTTCCGTAATCCCTTCCATAAGACACATGGGCCAGCGCAACCTCCTCACCCCATCAATACCCATCATTTTTACCTCAAGCAGCAGCGGCCCCGTGACCGGCATCACCAATCTCCGCGCCTTGTCGGTACCATCCGGCGCTTTCTTGTGCGTACAGAAGCGGCCTGCTGGCGCTGTCCATGGATGAGTAGCAAGCCATAAACGCCGAATAACCCTAGGCTCAGGTATATCCCCAATTTCTGCAACTGCAGCGACGGCAACAGGTTGGTAGAAAACGAGATGCCGAATTCGACGGCGACGATCAGGCAGGTCGCTGACACGCTATTACTTTCTCTATGCATAATGCTCTCTCCACGCTCTAATTTTTAGATCACGATTCAATGATACAGTACATACTGTATTAGGCAAGCAAAAAAAGAGAGCGGCTCAAAAAAGCCGATTCAGGGCATCTTCGTTTTCATCCAAATACCTGGCCAAGAGAGTTCTCAGTACCACGGACCTGCTCATCCCCTCGCGCTGGGCAACGACATCGAGCTTGTCGAGGTCGGTCTGTTCAAGGTAGATCACAACGCGCTTGTCTTTCCCACCGCTGTCGGTGACTTCCTCTAACGGCTGATCGCCGAACTTTCTGATGGCCAGCCGGGCCAGGCTGGACATATTGATGCCGGTTTCCTTTAACCGGGCGATCATGCCATGCTGGCGGCTGGTAAGCAGGATATTGATCTCTTTTTTGAGAATTTGCCGCATGCATGTAGGATAAGAAGTTAGGCCACGAGACGCAACATAAAAGCGACCCAATCCGGCAATACTGAAATCGGTCAGTAGTCTTGCCTCCTCAGGTACGAGTAGAAATTGTCTTTCACAAACAAAAAAAGGGGAGTAGCGATTAACCGCTACCCCCCTTTTCAAAAGAATTCAGTCCCGCGCCCAGACTTGGTAGATGTGGCGACGTGTGTTCAGGCGGAATTCATCGCGCTTCAAAGGACACCCCTGGCGTTTTGCCTCGGTCAAAGCGTAATCCAGCAGTTGCCTTTTCTGCTCGATGATCCCGCCCCAGCACGGCAAGCCGTTCAGCTTGTCAAATTCCCGTTTCAGCAGGTCGGGATTGCGCGTGACGAGTCTGGCCGCATCCCACAGGATTGTTTTCAACCCCTGATAACTGTCTTTGGCCAAATGGACGGTTACCCCCTTGGCGCCGTAATGGATCTTCAGGCCAATTATCGGGGATACCTGAATTGTTAATGGCGTCGCGTTTATGTAACAAAAACGGTCGTCCAGATCGCCATGCGCTCCATCGGTCATCAGGAGCAGGGCGCAGTGCTCCCACCGCAGGTAAATGACGTTGGCGCGGCCGGCCCGTTTAATACGGTATCGCTGGTCTTTTGATACGACTGATTGGTATTTGTAAATCAATTTCTGATCGATCAGTGGCCATTTGTCACGCTTGTCCTCAGAAAGACGGGTAAGGCAGTGATGGTGGTAGCCGCGGGCAATTTGATATACCACCTGCTGTAGAAAGCCCTGCCAGCTGGCACACAGGTAGTTTATTGAATATATGCCCTTTTGCTGATTCGTTCTTGTCGTGCCCATAATCCACCTCCCGGTAAATTTGATGGGCGCAGGGCCTCCCGGCCGACTTGGCTGCGCCGCTTGTCACGCCGTCCTCTAGGACAGCATGACAAGAGGGGCAGCCACGCCCCAAAACAGTAAATGCAGAGATGCCGATTTTCCCGTGTCCCGTTGTTTGCCGGTGCCACCCGGCGGGACTCGGTCCACCACTGCCTTGCAGCGGACCTCAAACGGTAATAATCAGCGCTAATCAGCCCTCGCACGCCCAAAAGGGCGCCGTTCGGGCCTTTCCACGTTAGGTATTCATGTCGATCAAAGAGTCAGGTCGCTCCTTCAACACTTGTGACGCATCTGCATCGGGGCCGGATCTGGAAACACCCCCTTACTTACCCGGCAAAACCGGGCTTTCCGTATGTGCTGAATTCATCGCGGTTCGGCCTCGCCTCTCTCTGTGATCTCACGCGGTTGCACCCTCATGGGCGCTTTACCCTGTCGGCATCAGACAGGACCTTTACGGGTTGAGCTATTTAGTCCGAATCGTTACCGATCAGGACCTCCCCCGCCGCGTCGAGCGTTACGGTATTCCTACCGTCCCGCCGAGTGGATTTTCACCACTTCATGGATACCGTGCCTGATTCCTGTTTGCCGGAATCAGACAATTTTCGTGTCGCCCAAAACCTTCAATATAATGGGTAGAAGCAAGGAATTTCACCTCACAGCCCCCGTTGCCACTGGGCGAGCACGTCTCCGTGCACCCAGCGACCTCCGCCGTAGCTATGTATCCGATTGGCTGTCGGACATTGACGCTACGACACCCCGGCTCCAGCGTCTGGCTAAGACGCTGTGCTCAGGGCCGCATTTACTGTTTTGGCTATTTGAAGCAGGGACATCGGACTTCATTCCAATGTCCTTGCAGTACAAAGGGTGTAACAGGCGAATGCGCCTGATGAGAGATGTGTGCGGTCGAACCTGGACGGTACGGCCGTGCGGTCGGATTTCGCCGAACATCGAGTTCGGCAAAATCCGAATGGATTACGAACGGACGAAGTCCGTTCGCTGGGCTTTGCTGCGCAAACCCCAAATCCATAATGGGAATCGCGGTTACATCCTATTTGATTGAATTAACAGCGTTTTTTGGCAATTTAATCGCGGTAGGAGTTTAAACAGCTGTGACTCGCCGATAGCGCCACAGCTGTCTGTGTGTGATTCAGGTTTTCGGCTAAGGTTCTCGACAATTGCAGCAGCGTGTTTCGCACCCAAATGAAATGACCCACAACAGTCGTCATGGGTCATCATGGGCGCAGGTATTCCATCCTACAAGTTTTTTGAATTTCGAGTAGCTGCACCGCAGTTAGCAGGAGCAGCTCTCCGATGCGCCGTGTGTCCAGTAGCAATACTGCGAATGTGGAATCTACAAGCTGGACGCCCTGATAGATCTAATTCGCAGCACGTGTCAACCGGTGACGTTGACCGGTGTGTCCGCTCGCAGTTAGCGATTGGAGAGTTCCAGTTAGGAACTAGTGTTAGTATGACATGTCGGTCTTATTGTGCAAATCTTTAGTAACATTTCTAACTGTTATATAATTTTATAAGTATCAAACCTTTTGCTGCATTTAATAATCCGCAAGAATGACTGTCATTATTAGGTTTATAGCTATTTTAGATATAAGCATATTATCTAATTATCCATGACTATTACCGCATATCTTCCATTTTAACACTCTCTTTGTACCTATTACCTACCATATACTGTCTGCAGTTGACGGCATATCCTCCTTAGTACGCTTTGAGAGGGGTATATGCTTTCACAGTCCGAAACTTCTTCAATAGAAATGGTTTCTCTGACCGAGTTCGCTAGGCGCATGACAGTCTGCAGCAACACAATCCGTACTGGATGGAGTCAGGCAAACTGGTCGCCGGTGTACACTACTGTAAGGTTGGCCGGATCTATCGTTTCCCCTGGAGCGAAAATTCGCTGCGCGACCTGCTGCGGCACCTACATCCGGATCGGCCCACCGCACGCCCACATTTGCGCAGTCGCACCGGAGGAAACCGAGTCCGGCTGAAGTTAAAAGCTTGATGATCACCAATAGGCGCGCTATCATTTTTCGGCAAACGAAAATCAGCCGAAAGGGGGTAGCGCATGGAAAGGACATGACACATGAAAAGCAACAAGAAGGTACGGCGGCAGGGTAAACTGGAGAAGCCCAGGTTCAGCAGCATCTACCGGACCAAGGGGTCCAAGTACCTGTACATCAGTTTTTATTACTACAACCAGCGGCTCCGTTTTCCTACTGATCGGGAGGATACGGCCGCAAACCGTGAAGAGCTGGTCCAGTTCATGAACAATGTCGGCGAGAAGATACGCAACCGGACCTTGCAGTTCGCCAAGACCTTCTACTGGTTCGACGAGGCAACCAAGGCCCACTTCACGGCCCTTGAGGGACACGATTTCAAGCCCGAGCCGGAGCATGTGCTGTTCGGCGAGTTCGCTAAGAAGTGGATGGATAGGAAGATCCCTACCTTTGCCTCGGTGACCAAGCAACGGGATTACCGGGAGGCTCTTGCCTCCAGAATCCTGCCCTATTTTGGCGGGATGCCCTTCGCGCAGATCACGGCCGGGACAGTTGAGACGTTCATTGACAATCTGAAAAGGTGCAACAGGCCCAAAAGGGTTGTCGGCAGGCTTGCAAAAAAGGCAAAACCGTTGTCGGTGAAACGGGTAAAAAACATTCTCGCCCCGATGATCAGGATCTGGCAGGCGGGGTGCGACGAGCACAACTGGACTATCCGCTCGCCGTTTCCGGCGGCGACGGAAAGGCTAAAGGAGCTGACCGACCAGGAGCTTCAGGAACGGGAACGGCGTGCTGCCCAAGCCAATGGTGTCGTCGAGGAGGTCTGCTCGACACGGGATGTGTTTCTGCTGTCCGAGTGGCAACAGCTTCTGGCCTTTGTCGATCCCCATTATTATCCAGTTATGGAGCTGCTGTTGATGGGGATGATCGGGTCGGAACTGGAGGGGCTTCAGAAGCAGCATGTCAAGGGCGCTTCCATCCAGGTCCGCTGTTCGGTGGTCAAAGACAAGGCGGGCAAGTGCCATCTGAAGTTCAAGCCGAAGAACTGGTACCGCAAGCGGGAGATTCCGCTGACCGGCAGGCTGAAAAAGTTCATCGATCAGGCAATATCGGCTTCGAGCCGTGACGAGGTTATCACTTTTGCCAACGACGTCTCTCTTCCGGCCGATCAGTTCGTGCTATCCATGAAGGACGGCAAACCGTTCAACTATGATTCGTTCAGAAAGACGGTCTGGGATAAGGCGCTGAAAGCGGCCGGGCTTCCGCCGCGGGTTCCTTACGCCGCCCGGCATACACTGGTGCAGTGGTCGCTGCTGATCGGGGTGACGAAGACCCGCCTGGTGGATCTGATGGGGCACAGCACGAAGAAAATGGTGGACGAAGTGTACGGTGCTTATCGGCAGGGGTTGGTTGACGAAAAGGAACAGATCCTGGACTATCTGGGTGAAGATTTTTTGTCACTGGAGGAGATGAAAATTTCTTTCCCCGATCGTTACCGACTCAAGATGGCAGTCACGGATACCGCCCCGGAAACAGCAAAAGCCCCTGTCCTTGCCGCCACTTTTGGTCAAAGTTTTGGTCAAAGCCAGGGGCTTTATGCTGATAACTACTTGAAGTAGTTGATTATTTTATGGAGCGGGAAACGGGATTCGAACCCGCGACTTCAACCTTGGCAAGGTTGCACTCTACCACTGAGTTATTCCCGCTCAACAAGTTCCGACTTTATAGCAGAGAGCTGTTGACCTAGTCAACAACTTTTTCCAGCGACCTCCCCAAAATCAACCTGGTCCATTCAATTGTGCCATGAGTACTTTGTCGAAAAACTTTACACTTAACCAACGCGCCTCCTTGAGGCAAACAAAACATGTTCAATTTCAGCAATATTGTTTGCGGTACTATTATTGCAAGTAGCAATAAGTAAAATATCTTTCCAAAGAATACCAATTTTGGGATATATTAATTTTTTTTAGCTTACAATCTACTTGGAGGCTGTTGGCCAATGGAAAAGCGAAATTTTACCAGGGTCAAACTAAAGGCTGACGTATCGCTTGAATACAATGATTCCAGCCTCTCAGGTGAAGTGGATGACATCAGCCTCAAGGGGATGTACGTAAAGACATCGATACTGATTCCTTTAAGCAACCCGGTACATGTGACAGTAAATGCCTACCCGTACACCGATATCGGCATGGACGCCCGGGTCATAAGACAGGACGAAAACGGTGTCGGACTGGAAATAAACAAAATGACGGTGGAATCTTTCGTCAGGCTTCGTGACATGATCATGCATCAGGCCACCGACCCCGACGTGGTAATGAACGAGGTCTACAAAGTGGTGAGCTGTATCGTCTAGTCAGCATGGAACTTATTCGTTTCAGACACCGCATGCTGGCTCGCATCTTCTCATTCTTCCCGGATCTCGCCGCATCATGGGGAAGAAAGCTTGACAGGAATTCCGACACTATTCCCTGGACCATCCCTGGCAAAGAGCTGCGCGATGCAAATGTCGCCCTGATTACCACCGGCGGTGTACACCGCATCGATCAGCCCCCCTTCTCGATGGTTGACCCCGATGGTGACCCGACTTGGCGAGAAATCCCCCTCGACACCCCCCGCTCCAGCCTGACAATTACCCATGATTATTACGACCATCGGGATGCCGAGCGAGACCTTAACCTCGTCCTGCCAATTGAGCGGTTCCTCGAATTAGTGCAACAGGGTATCCTAAAGAACTGTCATTCGCCTGCCTATGGGCTCATGGGGCACATTGCCGGCCGGCACCTGGAAACACTCCGAACCCGCACCGGCCCCGAACTGGCAGCCAGCCTGGCATCGGCCGGCGTAGACTACGCACTGCTGATACCCGCCTGAGGCAGCTGCAACCGGTCCGTGGGACTGGTGGCAAGGGCAATCGAGGCAACCGGCATCCCGACCGTTGCACTTTCCATTGTCCGTGAAATCACCGAAAAATGCCCCCCGCCACGTGCCCTTTTTCTCAGGTTTCCTTTTGGACATGCGCTCGGTGAACCGGGCAACGTGAACCAGCAGTTCACCATTCTCTATCTCGCCTTCCAGCTTCTCTTCAGCGCCACGGCCCCCGGCACAATCAAGGATGGCGGACTTCGCTGGCGGCGTGAAACCTACCAGCCACCCGAGTGGGAGGCTTTCAGCCGGCTTGGCCCGCTGGACAGATAAAAAAGGCCGGCAGATCCGAGAATCTGCCGGCCTTTTCTTTAAGGAAATGCAACGCCTCGTCAGCTGATTGCGCCCAGCACCAGTTCCACCTTGAGTGCCACATCCTCCTGGGTGCCACGATCCATATCCTTCAGCACGGCCGTGCCGCGGGCCAGTTCGTCTCCACCGATGATGAGGGAGAATCGACTGTTGAACTTGTCGGACCTGCGCAACTGGCTCTTCAGGCTCTTCCCCTCGTAATCGATCTCGACCGTAACCCCGGCCCGTTGCAGGGCGCACATAAGGGCAAACGCCCGTTCCTGGGCCTCGTCACCCAGGGCAACGATGAAGAGGTCGGGACGGGTACGGAACTCTTTGGCATCCAGCAGCAGCGCTACCCGCTCTACTCCCATGGCAAAGCCGATTCCCGGGATGGCAGGGCCACCCAGTTCGCTGATCAGGCCATCGTACCTGCCACCGGCTGCCACGGCACTCTGGGCACCCAACAGGCCGGTGACCAGCTCGAAGGTGGTCCGGGTGTAATAGTCCAGCCCGCGCACCATCCGGTTGTTGATGGTGTAGTCGGTCCCCACCTGTTCCAGATACCTGCGGGTCGCGGCGAAATGGTCGTCACAGGCCCCGCAGAGGTGGTCAAGGACCGACGGTGCCCCGATGGTAGCCTCTTTGCAGCCAGCCCCCTTGCAATCAAGAGCCCTGAGCGGGTTGGTCTCGAACCGGCGCTGGCAGTCCTCGCACAGGGCCGACAGCCGCTCGCGCAGGAACTCCTTCAGTGCGGTCCGGTAGGCGGGACGACAGTCGGGGCAGCCGAGGGAATTGATCTCCAGGCGGGGTTCCGTAAGACCGAGCTCCGCGAAGAAGTGGCAGAGCATGGTCAGTACCTGGGCATCCACTTTCGGGTCCTTCACCCCGGTCACCTCGGCGCCGATCTGGTGGAACTGGCGGTAACGACCCTTCTGCGGCCGCTCGTAGCGAAACATCGGCCCCATGTAGTAAAGCTTGCTGACCGCATCGGCCGCATAGAGCTTATGCTCGATGAAGGCGCGCATGACGCCGGCAGTCCCTTCAGGCCGCAAGGTAATGCGGTTTTCCCCTTTGTCGACAAAGGAGTACATCTCCTTCTCGACGATGTCCGTGGCATCACCGATGGAACGGGCAAACAGTTCGGTTTTTTCCAGAATCGGTATCCGGATTTCTGCGAAACCGTAAAAACCGAAGACCCGCCGGGCGGTTGCTTCGATATGCTGCCACTTCTCGACTTCCCCGGGCAGGATATCGTTGAATCCCTTGATGGCGTTGACGATCAACTGACGCTCTCCTTACTCTCGGCAATCTGCCGGAATGTCTCTGATGGGATATGAAAAACCGTATTCTTGCCGCTGGCTTTTCCGAAATACATGGCCTGGTCAGCCATTTCCAGGAGTTCCACCTTGGACGATGAATCACCGGGGTAGCTGGCATACCCCAGGCTGGCCGTGAGCCTCAGCCTGAGACTCTCATTGATGACAAAGGTATGTTCCTCAATGGCCTTGCGGATACGCTCCGCAACGATTGCCGCCCCGTTGGGACCGGTCTCCACCAGGAGCACGGTATATTCGTCGCCACCGTAGCGGATGATGATGTCCACCTCACGCACCGATCGCTTGATGAGTCCCCCGACCTCCTTGAGGATACTGCTACCGACCAGGTGGCCATGGGCATCGTTGACCGACTTCAGGTGATCGATATCCAGGAAAATGACCGACAGATCAAGGCCGAAACGATTCGACCGCTTGATCTCGCGCTCCAGGGCTATTTCCAGGTAACGGTAATTGTAGAGTCCGGTCAACTCGTCGATATTCAGCAGATTCTTGACCGTAGTGTACCGGATGGCGTTTTCAAGGGCCAGGGAAGACTGATCCAGCAGAAAGTTCACGTTCCGGTAGTTGATCTCGGCCGGGAACGATTTACGCGGGGTGTTGAAGATGGCCACCACCCCCTGCAGATGACGCTTTGACCTGATGAAAAACAGCAGGGCATCCTTGATGCCACCCGGGTCCGGACCACTCTGTTCCTTGGGAAGGAAATTGTTCAGGACCACGAGACTCTCGGCCCCATCCTTGTGCCAGTCATACCCTCTCTGCAGGTATTCGGCAAGCTGATTACCGATTGCCTCGCTCACCCCCCTGCAGACCTTAAGGTCCAGCGCACCGTCACCACCGGGAAAGAAACCGAGTCCCTTCGAACCGCCGACTTCCTTGGCAAGGGCATCGACCACCATAGCGTAGATCCGCTCCAGATCAAGACAGTTGGCAATATTCTGGCTTACCTGGAAGAGTTTGATCTGGGATTTCAGCTCCAGGTTCTCGTCCAATAGACGCCGCTGCTCCATACAAAGGGCAACGGCATGTCTGAACTCCTCGTGATTGATCGGTTTCATCAGGTAATCACGGGCACCGTTCTTCAAGGCATAGATTGCAGTTTCAATATTGCCATGACCGGTCACCATGATCACCTCGATTGCCGGGTCCAGCTGCTTGACCCGGGAGAGGATCTCAAGACCGCTGATATCCGCCATCATCAGATCGGTCACCACCACCTGGTACTCTTCCTTGGCAAGCTTCTTCAGGGCTTCGTGTCCGGTGGCAGCCACGTCCACATGGTAGCCGTCCTCTTCGAGAAGGCTGGAAAAGACCTCGCGGAAAAACTTGTCATCCTCGACAACCAGTATCTTTTCCATGAATGGAAACTCCTTTGGTGCAGCCCGGTGGACAAGCTGAACAGAAGTAAAAGCTAACAAACAGGGGAAACAGTGTCAATTGAAATGGCCGAACGGCGTGGAAATACGGAACCCCGCCTCTGGCCCGCGATGCTCGATCATGATGGTGCCGTGCAGATCGGTCCGGTACACGACAGCCCCGCTCCGCTGCAGGTGGACAACGGTTTCCGGAGCCGGAAACCGGAACCGGTTGTCGTAGCCGGCGGAAACCACCGCAACCCGCGGCGCCGCGGCAAAGAAGAATTCGGGATCGTTGGTGAGCCGGCTGCCGTGGTGGGGAACCTTGAGTACCGAGCACCGGACCTGCTCCGATTTTGCCAACAGGCGCCGTTGAATCTCCCTTCCCGCATCGCCGGTCATGAGGAGCGAAAAGGGACCATCGGAAAACCGCAGGATCAGTGACGCATCGTTGGCGTCGCTCGCGCCGGTCGTCGCGCCGGAAGGACTCAGCACCTCTACCCGCACACCGCCGATGTTTGCCGCCGGGTCAGCACCGCGTTTGACGCGACACCGCACTCCCCGCTCGCCCAGAAGCTGTTTCAACGCCAGATACCGCTCATCGGCCCCTACGCCTTCCCCCTCCCAGAACTCACCGATCCGAAACTGCCGGGCAATGAAGAGCAGGCCGTTCAGATGATCCGGGTGGGGATGGCTGAGGACGAGATAATCTATGTTCCGTACCCCGAGCTCCCAGAGAGCAGGCGCCACCAGCCGTTCGCCCACATCGTGGACGGTTTCCCGAAAGCTGCCGCCACCATCGATGAGCATGGTCTTGCCGTCGGGAAACGTCAGCAGGGTCGACTCCCCCTGCCCGACACTCAGAAACAGGATCGAAAATGCGCCAGCCGGCCGTACCCCCGGCAGCAGGGCAGCGCCGAATATGCCGGCCAACAGGACGCCGGTTGCGCCGAACCGCCAGCCGGGACGTCTGACAAAGGTGATTGCGACCATTGCCAGGAAAAAGAGGCCAAGTTGCAGCCGGTCCGGTGCAAACCTGGGCAGGAGTGGCAGACGGTCCAGATAGCCGATGAGCCAGTTGGAGAGGTGGATCATGAATCCCGCCAGGTGCAGGAACGGCAACGCCAGGGGCGGAGAGGCGACGAGCAGCGGCAGGGCGACGAGCAGCGGCAGGGCGACGAAACCGGCCAGGACCGCGCCATACCCCATGAGCGGGATAATGAGAAAGTTGCTGATCAGACCGGTAGCCGATGCCTGATGGAAATAATAGGCCACCGGCAGGAGCGTCGCGAGAGTCGCCGCCGCAGAGGCCATCAGGAGCTGCAGCAGCCGATAGCATACCCCCTTGCCCAGACTGGACCAAGGCCGCATGAAAAGCGGGGTCAGCACGATGATCCCCCACAGGGCCAGAAACGAGAATTGGAAGGAAAGATCGAACAGGGCTGGCGGCTCAAGACCAAGGATCACCAGTGCGGCCAGCATCAGCGCGTTGATCGGGTCGGTTTCCCGCTCCAGGAGCAGCGCCAGACCGTACGCCGCGAGCATGACCACCGAGCGCACGGTCGCCGGGGCCGAACCGGAAAGCAGCAGGTAGAACAGGATCGCCGGCAAGACCGTCACCCCGAGTCCGCGCCGCACCCAGCCATGGAGGAGCAGAAAAGGGACCAGGCGACAGGCGGCAAACAGGAGGTGCAGCAGCATGAGGGCAACGATGCCGACATGGAAGCCGGATATGGAGAGGATATGGTTCACACCGGTGCGGCTGTAGGCATCCTTGATCCCCTGTGGCACCTTGCCCATGTCGCCGATCAGCAGCGCCCGCAGTATGCCCGCTTCCGGCTGCGGCAGGGCGGCGTCGATCCCCTTTCCTATCCGGTCGGCCAGGAGATCGATCCGCCGTTCCAGTGAAGGTCGTGCCGCTGTTTCGAGGAGGACGATATCCTTCCCCTCTGCCACAAACGCGGTCACCCCTATGCCTCTAAGCGCCAGGAAGCGCCGATAGTCGAACTCTCCCGGCAGGCCATAGGGGCGCGGCTCCTTCAGCCGCGCCACGAACCTGATCCTGTCGCCGGTGGTGCAGGCCGGCAGACCGCTACCAACAGTAACGAGAACCCTGCCGGCAGCCGATACGAGCCGCCCGGTGCCAAAAACGCGGTCCACCTGAACGGTCAGCCGCAGCCCCTGGTCCCTGTTTTCCGGACGGCGGTCAACGACCCCTTCCATGGTCAGGTCGGTACCATCTGCCAGCCGGCTCAGCTGTCGATCAGCACTCTTCGGGTGCAGAAGCGGCTGGAGCGACCAGAAGCCCCAGACGAAAAGGAGCGCCATGACGGCACCGGCAAACGGAATCGTGCTGCGTCGAAACAGCGACAACGCCGCAACGGCAAAGAGCAGGCCTACGAGGGGAACGGTTGGCGGGTTGGGGAACGGCAGGAACCAGGCAGTGCAGAGGCCGAGAATAAGCGCACACAGGGGGAGGAGGAGCGGTCGGTCCACGTCCTGCCTCCCCCCGGTCGGTTAGTGACGCTCTTGATAGCGGCCGGCGATCCCGGGCAACATGGCGTCCAGATCGGCGTTCTTTACCGCCGACGAAGGATTGCCGGTTATCTTGGCTGCAGCCAGATAATCGGCAGCAGCCGATGTTTTCTTGGTCAACTCCACCACATCCACCCCGGCAAATGGGGAGAGCTTCAGCCGCAATTGATGGCTGCCGGCGGTGAGACGGATGGCACCGAGGTCATACCACTCCAGATACGGTTTCCCCGTCCTGGTAATGGTCTGGTTGCCGATGACCGTCGTCAGTTCGGCACCGGTAAAACGGACCCTGATGCGATAGGCAGCAGCGGCATCGATCTGGAGAGGAAGATCGATCGTTACCGGAGCGCCACCGGTCTTGACCCATTTGGGCGCCATCGGCCGCCCCAGGACGGTCGAATCAGTCACCTCGACATTAGGCGGCAGTTTCCCGTACACGGCAACCGCAAGGGGTCTAACCGGCGCACTTTTGTCATCCGGCAGACTTTTTTCCAGATCGAGCAGCGGGGTCACGATTTCTGCCAGAGTGGACAGTCTGAGCGGCTCGTCCGGCTGCCAGCCGGCGAGGGGAGCTGCGGCCGGGAGGGTCGGCGCCTCGAAGCGGACATAATCGATCACTCCCTCGGGGGGGAGCATGACATTGAAGTCCAGATACCCTGCCGTCAGGTTGATGGTGCCGGCAGTCACCTCCTTGATGGTTTCGCCGGGATTCACCCTGAATGCCTTACCGGCTATCGACCAGGTCTGACCGTTACCTTTGGCGGCAACCGAAAAGGTGTACTTTCCCCCCAGGGGAAGCAGTACCCTGAAACGTACCGGGGTGGGTGTAGTGGTCCCGCTGACCCACCCCTTACCGGAAAAGGGTCCGTACACCTTCAGGCTGCGCACCGTTACCCGGTCACCGACCTTGTCGAAGAACTCTTCGGCCTCAAACAGGTAGCTCCGGTTGCCACCAAGGATCGCCAGGCAATCCTTCACGGCCGGCTTTTCCGGCAACCCCGCCGCGAGCCCGGTTGCATTGACGAGCCGTACGGCAAATTCCCCCTGCTTCACGACGGCGTCCGGGTCCACCTTGTCGGCGGCAATGGCAGCGACCGCGCCGTTCAGAAGTATCAAAACTGCAAGAAACAGGTACCTGAAACCCATGTCACATCACCTCCGGAAACTGTGTATTGATGCACACTGTTTATAGCACACCCCCCTCCGTGATGCAAACAGGCCCGACCGGGGTGCCGATCGGGCCTGCTGAAAACGATTAATGGATTGAACCGCCTTTCAGGTGTATTGAGTATACGCGGTTCAGTAGGCCTCGCTGTCCTCAAGTACGTCCTCATTGGTGACCCGCGCCCGGAACACGCGATAGACCCAGATTTTGTACAGGATAACGATCGGCACGAATATGAACGCCACCACGGTCATGATCTGCAACGTCAGCAGGCTCGACGACGAATTGAAGATGGTCAGGTTGGAGGCCGGATCGATGCTTGAGGGAATCAGGTTCGGAAAAAGCCCGGCCACGCCGGTAAAGACCACGAAGACGATGGTCAGACAGGAGAAGAGGAAGGCCCGGTGCAGTTCCCCTTTGCCGGCATACACCTTGACAAGCAGCAGCGACACAACGGCAACGACCGGGATGATCAGCAGCGCCGGCGCCTTGAGAAAATTGTCGTACAGCCTGGTGGCCGGGTAGGTATAGCCAAGGAACGCAACGGCAACGATCAGTAACGGCAGCCAGAGTCTATTGGCCAGGGCAGCCCCTCGTGCACTCAGGTCGCCGGTTGTTTTGATTGCCGCGTAGAGGGAACCGTGCACGGCAAAGAGCAGCACGAACAGCACACCGGTCACCAGGCCATAGGGGTTGAGCAGGCCGATTAGCGAACCGTCATAGGAAAAGTTCAGGGCGGCGAAATCGTTTTTCATCGGAATGCCTTTGAAGATATTGCCGAATGCCACGCCGAACAGCAGCGCCGGGAGGAAACTGGAGACGACGATCGCCACATCCCATGACTTCCTCCAGCTGCTGCTTTCCAGCTTGCTCCTGAACTCAAAGGAAACACCCCGCACGATCAGTGAAAACAGCAGCAGCAGCAGGGCCGAATACAGATTGCTGAACATCAGGGCATAGGTGGTGGGAAATGCCGCAAAGGTTGCCCCGCCGGCGGTTATCAACCAGACCTCGTTGCCGTCCCAGACCGGACCGACCGAATTGATCAGGACCCGTTTCTCGATGTCGTTTTTCGCCAGGAAACCGGCCAGGAAACCGGACCCGAGGACAAAGCCGTCCAGCATGAAGTAGACACCCCACAATACGCCCCACAAGACGAACCAGATGATCTGGAAGACCGATATATCCATGACTTATCCCCTCCCCTGCACGTTGAGTATGGTTGAAAGATCCTTGTCCGGCCCTTTTTTGGCGTGTCTGACCAGCAGAAAGACGTCAATTGCACCCAACATGCCGTACAGCAGGACAAAGCCGGTCAGCGACAGGGCCACCTGGGTGGTTGTGATCGCCTTGGAGACCGCATCGGAGGTCTTGAGCACACCGTACACGATCCAGGGTTGACGACCCAATTCGGCCACGAGCCACCCCAACTGCTGTGCCAGATAGGGGGCCGGTATTGCGCAAACCATGAGCATCAGGAACAGGCGGTATTCGGCGAATTTTTCCCTGCGTGACAAAAAGATACCGACCAGACTGGTCAACAGCATGAACATTCCCAGACCGGTCATCAGCCGGAAGCTGAGGAAGGTCGGCATGACCGGCGGGCGGAGTTCCTTGGGAAAAGACTTCAGCCCCTTGATTTCACCGGTTGCATCATGGAACGCCAGCAGACTCAACAAATTTGGAATGCAGAGCTGATCGACGCTGTTGCACTCTTTCGCCACATCCGGGATCAGCAGCAGGCTCATGCCGACACCGCGCTTGGTTTCCCATTGCGACTCCATGGCCGCGAACTTGGTCGGCTGATGTTCGGCGATTTCCACGGCGTGCATGTCGCCCGTCACGGCAACACCGAGGGTGGAGACAAATGCCCAGACAGCTGCCAGCCTGAAGGAGCGCTTGAAGAAGTCAATCTCGTTCCTGCGCAGCAGGTGCCAGGCGGAGACGCCCATGATCACGAAGGCGGCAAGGGCATAACCCGAAAGCAGCGTATGTATGAACTTGATCCAACCGTAGTCATTGGTGAGAACGGCCAGGAAGTCGCTCATCTCGGCCCTGCCGTTGCGCATCACGTAGCCGACCGGCTTCTGCATCCAGGCGTTTGCCAGCAGGATGATCAGCGCAGAAATGTTTGTGGCGACAGCGGCGAGCCAGATGGCCAGCAGGTGGACCTTTTTTGACACCTTGTTCCAGCCGAAGATCCAGACGCCGATGAACACCGATTCGAGAAAGAAGGCAAAGGTCGCTTCAATTGCCAGTGGTGCACCGAAGATGTCTCCCACGTAGCGCGAATACTCCGCCCAGTTCATCCCGAACTGGAACTCCATGGTGATGCCGGTGACCACCCCCAGTGCGAAGTTGATCAGGAACAGCTTGCCCCAGAACTTTGTCATGCGAAGCCAGGTCTCGTCTCCCGTGGTGACATACTTGGTCTCCATCCAGGCAGTAATGATCGATAGCCCGAGTGTGAGGGGGACAAAAATCCAGTGAAACATGCCTGTCGCTGCGAACTGCAACTGACTGAGGGTTAAAACGTCCATACTTCCTCCTCTGCTGTGTTGTTTTCCTGGTGAATCGAGGGATCGATAACCGGTTGAGTGTTAGATCAGGCTAACAGGACTAATTATATCCTGTTGTTGGACAAAAAAAAGCCTTGGTGAAATATTTATGCTTTTGCCAGATCTTCCAGAGTGACATTATCAAGAATCTTGCCAACTTCGTTCTGAACCTTGCGCCAGACCGGGTGTACCAGGCAGCGTGCGGATCTGTCGCAACTCCCCTCTACCATCAGGCAGCGGTTGGGCATGATCGGACCTTCAACCGCTTCCACCACCTGGCGCAGGGTGATCTGGGACGGGGAACGTCCCAGGAGGAATCCACCGCCGGTCCCCCGGAAGGACTGGACCAGGCCGAGTTTGGCAAAGCTCTGAAAGATCTTGGCCAGAAAGGTCTGGGGCACATCCGTTGCGTCGGCGATCTCACTGATAAGGGCGATCTTGCCCGGCGGCTGCTGGGCCAGATACACGATGCCGCGGATTGCATATTCACCCTTGCGGGTCAGTTCCATCATAACGAACCTTTAAAGACCGATTTTATCCTTTATCACACAAGACAATTCCCGCTGTCAAGACAAAATTTACACTGCATCACCGTCCATCACCTCTCCCCACCCCCTTGAAGGTTTCAATCCATTCCTCGATATAGAGGTCGAGATACTCCCGACTGATGGCGCTGGCGTGCGGGGTGATCAGCACGTTGGGAAGATTCCAGAGCCGGGAAGACGGCGGCAGCGGCTCCTCCCGGAACACATCGAGCCCGGCGCCGGCCAGCGGGCCGCGTTGCAGGGCATGCACCAGGTGTTCCTCCCGATAGCAGTTGCCACGTCCAAGGTTGTACAGGTAGGAGCCGGGCTTCATCAGGCTGAGGTGCCGCTCGGTGAACAGATCGGTGGTGTCCGGTCCGCCGGGGAGCATCAGGACTACGTGATCGGCAATCGGCAGCTCTTCTTCCAGTTGGTCGAAGGTCACGACCCTTTCGGTATGCGGGTCCCTGCCAATCCCCTCTAACGACCGCTTTATCCCTGTCACCCGAGCGCCGAACGCCTTGAGAAGTTCCGCCATCTGCCTGCCGATGGCCCCGTAACCCACAATCACTACCGCTTGGCTGAACAGTGATGAACAGCCGTAGTTGACTCCCCGATCCCAGACCGTCCGCTCCTGGTTGGCCATGGTCCGGGCCAGACGGCGGTTGAAATGGAGCATCATCGCCAGCAGGCTTTCCCGCATGATCCGGCCATGGAAATGGCCGTAAAAATTCCGCACCCGGCCGGTCGGGTCGGGCGGAACCCAATCGTTGCCGGCGGCAGGGGTAAAGACGGCTTCGAGCCGTGGCGACGCCGCATACCACTCCGGGCGGAAACTCCAGGTCAGGAGCCAGTCGGCAGCGGCGAGACCGGCCTGCAACCCTTCCCGGTCGGTCGACTCGACGAGGGCGACGTCGGGAAAGGCCTCCCGTATCCGGGCAAGATGGCGGGGCTTCACTGAAAAGGCATCCACATCGTTGTGCAGATGCACCAGGAGAGTTTTCCGTTTCATGATTCCTCCTGATTCGGACACCCGCAAGGGGCAAGACAGCTCACGGATTCGGCAACAGATAACGGGGGAGGAACGGGTCAGGCGGTTTCCTGGCGGAGATAGACGCTGCTTCGTGCCTCGGCAAAGTTCAGATGGGTGAGCATCCGGTCGCGCGCCCCTTCCGGGTCGCGGTCGCGGATCGCCTCGTAGATGGTGCGGTGATGATCGAAGAGCGTGCGCTGGTCGTCGCCGGTCAGGTAGACCGCCCGCCAGACCCCTTGCTGGAACTCCTTCATGGCGTCGAAGATGCTCTGCATCAGGTGCAGCCAGACGATGTTGTGGGTCGCCTTGGCGATGATGATGTGAAAATTGGCGTCCAGATCCTCGGACGGCTGCATGCCGGCCAGGTTCCGTTCCATGCCGTCGATGATGGCCGCCAGCTTGCGCAGGTCTTCGGGAAGCGCCCGCTCAGCCGCGTAATAGGCGGTCCACCCCTCCATGCACTTGCGGACCTCGATCACATCCAGGGCCCGCTCACGCTCCACCTTGATCAGTTCCGACAGGGGAGGCCCGGAACCGCTTTCCACCAGGGACTTCACGACCGTGCCGCCACCCTGGTAGGACTCCACCAGACCGGCAGCAGCGAGGGTGTTGAGTGCTTCGCGGACAGAGGGCCGGGAGACGCCGAACATTTCGGCCAGCTCCCGTTCGGGGGGGAGTTTTTCGCCCGGGGTGAACTCGCCGGCCAGGATGGAGGTCCGGATCTGTTCGGCGATCTGGGTCGCTATCTTTTTCGGTCTGATCGGTTTGAAGTTCATGTAGGCCACGGAGACGGTGCGACTGATTTCAGTAATGGATACACCATACTCCGGCCGATGGCAACAGGTTTATGGCGCTGTTCCCCTGCTGCTGGCGAGCAGCAGCTCGGTGAGATGCACGACCCGAAGCGGTGGCGTCTCTTCCGCCAGCGCCTTTCTGAGCTGCAAAAGGCAGCCCGGATTTGACGTGACCAGCAGCTCGGCGCCGGTGGTCCTGATGTTCTCCACCTTGCGGCGGAGCACCCGGTCAGACATCTCCGGCTTCCCGATATTGTAGGTGCCGGCGCTGCCGCAGCAGGCATCGGCCTCGTTCAGCTCGGCATACGAAAGACCGGGGATCAGTTTCAGCAGGTCGCGCGGCTCCCTGCGCACCCCCTGGCAATGGGCAATGTGACAGGGGTCGTGATAGGTGACCCGCATTCCGAGCGGCTTCAAGAGCGGCCGCAACTCCTCGGCATGCAAGGCCAGGAGCTGGGAGATGTCGCGCACCTTGCCGCTGAACGCCGCGGCTGCGGTATCGCCGTCCAGGTGGTGTCCGTACTTCTTCAGCTCGGCCCCGCAGCCGCCGCAGTCGGTGACGATGAAGTCGACCCCGTAGCCGCCGAACAGCTCCACGTTGGTGCGTGCCGCCTCCTTCAGCCCCTCCAGGTCCCCCCCCAGCATATTGGGAGCGCCGCAGCAGACCTGGTCACGCGGGGTGATCACCCGGTAACCCAGCGACGAGAGCAGCAGGATGGTGGCCCGGCTTGCCTCGGAGAAGATCAGGCTCATGACGCAGCCGAGGAAGAAACCGACCGTGCCGCGCTCCGTGCCGCATGCCGGCGTGACCTCCTGGATGGTCTGACGTAGCGCTCTGGACGGCAGCTCGGGGAGGAGCCCCTCCATCCGTGCCAGCGGTTTGGGGAACATCTTCAGGACACCGAGTCGTCTGACCAGCTTCTGCAGGCCGCTTTGCTGGTAGATCCGCATCGGCACCATGGATGTCTCAAGACGGTCCGGATGGGGCACCAGCTTGCGCAGGATCAGGTTTTCCATGAAGCCGAGACCGGCTTCCCCCTTCCGCTCGCAGGTGAACTCGGCCACCAGCTCGCCGGCATTGACCCCGCAGGGGCAGGCAGAGGCGCAGGCCTGGCAGTCCAGGCAGAGCGAGAGGTATTCCAGCAACCGCTCCGACTGGTCCAGCTCCCCTTCCTGTAATTTCCGCACCAGGGCCACCCTGCCGCGGGGCGAAGCGGTCTCCAGAAAGGTCTCCTTATAGGTCGGGCAGACCGGCAGACACATGCCACAGCGCATGCAGTTGATCAGTTTGACGTAGTCCATAAAAACCTCTTTTGTCCACGAAATGCACGAAAGACACGAAAGTAAAACAAACAAGAGTTAAGCTCAGGCATCAGGAACACAGAAATACATACGGTTTATTCTGATCGTTGCTTCTCTTTCGTGAAATTTCGTGCTTTTCGTGGACAGTGATCAAAATACTTTCCCCGGATTCAGTATCCCCTTTGGATCAAACGCCTGCTTTATCCCCCGCATGACGCGAATCCCCGACTCCCCCACCAGCCTCGGCAGGTACTTCTTCTTGGCGATGCCGACCCCGTGCTCGCCGGTAATGGTCCCACCCATGGCGATGGCAGCGTCGAAGATCTCGGAAAAGGCGGCATGGGCACGAGCGATCTCATCCTTGTCCCGCTCGTCGGTCAGACAGGTGGGATGCAGGTTGCCGTCGCCGGCGTGGCCGAAGGTGCCGATGGTGACAGAATATTTTTTGGCAGAATCCTGGATGACCTGCAGCATGGCGGCGATACAACTGCGCGGCACGGTGGCGTCCTCCAGGATGGTGGTCGGTTTGAGCCGGGCCAGGGCCGAAAGTGCCGTACGGCGGGCCGTGGCCAGCTTAAGCGCCTCTTCGGCGTCTTTCGCCGTCTGGAAGAATGAACAGCGATGCTTTTTGCAGATCTCCGCCACCGCAGCGGCCTCCTCTGCAATCACCACCGGATGTCCGTCCACCTCGATCAGCAGCACGGCGTCCACGTCCAGCGGCAATCCGACATGGGCGTAATCCTCTACGCACCTGATGGTCACTTTATCAAGGAATTCCAGAGTGGCAGGGATCACCTTGGCGGCGATGATGGCCGAGACCGCCAAGGCAGCATCCTGCAATACCGGGAAATGGGCCAGCATGGTGATCTTGCCCTGCGGCCGGGGGATCAGCTTGACAATGATGCCGGTGAAGAATCCGAGAGTCCCTTCTGATGAAACCAGCAGCGGATTGAGGCTGTATCCGGCAACGTCCTTAACGACCTTGCCGCCGCTCTTCAACATGTCGCCGTCCGCCAGAACGGTCTCCAGCCCCATGACATAGTCGGCGGTGACCCCATATTTCAGGCCGCGCAGGCCGCCTGAATTCTCGGCCACATTCCCCCCCATGGTGGAGATGTTCATGCTGCCGGGATCGGGGGGATAGAAGAGGCCACGCGACTCCACCTCCCGGTGCAGAACGCTGGTCACCACCCCCGGTTCCACCGTGGCGGTCAGGTTCTCCTCGTCGATCTCGATGATCCGGTTCATGCGGCTGGTCTGGATCACCACGCCGGCATTGACCGACAACGAACCACCCGACAGGTTGGTGCCAGAGCCGCGGGGTGTGACGCTCACCCCGGCCTCGTGGCAGAGGCGCATGATGCGGACCACCTCATCGGTACTCCCCGGCAACAGCACCGCCCCGGGCCGGCTTTCGAGTTCCGGCGTGGAATCGTAGCCGTAGACCGCCAGCGACTCCCGGTCAGTGAGCGTGTACTGATCGCCGACGATTTGTTTCAGTTCGCTAATGAATGACTGTTCCACGGCATTTCTCCATTTCTGTTCGGGAGACCTCCGAGGCTTTGACCCCTCGGAGGTCTGCCAATTACTAAGGCGGAACCTGACTACTCTGCATTCCCCCCTCCTGCCTCCCCCCTCCGGGGGGAGAACTCTTTGCCCTCCCCCAG